>NZ_JBQFUX010000003.1:0-343000 GCF_056539405.1 Ruegeria sp. BB5 | reverse complement strand
TTATCTGTTTCCCGGTTTCTGCCTTTGTTCCCGCTATGTCTTGGGAAATTATAAGGCTAAGTGGTTGAATTCTAATAATCCGCGCAAAATTTAGGTTCTGGCGCCGCGAGGCGTGGGGGTTCAAGTCCCTCCACCCGCACCACTTTTTCTGAATGCTGTCATATAACTATGTCTTGAAAAGACTGTCCAAACCATTTGTCTGGTTGGGCAGCAGCACCGCGCAGGCGTGCGTTGCTTTGTTCGTTGCGACACTTATGCCGCCGAGAAGGCCTGAAAGCTGCCGCGCGGTTCGAAGACGTGCAGGAACGCGTCGGGATGAGGGTGAATGCGATAGTTGTCCGTCTCATCGCCGAAGATCACTGTGCCATCTTCATCCAGTGCGATGACAGTCGCTTTGACAGTATCGCTAGAGTAACCGGGCATCTCAGACGGTGCTCCACCCAAATCTTCGATACCCAGAGTCTTGGCGGTTGCCAGTCCGTTGTCCTGAAGGATCTCGAAATGGGCCGGTAACATCAGATTCTTTGCCAGTTTCTCGGAATTCTTGATGCCTTGGTTAGGGATGAACTTTACCTTCACACCCGCCTTTGCCTTCACCTCTTTGAGCTGGTTCATGCAGAAAGGGCACCAGTTGGCGCGAAAAAACACCAGCAGTGTTTGTTCGCCTGTAAAGGACGCGGAGGTCGTGTGTGTTTCGTCCAGCCGTTGCAGCGGCAATTCAGATAACGCTTGGCCTTTCACAATGGCAACGTTCGGCTTGCGGCCATAGTTCGAGAAGATGTGGATGTACCATTGCATGGTGATCGCGCCAAACAAGGCCAGTCCTACGGCAACGTATTCACTTGGGGTCGTGAAACCGCCGCGCGCGGAAATTTGGTAGACTACCCAAGCTACGGCAGACAGGTTGATAAGTTGGATCACCGGCAGGTTCTTCGAGGATCGGGAAATGCCCAACGCTCCGGCTAGCACCATCAGGAAGAACGGCATGGCGAACGTCGCAAAGAATGAACCGATCCAGATCGGATCGTAGCCTGACATCCAGAACATAATAGCTAAACCAGCGTCCCTGGCCTTCTTGCGGCGCCAGGGTGAGAACGTCGCCGGGCTTCACGCTAAGCTCACTGTCCAGTACCGCGCGGAACTGGTGCCCTTCCACGTCACACGTCACCAGCATATGCGGGCCCAATGGCTCCACAATCTTGGCCCGTGCCAAGGCCCTGATCCGAAACGCGCAAATCTTCCGGGCGAATGGCCCATTTCAGGTTTTTGCCGCTGGCTGGACCCTCAAGGCTTTGCCCTGCAACTGTCCAGCGACCAGAGCCCGAAGACTCAGCCGGAAGGAAATTCATTGGCGGATCGCCGATGAAACTGGCCACAAACTCGGCTGCTGGATCCCGATATACTTCGATGGGTGAGGCTGCCTGAACAATTTTGCCCTGATGTATGACACTGATCCGGTCAGCCATGGACATGGCCTCGACCTGATCGTGAGTCACGTAAGTGGCAGCGGTTTTGCTTTCGGCCAGAACCCCCTTCAACTCGGCACGCATTTCCATCCGCAACAGCGCGTCGAGGTTCGACAGGGGTTCGACGATATCGAAGACACGGCCGTTTCGACGCCGGGCCTTTCAACCATGGCAATCAACCCAAAGAAACTAGGCACGCAATTGGCTGAAATCCTTCTGGACCGAATGCGAACACCCGAACTGCCAGTCCGTCATTTTGAGCATTCCGCGACCTTGGTTGCACGGGGAACATCAGGGCCAGTTCCTGACCATTGAACCTATTCCCAGAATTTGCTGTAGGTATTCATCGTTGCCCTCGCTGACATTGTGCGAGCAGGGGAGCGGTCATATATGATCGGTGCAGCGAATGTTCGGTTTGAGCCCGTACTTTGCAACACGGCCTGGGAAAACGGCCTTTACGTTCAGCGGTTCTCTGCGATTTTGACAAGCTACACTAATTAATCTGCGCTCATTTAGCGCCACACGACAGCTTTAGCGTGTCGAATGCTAAATGCCCCAAAATCGTTTTGATGAACTGATGGATTTCGTCTGCGTCCGCTATGGCTATTGTGGAGGTGTCGTTGATGGGAAACCGATGCATGTAACGCATTTCATTCATGAATATGGGAACGTAGCTGCCGGTGAATTTTCTGAATGGGTGATGTTGGCAAAAGATATTGGTCCGGATTCGAACTTGGGTTTTCGTGACCAGCATAAAAAGGACATAGAGGCTGCATTCATAAAGATCATGGGAAGCGCAGTAGTTCCTGCCAAAGAATTGAGATGGGATGCAGAAGACTAAGTGACTTGTGTCGAAGCAGTTGAAGCGAATGATGCTCTATCCGCAATGCGTGAGTTCGACCAATTGGAATTCCGCGGCACCGTCTCGGGTGCCGCGGAGATTTTTAATTTAGAACGACCAGCGAAGTCCCGCCCGCAAGAAGGGGCCCTGGGCGTCGCTGCCGATTTCTTGTTCGGCATTCAGTTCAAGCTGAATGTCCTCGACAAGATATTGCTCGTAGCCAACCGCGACACGAGCGCCGGTGAAGTCGGTAGATGCAAAGATCAGCGACTGAGTCGATGAGAATACGGTCACATCAGCATCTGTTGTTCCCAGATCGCGCCGCAGAACACCGCTGAGCTGCCCGCTTAGGATACCGCCATTACCGAACTGCTTTTCAGCCTCTACACCCAGTTGGGCTTCGATGACTTCGGTGGTGACATCTCCGACCGTGGCGTTGGCGCTTGAGCGTGTTTCGGTGTAGCCATCGTCCTTCTGGTTGGTATAGCGCGCGTTCGCAAATCCGAGCAGCCCGAAATCACCACTGACGTCGAACCCGCGTTCTACCGCGATATGCGCTGTCAACAGCCTGCTGTCATAATCGGCATGGGCATCATCGCTGCCATTGATTTGACGGGTGCGGTCTGTCGAAAGCCAGCCATAGCCAAACCCAGCTTCAAGCGTATAGGCACCAATCTGTCGACCCACGGCGGCGTCAAGAAAAAAGCCGGTCGTGTCAAAGTCCGCGGACTCGTTATCTCCGTCCGCCGAGAACACGCCCATGCCAACAGCCAACGCAATGCCGTTGTCCATTTGACCGGTAATCCCGGCGCTGCCGCTGAAAAGCGATACGTCCAGATCGCTGCCGGTTTCAGGGTCGAACTCTCGATACTGTGCATCGATCATCGCAAATGGCCTGAAGCCCGCAAAGGTGAACCCCTGCGCAACCTGCTCTGACGGTGCATAGTTCAGCGCGTTGCCACTGCTGCCTACGACGCTGCCGTAAAAGGCGACGACGTCGCCTGAAACCGCAAAATCATCAGCATCTACAGCGGCATATACTGGTGCTGCTCCGCCCTCATCCTGCACGAACCAGGCAGAGCCCTCTTCGGACACGGTGGTCGTGAAGACACCCGCTCCGGGCGTGGCGTCTTCAAAGTTGAACACAGCGCTGCCGCCCTGCGCGTCGAGATTTACGTTGTGCGCGTCGACCCGTATGACGCCGTCGACATCATCATTGGTGTCAGCGTTAAGCGTGCCCGAACCCGTCCCGAGATAAACGGCATAAACCTCGTCATTGCCGGAAACCCGGATGGTTCCCAAGCCGTCGATCGTGCCGTCAAAGTTGTCGAATTGGATACCGGCAGCACGTGTCCCGGCAGAACCGGTCCCATGAACAGTGATCTGTCCGGTGTTCGAGAACGATCCCTGCATGTCATTGGCGTAGATACCGATTGCCGTTGACTGGTCCGGCGATAGTCCACCGCCATCCATCCCACCCTGGGCGGTGACCGTGATATTGCCCGAGTTCGAGATGTCTCCGGTTGCGGTTTCGTCGACGTATACGCCGTAGGCTTCGGCCTCGGTATCCCGCGAGATGGCGGTGGCCGTGATATTGCCCGAGTTTGTGATGGTACCGCTCAGATTGTCTGTCAGATAAAATCCTGCGGCAGTTGCCGAGTCTTCGGCAGCCTCGGCACGCAAGGTCATGGTCCCCGAGTTGGTGACCGTTCCCGAAACGTCATCGCCAATATACATGCCCGAAGCTGTCGCCTCGTCACCGGTATTAAGAGAAAGCGCGGTCCCGGTGATCGTACCCGAGTTGATTACGGTGCCTTCAACCAGATCTTCGAGGTAAAATCCGCCTGCATAGGCCTCATCATCGGTATCGGCACTTGCGAATGCAGTGATCGTGCCGCTGTTGATGATGGTTGCGCCTTCCAGCATATCATCATCGACGAAGATACCATATGCCGAAGCGTCGGATTCAACCGCCAAGGCAGTTACTTTGATCGTACCGCTGTTTTCAATTCGGCCGGACAGATCACTATCGACAGCAATGCCATAGGCGATCGCCTCATAGGTTGTTGGAGCAGATGCGAAAATGTCCAGAGTGCCCGTGTTCAAGATCACACCGGACGCATCGCCATCAACGAAAATCCCGAATGCAGAGGCAGTACTGTCAACGGTGGTGATGGCAACCGATTTTATGGTGCCCGAGTTCACAATCTCACCGGTCTCTAGCAGGTCATCCTCGACATAGATGCCCCAGGCATAGGCGTAATCGTCGGCGAAGGATCTGGCGCGTACATCGATTGTGCCCGTGTTTCGGATGGAACCACCAACGTCGCCATCAACGGCGATACCGTAGATAGATGCGGTGCTTCCCGCGGAGGTGTTGATAAGCCCATCGACCCTTATCGTGCCGGTGTTCAAGATTTCGCCGGTCTCTGTAAGGTCTCCGTCGACATAGATACCCCAGGCTTCGATGTCCCCATCAGTCGATTGCACATCGACCTCTATGGTGCCGTTGTTCACGATCGAACCGGCGACATCACCATTGACCTGGACTGCATAAATATCCTGAGGGTCTGAGCCCGTAATATCCAGCGATATGGAGCCGTTATTCACCAGTTCGCCGCCCTCAAGCAGGCCGCCATCCAGGCGCAGGCCCGTCGCCGTATCCGTGTCGGTGGCAGTGACCGAAATCGACCCGTTATTGGTAAACGTGCTTGAGTAATCCGTAGTGATCGTCAGGGCGGCGGCCGTCGAAGATGTAATCTCAATCGCGCCGCTTGCGGTCACTTCGTGATCCGCATCGGTTGCGAAAACCTGAGGCGTCGTCACCACATTCGAGATCGTATCCGCATGTACGTTCCCGGCAGTCAGTGCAACCATCGATACCTGTGCCAGCAACGCGGCAGGAGCCGCACTCACAATTTGGCCTTTCCACTTGAAAAGACGCCCCCCACGGAGCTTGGGGGCGTTCACCCCCGACCCATTTTTAGACATTTACTATCCCGTTAGATTTTTTTGTCTTTTTTGTCGAAGCTTGCCGCGTATTCGCGATCGGCTCCGCTTATGAACTGTTAAAAAGTCGTTAACATATATGCAATCCACCAATTTTGCATTGCATAAGATGATCTATTGCTGTTGGAAATTCGTAGGAAAACTGCAACACAATGTGGCAATTTGACGGCGCTTGGTATCAGGTTGCTATCATGCGCCAGCCCGGAGCTACTTGAATGCCAAAAAACCAGACTTTGTCCATCGGAGAAGCCTATAACCAAGGTGTTCAGGCATTTGAAACAGGGCAATTGAACAAAGCTGTCAAGGTTCTGAACCAAGTCCTCAAGGCGGCGCCCGAATATGCCCCTGCGCATCAACTGCTTGGCGTAATTGCGTTTCAAACCGGTCAGACCGGGCCTGCCGAAAATGCCATGCGCGAAGCGATCCGATTGCAGCCAGACAATGCCGGGTTCCTGTCAAATTTTACCGAAGTTTTGCGCACGAACGGAAAATCTGAAGAAGCACTCAAGGTCGGTAAACGTGCGGTTCAGCTTGCTCCAGGGGTTGCAAATGCGCATTCAAACCTTGGGTTGGCCTATTATGATATGGGTGAACTGTCCGAAGCCGAAGCCTGTCAGAAAAGAGCGTTGGCCCTAAACCCCGATCTGATTGCGGCGTTGAATAATCTGGGATCGATCGCGCGCGACAACGAGGACAGAGAAGGGGCAATTTCATTCTACCGCCGGGTGCTGGACCTGCGCCCGGGCTATCTGGAGAGTGTGAACAACCTCATTTCCGTATTGATCGAAGCTGAACAGTCGGAAGAGGCCACAGAGCTGGCAGATGATTACCTTGGCAAGGGACATGTTTCCTCAGAGCTGCATCGCAATCGGGGACGGTTACACGTTTTGCAGTGCGAATGGGACGAAGCCGAACGCTGTTTTCGGAATGCAATTTCGCTGGATGAGAAGAAGCCTGAATCCTATGTCGGGCTTGCACAGGTTCTGACCGAGAAAAACCTGCATGAACTTGCCCTTGTCGAGGCTGAAAAAGCGCAGCGCTTAGACCCCAGCCACGCACCTGCGTATCACTATATCGCCGTCTGCAAATCGCACCTTGGCGACCTTGAGGCCGGTTTTGCCAATTACGAAAAGACCCTTGAACTAAAACCAGATTTTTCGGCCACGATGATCGCATTGGGGCATCTGGAGATGGAGCGCGGCAACTTTGACGCCGCCCGCAGTTGGTTCAACAAGGCGGCTGAAAGGGACAAGGCGCGTCTGAATGCGCAGATCGCGTTGGTCAGGTTGGACAAGATTGCCGAAGACAACCCTGATTTTCAGGCTCTTGTGGCCGCGTTGCCCGGGGTCGACAAGTTGCCGCCCGAACAATCGGTTTCGTATCACTACGCTTTAGGGAAATGCTATGAGGACCTCAAGCGCTACGACAGCGCTTTTGAGCATTTTGCAATAGGGGCCGCGCTAAAGCGCAGCATTATCGATTTTGACGCGGACCAGATCGAGGAAACCGCCGACGATCTGATTTCGATGTTTACGCCAGAGCTGGTCCAAAAGCTCCGCCAAAATTCTGTAGATAGCAGCCAGCCGATCTTTGTTGTTGGTATGCCCCGATCTGGAACCACGCTGACCGAGTCGATCCTCGCCAGCCACCCCTACGTTTTTGGGGCCGGAGAGTTGAGCTATATGCACAAGCTGTTTACCGATCAGTTGCGCGGTGGAAACAAGAAAACGGGCAGTCTGATCGCCGCTCTGCCGGATCACGAGATTTCGAAACGCGCCCAACAATATATCCAGCAGCTTGACGCGCACGCGCCTGGTAAACCGTTTATCGTCGATAAGATGCCTGCGAATTTTCTGATGGTTGGTCTGATACACGCGATCATGCCCAACGCACGGATCGTGCATGTCGCGCGCAATCCAATGGATACGTGCCTGTCCTGTTTCACACGGGTTTTTCAGCGCAGCCAGTATCACAGCTATGACCAGGTCGAGCTTGGCCGGTACTTCAACGCCTATGTTCGCGTCATGCAACACTGGAATGATATCCTTCCGTCGGGCAGTTTTCACACCGTTCACTATGAAAACCTGGTCGAGAACATTGAGTTTGAAGCGCGTCGCCTGATCGCCTTTTGTGGTCTTGAATGGGATGATCGCTGCCTTGAATTTCACAAAGATGCGCGGCGAGTTCGTACCGCCAGTGTTCAGCAAGTGCGCCAGCCGCTGTACAAGTCCTCAAAGGAAAAATGGCTAAACTACAAATCTCATCTAACCCCGCTTATTGAAACTATCGGAGAAGCAAGGATTTCTTTCTGAAAGATTTTCGCTGAAACCTAAAATTGAAGGTTGCCGGTGTGAAGTAGGGCGCTGTTTTCGATCCAAAATCACCAATGTCAGCTGGTTTAGAACGCCCGAATGTGCGTTTCGCGATTTGCTAAAGGCTCAGAACCTAACTCTCGCAATGCATAGATGAACCAATTTATTCCCGCCGCGCCATCACGTGATGCATGACCAAGTTCAGCACTTCGACATCATCCTGATTAAATGTCCGATAGCAAAACCGTACCGTTCCCCGGTCGGGTTTGGAACGAGACGGCGTCAGCGCTTCGACCGTAATACGAGCGCAGAGCGTGTCGTCCGGGAAAACAGGAGCGAGCCACCGAACCTCGTCCATACCATGACCGCCCAAGTTGGTGCCGGTGAGTACACCGGTGTCACGAAATAGTCGGAAAGTGAGTGCTATGGTTTGAAAGCCGCTGGCAATAATGCCGCCAAAAATCGACGCGGCCGCTGCCACTTTGTCCACGTGAAAGGGTTGCGGGTCGTATGTAAGCGCAAAGTCAATAATCGCTCCATCGGTAAGTGTGATCCCACCGGTTTCAAAAGTGTCTCCAACTGATAGGTCGTCAAAATATTTTCCGCTGATCATTGGAAAAGCATAGTTAAACGCAAAGTTCTCCGTCAACGGGAACCCTAATTCGCTGTCCTCTACGATGCGTAGATGGCAAGTGACACGTATTTCCGGTTCGAGCCCGACGCGGACCTCAAATGAAATGAATGCCGCAATCAAAAACCGGGTAAGCGGCACCACGGCTGCCTTGCTGGGTGCATAAGCCGCTGCCGCGCCCCAGCTCCCGTTTCCAGCTGTGCAAATGGTTGCAAGCGCGGACGGCATAGGTCTGGGATCGTAAAATCAAAGAAATGAATAACCCGGTTATTCGCTCGCTGCGCCAGAAGCCTGTAACAGAGCGTCTGCATGGGCCTGCAGATCCGATGTGACCCGCAGAAACTCGGAAATATTGTTATAGGCCAGAATTGGGATAACGGCGACTGCCGAGGCCAAAAAAAACATGCGGCCTTTTCCAAGCACGGAGAACCCGGCCAGCAAGAACATCGCTGGGACATAGCTCATGGAATACAGGAATGTCTCATCACCGTAGAAGAAATGCAGCACCCCTTCGAACAAAAGGTACAAAAGCAGTGCCTGCGCGATTGGCGCATTCCGCCCCGGGTTCAGGATGGCCCGGGACAAACCCGCGATGAACACGATGGCCCATAGCACGAGCCCTGCAATACCAACCCAAGCGACTGTCTGAACGGGAGAAATCTGTACGGACAGGCGCATCCACTCGGGGAAGGTTGGATTGTCAAGAAACGGAACTTCGGGGATGGCGATGGAATAAGCAAAGAAAGCCCGGAACTTTTCAAACGGCCCCCCAGCCAGGTCATGCAGGACATAGGCGAACTCCGTTTTGAGGCGCGGAACAAAGAATTCTGCGCGTGGAAAGGCAACAGTCTGTAGAGCGAAGACGATGGTTGCGATTGCAAATCCGTCAACAAGAATTCGAAAAGCGCGTCTGTAGGTGTTGGAGGCAAGGACAGTCAGAATGCCTGCCATCCAGTTGGTAATCGTCATCGAAAATGCAATCACACTTGAAATTGACTGCAATATCGGCGGTATCGTACCACGCTGCATCATAGTCCCGAAGGCCAAGGCAATTGTGACCGTCAAACCGGCAAAGGCATGTACCTCTGGTACGGGCATCCAGAAAATAGCTGCACTGGATACTGCACCCAAAGCCGTGAACACAATCGCGTCAAAACGTGGCAGGCCGAGCCCGCGGAACCCGCCGAACAGGGCCGCGCTCCAAAGGCCCGCTGTGGCGGAAAGCACCCCGAAGACGGCCAATCGTTCAGAGAGGCCCGCCACGATCAGCGCCTTGGTCGGCGTATACATGATTATGGCCTGCAGCGGGTGAACATTGGTTCGGTAATTGTTGGCGTAACGATCCAGCATTACTGGGTGGACCCGGATCAGATCGGCCTCGAACCAGACCCAGGCGTCGCGGGTCGGATCGATTAACGCCTGGGGGATCTGGCTGGCGAGTAACCAGTACCCTGCTCCGACCAGAAGGCTGATCATAAAAGCAAGGCCCAGATCGACCCTGCTGGCGGCAAGCCAGGCTTTGAAACGTCCAAGGTTTTGAAAAAGCTTCAGGCGCGTATCGGGAAGGTCATTGACAATTTCGCCCAGAATTCGTCGCAGCATTTGTAACCTCAAACCCGAAAATAACGCAAAACAGTTTTAGTTAGTCACCAATTAAGCCGAAATCCTACCTCTTATGCGGTCGTCAGCAAATGACGCTTGCTTATTTTTCGCACGCGAAACACTTTCCGATTGGGCTGGTGTTATGGGCAATTCCATGCAGCGACATCCTCGGCAGTTATTGGGTATCTTGTCGCCTCCATCACTTCGGGCACCTGACTTGCATCATATCGGTCCATGACCCATTCCCAGACGGGTTCGCCGGCGCTGGTCACCTCCAGCGCTCGGCCGGCGCGGGATTCAGTTAGCAGAAGATTTCCATTGGGCAGCTTTTGCCATTTCCCGGACCACTTGGTGTAGAACGGTTGGTCGGGTTGTTTGGGAAAGAGAATGGCGCGTTCTTGCGTATGGGGTTGTACTGCGACGATACGCGATCCTCCCTGCAGGCCTCCGCCCTCGGTTCGGTCGTAGTTGTTGTCAAAGATGCCGATCCATCCGTCACCGATGAAATCCGGGTCGTGCTGAAACAGAGACTCTGAATAGGTGTGCCATTTCACTTCTAGCGTTTCCGAGTCCAGCACCATGAGCATATGTAGATCCCGCAGGGAAACAACGATGTCACCCGCATCGAACAACGGATATTCAGCGGCCATATCCGGTGACAGTTCTTCTATGTCGTTGAGGTGAAAGATATCGCCGTGATAATTCCTGCCTGTCCTCAGATACACGTCGCTCAGGCCGTTTTTCTCAAACACTTCGATCGAGCTGATGGATTTCAGGATCTCGCCATTGGGGCTGACTTTCATGAATACGTCTTCGTAGACAGGGAAGGACACGATATCGAAAAGCGCCTCATCCCGCCCGTCACGAGAGCGCAGTTCCTGATTGCCGGACACCCAAAAAGAACCGTCATCATTCGCTGAGATTGAGTGATGCGCACTGGGTTCTGACAATGACCACAACACATCACCACAGGCCGACATACGCGCGATCCCGATGAATTCGAAGTTGAACAAAATGTCGCCATTGGGAAAAAGATGCGAGCCGTGAATATAGGGATAGTTATGCCGCCCGCCGAAGATCTCACCCGGATCAGGCGCCCAGGAATGCAGGACCGCGCCGGATTCATCTATCAGCCGGACGCCTGCATGCCAGTCGAATTCGGGAAAATATGATGTGATAAGCGTTGTGCCGGGTGCAATGGCGTCGGCGTCGTGAATGCGAACCCCTTCAAAATCATATCGCACCGGCATCAGCCGGTCAGGTTCCTTCATGAAGGCCTTGACCTCATTCCATGCCTGAACCGCGATCCGGTATGGGGCCAGATGCAGATAGGCAGACGCAAGACCCGCCAGAAAAGTGATTGCCAACAAACAAGCCAGCGACAGCAATGCAAGCAGGCGATCAGACATCGTTTCAAAGTCCTTAGCTACAATCTGTCTGGTAACGTTGGGATTTTGTCTGGTGGCGATCAAGCTTTAATCAGGTCACGCTTGCCGTTTTGTGGATTGCCTGTTTGGTTTCGCGGCTTTTTTTGGGTGTTTGGGAGGATGGTGCAACCTTGGGACGCTTAAATTCGCGTGTATCAGATTTGGCAACAATGCGGCCGATCTTGCAACATAGTCACTAATTCCTTGCAACATGGACGCATAAGGCTCCATTTTTTTGCAAAAGAGGTTAGTCTTAGAGCGTGCTGCAGAAGTGTTACAGAGTATTAAGTTTAGTGTTATAGGGTGCAAGCGAACAAAATGGAGCGTTTCTTCGAAAAATTGCCTGAGCGTTTGTTCTGGGTTTGCCTTCTACTTGCCATCGTTTGCTTGTCAGTACTCTACGGAATTTTCGCGCAACTTAAAAAATGGCCTCCGGCACCTCAAATTAGTCTCGCATACGAGGTGATGTTCGTTGAGCGGTCTTTGACCAGAGCGGTTTATCGCGAACACCTACAGCCCTCACGCGGCCAGGGCGATGGTGTCATGATCAATGAACACCCGGATCGTCAGGACGCCATTTTGTTGATGGGTTTCTTTGACAAAGAGAATCAGGCCCGGCTAGTGAAACGCGACGGCAGTGTCATTCGCAAATGGTCACTGGACTATTTTGAACACTACCCAGATGCGCAGGCACGTCCCTGTGATTTTTTGGAGGATACATTAGCTGCAGATGTACACGGTGCGTTACTAACCCCGAAGGGTGAACTGGTGTTCAGTTATGAATATTGTGGGACGGTCAAGCTGGATCAGTGTTCTAATCTACTCTGGGCGCTTGATGAACCATCGCATCATTCAATCGTTACGTCCGAACAGGGCGGGTATCTGACACTTGGACGCAACGAGTGGCCCGCTGAGGAGGTCGTTGATCGTATCCCATCCTATTTTTCAGCGGCTCCAGATGAATGGATATTGGAGGACGTGGTTCTAAGGCTTGATGAGCAGGGCGAGATAATCGAGCGTATATCGATCCCCGAATTGATCATGGAGAACGGTCTGACTGCGTTATTGACGACCAATAGTCAGGATTTCAAAGTGAAGGGGATAACCAAGAACGAATTGCTTCACGCCAACAAGATTGATGAGCTGTCGACCGAATTGGCTGAAAAGTTTCCATTATTCAATGCAGGGGATTGGGTGATTTCGGTACGGGGACTCAATCTTGTAATGGTGGTGGACCCTGCCACGCGAACAGTGAAGTGGCACCAGACCGGGCCCTGGATTCGACAGCATGACCCGGAATTTCGCCCTGATGGTAAGATATCTATTTTCAACAACAATACGTATGTGGAGGCGTATACATGGCATGACAAAACACGACTAGATGCACCTAGGGATACAAACATCATGGTCATTGACCCGGTTACCCGTGAGACTGAGATCGTTTTTGGCAGTAAGCCCGGTCAAGAGATGCTGTCGGTCATCCGGGGACAACACGAGCTTTTGGACGACGATGGGGTTCTGATCACCGAATTCGACGCGGGGCGGGTGCTGGAAATAGATGGAACTGGCAACGTGATCTGGGAATATGTCAATAAATTCGATGAGGAATTTGTGGGTGAGGTCGCCAATGCAAAACTCTACCCATTGAGTTATTTTGAAACTGATTGGAAGGAATGCGCGTAATGAAATGGTTTGCAAAATTTCGGGCAGGGGCGAGTTTTGTACCGCTGTGGTTTGTCGGAGCGGTGTTATTAGTGATGCAGGCAAGCCAGGCTCACGCCTATATCGGCCCTGGCGCCGGGCTGGGCGCGATTGCGGTCACGATTGCCGTGGTGCTGGGCGGCCTCTTTCTTATTGTCGGGCTGGTCTGGTTTCCGTTGAAGAGATTGCTCCGCGGCAAGAAGGCCTCGGCTGAAGCAGGTAAAGAGACCGACGCGGCGCAATGATACAGGCTGTTACCGTTTCGCTTTTGGCGGTGGCGGGGTTCATTCTTGCTTTGTGGTGGACAAATATCGCGGGTATTGCCCGCGGGATTGTTGGTGCAAGCATGGCGGGTGTGGCCGCGCTGTTTGACAACCAGTTGTCTGACGATGCCAAAGAAGTTGCAGCGCGGCGGGCAGGGGGTCAGTTAGTTTTAGGGGGCTTGAACCTGGCAGGGCGCATTGTTGTGGCGTTGGCTGCGGCAGGCCTTCCCATCTTGCTGGCGGATTTTGTGGGCCTGGTGCCTGGCAGCGCGGTTCTGGATGTCATGCTGCGGTTGGATTACATCGTCATCGTGTCCATCCTGGCCTTTGCAACGGTGAAGATCGTCAACCATTTGCGTCGTACCCATGCAGCGGCAGAGAACAACGGCCCCCAATATTCGCCTGTGGATCAGTTTGTTCACAACCTGGCATTTTCCGGCCCCGGGGTTCAGAAAATGGCCGCACGGGCCGAGGCGCGCCTGATACCGCGCCCTCCGATGCCCGACGTTTCGCAACCTATTTTTGTGACGTCTCTGGCGCGTGGTGGCACCACAGCGGTTCTCAACGCTCTGCATGATGCACCCGAAGTGGCGACGCACACGTATCGGGATATGCCTTTTGTGACAGCGCCTGCGCTTTGGGACAAGCTGGCCGGTGGACAGGGACGCGGAGTGCGCAGACGGCAGAGAGCCCACGGGGACGGAATGGAGATCGACCTTGAAAGCGCAGAAGCGTTTGAGGAAGTGATCTGGAAAATGTTCTGGCCAGAGAGGTACAAAGAAGCCTCAATCCCGCTGTGGCAGGCCGGGGATACAAATGAAAAGGCCGACCGGTTTCTACGAAACCACATGAGCAGCATTATCCGGGCGCGCAATCTTCAGGCCGGGCCGCAGAGCGTTGAGAAGACGCGCTATTGTTCCAAGAACAATGCCAACATTGCCCGGATTCCCTATCTACTCAAATCCTATCCTGATTGCAGAATCGTGGTTCCCGTAAGGCGTCCTGAAAGTCATGCCGAGTCCCTGCTGCGGCAGCACAACAACTTTAGCAAGCTGCAAACCCAGGACAGTTTTGTATCCCGTTATATGGCTGATATCGGCCATTTCGAGTTCGGAAATCTGCATAGGCCCTTTCGGTTTTCCGGGTTCGAGCCGATGCAAATGGATACACACACGCCTAGTTACTGGCTGCAATACTGGACCTGCGCCTTTCGGGACCTGCTGGAGTACAAGGATAGGTGTATCTTTCTTCTGCAGGACGACTTGCGCGCCTCACCTCAGGCTACGATGGAAGGGCTGTATGAAACCCTCGGTCTGTCGCCCGGTGAGCAGGGTTTCGGGCAGTATTTTCATTCGAAGCCTGACGTGGCCGCAGCAGAGAATTTCGATCCCGATCCCTTGCAAGAAGCGCTTGACGTCTATTTTGCGCTGGAAAAACACGGGGTGTGTCACAAGCTTTAGATCGACGTTGTCAAACAAGCATTTGGCGGGCTGTTGAAAATTTCCCGCCTTCGTATCAAGGTGGTAACTCTTAATCCGGGCAGTAATTTTTTGAATAGTTTAATGTACCAGTTCGCTACAGGGTAATGCAGATGAAGTTTACTCGTTTCTTTACGGAATATTTTCCTTTGGTTTTGTTCTGCCTTTCCGTTTTGAGTGCGGCATATGCTTATGGGGTCGTTAGTTATAAGTTTGAGTGGTTTCCTGTTCCAGTTCTGCAAAAAGCCAAAGCAGGATTTGACGCTTGGCGACAACTTGAAGCTAAAGAAACGATATATGGCAAGGTGGCAGACGTTTCTGAACCGAAAGATGATCTGACAACTTGGCTTGTCGAACCCAGAAGCTTCGACGACTTGTTGCTGATTACAGGTGGTTTTGATGAACAACCTGAACTGTGCCCGGATCATGGTTGTATTGCTTGGATAATGGACCGCGACGGGAACGTATACCATACTTGGAGTGTGTCGAGGGCGGATCTTTTTGAGGGACAAGATTTTGAAGGGTTTAGCGGCAAGCCAAATCGTAATAATGTGAATGTAACGGGCGTTGATTTAGATACCAATGGCGACTTGGTTGTGACGTTTCAGGGTCGAAACATTTTTCCCTATCATGTCGGCTCAATGCGGATTGATCGGGACAGCAATATTCTCTGGTCCTATTTGAACAACGGTCATCACTGGCCGCATGTTGCGAAAAACGGCGATGCCCTTTTGCCGTGGTCCCAAATCGAGCAGCCTCCAGAAATTAACATTGGACCAACTCGGATTGATACCCGCTGTTCAGGACTTCCCGGAGCCGTTTACGAGGAAGGGTTTCAGATCATTGATCCATCTGGTCAAAGAATACGCGCAGTACGTTTTGAAGATCTATTTGTAAAAAACGGATTGATGGGGTTGGCATATTCAGTGCGCGACGGGTGTGATCCATATCATATCAATGGGCTTGTGGAGCTAAACGAAGAAACCGCCTCGAAGATTGAGGGGGCAGAGGCGGGTGATATTGCCTTGTCACTGCGATCCTCCAGTTCACTGGTTATTGTGGACCGATATGACGACATTGTTCATCGCGTAATAATGGGGCCGATGGCTGCGCAGCATTCACCAAATGTAACCAACGGTGGGACGTTCGTTTTGTTCGACAATCTTGGTGGTCTCGCTTCGCAAGGTGGCACTCGTATTATTGAAATTGATCCAGTAACAGGTCTGGGCACATCACTTTTCCCATTGGCTGATGATACCGAGTCCGTTCTATTTTCCGAGGAACAAGGTCTCGTGCGGTTAAGCAAAGGTAACGAACGTGCTTTGGTATCGGTTTCGGAAACCGGACAGGTTCTGGAGGTCGATTTGCGGAATGGAAAACCGATTTGGGAGTACCTGAATCAAACCAGCCTCTCAGGGTTTTATAACCGCATTGGAGAGACGCCTGATGTCGACTTCGTCATAATGGAAACACGAGGTGCAGATTATGTCGCTCGGGATTTTGTAGAAACGGTATTGGGTGTAACAGCGCCAATTGGATCGGTGCCGCCAAAAGCCAATTGAACGGTCAATCTGTGTTGGTATTGATATAATGAGTTCCGCGCACTTTATTCATATGCGAAATTCTGTTCTGTGCCAGCACTTCAACAATCGCACCGGCTAGCTTTTGATGGCCCGTTTCCGACAGATGCCCATCCGGGAAAAGATAGTCCTCAGCCTCTAAAATGTCCGGCGTATGAAGGATCGTTACGTCAGATACCTTTGAGCGCAAAAGGTCGAGGCTCGGCGAGGTCGCGAGGACTTCGGTGAAACGCCCCCCCCGACCGCTTGTGTTCACGTCGAAAACAATCAGGTGCGGTGGGGTGGGGCCCCAATCCCAATTGGCCAAAACCTCGATCAACACATCGGGGCCACTCAGGTCTGCCATTTGCAGATCGTACTGCTCATCCTCGCCATCCTCGCCGCCAATGAAACGCCAGCGAAGCTCATTAAGGAAGGCGGGCAAGTAATGCCCAAACCCTCCGCCTGTCCCTTCGTTTCCGGCGACGAGTTTGGCATAGGTTTCTTGCGACATAGCAGACAGCGTGCCGTCGTGAAGATAGCGTCGGTTTTCGTAGCCGTCATTGTCGCTATATTGGACAATCACTGTCTTCAGGTTGCTGCGGTCAAGTCGGTCCAGCGTCATAAGCTCTCGGACTGTGCCATAGGATGACACGCCGGTGTTCAGCGTTTTGCGCCCGGTTTCGGCCTCGATAACGTCGGCAAAGGTCATTCCTTGCCCGACACCCCAACCCATTGCCTGGCTATCGCCAAGAACCACGATTTCGGGCGCATCAATAGACGCTTCATCATCGCGATATCCTGCCGAATTCACGACAAGCTCGGTTGAAAAGCCAGTGTTTTCGAAGGTGCAATTGCCGGGCTGCAACGTATAGCCCAGCTCAGAGTCGTAGCGTGCGCATTCCGGAAGGTATTGAACATACGAGACATTCGCCCAGTAAATCTTTTGCGCAAGCCGGTCCACTGCGCGGATGCCCGTCGGAGACTCCCGCGCGACAAGCCAGGCAAGCGTGGCTTCCAGACCAATCAGAAGAACCGCAAGGATCAAGGCATTTATAGCAACGACGCGCCACATCCGGTTTCAGTCCAACCCACAGCTGATTTTGTTGTCTATTGCCTTCGACTGGTCCTGACCATTAATCCGCAACACGACAAACCCTTTAACAAAGTAACATTCCGCTCATAGCACAAAATGCCGCGTCAAGGGAACGATGTTGTCTGCCACTCAGAATGCCAGCCGCGTTGGTCTGTGGCATTTTTTGTCCTTTTGGCCTCGTTCCTAATGCCTTTCATCTCTTCGCCTGAGAATGAGACAATGATGCTTGATTGGAAACAACGTCAGGATTCCATTGACTTGCAAAAAAATGCTATGAAACTGACAAATGGTGTACCTGTACACGGCCCGATCTGTGCTGAAACTATTTGGTTTCAGTATCTGATGTTTTCATGGGCCGGCACGCGGGAAAGGGTGAAAAGTATTCGGTTTTGAGTTTTAGTTCAGAGTGAAATGTTCATAGATCTTCTGTCTTGGGAATTCCTGCTGTTTTCGGCGTTTGCTATAATCTTGGTTGTGTCTTCGACAGGGCCTGTGCGGACGGTCGGCTTTCTTGGCGCCAATATCGCCTTCATTTTTGCGCTTCTCGGTCCAATCGGTTTGGCCTCAACCTTGTTCTTTTCAGGATTGGGGTGGGGGCTGACCCGGGTGCATCTGACGGCGTCCAGATGGGCGGCAATTCTGTCGGCAACTCTGCTGGTCCTCGTTTTTATCTACATGCTGGACTATGAATTCCTGGGATTGTTCCTGCCGGACGCAGCACGCCTGTCATTCCTGCAAACAGTTGGTTTGAGCTTTCTGTTGTTTCGTATCTTGCATGTCATGATTGATGCCCGGTCAGGTGTCATCGACCGCATTGATTCCGCTGTTTATCCCAACTACCTCTTGGCGTTTACCACGTTCATGATGGGTCCGATCCAACGATATCAGGATTTTCGCGACCAATGGGCAGATCGTACTCAAGCCATCGAGATGACGTATGAAGCTCATCTTGATGCCGGGCTGAGAATTCTCTGGGGGCTTGTCAAAGTATACGTCATTGGAACATTCATCTTCCGTTTTGCGCTACAGCCCTATACCGATGTCCTTGCGCTGAGTTTGGGTGAATTCTGGCTTCAATTGGTAGCCTTCTATTTTTTTCTCTATATGAACTTTTCCGGCTACTGCGACGTTGTGATCGGTATCGGCAGTCTGATGGGCATTCGGCCACCCGAGAATTTCAACAACCCGTATTTTGCTCAGAACATTGCGGATTTTTGGCTCCGCCAGCACAGATCTCTCACGTTGTGGTTAACGGACTACGTGTTCAACCCGGTGTATAAAAAGGCCCTCAGTTCCAGTTCTTTTGCCAGTTTGCCGCTGGCCGCCGGGATCATTGCGGCCATGCTGACCATGCTTGTTTCTGGCCTTTGGCACGGCACCACAATCGGGTTTTTGATCTTTGGTCTCGTGCATGGGACGTGGCTCGCGATTTATCGGATATGGGATCACGTTTTGGTGGCGCGCCTTGGGAAAAAACGGCTGCGAAAGATCAGGGCAAGCTGGCCCGGACGGGTTGTCGGAATGGCGATTACCTTGCACGCGGCTGCCTTTGCGTTCCTGTTCTTCCAGTTGGACACACCAAGCGTCGTTGCGCTTTTGAGAGGTCTTTTGTGATGTGGTTGACCCTTTTCCCCAATCGGTCTGTTCGGATGACCATTAAGATTCTCGTCGCAGCGGGGCTTGTTGGTGTTCTTTTTGTTTTCTCCGCAACGGAGGTCGACTTTGTCTACACGGGTTTCTAGGAAACTGCGCCTTTCGCTTGCGACCCTTGGGACAATTGGGGCCGTCGTTGTGTTGGTCTTTTCGGCGCTGACATGGCTGGCCATCAGCGCCGAGCGCAGCTTTTTCATGTTCCCGTATAAACAGGAAAGCTGGTACCGCTTTCTGCTGCCGTCGCAATTTGTGGTCCAGGACAAACCCGTCATCATGTTGGCTGGCCCCTCTACAGTACGCGAGAACCTGCGATGGGAGCAGGTGCAGGAGGCGTTTCCCGATTATCACATCTATCAGGGGGGGATCAGTCTGGGCACGATTGAAGACGTGATAATCTCGCTGAAACTGATCGAGGCAGCCTATGGTGAAGACGCATTGCCGGACTATGTCGTTCTTGGTCTCGGGCCCCGTTTCATTGCCAACCTGCCGCCCGATCGGCCTTTTAAATCAATTGTTGATACCTACAGCCCCTGGTCCGTGACAACTGGTCCAAACGGGGTTGAGCTGCACAAAAAATCGCTATTTGGCGCTGCGCGGGCCAAAATCCGCTTTGTTGGAAAGCAGCCCGAGCGTTTCAGGTCTGCGCTGCGTGCTTGGGCTGCCTATTGGGGTCGCGAATTCGAAGAATGGCCCATTGGCGAGTCTGTCTTGCGCCAAACCGGGTTGCTGAATATGTGGCAATCGCAGGTCGAAAGGCAGGGAAGGCTTGTATCACCTTACAAATTTGCCAGAAGCGCTGGCCTGAACGAAGCGGATCTTGCTAATTTTATGTCAGGCGGCTGGTGGGAGTCCGTTTTCGACTGGGATGCGCGCAAGAATAGCGGCGCTGCAGTTGAACGTCTGCGCCAGCTTATGGAGTTCCTTGATGCGCATGACATAGGCGTCGCGGTCGTAAATATGCCCGAGCGGTCATATTCCCGCGACCGATTTACTTTCGAGTATGACGACTATCTCGGAGCGATCCACGACGGCATTGGTCAAGCACCGTTTCTCGATCTGAGTGTTTTTGCGCACGATAGTGAATTTTTCGATGCTGAACACACCATACCAGAAGGGTCACAGCGTTTGACGGCCCACGTAACAGCTTGGATTCAGTCATTATTGAATTAATGTGAGGGGGAAAGAGAATATATTGCCGAAGTGATTGATTATAGTGTTACTAGTTAAGCAATTACCCTGAATTTTGGGGGAGGTTAGATGGTTTCAGGTGTAAAGGCAGGGAGTGTTTCCCCTGACACAGCTATGCCCGACGAACAAACGCGGACCCGGATTCTGGGTTCTCTGCGAGCGACCGAGTCCATTCAGGACTATCTCTCGTTGTGTCGCAAATGGCGCAAGATCGACCGGACCGCTGGCGATGACGGGCGCGCCGAATTGCGGGTTGTGCTTCTGAGCGGCGCAACAACGGACTTCCTTGAACTTCCTCTTCGTGCAGAGCTTGACAGCTTTGGCCTTCGCGCCCGCATTCACCGCCCGGACTTCAACACTCATGTCTCCGAGCTTATGGATTCTGCCAGTGCTACGGCCGAGTTCTCTCCGCAGATTGCAGTTCTTCTGCTTGGGGCATCAGATATCACTGAATGGCCAGCTGTGGGGGATACTGAGGCGGGCGTGGCAAAGCTGGCCGACCGGTTTGTTGACCTGTGGCTGAACAACATCTGCGCAACGTTCAATCGGGAATCCGGGGCTGAAATCATCCTTGGCAACCTGCATCTGCCACCGACTTCATCGACCGGTCACCTTAGCCGTCGCCTGCCTTGGGACCGAACCAATTTCGTGCGTCGGATCAATCAGCTTTTGGCGGAGCGGGCACCAAAATATGTCCATACACTGGACCTGGAGCTTCTCTCGGCCCGCTACGGGGTCCAAAACTGGTTCGAACCCCGCTTTTGGTACCACGCCAAACAACCTGTCTCATTCGATTGCATGATCCCGCTTGTGCGCGACATGGCTGGGATTATCGCGGCCATCTACGGCAAGACTTCGAAATGTATCGTGCTGGATCTGGATAATACCCTGTGGGGCGGAATTGTCGGTGACGATGGGGTGAATGGCATCAAGATTGGCCAGGGCAGCGCTGAAGGTGAGGCCTTCCTGGCCTTTCAAAACTATCTGCTTGAGTTGAAGGCGCGTGGCATTCTTCTTGCCGTGGCCTCAAAAAACGAAGACGCCAACGCGCGCGCGCCATTCGATACGCTGGATGACATGGCGTTGAAATTCGCCGACTTTGTGTCGTTCAAGGCAAACTGGGGACCCAAACCCGATAGTATCGCGGCCATCGCGAAGGAACTGAACATTGGGCTCGACGCGATCATTTTTGTCGACGACAATCCGGCGGAGCGTGCTTTGGTACGGCAGAGCTTACCGGAAGTTCGTGTGCTGGAATTGGGCGACGATCCTTCGGAATACCCATATCTTCTAAGCAGGTCCGGCTGGCTTGAGACAATCGAGATTACCAGTGAGGACCGCAAGAAATCCGAACAATACGCAGCCAATCGATCGCGTACCGAGCTTGCGGAAAGCGCAGTAGACTATGACAGCTATCTGCGCTCGTTGAATCAGAAAGCGGTGATCCGCCCGTTCGAGCCAGAGCATTTCGACCGGATTACGCAGCTTATCAATAAAACCAATCAGTTTAACCTGACCACCCAACGGATGACGCAATCCGAGGTAGAGGCACTGGCAGCCAGTGACAGCACGCTTACGGCGTATATGAGGTTGAAGGACAGCTTTGGTGACAATGGCCTCATCAGCGTAGCTGCAGGATCTGTTGTGGGTGACACGCTGACACTTGATCTTTGGCTCATGAGCTGCCGCGTTTTCAAAAGAGGCGCCGAGTTTGCTATGGCGAATTATCTTTTGCAGGAAGCCGCGCGCCGAGGGATTGCAAATGTAAGGGGTCTCTACCGGCCAACGGCAAAGAACGGCCTAGTCGAAAACCTCTATGCCGATCTTAACTTTGAAAAGGACGGTCCTGCGGAACAAAATGGTACAAATTGGAGCCGAACACTTGCAGGGTTCGAACCGTTTCCAGTCAGCATTGAAATAGTGGAGGATTTTGCGTGACCGAAAGTGAGGTATGGCAGCGTTTAACATCGGTCTTTCAGGACGTCTTCGAGGATGACGAGATCACCTTGAGCCCTGAGACCACGGCCGAAGCAATTGAGGATTGGGATTCCCTGACGAACATCCAGTTACTGATCGCCATCGAGAAAGCTTTTCCAGGGCTTCAGTTCAGCACCGGGGAGGTTGCGAACCTCGCAAATGTGGGTGATTTGGTTTCGGCGATAATAAAGCGCGTTGCAACTTGACGCTACCACGAACAGGATTCGATGCAGTTGGTGACGGATTTTACTCGGCACGTTGCCGATGCGCGGTGATCGATCCACCTGTTTGATCAAAGTGTGGGCTGGTCTTTGGGTGCAACATGATCTGCTCTATTCGCGCACCCATTCATGACAGCCCTGTATTCAATTGCTAATAATATGTTGTGTTAACACGGGTTTTGAGTGCATGCAGATTGAAGATACCGCCTTATCTGGCGTCCTTATCCTGACGCCCAAGCGGTTCGGGGATGAGCGCGGTTTTTTCTCTGAATCTTGGAACCGAAAAACCTTGAGCGCACATGGGATCGTCCTGGAATTTGTGCAGGATAATCATTCGGTTTCTGCTGGTGTTGGGACTCTGCGGGGGTTTCATTTCCAGTCGCCGCCCCATGCGCAGGATAAGCTTGTACGCTGCGGGCAGGGGGCATTGTTTGATGTAGTGATCGATATCCGCAAAGGTTCACCCACATACGGGCGGTGGCTGGGTATTGATCTGACAGCAGAGAACGGAAAACAGCTTTTGGTGCCCAAGGGGTTCTTGCACGGATTTGTCACGCGGAAAACCAATACTGAGATTTGCTATAAATGCACCGACTATTACGCACCCGAGTGCGAGGCAACAGTGCGCTGGGACAGTTGCGGTGTGGATTGGGGCCTGACCGGCGACCCGGTGCTGTCTAATAAGGACGCAGTGGCCCCCATATTTGCCGAATTCGACAGCCCATTTGTCTGGGAGGGCATGCCATGAAGCTGCTGGTCACAGGGGGTGCGGGGTTTATCGGATCGGCCGTCGTGCGGCGGGCGGTTCGGGATGGGCATCAGGTGGTCAATCTGGATGCGCTGACCTATGCGGCCTGCCTCGACAATGTGGCCGAGGTGGCGGACGATCCTAACTACACCTTTATAGAGGCTGATATTCGGGATCGCGCGACCCTGGACCGGGCGCTGGCGGAATATGCCCCGGAAGTGATCATGCACCTTGCGGCTGAAAGCCATGTGGATCGCTCGATCGACGGGCCCGGTGCCTTTATCGAGACCAACGTGACCGGCACCTATACCCTACTTGAAGCGGCCCGGGCATATTGGGAAGGGCAGGGGAAGCCGGACAGCTTTAGGTTCCACCATATCTCTACCGATGAGGTCTATGGCTCGCTAGGTCCAACCGGTCAGTTCACCGAAGAGACGCCCTATGATCCGCGTTCACCCTATTCGGCGAGCAAGGCCGCAAGCGATCATCTGGTGCGGGCGTGGTTCGAAACCTATGGCTTGCCGGTGGTGTTGACAAATTGCTCGAACAATTACGGGCCGTATCATTTCCCCGAAAAGCTGATCCCCGTCACCATTCTGAACGCTTTGGCAGGCAACCCGTTGCCGATCTACGGCGATGGGTCGAATGTTAGAGACTGGTTATACGTCGAAGACCATGCCGAGGCGCTGCTGCTGGTAATTCAGAAAGGCCAGATCGGACGCAGCTACAACATCGGCGGTGAAAACGAGTGCACCAACCTGCAACTGGTGCAGATGCTGTGTGGTATTCTGGATCGTCTGCGCCCCGGACCGGTGCCTTACGCCGACCTGATTACCTTTGTCGCCGACCGTCCGGGTCACGATGCCCGCTATGCCATCGACCCAACCCGCATCCGACAGGAGCTTGGCTGGCGACCATCGGTTAGCATCAAAGAGGGGCTGGAGCGGACCGTTCTGTGGTATCTGGACAATGAAAGCTGGTGGCGCGCGCTGCAAAACCGGGACGGTGTTGGCAAGCGATTGGGTATGAAAGCATGACCATCCTTGTCTTTGGGCGAACCGGGCAGGTTGCACGGGAAATGGCAGCGCATGCAGGTGTGACATGCCTGGGCCGTTCCAAGGCGAACCTGGAACAGCCTGCCTCCTGCGCGGCGGCCATTCGTGCCGCTGCGCCACAGGCAGTGATCAACGCGGCGGCCTTTACAGCCGTTGACCGTGCGGAAGAAGAAGAGGTGCTTGCAACCGTCATCAACGCGGTGGCTCCCACTGCGATGGCGCGGGAATGTGCGGCGTTAGGCATCCCTTTCGTCTCTATTTCGACGGATTACGTGTTTGACGGCTCGGGGGACGCCCCGTGGAAACCCGCAGATACAACCAGACCGTTGGGGGCGTATGGGCGTTCCAAACTTGCAGGAGAGCAAGGTATAAAGCAGGCCGGAGGAGCCTACGGCATCTTGCGTACCTCGTGGGTGGTGTCGGCCCATGGCAACAACTTCGTCAAGACGATGCGGCGGCTTGGAGCCGAACGAGGCCAGTTGTCGATTGTGGCCGACCAGATCGGCGGCCCAACGCCCGCACGGAACATCGCGGCGGCTTGTCTGTCGATGGCGCAGCAACTGATCAAGGATGCGGGCAAAACGGGTATCTACCACTTTGCGGGCGCACCAGACACCAGTTGGGCCGGGTTTGCCCGGGCAATTTTTGCCGAATTAGAGATTGATTGTGATGTAACGGACATTCCGTCCGGCGAATATCCCACCCCCGCCAGACGCCCATTGAATTCCCGCCTTGATTGTTCCTCACTGGAAACAACTTTTGGCATTACACGTCCTGATTGGCGGCAGGGGTTAAGGGATATTCTGCAAGATTTGGAAAACGCGTCATGAGTACACGGAAAGGCATCATACTTGCGGGGGGATCAGGTACACGCCTCTATCCGATCACGATGGCCGTCTCAAAACAGCTGTTGCCGCTTTATGACAAGCCGATGATCTATTACCCGCTGTCTGTGCTGATGCTGGCCGGTATTCGCGACATTTGTGTGATCACCACCCCGCAGGATCAGGACCAGTTCAAGCGCACGCTGGGGGATGGCAGCCAGTGGGGGGTTAGCCTGACCTATGTGGTGCAGCCCAGCCCTGACGGTCTGGCGCAGGCATATATTCTGGCCGAAGAATTTCTGGCCGGCGCGCCTTCGGCGCTGGTTCTGGGGGATAACATCTTTTTTGGCCACGGCCTGCCCAAATTGCTGGCCGCGGCGGATGGGCATGCCGAGGGTGGGACTGTGTTCGGCTATCACGTGGCCGACCCTCAGCGCTACGGCGTGGTTGCTTTTGACTCGGACGGACGAGCACGCGAGATTATCGAGAAGCCTTCGGTACCTCCTTCGAACTATGCCGTTACCGGCCTTTACTTTCTGGATGGCTCGGCACCTCAGCGCGCTCGACAGGTCAAACCCTCGCAGCGGGGTGAGTTGGAGATCACCGACTTGCTGCAGATGTACCTGGAAAAAAGCCAACTTAGGGTCGAAACCATGGGGCGGGGCTATGCCTGGCTGGATACTGGCACCCACGCCAGCCTGTTGGATGCAGGCAATTTTGTGCGGACCCTTGAAGAACGTCAGGGGTTACAGACGGGATGCCCCGAAGAGATAGCCTGGCAGCTGGGTTGGATCAGTGACGCGCAGTTACGTCAGCGGGCCGAGATGTTCGCGAAGAATGAGTATGGGACTTATCTGGACGGTTTGTTGGAGTAACAGACCGGCTGAAAGAACCGACTATCGGGCAAGGGGTCGTCGTAAAGCTTGCTGTCTAAATTCAAAAAATTCACCCTAGGACTTAGGTGAAATAAAATCGAAGTGGTGAAGATATTCCAGGTCAAATAGTTTGCGGGAACGATGTGTCGAAAATTTCATAAAGACCGGACATTGATGGGCTTCGCGCGGCCGCCGAAGTTCCAGTTGTCCTGCACCGAGCTGGTTTTGCGGCGGTCGAAGAACAATTCTGTCTTGGTTTTCTAATATTGTTGTGGGTAAGGGCGAAGCAATCGCGCCAATAGCAAACTTCCATCTTACCCCAATGCGGGTTTGGGAACTGAGGCTGGGTGCGCTGTTGGTGATCTGTGCATTTTCAGAACTCCGTCGCCCACTGAACGCTGTGGCGATCGGGCTGACTGGATTGGCCACGATCATAGACAGTATCGTGCTGATCTGTGTATTTCTTTCTGTTCTGCTTGCGACGGCAAGCTTGTACCTGATCGAGAGGCGCTTTCGCATTCCGGCCAGCAAAGGGGGCCCTTCGCGAAACGTATTTTCCTGGGAGCAGGCACAGGTATCACGCTTATTTTGGGGCTCGCCGTCATACCTATTTTGAAAGAGGGCGTTCCAAGCAGTGTTCCTGTCGAGTTGGTGGCAAAAAATGAACAAGTTCAAGGTATCCCATTATCCGATGGAGGCGTGCAGACAGTGGGAAGACGTTAAAGAACCCTGCAAATGGGGGATTCTATTCACGCAGACGCAGAACCCCGTGTCGTCGTGTGGAGGGATTCCCATGCAGGGTCCTTGCTGCCAGGCATAGATTTCTCGCAGTCGACGAATATGTCTCGGCTGCGGGTTGGGTAGATCGGGATACGCAGTTGAAAACCTCTGAAACGGCTGCTTCAAAGGCTGGAAAGCCGGGTATTGAGGTTCTTATGGTCGGTTCGATATCAGAGATCGGGTTCAACGTCCCCGATGCCATCGCAGGCAGCGCTGCGTTTGGGACTCGGTTGCGCGTGCTCCCGTCACGGTAAGAGTTTGACCCGCGTAACTCCCGCTCATACGCAGTTCTGGCGGAATCCCGTCGGGAATTCGACGCGACGCTTGTGCGCCCTGCTAATTTTTTTGCGATGAGTTCTACCGGTCTTGCTGGATCAGCATTTCCAGCAGAATTAGATCCTTCCGCCTGTACACTGGGGCATATCCGCAAGGGCGGTTGCTCAACCCCTCAACAAACCGGGCTATGTTGTGAAAATGTCTGCAATCAAGAGACAGTCCATATCAAAATACACGAGTGCCGGTACATTCGCTTCGACGCGTGGCCTGGAAACGGGGATAATCGGACAAGTTTTATCGGGCGGCTGTGTCTGGCCCGTGCAAGGTCAGGATTGGTTAGGTGCCCGGAGATGTGCGTGTGATCGGAGAAGCTGACATGAAGCCGCCATCCCCCGCGATTGGCCGCAGTGATTTGGCAATTCTTCTGTTCATTCTGCTGCTCGCTGCCGTGTTGAGAATTGCAGAGCTGAACTCACCGCTTTGGTATGATGAAATCTGGACTGTGGACACGCATGTTCGTTTGCCCTGGGGCGACATGATGCGCGAATACTCCATGAACCATCATTATTTCTTCAGCATGAAGGCAAAGCTGTTTTCTCAGATATTCGGAGAGGAAGCCTGGGTCTACCGTTTCCCAGCCGTAGTGTTTGGCGTTGGCATCGTCGCCGCGATCTGGTGGCTGGCCAAAGAGGTCGCAAACACCTGGATCGCCCATGTCTCTGCCTTGCTTGTGGCCCTGTCCTACCATCAGGTCTGGTTCTCACAGAATGCGCGCGGATATACCGAGCTTGCTTTCTGGAGCGTGCTGGGCCTCATTCTTTTTTTGCGGGGTGTGCGGCGTCCGGCGATGAAAACCTGGATCGCCTTTGGACTGACCGCCGCCGCCGCTGTTTTCACGCATTTGACGGGTGCATTTTTCTTTGTCGCGCTAGGGTTCGTCTGGCTGATCTCACTGGTGATCGGGTTCGGTCGTGAGGCCCCCCTGACTCGCGAATGGGTGCTGCAGCCGCTGATCGGCGTTGCCCTTGCGCTGGTTCTGACCTTTTTAGCCTATTTGCCGATTTTACCCAGTGTTCTGAATACCATGGGTGAGATATCGGCGACGTCCTCTGTCGACAAGATGCAGGTCTATCAAAACCCGATCTGGACCATGGTCGAAGGCGTGCGAACTGCAATTGGCAATACCGGGCCATTGACAGTGATCGTGGCCGTGGCGGGGTTGGTGACCATTGCTTTTGGCGCATTGGGGACGCATGCGAAACAGCCACTGTTTTTTGTCACCATCGCCATGCATATCGTCGTGACGCTGGTTATTCTCATGTCGCTGGATATGCGGATTTGGCCGAGGTTTTTCTTTGTCGATATCGGTCCGGTCATTGTTCTTGTCGTTGTCGGTTGCGGCTATGGTGCCGGTCTGGTGGCGCGGCTGTTTAGACGGCCTCAGATTTCGCGGCCGTTGTTTATCGCAGGTGTTCTGGTGATGGTTGCCGTGTCCATGTTTCTGGTACAGCGCAACTATGATTCTCCTAAACAGAATCTGGCCGGGGCTTTTGCCTTTGTCGAAGAAACGCGCGGCCCTTCAGAACGCGTTTATGCCATCAATCCCGGCGGACCTGTTTTTGAAAGTCACTTTGATGCTGACTGGAAAACCATCGGCGACGCAGAGAGCTATGCCAAGGCGATGGAACAACCCGGACCTGTGGCGCTGGTGGTTTTGTTTCCGAACCGGATGCTGCGCGTCATTCCACGGCTTGGGACGGATGCTGATAAGGAACTGGAACTTGAACGCACCTTTGCCGGCACGCTTGGGGACGGACACGTTCTTATCTATCGGCGCAAGTGACGTCGCTATAGAAACAACTGATAGAAGGCGTGCAGGCTCCTATTGGCGTGTCGGGTAATTGTTGACGAGCGTGGACCCGGCTTTAAGGCGGTCGACCTCGCTGCCAGGGCGCACCCCGTATTCGTGAAAGCCATTGGCGGCCCCGGTCGCATAATAGATGAACTCTCGGTCATAATAGCCGGGGCTCGAAGGGGACTGATCCTGAACAATGACGTTGTTGAGTACGGCCCAATCCTTTTGGTTCTGGTACCCGTTGATCCCGCTGACTACGTTTTGCTCGATTACGACAGAAGTCGAATATGAGATATTTATGCGCGGGATCGATACCTTGCCGCCTTTCGGTTGGCGGACCCGGATGATCGAGTTTTTGCGAATCGAAAGATTGTCGGCCCCATGAACCGAAATGCCGTGCATATGCGCGTTGTAGATCACGTTGTTTTCAATCAGCACGTTCTTGTGCCGCAAAAGGGGGTCACTTGTATTCTTACCGCTTTTGCCCATGAAAATCGTCTGGGTATAATCTCCGGCTCCGATGTCAAAGACGTTGTCCCGGATCACGATATTCGAACTGCCTCGGTTCGTCGTCCGCATCAGTTGGATCATGTCCCGGTGATCGCGGCTGTTGCCGCCGCGGAAAGTGTGAAACCTGTTCAGTTCGATCGTCAGGTTGTCAATTCCGCTTAGGGCCATTCCATCAGCCCGAATGTCATAGAACTGATTTCGGCTCAGCGTCAGATGTGTGGTTTTGAACGCAGTCAGCGCTTTCCACCATTTACGAAACAGGCTGTTCGAGATGGTTATTTTAGAACTGCCCGTGATCTGCAAGCCAAGGCCGTGCCCTATGCCGGTGTTGTAATCCCCGTCGAATACGGAATTGGTGATGGTGATGTTGTGACCGTTAGCAATGCCGAAATGGTTAGTACGGTGCTTGTCGCCACGCTGGAAGGAATAGTCGAACATCAACCCATCCAGCATGAGATTGCCAGCATTCTTCAGGCGTAAGCCTGTGAAACATGCCGGTGAACTTGGATCAGCAGACCGGATCGTGACTGGGGTTTTGAAAGCCCTTTTGACGATCAAAGCGTCGTAGTTTCCCCCGGCCAACAGCAAGGTTTCCCCGCCGCTGGCATGATTGAGGGCTTGATTGAGGCCCTGGGCGTTTTGGATAACCTGGCCGTTTTGCGATTGTGATCCGCCTTTAAACCCAGAGCAAGCCGACGCTGCAAGCAATGGCGTTGCCAGAGATGCGAACACAAGAATGGACCAAAACAGGATGCCAACAGAGATATTTATACGTCTCATAGGAGTAACTCTTTATAATATTGGCTGTACAAGAAATATTAGGCACATACGAAAGCCTTGTCTATCGCGGCCCTGTCACCAGTCAGAGCGCGTCTTAGAGCCGATAAAACGATCTGCCGGCGACAAAACCATCAAGTCCAACAGAGCGCGCGAATTTGTAAAGGTCGCTTGTCTTGTTGATAAAGCCCGAGCGTTTGAAGTTCAGCGACGTGTTGCATAAGACGCCGACACCGCTGGTTGCCTTGAACTCGGTTAGCAGGTCATACAGCATCGCGTTCTGGTCTTTAGTCACGGTCTGCACCCGTGCCGACCCGTCCACATGGCTTACCGCCCTAAGGTTTGGGTTAGTCACTTGCTGAAAATGAAGCATGTGCGGCGAGGGGCCAGACCAGTCGAAATGGTTCGACACATCGTCCTCAAGGCAAACGGGTGACACTGGCGCAAGGCCCGCACGGCCTTTGATTCTGTTTACCCGGTCGCGTGTTTCGGTGGAAAAGGGCGCCGCCAGGATCGAGCGGTTCCCAAGCGCCCGGGGACCAATTTCGCAATTTCCCATGACCCAGCCGATGACCATTCCGTCATGCAGCGCTTGTGCGACCTCTCTAAGATTCAATTCGCGGCTGGTGACACCTTGCATATCTACCCGGTCGTCGTTGAATGGCTGGCCTGCATACACTGTCCAGTCCAGTTTGGCCCGCCCCGTAAAATGACGCATGGCATCAACCGCTGTACCGATTGCACTGCCCGAGTCATTGGTGCATGGGGGGATGAAGACATCGCGGAACAGGCCGCTGTCCCGCCAACGCGTGTTCCAGCGATAGTTCAGGCCGCATTCTCCGGTAATCAACAGCGGATAGCGCTTGGTCAGATTGGCCTTTGCGAAATCGTGGAAATGGGAAAACACCGCGTCGGAATATCTGGCCGCAAGGTTGTGGAACCTAGGCGAAGTGACGCCAATGTTGTAGTAGGGTGAGTTTTTGAACGCTTCCTTGTTCAGGAAACCAGGATCCGCGCCGTTTTGTAACAGTGCGTCAATCAAACCCTGTGCGTCGCCATCAATGACGTTTGCCTCGCCATGTGCGCTGGCTGATTGCAGCTTGCTGGAAAACTCCTTTCCCGGGGTATTATCCGTTCCCGAAAAACTGGGGTCGGCAAGCGCATAGAGAAAGGAAAATCGGCGCCCGGGCGCAGCCAGCACCCGCCCCATGTGATGTATATTTAGGTTGCGATCGATTTCATAGAAATCACCCAGCGCATCATCCCAGACTAAGACATAACAAGGCTCGCCCTGTTCGAAGGGCGACAGCCCATAAGCCGCCCAGATGAGCGAGCGTTCGTGCGAGGAAGAATAATAGTCCAGCCGTTTCCCGAAAAAGTTCTTTGTTCCGACAATGGCCGTGCTTTCGTCGATGCCAAAGCTTCCGGCACCGGATATGGCGGTATGGCTTTCCCCCGGCGTCGACCAACCGCTCAGCGCCAGAACGTCAGGAAGCTCGTTGAACCACAGCCCGGCGTCGAGGAGGGTATTCGGGTCTATTGGTGAGTTTCGGGGAAGGCTGTCTTTCTCGGCTTCATAGGAAAACATCAGATGCTGTTTTGGCGCGTCGACCCCTGCGACCGCCCCATCATGCCCGGATTTGAAGGAAAGAATTTTCATACTAGCACTCTAATCCAACCAGCCTTTCGTTGTCAGGTGATCAAGGACGGCCTGGGCGGCAACCTGATGCCCCTCTGGGGTCCAATGCGCATCGTCCAGAAAATAGACCAGTGTTCCGTTAGCGGCGGCCTCCTGCAAGGCAGGCGTCAAATCCATATAGTCTACGCCGTTCTCATCGGCCCATGTCTTAAGTTCAGCGGCCAGTTTCAAGGACACCCAGTCCTGTACGACGCTGTCATCGGGAAAGGCCAACAAATCGCGATAAACATCTATTTTGATCGGAATATGCGCGATCAGTAGCTTCCCGCCATTTCCCCGAACAAGGGCGTCCCCCTGCAACAATAGCTCTTTGAGATAGGGCAAGCGTGCCTCGACCCTGTCGGGGGGGGGATAGGCGAAATACATTGCCGTTTCTTCAGACCAAGCTGCATCAGGGAAATGACCAGACTGCGTACGCGCATAATTTTCCCCCTGTAAAGTACGCCTTGCCAGCGAACTCCACGAGGCCAGACTGGAAGATAGGTTGTTGAAGAATGACCTTTGGTTGAATCGGGCTGGTTCGGCCAAGTGAGCGTTGCTTAAAACAAACTCTTCATGACTGATCGGAAAGTATGGCAGATCGTTGCCTTCAAAAAGAAACCAGACCACGACCTTGGGTGAGTAGTCATCCAGATGATGGAGCATCGCGCTTAGCCCGTGATAAAGCGAATAATCGCTTTGAGCGATGCCTATGGCCGTATATTCGGAACCTTGCATGATCTGTTCTGCGACGGTCACATCCTGACTAACCTTGTACCCTTCGATGAAGCTGTCACCAACAAGCAGAAGATCGGGTTCTGCTATTGGCGCGCTGTTGCGAAAGCCGTTGTGATCATAGGTGTAGTCTGCCTCGTACAGGCGACCCGTGCGTGCACCAAGCGCTAACACGGAATCTCCCGGTCGCATCTCGCTGTATTGGTCGTTTTCGGGGCGGTGAAAAAAGCCGCCCGGTTCATAAACCCGATTATGGGGTCCTAAAAGGCTAACCCCTTTGGGGATAAACACCTGCCGATAATCTATGAGGCCAGTCAGAGCGGGCAGTTCAATCAACAAGGCAATAAACCCAAAAGTCGCAACACTTAAAGCAACGTTTTGGGCAATGTCCCGGCGCCGGTTGACCTGGGTTGCCAACATGTATCCCAGCAGTGCCGCAACGCTGAGCAGAAGATTGATGTAAAACCTGACTTGGGGATACACAAAGAAGAAATTCTCGAAATGCTTGGCCGGTTGGCGCGTCGCTGCCCAGACAAAAAGAACAAAACCAAGCAGAACGAGCCCGAGCCAGAAACAGTTTTGCTGCAGTTTCAAAAAGACCAGCCCCAAGAATGCAAACAGAAGCTGAATTCCAACTATTGCGTACGTGAATAAATCGGATTCAACCTGCCCGTCCGACGTGACCAACGCTTGTACCGACCATTTGTTGAACGCCAAACTTGCGACCATCAGGAAAACCCCGAGCAGTTTCCGATAGTCGATTTTGGATAGTGCGAGCGTCATTTTGGTCTCATACATCGAATTCCAGTAGGCACTATATTGACCGTGTCGCGAACAACGCGACGAGAGGTATCTGTCCTAGTCCAGCTCAAACGCTTCTTTATAATCCTGTTTCAGCGCCTGATCCTGATCAGGTTTTCGCAAAATGCAACGGCCGATGACCAGCATGTCCAGCTCGGTGCCCATGAAGCAACGGAACGCGTCTTCGGGAGTACAGACGATCGGCTCCCCTCGGACGTTGAAGGATGTGTTGACCACAACCGGGCAACCGGTGCGCTGCTTAAATTCGCTAATCAGCGCGTGGTAAAGGGGGTTGGTTTCGGCATGCACGGTCTGAACCCGGGCAGAATAGTCGACATGGGTGACCGCCGGAATATCCGAGCGCACAACGTTAAGCTTGTCGATCCCAAAAAGCTGTGTTTCTTCCGAGGTCATCGTGCGGCGCATCTTTTCCTGAACATCCGCAACCAGCAACATGTAGGGGCTGTCATAGTCCAACTCGAACCAATCGCTTACATCTTCGCGCAGGACTGAAGGGGCAAAGGGGCGAAAGCTTTCCCGGTATTTCACCTTGAGGTTCAGCGTCTTTTGCATCGAAGGGGACCGGGGGTCGCCAATAATGGACCGTCCCCCAAGCGCGCGAGGCCCAAATTCCATCCGGCCCTGGAACCAGCCAAGCGCCTTACCGTCGACCAGAGCTTTCGCTGCCTCGGTGATCATGCCATCGGTTTCGAATGTCTCGAATTTTGCGCCAATCGCGGTCAGGCGTTGCTCAATGTCATCCTGTGCAAAGGATGGGCCCAGATAAGAGCCTTGCATCTTGTCGGACGGGCTGCTGCTTTGACGCTCGTTTTTCAGTTCCGTGTGCCAGGCCGCCAATGCGGCCCCAACCGCACCTCCGGCATCCCCGGCGGCAGGCTGCACCCAGATATTCTTGAACGCGCCGTCCCGCAGGACATGACCGTTGGCAACGCAATTCAGCGCCACACCACCGGCCATGCACAGATTTTCGATGCCATATTCCTGCGCGGCAGAGCGGGTCAGCCGCAGCACAATTTCTTCGGTCACGGCCTGAACCGAGGCCGCGATGTCCATGTGGAACTGGGTCAGTGGGTCTTTTTCAGGTTGGCGCACAGGCTCGCCAAACAGGTCAGAGAAACGTTGGTTGGTCATCGTCAGACCAACGGCATAGTTGAAATACTGCATGTCCAGCCTGAAGGACCCGTCCTCCTTCAGGTCAACCAGGTTCTCTAGAATGACATCCTTGAAGCGGGGGACGCCATAGGGGGCCAACCCCATGACCTTGTATTCACCACTGTTGACCTTGAAGCCCGTGTAATACGTGAACGCGGAATAGAGCAGGCCGATCGAATGCGGAAAATGGATTTCCTTTTCAATCTTCAGGTCCTTGCCGCGCCCGATCGCCAATGTCGTCGTGGCCCATTCGCCGACACCATCCAGCGTCAAAACGACCGCCTCTTCAAAAGGAGAGGGAAAGAAAGCACTGGCAGCGTGGCTGAAATGGTGCTCACTGAACATCAGTTTGTTACCTGGCCGAAACTCGGGATCGTGGCCGCGCAGCTCCCGGCTCAGTAAGTCTTTTTGAAACAGCTTCTCGCGCAACCAGACCGGCATGGCCATCCGAAAGGAATTTAGCCCGCGCGGAGCGTAAGAGACATATGTTTCCAGAAGGCGTTCGAATTTTAAGAATGGCTTGTCATAAAACGCGATGTGATCGACGTCGCCAATTCCAATGCCAGCCTCACCCAGAACATATTCTATTGCGTGAAACGGATATCCTGCATCGTGCTTCTTGCGCGTAAAGCGCTCTTCCTGCGCTGCGGCGACCAAAGAGCCGTCAACAACAATGGCCGCAGCGCTGTCGTGATAGAACGCAGAGATTCCAAGAATTGCAGTCACGTGCCGGCCCTAGAACAGCGTATAGATGAACGGAGCAATAGCCGAACCCTGGCTCAGCACGATCAACCCGCCAAAAAGAACCATCATGGCAAGGATCGGAAGTAGCCAGAATTTCTTTCGAAACCTGAGAAATTGCCACATCTCTACCAGAAACGACATCCGATACTCCTAAAATTGATTTTTCATCGAACCCACGTTTTCCGTGCGCTCTATCCAATATGTGTTTGTGCCTTTGTTTAGTTTTTGTCTCAGAAGGTCCTTTCCCAAGGCCCTCATGATCAGTCCGGTTGGCGTCACGGTCAAAAAAAAGACCACTGCCATGACGATGGGTGCAACAATCGCGCCTAGAAGCAGGCCGAACTTGGTCCACAGTCGGTTTGCGCCCGACAGCAGCGATGGGCGCAGCAAAGTGACCAACAAAAACGCGACCGCAACCGCCAGCGCCCAATACCGTAAGCCTCCGCTGCGGATCAGCGGCCATAGACCAATGATGGTGAATACAACTGCAAAAACGAAACCAAAATTGCGATTGCTGCCACCTTGGACTTCGTGACGTGCCTCAATATCGATCATAACAAGATCATCTCATTCGGATAACTTTAAGAACTCATACAACGCCCTGAAAAACCAGTCAGGGAAACCAACTCTGTTAATTTATACACTCAGGCTTTGCTGTTGTCGCAAATTTTTTTGGCAAATGGGCGCTATTCCCAAAAATCTGGTCGCAAGGGCCGGTTTTGAGGTCGATTGGAGCGTGAAATTCACACTCAGTGTAGTGAAAGCGGAAACAAATGGGGTGGAATTCAGGTATTGGCTCAGTACTGCAGGTAAAGAGCGCCTGACCTGACGATGTGGCCAGATGGGTTCTCTCTCCTGAGGCGCGCTGACTTTTCCATCGGTCTGCGTATTATACCCAACAGATAGCCATTTGCGTCATGCGGTGTCGCCTCGTCCTCTCACTGCCACTTTTCAGTATCGAAGTGAAACTAACGGGGCGCAGGGAGGGAAGCCGATCGAATGGTTGACGTTAGGGAACCGAGCAAGTGATTGCCGATGTCTGACGAAGATACGCGAGGTCACGCCTGAATTATGGCATTTTGTTGACCATTGTTGCGACCCCGGAATCAATTCGTCAAACCCTAAGATGACCGCTAAGGGATGGGGAACAATTCCCGGTATCGAGTATCGAGTTCACTCGGAAATGAAGGCAATGAGGCAAAACTGTCTCAATACAGGCAACAGTTTCCAAACATAGCCATATTCTGGCCAACCTGTCGCCCTTGTGCGGCTGTTCCCTTTGTCCCGGGTGAGCGGGTTCTCGTGCGCTGCCACTCACAGCGCCTATGAAACAGAAGGTGAAACATGTCGACCACAATCACGGTAACCTCTGCGGCCGAGCTGAATCAGGCTTTGTCTCAGGCGAAAGGTGGGGAAACGATACTGCTTGCAGCAGGTGACTATGGCGCGCTGAACTTAAGCGCGAACTATGCATCGACTGTAACAATCAAGTCCGCGGATGCGAATGCACCCGCCACGATCACGAAGATGAACTTGAACAACGCGTCGAACATTACGTTCGAAGATCTGAATTTCGACTATAGCTTTAATGGGGAAGCAAAAAGCTACCGGCCGTTTTCGATCCAGAACAGTTCGAACATCACGATCGACAACTCCACGTTCTCGGGGGATGTGGCCACCGGAGTATCTGCGACAGCTGATGGGTACGGATGGGGTCAGGGCCTGTTTGTTTTTCGTAGCGACAACATCAACGTTACAAACAACGAGTTCCACGACTGGCTAAAAGGGATGTATGTGGGGATCAGCACGGATGTGACTGTCTCGGGTAACAACTTACATTCGATCAGTGAGGATGGGATGTTTTATGAAAACATCCAAGGCGCTGTGATCGAAGGCAACTATATTCACGACTTTGAACGTAATCCGAATTCTGGAGGTCATGGGGATTTCATCCAGTTTTCGAGGCTGACGGGTGTCAGTACCGACATCATCATTCGCGACAACGTCCTAGACATGGGTTCCGGGGATTGGGCGCAATCAATTTTCCTGGGGAACGGAAAAGTAGTCCAGCCCTACCAGAATATTCTGATCGAAAATAACACGATCTACAACGGGCACACACACGGAATTTCCGTGAGCGGAACAGACGGTTTGACGATCTCGAACAACACGGTTCTGGCAGTGCCTGGCGCGTTGTCTGGCGGGGTGTCAATTCCGAAGATTTCCGTAGCTGGAGGTTCGACTAATGTAACGATTGATCAGAACGTTGTTTCCCAGATCAGCGGCTACTCAGGCCAATCGGACTGGAATGTAACGGACAACGCTTTGGTCAAGACCCACCAATATGACAACGTGTTCACGTATCATGCGACTGGAGCGCAAAATGGATACAACCAGTATGGCGTCATACCGGGTAGCATCGTTGACAACTTGAATGCGGGTTCGGATTTGGCTCAGCAGTTTCCGTTCTCTTATGATGCTTGGGTTGGAACCGCTACTAGCGGCGGGACCACTCAGCCCGGTGGTGGAGCAACCCAACCCGGCAGTGGTACAACCCAGCCTGGCGGCGGGACCACCCAGCCCGGTGGTGGAACCACGCAACCCGATAGCGGGACGACCCAACCTGACAGTGGTACAACCCAGCCTGGCGGCGGGACGACCCAGCCCGGTGGTGGAACCACGCAACCCGATAGCGGGACGACCCAGCCTGACAGTGGTACAACCCAGCCTGGCGGCGGGACCACCCAGCCCGGTGGTGGAACCACGCAACCCGATAACGGGACGACCCAACCTGACAGTGGTATAACCCAGCCTGACAGTGGGACGACCCAGCCCGATAGCGGGAAGACCCAGCCTGACGACGGGGTCACGCAACCAGATTCAAGCCAATCGTCTCAGATGATGTTCGATGACTTTGTTCTCGATATTGGAGGTTTGCTGAATCAAGACGACATCGGACTGAAGGGTGACACGACCGTCGTGAATACCGGATCCGGCCCCGTTGTAGAATTCGATGGAAAGGACGACTACATAAACTTGGGTCGACTCGAAGAATTCAGTGGTTCAAGTGAGCTTGGGTTTACGGTCGAATTTGCCCGGGACGAAGCCGATGGAAGCGCGCAGCGCCTTGTTTGGAATCACCAGAAAATTGGCTTGATTCTCAAAGACGATGGGTTGGTCGTGAAAGTCGCCAATAATGACGCCAAATTCCACAAAGGCTTCAAAGCAAAGGACATTGGCTTGAACGATCTCGATAAGCATGAGATCACCGTTCTGGTGGATGAAGACGAGGACCGTTTGCAGGTTCTTGTTGATGATCAGGTTGTCATTGATGAAACCGGCGTGGACTTCGACTTTAGCGATGTAAACAACCGGAATTGGACGATTGGATCACAATGGCGGGCCGATATCGATGGTGAGGTCAGCTCCTTTGCGATCGATGATGAGGTCGAGTTTGTCGATACTACTGTTTTCGACAACGCGCTGATTGCCTGACGCCGCTATATGTAGCCAGCAGGCAAAGTGAAACATCTTGGACGGGGCGCAAAATTGCGCCCCGTCGCTGTTTGCCACACCAAAATTTCCGCGGGACTTTTTCACATAACACTATGTAAGTTCTGTATTCTGTCTATGATCATGATTTATGATTTTGTCTGATCGCTATCGCTTCATTTTTATTCATGTTCCCAAATGCGCGGGAACATCGGTGCGAAACGCTGTCTTACCATTTCATGACGCCGACAGCCGGTTTCTGAAAGCTGTAGAGAACCATCCGAAACTGGGTGAGGTCGATTTCCGCCACTTGCCGTTGTCCTTGTTGCGAGACCTGGACCCCGAAGCGTTCAGTAAGCTTGAGACCTATGAAAGCTACGCGCTTTTGCGCGATCCATTGCAACGGTTCCGGTCTGCCATGGCCCAACGTGCAAAGATGTATTTGGGCCAAGAATTCGCGCAGCTTGAGGATCGAGAGATACGCGACGAGATCGGCAAGGTTATTACCTATCTACAATCAGAACCTACTGTGATTGCGCCGGAATATATCCATTTCACCCGGCAATCGGGCTTCATTGAGGTCGACGGCAAACGGCTGGTCAGGAACCTATACCCTGTCGAACGGATGGATTGTTTCGTTTCTGACCTGGCTCGCCTTATCGGGACCGACGCACTGGAAATTGGTCATATCAACCAGACTACGGTGTTTCGTTACCAGGGTTTGAGCCGCGTCATGTACGCAGGCAGCGCAGTTGCCAAGCGAGTATTGCCCGACCCGATACACGAGAAGCTGCGTATTTCAGCCCGAAAAATACTAATGAAGCCAAGTGGTTCGGTCTTGCCTTCTGTTTTTGAGGAACCCGAAATACGTAATTTCGTAAAAGACTATTATGCGGCAGATTTTGCTTTGCACCAAAAAGCGCTTGAGGATGTTGCAGCATAACTAAATCCAATGCTGCTATGATTTAAACCGGATGAAAGTCACAGCCTTTGTGATATTCATCAAAAAAGTGCTTTTTTTCTGTGATCCGTGGTGGGGATAACAGACTGGTCGGAGATATTTCTGGTATCATAAGCGCAAAATGGTGGTGAGTTTCATTGGTAGCATCGACAGGTACAAGAGGGGCTTTGCAGGCGACGGGTGACAGTACCGGCCGCTCGTCTGGGTCGTTTATCCTCCCATTGCTGTTTCTAAGCTTCATTTTACCGGTATATTTTCAGCTCGCGGGGCTGCAACTCAGCGGCTATCGCATGGTTTTGTTGATTTTCTTTGTACCGGCAATGATCCGTTGGTTTGATGGGTCCGGAGGGTACTATGCGCCGGACTACCTGATTTTAGGATTTGCATTCTGGACAGTGTTGGCGATCGTGTTCCACCACGGGTTTTCGAGATGGGAATATAACGGTATCGCATTTGTCGAGGCGACGGGTCCGTATTTCATAGCGCGCTGGTTGATACGGGACGAGCATGCATTCCGTGCCTTTGTGCGCTGGATGTTCATTGCGGTACTGCTCATGCTGCCGTTTAGCGTCAATCAGTTCATTTCGAACAACTCTGTGCTTCTCGATTTGTTCAGCAAGGTGGGGACCATATATCCCATTATTCCACTCGAACCGCGCTTGGGCTTTTTCCGGGCACAAGGCCCGATGCCGCACCCGATCCTTTACGGTGTCTTCTGTAGCGTAGCCTTTTCTTTGGTTTGGTACGTCTTGGGAAATGACCGGAGTTTCACATACAAAGTTTCCAGGTCAGGAGGCGTTGTTCTTGCCACGTTTGTGTCTTTGTCAGCAGGGGCATGGCTTGCGATCGTGGTGCAGCTTGGTTTGATGACCTGGAAGAACGTATTCGCGTTTTTACAGAAAAAGTGGAACACGTTGCTGTATATGCTTGGCGGGCTGTACTTGTTCCTTGAAATTGCCGCGGACAGGCCTCCTGCCCAGCTGTTTGCAGCCTATCTGACGTTTAAGAAGTCAACGGCTTTCAACCGGATTAACATTTTTGTCTATGCGTCAGATGACGTCATTAGAAATCCAGTATTCGGGCTTGGGTTCAATCCTTGGACACGCCCGCGATGGATGCTTGGAAGTGTTGATAATTTTTGGCTGGTCATCGCTTTGCGCTATGGGTTGCCTGCACTCATATTTTTGGTGGCTGCCATAATTGTGATCTATGTAATTTTAGGCCGAGCCCAATTGCCCAACAGGTTGGAAAATTTCCGACTGGGGTACCTTTTTTCTCTGACCGGGTTTTGCATTGCAGCCGTTACCGTGCACGTCTGGGATGCAACATTGTGTCTTTTGATGTTTTTGTTGGGCGCAGGTCTTTGGATGGTCAATGCCAAAGAAGAAAGCGATCAGCCACAATCTGAGATGAAACAAAGCGGAAGGCGGCGAATAAGATATACGCGATTTGGGTCGGAAGACACGTGAATGGGCCAATGTTGGCGGCGGCACAGACGCGTGCTCGGTGAACGATGCAAGAGGATTTCGACAAGTGTCAGTTCAGCAAAGTAAAATTACGACGGATGCCGGAATTGGCCGAAAGCCGAAGCGATCGGCGCTGCAAAAGAAACTGACACAGGTTCCCATCTCGTTTCGCAAAAACTATGGGCTTTTGAAAAACCCTGAGTTTTGGCAAATTCTGCCACTTTTAATGTCCAACAGGTGGCGCGCGCGTGCTGGCGAAAAAGATCAACCCAAAATTTTCGTCGCGACGCACCACAAGGCCATGACCACCTATTTCAAAGCTGTGCTAAAGCTTCTGGCTTTTGGATTGGATGCGCGATTTGAGGAGCTTTCGAAACTGGCGCCTCAGCCTGAAACCAGGGTCTTTCTATCGGCCCATAGCCGGACGCCTTGGTCTGAAGTTGGCCCCTATCGGGGGATACATATCATGCGTGATCCGCGCGACATAATCGTATCCTCTTATCACTATCATCTGTGGACCAATGAGCTTTGGGCCCATATTCCGGATGAAAACGGGCAGACCTATCAGGAAAAGCTGCAGGCCGCGGACAAAAACGAAGGCCTGTTCATGACAATCCGTCATTTCATCTTTTTTAGCCGCGAAATTCTTGAGACCTGGGATTTGGATGATCCGAATATTCTTGAGGTTTCATACGACGATCTGATGGGGGATCAGCGTGATGCAGTCTATTCCGAGATGTTCAATTTCTTGGGGTTGCAGGGGCAAGAGCATGAATTGGGCGTCCGCCTGATGCGTCTGTTTGAGGCCGGAAAGCGCAGTAACGTCTCTGCCACGAAAACCAATGAGGGCGCGCATATCCGCAGCAGCCGCAGCGGGCAGTGGAAAGACGAGTTAGAGCCCGAGCATGTGGCATATATTGAACAGGAACTGGGACAGGTTCTGGAAAAATTCGGATACGCCCGAACCCCAGTTACAGGTTCGACGGGCGCTGTCTAAGGGATTTTTTTTCCCAGGGGTAAAAACTGTTTTCTGATCATGCTGACCGTGCGACGCATTCGTCTGCTGACAGGCATCCGACCCGCAAGGATCGCGTCAATCTCAGCCGGTGTCATATCCCCGCGCAAGGATGTGCGCGGGCGTAGAAACGCGGTGTCGCTCATATATCCCGCATCGCTGGAAAACGCGGTTTTGTAACCAGTGCGGCGCAGGGCACGTAGGACGCGGGCGTTGTATCTGCCAAAGGGTATCCCCGCCTTGGTCACCGCAGCACCGCTTAGTTCTTGCAGCACTTCGCGTGAGCCGGTCAGCTCTTGCTCAAGCGCGGCTGTTCCTAACATATTCCAGGCGACATGCGCGATCCCGTGGCTGCCAACACCCATTCCGGCAGACATCAGTGCTTTGACGTGATCGCGGGTCAGGGAGCCGGGCTCGTCCAATCGTCCCGTCAAAACAAAGAACGTCGCGGTCAGCCCCCGCTGCTTTAAGGCGGGCAGGGCGATCTTGTAATCCGAGAGGTTGCCATCATCAAAAGTCAGGCAGTAGGTCGACGGGGTGGGGCTGTCTGCAACCCGGTTTAGAACGTCAAAAAACTGTGCCTCAGACAGCCAGTAGGGTGCCTCGCCTTCTTCGAGGTCGCGGGCCGGTGTGCCTATGCCGTGGAAGTTGAGACCAATCAATCGGGCCATGTCAGGATTTCAGCTTTCTGTGCAGTGTTTCAGCAAGATTGATTAGACCTGTTCCAAGCCCACTTTGTCGGGCCTCAAACGGACCCGCCGCCATAGTGTCCACACCACCGGTGCGGAGTTTGAAGCGGGTGACACTTGGATTGGCGTCCTGATCAATGCCCCCCAGATCAAACCACTTGAGTCCTCGGTCCTGACAATAAAGCATGGCCTGCCACATCATAAAATGCCCTGTATTAAGCCTCCGTCCTGCATCCGATGTCGCCCCGAACAGATAAGTGGCGTTGTGGCGGGTATATCCGATCGTCATCGCGCCGATATCCACGTTGTCTTTGCGTGCAATTAAAACGTCATGTTCGAAATCCGACCCAGACAGGGCGTAATAGAATTCCGGTGGGATGTCCGGCTGAAACCCTTTGGCGGCCTGCACTTGTTCGTAGAGCTTGGAAAAGCGCCCGAACAGGTTCGTTATCGGACCAGTTTCAAGTTCCATCCCCGCCTTGAGCGCATTGCGCAGAGGATTGCGCCATTTGCCGTGCAAAGCGCGCATCAAGGTGTCTTCATCCTGCTCACAATCGACGATCACCGTCCTGTAGTGAGACGCCCGATCCGTTGGCACAAAGCCAGCCCCAGCGGCAACCTGATCTACCGACGAGACGTTGCGCGCCGATAACGCAGATAGTCGGAACCGCAGGATATGTCCGCTTTGCTCAGCATAGGTGCGCAGGGCAGTAAACACGGCCTCTAGTGTCTGTGGCGTGGTCTCGTGATGTACAAGCGGACCAGCCGGGATCCAGACGATGCCTCGCCCCAGGCCCGGCACCAATTTCAGGCGCAGGCAGGCCGCAGCAACGGGTCTGCCTGTCTGATCTGACAGGTTGACAAATTGCGCCTGGGCCCCGATCCGCCGTGCCGCCGCTTGCGCATAGGTTAGGGTTTGCTCATAGGTCAGGTCGCGAAATTCGGCACTGATCCGGGGCCAGTCTTCGGCAGCAACGGTTTGCAGTGTCAGAGACCCGGTCATAGTCGTGTCCGTATCCAGCTGGCCCAGAGCTTGCCGGGTTTCAGCCCCAGCCGGGGTCGAATTTTCAGAAACCAGGCGCGGTAGTAAAACAGGTGCAGCGCATCCGCCCAGCACAGCAAAACCCGCGCCCTCAGCCGCGCCGCAGGACGGTTCGCGGCCAGCACGATGTTATTGATCGGCACCAGCGTACCGCCGTAACTCAGTTTGTATTCGTATTCCCCGGCCCCGGCCTCGACCAGCCGGATACCATCCGCAATCAGCCCCTCCACCCGTTCGACCAGCCCCACACGCCCCAGCCCGACCTTTGCGAATTCAGGGTCTGTTTCACGGGCATTCAGCCACCAATAGGCCTTGTCGCCCAGGGTATAACGCAGTTGGCTCGACAGCAGCCTGTCGCCTTGCCATTGCTCATCAATCATGGCCCGGTCACTGGGGGCCAGCCGGTGCAGTAGGTCGCGATAGAACCCGGCGGCTACGGACCAATCCGAGAAATGCCCGCCTTTCCCAGCGGCCCGCCATTGTTTTGTGTGCAGCGCGATGAACCGGTCCATCATTGGATCGACCATATCCGGGCTTGAGCTGGTGTTGTTTAAAGGCGCTATTTCATTCAAGCGCTTAATATCCCGCCGTACCTCGCGCCGCCGACTTTTCGATAGCGTCTTCATGAACCCATCAAAGCTGTCGGGCAGGTCCATCAAAGTGTGTCCGCGCGGGCTGTCGTCGCGCAAGAGCGACACGTTTTGCACATCCATGGAGCGGAGGATTTTCAGCGATACCGACCGCTCTGACATCGGGGAAAGACTGATGGCGGCGCAGTTCAGTTGTTGGGTCAGATGCGTGAAGATGGCGCGCAGGGCGGCCTCTTCGTGACCGGTAGCAATAGGCAAGGCCATGACCGCGAAATTGGGATCGACCCCGGCCAACCGAGCGATGCGTACGGGAACTGGTCCGGCCCAGATCGTTTCGATGCAAAAAGGCAAGGCACCGATCAACTCGGGCCCGTCCCGTAGAATGAAACACACAGGACAGCGGCTGGAGGCAAAGCTCATGCCATAGTGGTCCCACCAGGCGACCTGCCAATCGCTCAGGAAATAGATATCGGCGCCGGTTGCCGTGACCAGATCATCCCATTCAGCCCTTATGGAAAGGGCCTGGGCCGGTGCCTGAAGGCATTCGAGCGCCTCTTGTGATCTGGTGGAAACCGCATCCATCACGTGGCCGGTTCCTGCCCAAACAGATGATACCGGATCGCGGCTCCCGACAGCCGCAACCGGGCCGAGCGGTCAGGTGTGGCACGCACCAGACCCAGCAGGCCAAAGGCGGTGCCCCGCAGCAGCGCGCTGGTGACGAAGATACTGCGCGTTATCAGCTCTCCGACCCGGCCATAGTGTTTTCGTGCATAGATCGTCTTGCTCTTTTGCTTTTGCACATACATGCGGGACTTGATCTGTGCGGTGCTTTTCGATCCGCCCTCAAGATGCAGAATCCGGGCTTCGGGGGCGAAGACGCAGCGCCAGCCGGCATCTCGGATACGTCGGCACCAGTCGGCCTCTTCCGAATAGATGAAAAAGGCGTCGTCCAGCAGCCCGACCTTTTCGAACACCGGGCGCGGGACCATCATGAACATGCCCGAGACCACATCCACGTCGCGCTGTGTGGTCCGGTCCCAACCGCCGTATTCCGGCCAGGGGAGCAGCCGTTTCAGCCCAAACTCGATCACCGCCACGCTTAGCGGTCCGGGATCGGCAAAGCAGGTCAGCTGTATGGTTTCGGGGTCTTCGAACACTTGGCATCCAACGCACCCAACATCCGGATGCGCGTCGAGCCATCCGCTCATGACGTCGATCGCATGGTCCAGGATGATCGTATCGGGATTGAGCAGCAAAAGCTTGTCGCCTTTGGCAATCTCCAACCCCTGATTGTTGGCCGCAGCAAAGCCGCGATTACTGGGGTTGGCGATCAGTTTTACGTTGGGAAAAATTTCACTGACCATTTCGGCCGAGCCATCGCCCGAGGCGTTATCCACCACAATGACTTCATGAGGCAGGCGTGTCTGATTTTCTATGGATTGAAGACAATCGCGCAAAATATCGCGCGTATTCCAGTTTACGATAACAATCGAAACAGCGCATCCTGTGCTTTCTGATTCAGATAAAACAATCATGTAACTCTCGATTCCGAGGAAACACACATCGCAACAGGCGCTTAATTCCCCAATACACAGGCCAATGATCCGCATTTCTGCGCGCGAAACCACCGAGGCGGTGAATTATTTTTACATTTCGTGGCATATACCTTCTATATTTTTGAAAAGGATGGCGATTTTAACAGGTTTTGTATTTTTGGCTGACGGTTTGTGGTCGCGCCAGGAAAGTGAGTGGTTAATGGATATCGAATGTTACGATGACCTGACCGGTGAACAAATACATGAATGGCGTGAATTTGTGGCCAGCTGCCAGCATCAGCACCCCAGACAGGACCCTCGGTTTGCCGATGTCGAGCGTGCAATCGGCGGAACTGTGGTTTTTGCGATCGCGCGTCGACAGGGGGAAATTTGCGCCGTAGGCCTGTTTTCGCTGTACCGCAGCCGAATATTGGTGGGCAGATATTCGGTAGCCCTGGCGCTGAGCGGGCCGATCTGCGACGATCCCGAGACGCTGACTGAATTTGTGGTCGCCGTGTCAGGTCACACTCGTTTTGCAAAGGTCGATGCCATCAAGGTCACGCCCTATTGGCTGGATGATGACGCCGATCAGCTGCATCAGAGATTTACGCAAGCCGGGTTGGAGATAACCGATCCAGCGCCCCATCGTGATACCGGGCTGATTGACCTCGACCGTTCTTTGGATGAGTTGCGCAGCTCGTTTTCAAGAAGTGCGCGTCGAAACCTGCGAAATATCGAGGCAACGGATGTCGAAATCCGTCACATCACGTCGCCTGATCAGATCGCGGTTTTTTTTGATTGCCTAAACGCGCTGGTGATCAAGCCCAACAACCTGACCCCGGTCACACGCCCCGAATACGAAGCCGGATTTCAAAATGTATATAGCGACCCCGAGGCCGGGGTTCTGTTCACCGCTTATCACCAGGACACATTCTTGGGCGGGTTTTTGTTATATCGCAGTCGGATTACGGCCTTTGCCCGGCGTTTTGTGGCGGACCCCGCCGCGGCCAACCTGATTGGTAATCTGCGCATTGCTCCATTGCTTTGGCTCAGGGGGATGAAGTGGGCGATGGAGCAGGGATGCACAAACTTGGATGTCGAAGGGTATCTGCCCGATATCGACCGCAGCCATCCTGATTTCAGCGTTCTGGAATATAAAACCTATTTCAAGCCACGCCCGGTCAGACGCGTGGCAGAACATACATTGGTCACTCATCGTCTGTTCCACCAGGCAAATGTGGTTCCGTCACAGTTGAAACAGGTCGCACGGCGCGGTGTCAGGGCGGCGCAGGCCCTGACCAAATCGGGGTAGGGGCCACGGCGCTGCAGGAGGTGTGACGCGTGTTTGGATTAGGACAGAGAAAAAAGCTGATCCTGCTGCGTAGTGCGGCCCATCGCGGCGCCGGGGCTTTTCTGCATCAAGCTTGGGCAACCGTTGCAGATATCGGATTGCGTCGAAGAAATCTGGTGTTTCAGCTTGATGGGGATGACTTTCTGAAAAACCAGCCTGCGGATGATCCAACACTTGAAGTTAGCAGGGTTTCAAGCTGGCACGATCTGCCCGAGACCCTGCGGCGGCGACTGGAATCCGGCGAGGAAAACCTGGAATGGGGCGACAAGAGCTGGTTCGACAAAGATCGCTGGCTATGGGCGGCAACCCTCGACGGAGAGGTCTGTTGCCTTGCCTGGATTTTGGGTCCCTATGAAGATGAACACTTCTTCTGCGCGGTGCCGTCAGATGCAGAAATACTTTTTCAGATCGTTGTCCTGCCTGAATTCAGGGGGCGTAGCTTGCAGGTCAGGGTACATCGGACCATGATGGCCGAAAGGTTGCAGGCGGGAACGCGGCGCTTTTTTATCGCCTGTCACGAATACAATTACACGTCACGGAGAAACATAGAAAAACTTGGCTTCAGGTTGATCGGATTTCACAATGAATCGCGCTTTACGTCCCGCCAAAGCTGGAAGCCGCTGACAAGATGACGCGGAACCGAATTGCCGACGCCGTTGCGAACATGCCCATGAGGGCAGGCAGTTTTTGGAAGCAGGATGCGCAGGGTGGTATTCTCGCACTATTTGCGAACCGGAAGGTGCATTATGCATTTCAGACACGGGTCGCGATACATGCTGCGTGTGATGTGCTGGGGCTGCAGGACGGGGACGAAATTCTGGCACCGGCTTATAACTGCGGATCAGAGGTTGACCCGCTTGTGCAGGCCGGACTGAAGGTGCGGCTTTATCCGGTCGGTAAAGACCTGCGTACTGATCCCGCGCGGATCGAGCCGCTGATTTCGGATCGGACACGGGCAATCTATGTCACGCATTATTTTGGAATTCTTCAGCCTGAACTGACAGCCCTGCGCGCGCTTTGCAACAACTATGGGCTGCGGATGATCGAAGATTGTGCGCTGAGCCTTCTGAGCGGAAAAAGCCCGGCAGAAGGGCGCACCGGCGATATCTCGGTTTTTTGCTTTCACAAATTCGTACCGGTGCCGGAAGGCGGGGCGTTGGTCGTGAACGCCCCCGATCTGACCGCGGCTGCGCCGTTTCCACGCCCGGCACCGGGAAAAGTGGTCGCGAAGATAGTGGCACGGTCAACCTTGGTAAATGTGCTGGGATCTACCCGGGCCCGAATCCTGAAACGTGCTTTGTCCGGCGGGTCTGGGATGACAGAACCGGACCATGTAACAACCGACGAGATAGACGATATTCCCGGGCACTATTACTTTGATCCAGATTTGCAGAGGCGCCGTATCAGCGTCGTTGCGTCTCGGCAGCTTCGTTCGTTTTCGGTGTCTGATACCATCAAAATCCGACGAGCCAACTGGCATCGATATCGCGAGCGTCTCGAAAAGGTACAGGGCGTTGAGATGTTGAAGTCGGAACTCGAAACCGAGACTTGCCCACTGATCATGCCGCTTGTGGTGAACGGGCGCGACCGGGCAGCGCGTGATTTGCAGGCGCGTGGTATCGGTGCCACGCCTTGGTGGGCTGGGTTCCATCGAAATCTGGATTGGACCGGTCAGGATGAGGCAATAGCGCTAAAGAACCAAGTTCTGTCCTTGCCGCTGCATCAATATCTTTCAGAGGATCATATCGATCACATTGTATCCGCTCTGCAAGAAGTGCTTTCGAGCTGAGGTGCGGGACATGTCCTGAGTAAGGCGAAGTCCAATGCAGAACCTTAATGCGCTGTGACGAGTCTGGATCTTATTTTGGCCACCAACTCCAATGTCATGCTTTCGACGCCTTTGGGTTTACCGCTTAGCTTCCAAAGCAGGAAATGCGTACCGATGTAGGTCAAGATCCCGACCAGAACCTTGATCGCAAATCGAAAGCGCAGCAATGGCAGGTCTTCCTCTGTTTCATAGGCCCAACCCACCGCGTCGCCGCTGCCAAAGGCGCTGCTGACGAACAGAACAACAGAAACCATCGCCAGAGTGGACACAAATGACCGCCAGGCAACAGTTATTGGCCCAAAAAACGTGCGGGTTCCATAACGTTTCGCAATCATCAGAGTTGTAAAGATTGTGACCAAGCTGGCGATGCCTGCTGCGATCAGCGCGCCTAAGAAACCGAATTCCACCCCTTCGCGCATCAGCAGGCAGACGAACACCAAAAGGAACGTGTTCCGGATAAACAGTATCCTGGTAGAGCCTTCAATATAGGCGGCGGACCGCACGTTTTCGTGCAGCGTTTCAAGCGCCTTGAGCGGGGCCAGAATCCATATGACCTGTACGATGCCCAACCACTGCCAGCCGATCACGACCACGACGATATGATTGGCCACTAATGCCATCCCAAGGGAAACCGGTAACACGATCGCAAGAAGCAATTCGTTCAGCCGATTAAACGCCTCATCTTGGCGGTCGGTGTTGCGCGATATATCTGCAAGCCCGGGATAAAGCACACGTTGCAACGGGGCGAACAGCTGTGTTGTGACAAGTGTACTCAACCTGTTCCCAAGCCGGAATACACCCGCATCGGCCAGCCCCAGGGTGGCACCGATGATAAGTTGCGGCATGTTGTTCGAGAAAAACAATGAGACTTGGGCGCCCGTGGTCCAGACCGAAAAGGACAAACAATCGCGCCAGCGTGCCAATGACAATCGTATGGTCATGGGGGCCATGCTGTAGGTCCAGATACTGCGCGTTATCAGCGCACAGACACTGGCGACGATAATTGACCAGAAATCACCCCAAAGCCACGCCAGACTGATTGCAATGATCGAATACACGATCCGGCTTATCGTTTCTTCGGCGGCGGCGAAACTGAACCGTAGTTTGCGTTCAAAAAGGACGAAGCGGGGGCTTTTCAGAGCTATAATCAGTGAAAGGGCACAAAGAATGGGTGCCAGTTGGATCAGCTCGGGTATTTCGAGCAGGGCAAGCAATGGCTGGGTAACGTAGAAAAACAGCGCAGCGACGACGCCAAGGATTACCTGAAAGGTGAAAACGGTTTTGAGATGCTCAAGAGTGACATCGTCCAGTCGGATCAGAACTGTTGCGATCTGCCGCTGCATCATTTCCAAAAAGGCCGTGGCGACCAGGAAATAGGCGGCGATACCGAAATCTTTTGGTGCAAGCAGCCGGGCGGTTACGATCAGTGTGATCAATCCAAGCGCTTGCCGAAACAGGCTGGAGGCAAGCAATGTGGTTGCCCCCACCGCAAGAGCGGACGTGCGGGCAGACGTGCTTTTATCCACAACAGGATCGGACGGCTGCTTCAAACTGTTAACTTCCCAAACTCATAACAAACGACGCATATCTGCATTAATGTTTCCATATTCGCGATCCATTGTGAGGTCCTTAGACGTGTGAGATCGCGATTCTGGTGTTCTGACCAGACGACTGATAAGTGTCAGCATAGTGCTATTTTGTATGTGCCTCGCAACGGTTTTGTCTTATTTGTCAAATGATACTCGTATCTCGTACTCGTACGTTGAATTCTGTTTCAAAGTACATTCTCAATTGGTGTCATGAATTGGACACCAAATGCAGAAAGAAGCCAAGCACGACGGTTTACATGTCTTTTGTCACGGCAGGATAGATAATTGGGTGCTGAGTTTTAGAGCGGTATTGCGGTATGAAAATTGCAATTTTCGGGCTGGGTTATGTGGGCTTCACGGCGGCGTGCTGTTTGACCCGCGAAGGGCACGCGGTAATCGGCATCGACGTGAACGCCGATAAGGTTGCTGAAATAAATGCTGGTCAGCCCCCGATTAAAGAACCCAAAGTGGCTGAACTGCTGACCGAAGCGCTTAGCAAGAACCTGATACATGCGGTGGTGGAAACACCGGATCTTTCTGATGTAAATTTGGCCATTGTCTGTGTCGGCACACCCAGCGCGACTGACGGGTCCCATAACATGGATTTTGTGGCTCAGGTGACGCGCCAGATTGCCGAGACCGTGTTGCCCGATCGGGCGCGGCCACTGACGGTGGCGTATCGCTCTACCTTCCGGCCCGGCACGGTGCGCCAATTGATCGAGCCGATCTTTCGGAACGCTTTGGGGGAGCAGACGGGACAGGCCGTTGAAATCATCTACAACCCGGAATTCCTGCGCGAAGTGTCGGCGGTGGACGATTACTTCAACCCGCCCAAGATCGTCGTTGGCACAGCGGATGGAAATCGCTCTGACGTGATGGACGCCCTGCACGAAAATCTGGACGCCCCTGTGTTCTATACCGCCTTTGAAGAGGCCGAGATCACCAAGTTTGTCGACAACACATGGCACGCGACCAAGGTGGCGTTCGCCAATGAGATCGGCCGCATCTGTCACCGGATGGGCGTGTCGGCGAAAACCATGCACGAGATTTTCGTCTCGGACACCAAGCTCAACATCTCGCCCTATTACACCCGTCCCGGGGGTGCGTTCGGGGGGTCCTGCCTGCCCAAGGATGTCCGCGCGTTGCAACACATCGCGGGTGAGGTGGGCGCGCATACACATCTGATCGACAGCCTGTTGCAGACCAATCAGGCGCACAAGACCTATCAGGCGCAGGACATCATGGGCCGGTTGCCCGAAGGGGGCAGGGTGCTGATGGCAGGTCTGGCCTTTAAGGCCGGAACCGATGATCTGCGCGAAAGCCCGAATGTCGATATCGCGCGGCGATTGCTGGACGCAGGCTATCAACTGTCGGTCTATGATCCTGGCATCGAACCCGCTGATTTGCGAGGCCAGAACCTGGGCTATGCCTTTACCCATTTGCCCAATGTAGGCAGCCTGCTGGTGAGCCGGGCCACGGCCGAGGCCGGCCCCTGGGATCTGGTGATCGGTTCCAACCGGATTATCAACGATCTGAGCCTCGGTGATACGCAGGTGGTGCGGACCTATGAATATGACTAGCCCGCCGCCTGCGGTTCAGCCGATCTCATTTGAAGAATTGCGGAAGAACTCGCCCCTTAAAGGGTTGAAGGTTCTGATCGTGGTCGAGAACCTGCCCGTGCCTTTCGACCGCCGCGTCTGGATGGAGGCCCGTACGTTGGCCGCCGCAGGCGCGTTGGTCTCGGTCATCTGTCCTACCGGTAAGGGCCATGAGGAACGTGTGTGGGAAGACGAAGGGATCAAAGTCTATCGCCATCCCCTGCCTTTGGATGCCAGTGGGGCACTGGGCTACCTGCTGGAATACGGCGCGGCGCTGTTCTGGGAAAGCTGGCTGGCGTTGCGGATCAAGCTGACGCGCGGTTTCCATGTCATACATGGCTGCAACCCGCCCGATCTGATCTTTCTGGTGGCGCTGCCGTTCAAACTGTTCGGGGTGCGCTATCTGTTTGACCACCACGACATCAACCCCGAGCTGTACGAGGCCAAATTCAACAAGCGGGGTTTCTTCTGGAAACTGATGAAGAAATTCGAGAGGCTGACATTTGCCTCGGCGCGGGTGTCGATTGCCACCAACGAAAGCTATCGCAAGATCGCCGTCGAACGTGGCGGCATGGCGCCTGAGGATGTCTTTGTGGTCCGCTCGGGCCCGGACCTCAGCCGCCTCCAGCACCTGCCGCCGAACCCTGACTGGCGCAACGGGCGGAAGTACATGGTGGGCTATGTTGGCGTCATGGGTGATCAGGAGGGGATCGACCTGCTGCTGCAGTCGGTGGCGCATCTGGTGCAGGTCCACGGGCGCGACGATACCCAGTTCTGCCTTGTGGGCGGTGGCCCCAGCCTGGATAAGCTGCAACAGCAATGCGCTGATATGGGGTTGTCGGATTATGTCACCTTCACCGGCCGCGCGCCGGATCATGACCTGTTCGAGGTGCTATCGACCGCGGATGTCTGCGTGAACCCGGACCGGGTGAACGAGATGAACGACCAATCCACCATGAACAAGATTCTGGAATACATGGCGTTCAAGAAGCCCATCGTTCAGTTCGATGTGACCGAAGGCCGCTTTTCCGCGCAGGAGGCATCGCTTTATGCAAAAGCCAACGATCCAGTGGATATGGCGGACAAGATCACTGAATTGCTGGCGGATGACGAACGTCGCGCCACCATGGGCCGGTATGGCCGTGCGCGGGTTGAGGCGGAAATGGCCTGGCCCCATCAGATACCCGCTCTGATCGCGGCGTATCAGCGTATTTGGAAAGGGTAGGGGCCGCCCTGGCTATTTAACGATTTTCAGGAAACAGTTCTCGCATGAGAAGGCATGCAATCAAGTGAATCCAGGCACTTTGCTTGACGTATTACCAATTCATGTCATAGTTTTTCTCCCTTTTCGGCAAATGGAATGTTGTATTGCTATATTCTATTCAAGCGCTCAGGGCGATTGCTGCGTCTGCCGTTGCATTGCGTCACAGTATGTATTTTGTTGATGCTTCAAGTACTGCCGCTTTTCCGGTAAGCAACTACATTTCAGGCTTGGGCTCTGCCGGTGTTCATATCTTTTTTGTCGTCAGTGGCTTCATCATGATGTGGACCAATCAAGACGGCAGTAGCAATTGGCGGTCATTTCTAAGAAAACGCTTTTCGCGCATCTACCCATCATACTGGTTAATTGCGGCGCTGAGTATTCCAGCAGCCCTCTACCTTGGCGCGCAACTGCCTGATACTGCAGAAAAATGGTTTGGCGCCTTTTTCCTGCTGCCAGAAGGTGCGAGCTCATTGATCTTTGTGGGTTGGACACTGGCATATGAGGTTTACTTTTACCTGCTGTTTGCCTTGGCACTGGCACTGGGTCTGCCCGCGTTTTACCGGGTTCTGTGGCTGACCGTGTTTTTTGTAGCCAGCATCTTTGTGGGCGTTTTCTTGCTCCCTCCCAGCCTGGGTTTCATGGGACTTCCCAAATTGGCCACCAGTGTTCTGCTTCTTGAATTCGCGGCCGGGGCCTGGATCGGGTGGATGGCAACGCGAGGGTTCAAGGTGACCACCGGCGGAGCCAGTGCCATGATCCTGATAGCGGTGGCTGGGTTCGGCTTAAGCCTTTGGCTGGGTTACAAACAATTTCCGTCGGTAATTTTGTGGGGTATCCCCAGTATTTTGCTGGTCATTGGATGCGTTTCGTTGGAGGCGCGTGGCGTTGGTCAGCGATTTTTTCAATGGCTCAGCCCGCTTGGGGATTCCTCTTACGCGCTGTACCTCATACACGCGATTCTCATCCCGCTGCTTCTTGCGTTTATCCCGCAACTGGATCACTTGGGACTCTTCGCATTTCTTACACTCTCGTTTGTGATATTTTTGATTAATATATTAATTTCACATCTTTATTTTCTTTATGTAGAGCGACGACTGGTGCGGATGTCTAATCAGCTGCTCGCCGAAAAAACGAGAGCAAGGCGCAGGTCTCAATAGCAAAATAGATGGGTACTATTTCCGCGTCAGAAGATCTTTTGGGCTGGTGTGCGTTGATATAGCGTCCATGGCTCAGCAGCGGCCAGTATCCCGAATCCATCGGCCTGTTGCTGAAATGAATCCATCGCACAGATTACGACGGTTTCCGCTTTTGTTTGAGATAAAACAGCCAAAGCTGAAGCCACTGTGTGATCGGAACCAACACGACACTGAGTGAAACCGCAAGCTTCATGCGTTGGTCGATGCGCCGACCCCCGATCAGAAGGCCGCCTGTCAACACTTCCCACAGGGCAATGCCAAATTCCTAGTCAAACGAGCGCCAGGTAGAATTCGCCACTCGCAGAAAGCCGTCATCGCGCAGGTTGACTTCGGTATTTAGCCGGGCCCACAAGGTGCCCTTTCCGCGTGCGCCAAAATTTTGGGGATCGGTGAAACAGCGCCGCCACCTGCGGTTTCTGTATGCACAAAGAGCAAAGCTGGGACGAGGGCCATGGAAGTCAACCTTGCAACTTTTTTGCAAGGACGGGAAGCCCCGGAAAATCGGCCCGAAGCGCAAGTGGCAACGCGACCATACTCAGGACTAGGCTCCAAAGCACAAACGTTAACCAGTGAATAAATAGAATAGTAAAAGACCCTGAACAGAGGTAACCAACAGCTGACGGGCCGGTCGGTCTTGCGCTGTGATCCGACTATGTAAGAAGCGTTCGAGTTGAATGCGGATCAAGGTTTAAGGGTAAAGCGCCGCCCAAGGGTCAAAAAGGCCGAGCTTGAACTTCCGGTGAAGCCGCTCCGCTCATCCCGTTCGTATTGATACCCAATGTTCATCGCCCAATCCCTTGTGATTGCACGGCTATAAGAGGCGCTAAACGTCCCCCGGGTACGTGGATTCGAGGAGGTTGAGCCTTCTGTTTCCTGATCAACGACGTCAACGCTGAACGACAGTGCCGAGATAGGATTGATGAAATAGTCATAAGTCAGAAAGGCCAATGTCTGGCGTGTTTCCTGGCTGTCGGTACTGGTGCCAACACGGCGTTGAATTGTCGCTCCGATCCGTGAACTGGGCAACCGGTACGAATAGTTGATCTGACCGATCGGAGTTATCTCGTCAAATGGGCCCCGGGTAAAACCGACATCTACACTCAGTGTCCCGTTGGTCCGCTGGAAGAAGCGTCCGGCAGTTGCGTTTAGCCTGGAACCGTTTACTCCGAATATTTGATTGATCCGTACATCGGCGTTTCCGTCTGACAGAGCTTTGTTCCAAGTAAAATTCCAGACGAAGTCTTCGGTGACGTTGTTCGTATTTGTCGCGCGTTGCGTATCGTCGACCTGACTGTAACCAACATCTAACGATACGGATGTGGTGGAAGAGAGAGTATATGCTCCACCCGCTGAAACGGTCGTGGTCTGCGTTTCTGTTCGCGCGTTGTCTTCCGCCTTAAAATCTTCGTAGTTGACGCTCAGATTTCCATCTAAAACCGGAGAAATCCTGAACAGCAGGGCTGCACCGAAAATATCTGAGCTGTTCTCGATCAGGCCAGGGTCGAACGTATCCTTATAACGGCGTTCTCGGTGGCTGTAGTCGAACTGGAATCCCACAGGGGCGTTCAAACCCACAGCCCAGTTCAGATTCGCACGGGTGCTGATCTGATCTCCGGCGGTGCCGATCACGTCGGCAGAATCGATGATACCGTCCAAGTTGGTGTCTGTCAGAGACCGGTTAAAGGCCAAATCCCGTTCGGCATAGTCTAGAAGCACGTTAAGGTTGCTGTTCAAGCGACTGCGGTCATACACCAACCTTGCGGTTGGATCGGAAAACGACGATTCAGTCCCAATGATCGGTTCGTTGGCAATCCGGTATAGACCCGACAAATCGATAGCCAAAGTGGAGTCGTTTGCCTGCTTAAGGATGTTCAGGGCAAGTGTGTTTTCCCACCAGGTCGTTGAACCAAGCGACGGGTCCGTAAGACGTAGATTGTTATCATGCCGCAGCGATGAAAGATAATCCAACGTAATACTCAAGTCGGTCCCAGTAGCGCCCGTTTGGGTAATCGTAGGTGTACCTACCTGTCGGGCTGGGTTCTGCAGGGCCTGCTGTGTAATCAGCTGTTGGCTGGGCGTTTGTTGAACAACTGTTGATTGGATGGTCGTCTGCTGCGGCGCTGTCTGCGCTGCAGCAGTTGTCTGTACCGTCGTTTGTTGTATCGGCGGTTGTGGAAGTGGGTTTTGTTGACCAACCGCTGGCGTCAATGATGCAGCAAAAGCTACCCCGCACCCCAGCGTAGCGGTCAGCCTGTTCCTAAATTTTCCCACCTGTATCAGCCCCTATTCGAACAAGCGGCGTGCTGGAACAACAACAACGTCTCCGGGTTTGAGCAATGTATTCCCCTGGATGCCACCGCCCGAGCCTTTGTAGTTGTATGTATACCTGTTCATCACGCCTGTTTTAGTGTCGGGCCGCCGCAATTCGATGCGTTTTCTGGCCGCGAAATTGGTCAAGCCACCGGCCTGAGCCAAAATCTGAAGAATGGTTGTGCCCTCTGTCGCTATATGTTTTCCGGGTGCGTTGACCTCACCCATTATGAAAACCTCGATCGTCGGGCCGGTTGGGGCCAGCGCGCCCTGCAATGGGGGCGGTGCCAGCGATGCCACCGAGATAAATACAGTCGGGGGTGCATTAAAGTTGGAAGACAGCGCCGACGAGAGAGACGAGCTTAGCCCATTGGTGGATTGCCCGGCTGCGCGAAGTGAGCCAACAAGCGGGAAGTTAATGGAGCCGTCTGGCAGAACCAAAATGGTTCGGTTCAACGTGGGATCTTCCAGAACTTCAACCTGAAGCGCATCACCCGGTTGGATTTGATACGAGCCTTGCGCCCACGATCCTGATGCCGCGACCATGGCGAAGACAAGAGTAATCAATGCTCTTATAACTGTACGCATATATAAATCTTTCACTTTTCCCTCCCTTTTTACCTTTATGTTATTTGCAAAACAATCTGTCGGGAATTTGACAGAGGCATGGTGCGGCAGAAATGCAGCGCTTCCGTCCATGCGTTATTGCCCCGCGATATTTGCTGCGTTTAATTGCATTATTACATCCTCTAACGTTGGAAATATATCTAATGGAACCCCGGTTTCTTGGGCCGCTCTAAAGGCGAGCAACGCCTCTTGTGGCCGGTCGATTGCAGCATAGGCTTTGCCCAGATGGTAAAGCACCAAGGGCTGGTCCGGCAAAGCTCTGGCTGCTGGTTCAAGGTAAATGAGCGCCTCTTGATAGCGGCCCAGTTGATAGGCAACCCAGCCATAGGTATCCTGAAATTCAGGTATTCTTGTCCCACGCAACCGTCGCGCTAGATGCGCTGCTTGTTGCAGGCTTTCGTCGTCGTTGCGGTGACTCGTCAGAAGGCTTGCCAATTTGTTGGCCACGATCTGAGACTGGTTGCTGAGAGGGTACAGCTTTTCGTAGACCGCAATCGCCAGGTCTAGTTCCCCAGCCCGTTCATGTTCTTTCGCCCGCAGCAGCAACAGATCCGGGTTCTGTGGCACAGTTGCCAACGCTTCATTCAATATGGCTTGGGCCTGTTCAGGCTGAGTTTGCAGTGAAATCAGGCTAACCCAGACACTGGCTGCATCCGGGTGATCTTTGAGAATCGCGCGGTGGAGTTGCCGGGCTTCGTCCAGCTTACCTTCTCCGGCCAGAACGCGAGCTTTCATAAAGCGCAGGTACAGCGATCCGGGGTCTTCTGCCAGCAATTCATCAAGGCGGTTGGTGGCGCCGATCACGTCGCCCTGTATTAACATCGTGCGAATGAGTGCAATGTCGGCTGAAAAGCCAAATTCAGGATCATTTGCCAATTCGTTTAGAAAAGCCGCCAGCTCATCCATGCGATGCTGAGTCGACAGCATTTGCGCTCTGAGGTCGTCTAACTGTTGACGTACGGCGGGGTCGTCCAGATTGCGAAGTGTGTTCACCACTACTTCGAGCCGTTCCCAGTTTTGAAGTTTTAAATACACACTGCCCAGAGCCAGCAATAATTCTGAGTTCTCGGGGGTATGGTAAAGAGCGTCGATCAATACGCGTTCGGCAACTTTTAGGTTTTCCTCCTCAATCAAGTGCCATGCATAGTTCAGCGTTTCTTCCGGTGCGTTCCGGGACACTTCCGTCGCAAGTGCCAGCATTTTACCCATCAGTCCCCGATCATCGTTGCGCTCATGCGCGCGGGCCATCAAGGTCATAAGTTGCGAATCCCGAGGCGTGACATCCAGCGTTTTGCGCAACAGCACGATTGTGTCGTTGATTTTATTTTCTTCTATCAACCACGCTGCCTTCAATTTTACAGCTTCAGTGTGTGTTGGGTCTTCGACAAGGACGCGCTCAATCAAAGCTCGGCCTTCCTTGGTCTCGCCGACATCCAATAGCATCCGGGCGAATTCCACTTCGCTGTCGCGGGTTTGCGTGGTCCGCTTTGCGTTCGCAAGCAACTCCCGCATCTCGCCAAGTGCGGTTTGCGTGTCCCCGATCTGGAATTTCAGCACTGCCCGCATGGTTTTGAATCGCGGCGTATCGATTGCGTCCAAAGCAATGATCTGATCCAGCTCGGCAATTGCCAGGTCAGGGCCACGGTACTCTGCCAGAAACGCGATGAGTTTTTGCGTCGAAAGGGGGTCCTGCGCCTCCTGCTCTGTTTGTTCCCGCAGAAGGCCTTCGGCCGCATCCAGTTTCTTATGGCTGATATAATGTTCAAAAAGACTTTGCTGAATGCTTGTGTCCTCGGGGAAGACCTGCTGCATCTGCATCAGCTGTTTTTCGATTTCTTCGGGCTTTTGCAGTTCCTGCAACGCGCCGAGCCGTATGGCATGCAACTTGGCCTGCTGTGGCGCAAAGCTCAGGGCAATATCGGTTTCGCTTAACACAGTTTCCCAATCCTGAGAGCGGACCAGATCGTCGATGACGATCTGTCGTGCGGACAACAGGTCGGGGCGGTCCTTTAGGATGTCATGGGCGATGGCGACGGTGAGTTCTGCCTCGGCTGTTTTCTTGGTTTTGACGGCCTCGGTATAGGTCAGCGAGTTGTTGAGGGATTTGATCTCGATGTCATCGGGGGCAAGTTCGTTTGCAACACCGGCATAGCGGCGCAGATCTTCCCAGTTCTCGGTTTCCAAAGCCATCTCTGCCAACGCGCGATGTCCCTCGAGGTTGTCTGGGTATTGCTCGACCAGTAACAGAAACTGGCTGTAAGCGATCGAGGTATTGCCGCGTTCACGTTCCAGCCGGGCATAGATCAGGCGAGCTTCTTTGTGTTTGCTATTCAGTTTGAAGACGTTTTTGAATTCGTTCAGCGCGCTCTCGACATCATCCTTTTCAAGGAGGGCTAGACCAGCCTGAAAATGTGCCTCGGCCCGTTCTTCGGCTGTGTCACATGCGCTCAGCACCAGAACTGCCGCCAAAAATACAGCCGCCAATCTGTTGCCAAAGGATAAAAAGGTTACACGCAACGCTGTACTCCCGCAGAATCTACGAAAGGTACCCACCTTGTGGCATGCCCTGCCTCAGCAGCCGGTGCCGCGCAAAACAACGGAAACCGTCCTGATCAGGATGGAAAGATCAGTGCCGAACGACATACTCTTCCAATACTCAGTATCATGAAATGCACGCTCGGCAAAAGTAGACTGGTTGCGTTTGGAAACCTGCCACGGCCCAGAGATGCCCGGCCGCATGGAATTGTAGAAATCGCCAGGATACATTTTTTGCTGGTTCACCATCATAGGGCGGGGGCCGACCATGGACATCTCGCCTGTGAAAACGTTCCAGAACTGCGGTAGCTCATCCATCGAGGATTTGCGCAGAAACGACCCGAACTTGATGATGCGCGGATCATTGAGGAGCTTTTGATTGCGATCCCACTCTTTCCGTGCGCCCGGGTTGTTTGCCAGATGCTTTTTGAGAACTGTCTCGGCGTCATGCACCATGGTGCGCAGCTTGAGCATTTTGAAAATCTTGCCGTCTTTGCCGACCCGTTCCTGCCGATAAAAAGGCGTCACACCCTGGCAGGCCAGAAATACGGCCAAGAATAAAACCATGGGCACAACAAACGGCGCTGCAAGCAGCACAAAGACGATATCAAAGATGCGTTTTCCTACACTTCTGTAAATCCCTGGGTAGGTCGCCAGGGCAGGTGCAACAGAAATATTAGAGTAGCCAGTATCGGCTACGTCCTTCGAATGACTTGTCACTATTTAAACCCCCAGCACAAACAAAAAACCAAGAACCACTTACCCAACTCAGAAACTGACTACGCTCAACCTCGTCACATATTTAAGAAATATTGTTTTATTATATTTCAGAGCATTGCCGTTTACACACACGATACCAGCCTGCTCCACTCGCAAAGATTAACAAATTCTGGTCATCTTGCAAAACATTAATCATGACAGCTTTGTGCGCAGAACCTGAAAAGAGTGGGTATTTCAGGGTTGTTTGGAGCTGGGATGCGCCAGACCTGATTGAGGGTCTTGTGAGGTTCTGTATCCAATACTGCAACAATTTGCATAAAACTTAGTTTTTGGTGCTTAATACTGCATTGTGCGGCGGGGCGGGAATTTTCTTTGTGAGGCTAGTCTTTGGTCTCTTTGCCGCTTTTCTGCACAGTCTTCTCAAGTGTTTGATGGGCATTACGACGGATACCACCAGGGATTGAGGTGGGCGAGCGCCAAATCACCAAGTGTGAAATTTAGTGCTGATTGCTAGTGTGGTTTTGTGGCAGAGTAGTCCCCAGCTGCATTTGATTTATGTAATATGTGTATCGTGTAAGAGGTTTCTGGTGGTTCAGGGTATGAGTGTGGGTAATCTCCGGGGGGCCAGTACGAGGTTTGACAAGGCGGAAGGCAACCGTGGTGCAATGGCGTCCAGTGACGGGTTTTATTTAGAATTCTTCGGGCTGGACCGGCGCCCCTTTACGCTGCTTCCGGACCCTGGGTTCATGTATTGGTCACCGCTGCACAAACGCGGTTATTCGGTGCTGCAATTTGGGATCATGAGCTGCGCACCGATTACGCTACTGACTGGTGAGATCGGGGCCGGCAAAACGACCCTGGTTCAGCAACTCCTGAGCGAAATGGAACAGCAAATCACCGTCGGGCTGATCTCCAACGCACAGGGCGGGCGAGGAGAGCTGCTGCAATGGGTGCTGCATGCGCTGGGTTTGCCGATAAATAAAGACGCCACCTACGTGCAGCTGTTCCGGGCGCTGCAGGATTTTCTGGTCTCGGAATATGCCGCTGGGCGGCGGGTGGCTCTGATTTTCGATGAAGCGCAGAACCTGACAGTCGAAGGGCTTGAAGAAATCCGCATGCTGACCAACATCAATGCCAACACGGATGAGTTGATCCAGCTTGTTTTGGTCGGACAGCCCGAACTACGTGATTTGGTTCTGGACCCGAAAATGCGCCAGTTGACGCAAAGGGTGGCTGCAAGTTTCCATCTGGAGCGGATGGATGAAGCTTCGGTCGAAGCCTACATCCGGCACCGGATGAAGACGGCGGGTGGCTCAGGCGAAGAGTTCACGGATGACGCCTGCGCACTGATTTTTCAGCAGACCCGCGGCGTTCCGCGCCTGGTGAATCAGTTTTGCGATTTCGCTCTGATGTACGCTTGGACCAACGAAGCTGACAAAGTTGATGAAGATGTTGTCAATCAAGTGGTCGAAGATGGTGTATTCTTCGGGGGGAATTCACTAGAAAAGGAGGCAATAGTCTGAAATGGGCCCGGTTCGTTACTATTCTTCCATTTTTCTGAGACGGCTGCCGTATTTCCTTGCTGTATCTTTGGTTGTTTCGGTGGCTTCTGTCATCATAGCCATAACCTTGCCACCGTCATACGAGGCCCAAATGCGGCTGATCGTTGAATCTCCTCAGATTCCGTCGCACATGGCATCCAGTACAGTCAATACCACTGCCTTCGAACAGTTGCAGATCGTTGAGCAGCGCCTGCTCACGCGGCCGGTACTTTTGGACATCGCGCGAAAGCAATTGGTTCTGGAAAACATAGACAATGCAAGTCCCGACCAGATTGTTGGCATCATGCGCAACAACACGACAATTTCAATTAATGCTGGTCAGGGCCAAGCTAGCCTTATGACAATTTTCTTCAATGCGCGGTCGGGTCAGATCGCTGCCGGGGTATTGAATGAATATCTGACCGAGATTCAGAAACTTGACGTGTCCTATCGCAAGGACCGCGCGTCTGATACGCTTAGCTTTTTTGAATTAGAAGTCGAGCGTCTGGGAAAGGAATTAGACATACGCAGTTCTCGGATACTGGAATTCGAGAGAGAAAATTCCGAGGCCTTGCCAAGTAACCTGCAATTCCGGACCGCGCAGCAAGCGGCATTGCAGACCAATTTGGAACAAACGGATCAGCAAATTTTCTCGCTTAAAAGCCAACGCGAGAAACTTTTGGAGATTTATGGTTCGACCGGCCAGATTGTTGGCGTGACGCCGCAAAACAGAACGCCTGCGCAGGCACAGCTGGATCAGTTGCGAAATGAACTGGACACAAAGCTGGCGATCTATTCGGAAGCCAATCCGCAGATAAGGCTTCTGCGCGCCAGAATTGCCAAGCTGGAAGAAACTGTCGTTGCCGAACAGGCAGCCAATACTGCGGCGACCAACCCTCAGACGGGCAACTCGACGCTGGACCTGCAACTGGCTCAGTTTGATTCTCAGATTTCGGCCCTTGAGGATCAGAGGATCTCAATTGTGGATCGCTTGGCCAAGCTGACGCTGACGATCGACCAAACCCCAGCCAACGCTATTGCCCTTGCAGAGCTGCAGCGGGATCATGACCACATCCAGGCCCAATATAATAGTGTGGTCGATCGATTGGCCGCGGCATCGACCGGTGAACGGATTGAAGTAACAGCACAGGGTCAACGCATTTCTGTGATCGAATATCCCGTCGCACCAGCTAGGCCAACAAAACCCGACCGCATGATGGTTGCCGCTGGGGGAACTGCCTTTGGCATTTCGCTGGGCTTGGCTTTGGTTATTCTGCTGGAACTCCTGAACCGAACCGTGCGTCGTCCAGAGGATCTGATCAACAAGCTCGAAGTGTGGCCGATCGCAACCATTCCCTATTTGCCCTCACGTGGAGAGATGATCAGGCGCCGGATTGGCTGGAGCATGGTTGTCCTGGCTATTCTGATTGGTGTGCCCGCAGCAGTTTGGGCTTTTCATACGTATTATTTGCCGCTGGATTTGATTGCAGAACAAGTGATCGAAAAGTTGGAGGTCTATTGGTGACTTTTGTATCTACAAGATTGGACGGGGTGTGATGGATCGTCTTCAAGAGGCAATTCGCAAAGCTCGCAATGAACGCGAAAGTCGCCAAGCAGAACCTATTCTGCAACCCGAGGCTCCGCAGCCTGTTCCAGCTGATGACAGTCAAGATGCCTGGAGTTCTCTGCCCGAGTTGCAGATTGATCAGAACTTGATCGCTCGTAATCGTCTGATTGCCTATCACGGCGGGCCTGAAGCCGCCCCTTACGATATGTTGCGGACAAAGATGATTCAGCAACTTCAGTCCAACGGTTGGCGGCGCATCGCCCTGACATCCCCGTACAGCGGATGTGGTAAAAGCACGGCGGCCGCTAATCTTGCCTTTAGTCTGAGCCGTCAGAAAGACCTGCGTACAATCGTCATTGATTTTGATATGCGGCGTATGGGGTTGGCCGAAATCTTGCGGCAGACCGGCAATCACAGCATGTCCGATGTCATTAACGGAAACATTTCGTTTGAACAGCATGCGCTGCGCCATGGTGAAAATGTAATCTTTGGATTGAACTATTCGTCAACACGCAATCCAGCCGAGATTCTGCAAAGCCGGGCCATGATCGAAACACTGGAACAAATCGAAGCAGAGTACCAGCCAGACATCATGCTGTTCGATACTCCGCCGTTGATGGCCAGTGACGACAGCCATGGGTTCCTTAAGAACGTTGACTGTGCCCTGCTATTGGGGGCCGCAGAGGAAACCAGCGTGGACCATATCGATGTGGCCGAACAGCAACTGGCAGAGCTGACAAAGGTCATGGGCATCGTGCTGAACAAATGTCGCTATATCAGCGAGGCTTTCGGCTATGAGTACGGCTCGTACTGATCCGGCTCCGGCGGATGCGGTCATTATTCCCCATTACAACGACCCTGATAGACTGGATCGATGCCTGCGGGCGTTGATGGAGAACGACACCACCGATACAGAAATCGTGGTTGTAGACAACGCGTCTCCGGTCTCGTTGGACGAGGTGAAGCAGGCCTTTCCTGATGTGCGGTTCATCACTGAAACCCAGAAGGGCGCGGCGCATGCCCGTAACAAGGGTATTGCCGAAACCACAGCGCCACGGTTGTTTTTTATTGATGCCGATTGCGTACCAGCGCCTGACTGGCTGACGGTCGGTCGCGCAATCGCCGACCGGGCTGACCTTGTCGGAGGCAGGGTTGACGTCTTTGACGAGACTCCACCACCGCGCAGCGGGGCCGAGGCGTTCGAGGCCGTTTTTGCATTCAATTTCCGCAGATATATCGAGGTTCAGGGGTTTTCCGGCGCAGGCAATCTGCTGACGCGCCGCGACGTGTTCGACGCGATCGGCGGGTTTATACACGGTATTTCGGAAGATCAGGAATGGACCATGCGCGCTGTCGCGCGAGGTTATAGTCTGGTGTACGAGGATCGGTTTCGTGTCAAACATCCGTCGCGGCAAGATTGGCCCGCTCTCAGAACGAAATGGCGACGCATGACACAGGAAGCGTATCAGTTGAACGGAACCGGAGGCAAAGCACGCCTGAGATGGGCAATCCGGGGATTGGCAATGCCTGCCAGTGCGATGGTGCATACGCCAAAGGTTCTGGCCAGCAGCAGACTGAATTCAACCGGTGAAACCTTGCGAGCTATTGCCACTCTTATCCGGCTCAGGTGTACACGAATGGTCTGGATGCTGCGCCAGGCCGCGGGTGGCTCCATCTGAACGAGGTCCGGTAAGTAAGCACGGCTTAAATTTACCATAACATTGATTCCACGTCTTGAAACATGCGTTACACCCGCATTTGGTCCCCGCTTGGCTCCAAAAGGCTTAACGTTATTTTTTTGACGTACTCGGAACAGTCTCGGTCTGAGCGCACAATTGTTTAGCCCAGCTTTGGTAACTGGTTCTGAAACATGGCTCATACAACCGGAAACCACAAAAACCGCAGAGCGCGCATATTTATCCTTCGTCCCCCTCTAAATTTCGTGTAGCCTCAACCGCGATGTACATACTGAGTGCAGGCGCTCAAATTTGCAGCCGAATTATTTGTTTTATTCGTTTGTAGTGCCTGATCGTTTTAGAAAACCGACGCGAAGCAATACCGGTCGGATTATAACTGCAGAGAGCGCTGATGAACGCGTCTGATTTTGATCCCAACGACATGCATCTAACCGCCAAGCGGATTCTGGTTACGGGTGGCGCAGGCTTTCTCGGCTCGCACCTGTGCGAGGCCCTGCTGAAACAAGGGCACGAGGTTTTGTGTGTCGACAATTTTTTCACGGGTCGGCGCGGAAACCTGCACCACCTGCTACAAAACCCCCGCTTCGAGGTCATGCGCCATGACGTGACCTTTCCGCTGTATGTTGAAGTGGATGAGATTTACAATCTGGCCTGCCCGGCCTCTCCGTTCCATTACCAGCACGATCCGGTCCAGACGACCAAGACGGCTGTGCATGGTGCGATCAATATGCTGGGACTGGCCAAGCGGGTCGGTGCTCGAATTCTGCAGGCTTCGACGTCCGAGATTTACGGCGATCCGCAAATTCACCCGCAAACCGAGGATTACGTCGGCCACGTCAATCCGATCGGACCGCGTTCATGTTATGATGAGGGCAAACGCTGTGCCGAGACGTTGTTCTTTGACTATTACCGCCAGCACAACCTGCCGATCAAAGTGGCGCGGATCTTCAACACCTACGGGCCGAACATGCATCCCGATGATGGGCGTGTCGTATCCAATTTTATCATGCAAGCCCTGAACGGAGAGCCTATCACCATTTACGGTGACGGCAGTCAGACCCGGTCCTTCTGCTATGTATCCGATCTGATTGACGGGCTGATTAAGCTGATGGAATCCTCTGATGATGTGACCGGGCCGATTAACCTGGGCAATCCGGTGGAATTGAGCATTCGTGAGCTGGCCGAGTCAGTGATCCGCCAGACCGGCTCGAACTCTGAGCTGGTGCAGCGCCCGTTGCCGCCAGACGACCCAATCCAACGCCAGCCGGATATCACGCGAGCCCAGGAACAGCTGGGGTGGTCACCTCACGTACCGCTGGAAGAAGGGCTGGAAGCAACAATCGCCTATTTCCGGCGCATAGCTGTGGCGGCGGAGAGCGCTGTAGAACGGATATGAACGTATCGGTTTCCTCTGATAGGCCATCTTGGCGAATTGGAGGATTTCTGCTGCTTGCCGCGGCGGTGCTTGCCTGTTTGTCCGTGCTTTTGATAAATGGCGGGCCTCTCTACTACTTCGACACCGGCAGTTATATTCGACAGGGCAACGTGGCGCTGAACAGTTTGCTGCCAACAATAAGCGAGAGCGGCAGCGCAGGTGGAAGTAGCGCTGCGGATCAGGACAATACCGCAACCGGATCCCGGTCACTGATCTATGGCATTGTCATGGCCCTCTTTTTTCGCGCGGGCGCCCTTATTGCCGTTCCAATCTTTCATATGGCTGGCATATTTCTGGTTGTTTGGCTTCTGGCACGGACGACAAACCGCACTCTGGAAGAGGCCCGCAGCACATCTTTGCTGACCACAGTGCCGCTTCTGGTTGCGGCTCTTTCCTCATTGCCGTTTTACATCGCCTATATGATGCCGGACATATTTGCGCCGGTTTTGCTGATCGTAATCGCTGCGCTGACGGCGGTCGGTCGCACAATGCGAGGCTGGGAACTTTTTGTGATGTCAGGTCTGGCTGTGTTTTCCGTCATTTCACACCCGTCACATCTGGCAATCGCTGGGCTTATGGTGCCTTTTGTGATCCTGGCCGCCCTATTCATGAAAGCACGGGGGCGATGGCGGGCAGTGATATTGCTTGTGATCGTGCTTGCGATTGCAGTGGCCGAGCGCAAAGCCTTTCAGATCGCGGTGGAAACCAAAACAAACAAAGAAGTCGTCTATACACCCCACATCACCGCGCGGCTGATTGTAGATGGGCCGGGCATGGACTACCTGAACGACGCCTGCCCCGACACAAACATACCGACATGCGCCCTGCACGAGGCCCTTTCATGGTCTGATGATCCCTATCGGTTGACTGTGTCGCATATCATTTTCGAGCGCTCGCCCAAGCTTGGATCATTCCGGCTTATGTCAGCAGAAGACCAGAAGAAGGTTGCACGTTCCCAGCGTGACTTCGCCAAGGCTGTGTTTCTTTCCCGTCCCATTGCCACATCTTGGGCCCTGGCCAAGAATGGTTATCGCCAAATTTTGCGTGACAGCGTTTGGATGACAATCCCGACAGAGCAGGCGCTTGACAACGCTCGCCATCTTGCACGGTTAGACGACTCTCAACTGCATCTGATTCAAGGCGGCCTGCTGTCCAAGGATCGCGGTTGGCTTACGCCGGTTAATGCGCTGCACGGCTTTATCTATGCCGTTTCGTTTGCTGTTATCGTGGTCTTTTTGCTGACCCCGCGCAGCGTGCCGCGCGATATCAAGCTATTTGCCCTATTCATCCTGATAGGAATTGCGGTCAATGCGCTGGTTTGTGGTGGGGTGTCACAGCCAGCGGACCGATATGGCGCTCGCGTGATGTGGTTGCTTCCGTTCACTGCAGCCTTTCTTCTTATCATAAGGTGGCCCCCTGCCCTGCGCGCCGCCACCAAAAGGGATTTGTGATGTCGGATCATTCATTGTCCATTAGTGTCGTTATGCCCGCCTACAATGCCGAGCATATGTTGCCCCGCGTTCTGACCCCGCTGATTGAATTGCTGAATGTCGGACAGGTGCAGCAGGTTCTGGTTGTGGATGACCAGTCCCCAGACGGAACGGCCGCGCTTGCACACGAGATGGGCGCGACGGTCCTGACAACGCCGGTCAATGGTGGGCCGGGCGCGGCACGCAACCTAGCCGCGCAGCACGCCACGGGCGATATACTATGGTTCGTCGATTCCGACGTCATCGCCTGGCCTGACGGACCGGAACATATCCGCCGCGCCATGTCCGAGGACAATGTCGCGGCTGTCTTCGGCTCGTATGACGATGCGCCGGACGGGCAGTCCTGGTTCTCGCGCTATAAAAACCTATTGCACCGCTACCACCATCAGCGCGCGCGACGCGAGGCCCGGACCTTCTGGGCTGGATGCGGTGCCATCCGGCGTGATGTCTTCCTTGAGGTCGGCGGGTTCGACGTAAAAACCTATGAAGTCCCCTCGATTGAAGATATCGAGCTGGGGTATCGGATTGCCAATGCCGGATACCGTATTCTTGTTGAGCCGCAATTGCAGGGCAAGCATTTGAAGGTCTGGACCATGCGCAACAGCCTCAGCACGGACATCTATTGCCGCGCCCTGCCCTGGGCCCGGCTGATGATCTCGCGGGAAGGGCTGACAGACGATCTGAACACCTCGATGGCCGAACGGGCCCGAGCCGCGACTGCGGGTTTGCTGCTGCTGTCGGTTCTGGCCCTGCCCGTCTGGCCGGGCACTTGGCCCCTGCCTTTGCTTTTACTAGTGGCGGCTTTGGTTGCAAATTTCGATTTGGTGCGCACGATGGCCGGGCATGGTGGGGCGTGGTTTGCCTTTAAATGCCTGCTGTATCACCAAGTCTACTACGTCTATTCGGCCACGATCTATGTCTGGTGCCTGTTCGAGTATCACGTTCTGGGGCAAAAGCAGAAACTCCATGTCACCCGAAACTGAAATTTCGGGCCCTGCGGCACGGATGCCGGATTTCCTAATCCTTGGCGCCGCGCGGGCCGGTACAACGGCGCTGTACAGCCATCTGCGGCAAAACCCGAGTATCTTCATGCCGTCCGCCAAAGAGCCCAATTTCTTTGCTTTCGAGGGCGAAGCCTTGAATTTCTCTGGGCCGGGCGCGGACTATGTCAACAACTCGGTCACGCAGATCGCCGACTATCATGCCCTGTTTTCCGATGCGCCAGTGGAGGCGGTCTGCGGAGAAGCATCCCCGCTATATCTTTATGCACCCAAGGCGCCTGAACGCATTCATCGCCGTATTCCCCGGGTGCGTATGGTGGTTATTCTGCGAAATCCAATAGATCAGGCCTTGTCCCATTACCTTTATGCGGTAAAGCAACGGATCGAACCGCTCGAGGATTTTTCCGCTGCATTGGACGCCGAAAACGAACGGCTTGCCGCAGGTTGGCAACCCCTGTTTGGGTATTCGCGCTTTCCGCTCTATGCACAGCAATTATCGCGCTATTTCAAGCTTTTCGACCGCAGCCAATTCCTGATCCGAACCTACGAAGAATTTCAGGACGATCCGAAAGACGTCATCGACAGCATCACTGCATTCATCGGGGCCGATACAAGCTTCCAATCTGACCTGTCATCGCGGGTAAATGCCGGCGGCGTGCCGCGCAGCCGTCTGTTTCAGGATTTCCTGATGAAACCCAACCCGATCACCGGAATGATCGCCCGTGTCATGTCACAGGAACTGCGCTGGAAAATCAGGGATCGCCTGTCCCAATTCAACCTCAAACGCGAGGTGGAAATGCCAGACCGCGCACGCGCGATCCTGCGTGAAAGGTTGCTGCCGGAAATCGAAGATTTGGAACATCTGTTGGACCGCGATCTAAGCTCCTGGCGAGCCTGATCGCACTTCTGGCAACAATTCCCCCAAATCCAGCAGAATGTGCATGCCGTACTTGTCGTTTTGCATTTCTGCCAAGGTGCAACCATCAATACTTTGATTTTGAGCAGCATGCTTTAGAATAGCCCTGTGTTTTATGGGCCTGTTGTCTGGTTGATCGCAATTAATATCGGGCGACAGTGATTTAATGGTGACAGTTTTTTATGGACGACATTGACAGAGCAACAGCTTCGTCGCGAATAACACCGAACGGCAATGCGCGACGATTGTTCATCAGCCCCGTTATTGCACGGCGCGCTACTCTTTGTCTTTCGCTGCTTATGTGTGCCTTGGCGTTGGCTTATCTGCTGCTGAAGATCACGCAACTGTCTGCCCTTCCCGCAGGGTATGATTTCCGGTTCATCTGGGTGGCGGGTGACATGTGGCACGGTGGCACAAACCCCTACGGCCCGACGTTTTTGGCGCATGGCGAAGCAAATATTGAGGTCGGACATGTCCCGGTTCTGTGGCCTTACCCACCGACTTGGTGGATTTTTGCCGCGCCTTTGGGGGCGCTGGATCTGAACACTGCGAGTGTCGTCTGGAATATCTTCGGTCTGGTGATCGTCATCGCAACTTGCGGCATGTTGACCAGCGCCTTTACCACCGCATTTCCGAGGCGCGCCCAGATGATCGACGAGTTCACGGGAGGTCAGGTTTTTTTCCCGCTTTTCAGTGTGGTGTTCTTTCTATTGGCGATCCTCGAAGCTACCGCGATCCTGTTTTCCGTTGGTCAGACGACTCTGATCGCAGGGCTTGGCATTGCCGTTATGCTGTGGAGCCGCGTCGGCGGACGCCTCTTTTTCGAAGCCGTCGGATTAACGCTGGTACTGCTCAAACCGCAGATCGGAGCGCCATTTGTGGTCCTGTACCTGTTGTTTGATGCGCACTCTCGGAAAGTGGTTTTGATGGCCGTGCTTCTTTCCGCCCTGCTGACAGTGCCATCGCTTTTGGTCGCTCCAAGTACCATTTTGGATTTCTTTCGAAATCTGGCCGCTTATGACGGTTTTACAATTGCCAACCTTCCACAATCCATGACGGGTCTGCGGCTGATCATTTGGGAGGTTACGGATCGTGATATCGGTAGCTCTGTGGCCACGATCATCACGCTCGTGATCATTGTGGTGCTGTGTCATGGCCCTACCCGGCTGACGCGCGCCTGCGACGCCAACAAACATAGCTGGCAGAACTTCGGATTGGCCTGCGCAGCTATCGTCGCGCTGGCGCCGCTGCATATTTACGATTTTGTGCTGTTGGCCGCCCCGCTGACGCTGCTGTTCAGGGGGCGGATCGTCAGCACTCTGTTCGCCGGGCTTGGCGCAATGCTGATCTGGCGATCGGAAAACCTTGTCGATATCTGGGCCTTCCATGTGGACGGGGTCGAGATCTTTCCAAGCTCGCGTTTGGCAACCATTGGCGCCCTGCTGTTTTTAATAGCGGTCGTTGATACAGTTCTGCAGCTGAACAGACAGAAGGCCAGCGCTTCAAACCAGTCTTCGCGCGCATGACTGTTTTTCTAAAATCATCGCCTGCGCCGTCTCGTCCGTGGCGCATTGCGCTTGCTGGGTTTGCCGGGCTGGTCGCAGTGCTGATACTTGTTTTTTCAGTACAGAGTGCCTTGCCCGGCATCCGCGATCTGGCGCAATGGTGGATGCTGATGGTCGCGCTGGCGCTGACCCTCTTTTCCGTTTTTGTTTTGTGGGATCTGACGCTATCGGGTTTGATGCTGCTGCTTTTGTTTGTGGGCGGGGCATCGCAGCTTTATGTGACCCAACCGCTTTGGTACCCGGCGCTACGCCTCCCGCCCAGAACGACCATCGAAATGGCGATGTATGCCATAATTTTCGGACAGGGCGCCCTTTCGGCTTTTGTGTTGTTTAGAAATTCTAGTGACAGCAAACTCTCTCAGGTTATCAGCGATTTGGGCGTAAAACGCACTGCTCTGTTCCTTTTGCTCAGCGGTGCGTTCACCATACCGATCCTCGACCATCTTCGCCAAAACGAAATCGACGTCTATTTCATTCAGCTTGCGGCGGGGCTGATCCTTGTGGTCATCAACCTGGTGACGGTGATCGCATTGGCTGCCACCTTGCCCAGAGGGGTTACTCTGCCCGCGGGCTGGCGATGGGCAGGCTGCATGGCCACTGTTTTTCTGATTGCGACATTGGTGCTGGAATGGTTGGCCTTTGAACGGGTGCCGCATGTTCAGGATGAGCTTGCCTATATGTTTCAGGCCAAGACCTATGCGAGTGGCGCCCTGTATGTGCCCGCTATGCCGGAAGGCCCCCGAGAGGCCTTCGAACACTATCTGCTTGATCACCATAAAGGGCGGTGGATATCGGTCTTCACGCCTGGCTGGCCTGCGTTTTTGGCAGTGGGAGTTCTTTTCGGGGCGCCCTGGCTGGTGAATCCGATCCTGGGCACCGCTTCCATCTTTCTGGCGCAAGGCGTGATGCAAAGGTTAACAAACATGCGCACCGCCAGCATCAGCACCCTGATCCTGGCGACCTCCCCTTGGTTCATCGCGATGTCGGCGACCTTGATGGCCCATACATTCGCGCTGTTTCTGCTTTTACTGGCGTGGCTTCTGATCCTGCGCGCCGAAGAAGGCGGATTGAAAGGGGCTATATTGTCGGTCTTCGTTGCCGGCTTGGCGCTGGGATGGTTGTTCCTGACCCGCAATCTCGATGGACTGTTGCTTGGAGTTCTAACGGGCTTGTTTCTGTTATGGCGCGGGGGTGTCTTGCGCCATCCCCTGACTGTACTCAGCTACAGCGCGGGATGTGTGGCAACCGGAAGCCTGATCTTTTTCTACAACTACTACTTCACCGGCGACCCGCTGCTGACAACATTGTCGGACTATTATCATCGGACCTGGATTGACGGGTCTAACGCCTTTGGGTTTGGTCAAAATATCGGCTCCCCAGAAGGTTGGGGCGACATGGAACTGCGACCGCATGAGCATTCGTTGTTTGAGGGGCTCATTAACACGCTAACCACCATCAGCGCGCTTCATACTGATTTCATGGGCTGGGGTGTCGGTTCGCTTGTATTTGTCTGGGTGTTGCTGATCTATGGACGCACTAATGAAACAGATCGGATGATGCTTGCGATCATTTTCGTGGTTGCTGCTGCGCACACCCTGTATTGGTTTGTCTCCATTTTCTATGTCGGCCCCCGATATTGGTTCATGATGATCATTCCTTTGGCATTTTTTAGCGCCAGAGGGATTCTGGAATCCGGCAACCGACTGAAATCCGTTGGCCTTGCATCCGCGCCGGGCAAACTAAACGTCGTTCTTCTTGTTTTGTGCCTGTTTTCTGTGACGGTCTTTCTGTCTTACCGGGGTGTCACAAGGTATCACGACCACCGCGCTTATAACGACCACTATCGCTATCTGGTTCTGCCCGAAACGGAAGGCACTGCCCAACCGCTTGTCTTTATCACTCCCAAAGGCCAGCCCGCTTCGGCTCAGTTCTTCAATGATCCGTGGTTTCCTTTGGACGAACCAGTTTTTGCAAAGGACCTGGGGGACACAGTGAATGACGCCGTGATCAAGGCCTTTCCGGGACGCGCCGTGCTTTACTACGACGAACACCAAGAAACATTTTATCGGAAATAAGCGCAAACTCGGGCGGGCGGGCTTTTTGAGGGCCCATCACCCAAGGTTTGTGGCTATCTGAGGCCAGCTATTTTTGCGAGGTCCCAAACTTGACGTGGCGCGCCTGGCGCTTCGCGCCCAAAGATTCGGTCGAATGGCACGTGATAGGCAGGCGCAATACTGATCGGGGCATCCGTATTGTGGAAATCCTTTTCATAAACAGACAGGCGGTCCGTCACTAAAATCCTGCCCTCTACGGCCTCGCCCAGTTGAGTTTCATTGGCACCCAAAGGTTCCGAGGCCATTCGGACGAAATAGTCAGCTCTGACATCCGCCGGAGCAGACATCCGCGCATGCACGTAGACCGATATAACGCCCGCCACATATTGATCCTGCAATTTTTCCTCTGACCAGGCTGGAGGAAAGGCGTCTCTGATCAGAGCTGACACGATTCGGATTTCCTCCAGGTCGAAAAAAGGATCCGCCTCGGTTTCAATGGCGATGCGATGGCCCAGATCCCGTGTCACAGTGAATGGGCGCATTGTCTCGGGCCAGCTGCTCCAGGCTCCGAAGGCCAGCCCGACCAACGCCATAGCGAAAGCAGGGGCCGGAGCGGCCTGAACCGGTCGCAATCGCCAAAAAACGATCAATGGCAGCAAGGTGGCGGGGGCAAAGTGATGCGGTAGAATGCGATAAGCTTGAACATAAAAGAACAAAACATACACAACGGTTGTCAATGTCAGCGCTCTGGACAGCGTATCCTGCCAGCGCCACGCCAACAGCGCCAGTCCCGGCAAAATCCCACAAGGTAGCAGCCAGAACAAAAAGCGCTGCGTATCAAAAATCGTGACAAATCGCAGCCGGCGTAAAATAGCCCCCGAGCTAAATTCATCGGAGGACCCGGTTAATCCGGCCTTTTCCAGCGCAAACCCCATCAGGGAACTCAGCGCGACAACGCCAACGGCAATCAGCCCAGCCAAAAACACCCGACGGATCGGCTGAAATCGCTCAACAATAAGGTATGCAATAAGAAAGAAACCAATCAGCAGAATACCGTTCGGTGCCGTGAATAACGCGAGTGTCGAAACAACCGCCATCCAGCCAAATTTGGCTTCCAAGAAGAACAGTATGAAACCCAACACCCCCAGAAGGATCAAAGGTTCCCGCATCATTGGCATGGCAATATCGGCGAAATACGGATTGTAGGTTGGATTGAACGCCATCACGAAAGAGAACAAAAGCAGGGCTGCACCCAACCCGAAAACAGACCACACATCTGTGCCGTAGTGGGAAGAACGGACAAAAGCCAACATCACCCCGTATACGATTGAGATGCCTGGCAGGTACGCAAATCGGATAATAGCTTCGGACGGGCCAAGTAGCCGCATGAACCCGGTTTGCAAGATCACTTCGTTCATCATCTTCGGCGTTGGGTAACTACCCAACGGACCGATTTCCGGAGGCCAGAAGGGCACGCCACGGGTTATAAATAAAGCTGCGCTCAGAAAGCCGTGCGCGCCGTCATCATTCATCGCTTCCCAATAAAATTTTGGTGCCAGCACGAGCAGAACCAGCAAAGGCAGCAGGATCATACCGGCAATATCCCAGTCCCTGCCTTTAAAGATTTTTGGTTCCGGCCTGCGCGATATCAAAACGAGCCCGGGCAAGCACAGCAGCAAAATCAGCAGGATAAATGTTGGCCCCATCACTGACAGACCGCTGATGGCCTGTACCGCCGCCGCTATTGTGGACACGCCGAAAAGAGAGAACGTAAATCCTTTTAACAACCAAAACTCGAAACGTTCGTCTGGCGCCGCAATACCCAAAGCCAAAAGCAGGCCCGGTGCAATCAGAAGGGCCGACGCCGACAGCGCCACCAACGGCACCCAAACATACAGGAACAGCGCATCTTCTGCGATGAAATAGGGGGAGGCTCCTTCCGCCAGCGCAGCTTTTGCCGCAATCTGAGGGGCGATACCCTGCCCGGCCAGAACAATACTGACCAGAATTGCCAGCAAGATTAAATATCGAAATTGCTTCACGGTTCTGGTCAACCTGTCAATTCGAACTCAAAAAGCTGTTCGCCCAAAAGCTCCTGTACAATCAGGCGGGCTCAAAGCTTATCCGCTCATTCGAGTACGGTTTCCTTTCTCAAACGCGGTTTCAGACCTTTTTTTTCGAGGCTTTGCCTCGAATTCTTCGTGGTAGGACCGTTCGACATTAACATCCCAAACGTCGTTTTCCTCGCCCAAAATATTGCGCGCGGCATACATGGCGGACAACATCGAATGGTCCTGATTGTTGTAACGATGCAGGCCGTTGCGGCCGACGGTCTGAAAATTCTCAAACGTCTTCAGCCAATCACTGACAATATCGAGCGCTTCTTTGTAGTCGCCATCATAAACCGGATAGGCCTTGGGTTGCCGGATCACTGTAAAATCGACGACATCGCTTGCCTTGGCCAAACCCAACTGTTCCAGTTCCTGACCGGCCAATTCTTTGAGGTCCGCGTCTGAGGACGACCACAGCCCGTCACCCTTCTGGCAGAAATACTCCATTCCGATGGACGAAGTGTCCTGGTTGGGCAGCATTTCCTTGGACCAGGCGCGGAAATTCTGGATGCGCCCGACCTTTACCTTGGGACTATGGATGTAGATCCAGTTGTCCGGGAAAGGATCGGCGTGATCGAGCATCAAAGTCACAATCAGGAAATCGCGGTATCTCAGGCGATCGGCGGCCTCGACAACCTCTGGCGGCGGCGGCGGATCAAATGCATGGATCAGATCGCGCACGGCCATCGAGTTGATAAACTCTTTGCCCTCTACCCGTTCGGTCGTTTTGTCGCCGTTTTCGTCCCAATGACGCACATCAATCGAAGTCACGCGGTTGCCGTCGCGATTGACCTGCACCACTTCGGAATGTGTCTCAACACTGCCGCCCCTTTCCCGGATCAGATCGCGGGTTTTTTCCCACATCATACCGGGGCCAAGGCGGGGATACTGAAACTCTTCAATCAAGCTGGCGGTGTCATTAGCACCGGAAATCGCATTCCAGACTGCCTTGGGCAAAGACAGGTTCTTGATCCGCTGTGCAGCCCAGTCCGCCCGAATTTCTGACGGCGGAATTCCCCAGACCTTTTTGGTGTAGCTGTGGAAGAAATGTAAATATAACCGCCCGCCAAAGCGGTTGATGACCCATTCTTCAAAGGTATCTTCTTGTTTTTTAGGCCGGATTTTCCATTTCACGAAGCTGCCGATGATTTTATAGGTCTCATAGGGGCCTATATTGCCAAGGGCGTTGAAGATACGCAGCGGGTAATCATAAAACTTGCCGCGATAGAAAATGCGGCTCAGGCGTTGCACGGTGATGAAATCATCTCCCATCACCTCGTGCCACATATCTTCGACCTCGCGCACCTTGGTAAAAAACCGGTGCCCTCCGATATCAAAACGGTAACCATTGAAAGTTTCAGTGCGCGAAATGCCGCCAACCATGTCCGAGGCCTCAAAGACCTGTGGAACATGCGTGTCACTAAGTTTCTGAAGCTCGTGGGCTGCAGTCAACCCGGCAGGCCCGCCACCGATAATTACGACAGGAACGGTATCTTTTTGCAAATGACTAACACCCGTATACTCGAAAAAAACTGACTACAAACTACTAGAGGTTATCACCATTTCATAACAAATTCCTAATGACCGGCCCAAATAATATGCCCAGGCTTTTCACGGACCCAATCCGTATCCGGCAAAATGCAATCTGTGCTGCCATGACTTTGGGCTGCCGATCTCACAGGCAGGCACTGCGCCAGATCGCGTGCATTAACAGCAGACCTCTTGGAAAATTGCTGCCCGATGTCGGAATGGACGTCGCAAAAAAGTTTCGACGCCACCATCCAACAGGTTGAGTTACATGAACTATTTCGTCAGGCCTTGATCGGCACATGAATTTCTTTCGCCTGTGCTGGGAAAAACTTTAGGTCTGGTCGCAACTAAGCGCGCCATCCTACGGCATCAAAAGAACAGCCCGAGCGAAGAAAAGGACAAGAGTGGTGTTGTCGCAACTTCGCTTCCGTCCAAAATTCCGAATCAACAATACACCCCATTTTCCTTCATTGTGTGCTTTTGAGGGTCAGTTGTGCTGCGATGGCCAAGTGCCGAACCTGACTATCCACTGAATCTTGACACGGGCAAGGTGCTCCCGCCTACTGCATGTAGGTGTTTATTGAGAACAAGGTCGTCGCTGGCTGACCTTCGTAGTTAACGATTGATGGCTGACCCCTTATTGGAGAGGGAGCAATTTTATGAAGTGCGTTATTCTGGCTGGTGGTTTCGGAACAAGGCTCAGCGAAGAGACCGTCAGGATACCAAAACCCATGGTCGAGATCGGAGACAAACCGATCATCTGGCATATCATGAAGATCTACGCTGCCCACGGGGTCACGGATTTCATCGTCTGTCTTGGCTACAAGGGTTATGTGATCAAGGAATACTTTGCGAATTTCTTTCTGCACAGTTCGGACGTCACCATTGATCTGGCCAATGGCGGCCTTGAAATCGCGAACAGCAAATCGGAACCCTGGCGCGTGACGCTGGTCAATACCGGTCAGGACAGCCAGACCGGCGGGCGGCTTCGCCGGGTCATGCATCTGCTCAAGGATGAAGAGGCCTTTTGCATGACCTACGGGGACGGGGTCGGAAATGTCGATATTAGCGCACTGATCGCGTTCCACAAAAACCACGGCAGACGCGCAACGCTGACTGCGGTGGTCCCACCGGGACGCTTTGGGGCATTGGAACTGGACGGCGATCGGATCGACCGTTTCGCCGAAAAGCCGGGGGGCGATGGCGGGTTTATCAACGGCGGGTTCTTCGTATTGAATCCATCGGTCGGTGAATTGCTGCATGGAGATAGTGAGATTTGGGAGCGCGCCCCGCTTGAGTCCTTGGCTGCAGACGGTGATCTGATGGCGTTCCGCCACAGAGGGTTCTGGCAACCGATGGATACACTCCGCGATCGCCGCCAGCTTGAAGAGCGTTGGCAGGAAAACAACGCCCCATGGAAGGTCTGGGAATGAATCTGAGGTCTTCTCCGAAAATCATCCTGCTGGGCAATCTTGGCTATATCGGTCCGATTGTTGCTGCCACTTTGCGGAAATCCTGGCCCAACGCCAACCTGATCGGGGTCGATCCCGGGTTTTTCTCGGACCGGTTGACCACACATAATGCATGGCCCGAACGGTTTTTGAACCAACAGATCATTGCTGATATCCGCGACATCGATTCCTCGTTGTTCCAAGGGGCCGACGCAGTTGTTGCGTTGGCGGCGGTTTCAAATGACCCGATGGGTGCGCGGTTTGAAACCGTCACCACGGAAATCAATCAGGACGCTATTGTACAGGCCGCACATCTGGCTGCCGAAGCCGGGGTGTCGCGGTTTGTCTTTGCCTCCAGCTGCTCCGTTTATGGATTTGCCGAGGGGGATGCGCGGTCAGAGGATGCGCCATTGAATCCACTAACCGCCTATGCCCGCAGTAAAATCGGAACCGAACGGGCGCTAGAGGCCATGAACACGCCGGGAATGCTGCGCACTGCGCTGCGCTTTGCCACCGCTTGCGGGCCGTCGCCCCGGTTGCGGCTTGATTTGGTATTGAACGATTTTGCCGCCTGCGCTGTCACCGCTGGCAAGATCACTGTGCTGAGTGATGGCAGCCCATGGCGGCCGCTCATCGACGTGCGCGACATGGCTCGAGCCATCGAATGGGCAATCACCCGGACCGAAGATGCCGGGGGCCAATGGGTGGCGGTCAATGCGGGATCGGATGCGTGGAATTATCAGATCCGCGATCTGGCGCAGGCCGTGGCTGAAGCGGTGCCGGGCGCCAGCTATTCGATCAATCCCGATGCTGCCCCTGACAACCGTTCATATAAGGTCGATTTTTCGCTGTATAAGCAACTGGCGCCTGAACATCAGCCCGCCCAAACGCTTGCGGATACAATCGCTGATCTGCTGCATTTGCTGAATGAGATCCATTTCAAAGACCCCGATTTCAGGTCCTCACCGCTGATGCGACTGAAAGCGCTGGAAGAACATATTCGCAATGGCGTGCTGAGCGAGGATCTGCGCTGGAGGATGCCGCAATGACACAACCTGCTTGCAGACACTGCGGCGCACCGCTGAGCCAAACACTGGTCGATCTCGGGCTGTCGCCACTGGCCAATTCCTATGTTCCGCCCGAACGCGCGAACACGGCCTGCCCGCGTTACCCGCTGCATGCCTGGGTTTGCAACGATTGCTATCTTGTGCAGGTTGAAGATGCGGTGCCCGCTGACGAGATATTCAATGGTGATTACGCGTATTTCTCTAGCTATTCAGACAGTTGGTTGGCCCATGCCAAATCTTATGTCAACAAAATGGTCGACCGCTTTCACATTGGAGCGGATGATCTGGTGATCGAAATCGCCTCGAATGACGGGTACCTGCTGCAGTATTTTGTCGAAAAGGGCATTCCGGTGCTGGGCATCGAACCTTCGGGCAGCGTGGCAGCCGCCGCCGAACAGAAAGGCGTGCGCACATTGGTCGATTATTTCGGCGAAACACTGGCCCAGAAGGTCGCTGCAGCCGAGAAACCGCCGTCGCTGATCGCCTCGGCCAATGTTCTGGCCCATGTGCCCGATATCAATGATTTCGTCGCCGGAATTGCCACTTTGCTAACCGGTGAGGCGGTTTATACGGTCGAATTTCCGCATCTTCTAAACCTGATCAACGAAGTGCAGTTCGACACGATCTATCACGAACATTATTCCTATTTGTCGCTGTTGGCGGTCGAGAAGATTTTCGCCAAAGCCGGTCTGCGCGTGTTCGATGTCGAGGAACTGCCCACCCATGGCGGCTCGTTGCGGGTATTTGCCTGTCTTGAAGGGGCCAACCACCCTGAAGGACCTGGCCTTGCCAAGGTCCGCGCCGATGAGGCGGCGGCGCAGTTCGACCGCCCCGAAGGCTATATGAACTTTACCGGCCAGGTTGAGGCGGTGCGCGACGGGCTGCTTGCCTTCCTGCGCGAGGTCGCGGCCCGCGGTGATACCATCGCCGCGTATGGGGCGGCTGCCAAAGGCAATACATTGCTGAACTATGCCGAAATCGGGCCCGACCTGATTTCATATTGTGTGGATCGCAACCCGGCCAAGCAGAACACGCTTTTGCCCGGCAGCCACATTCCTGTACACGGGGTCGAGGCGCTGCGCGAGACACCACCCAATTATGTTTTGATCCTGCCCTGGAACATCCGGGACGAAGTCATCGATCAGTTGGCCGATCTCAAGGCCTGCGGCACCCGGTTCGCAACGGCCGTGCCAGAGGTCAGGATCAGCTGATGGCACGGGTTCTGCTGACCGGAGCAACCGGTTTGATCGGCCGTGCGACAGCATCGGCTTTGGTAGGGGCAGGCCATGAAGTCGTGACACTGGGCCGGAACCCGGGCAGCGACATCATCTGCAATCTGCTTAACCCCATCGCCACAACAACAGCCCTTGAAACAGCCCGAGCCAGCCATCTGGTTCATCTGGCATGGCATGACGGGCCGCGCGATCGCTGGGTTTCTTCGGCCAATCTGAATTGGATGGCGGCCACGTTGCATCTGGTGCAGGAATTTGCACGCATAGGCGGCCAACGCGCGGTCTGCGCAGGAAGCTGTGCCGAATATGACTGGTCTGAGGCGACCCTGACAGAAACAAGCCCCTTGCGACCCCGCACGCTTTACGGGGCGGCCAAGGCCGGGACCAGTCTGGCGTTGTGCAAAGGGCAAGACGCGCTTGGCCTTTCGCTGGCCTGGGCCCGCATCTTTTTCGTTTACGGGCCGGGCGAGCCGCCAGGGCGGCTGCTTGGGGATCTGATTTCAAACCTTCGTGCGGGTCAGCCAGTGAAGTGTACCGATGGGCTGCAAAAGCGTGACTTTCTGCATGTCGACGATCTGGCCCGCGCGTTGTCGCGCCTGTTAGACACCGATGAGGTCGGTGCGGTCAATGTTGCCAGCGGCACCGCAATCGCGGTGCGGGACCTGATTGCAGAGGTCGCAACCCAGATGCATCACACCGATCTGGTCCAATTGGGCGCAATTGCGCGAGCCCCGGACGATCCGGACCTGTTGGAGGCGGACGTGACCCGGTTGCGCAACAAGGTCGGTTTTATACCGCAGCATAACTTGAATTCGGGGGTGGCAGATATTCTGCGCGCCGAAGGGAGTGCATTGTGAAAAAATTGCTTGCCCCCCGACGAAATTCCTTCATGCGCTTTGTGTTGGTCGGAATATTGAACACCGCGTTCGGCTATATACTTTTTGCCATCCTCAGCCTGTCCGGCCTGCCGCCGCAGATCGCGCTGGTAATCTCATTTTCTGTTGGGGTTCTATGGAACTTCATTACCCATGCTCGGCTTGTATTCGACTCTAAGGGCCTGAATCGATTGCCTCACTATATTCTGTCCTATGTGATGGTTTACGCTTTCAATGCATTTTCGTTGGAAGGCCTGTTGTCACTTGGGTTGCAACCGATCATTGCTCAGGGACTGATCGTGCTGCCTGCGGCCATCCTGGCATTCATCGCCATTTCCCGGGCGCTGACCGATCGCTTTCCCTGGCAACAGAAAATCTGACACGTCGGCCTTGTGTCAAATTTCGCAGCGCTCGGCGAATGCACCTGAGCCTAGTTGGTACCCCCGAGATAGACAACTTCGCGCCCGGGGAAGGCTTCGATCACAGCCGCGTTCTGCTCGGCCCCCAGATCGCGTAGGAATATCGGTTTATCCAATGGCAGGAATGGATCGTTGAGGTAAAGCGCAGACCCGATATTATGGTGTGCGGACACAAATACCAGCGCATTTCCAATATCTTCGGCCTGTGCCATCCGCCTTATGTCGCCGGAATAGTTGCCATAGTTCTGATATTTCGAAACCCCGCGCCATGACATAAAACTGACAACTGAAACCACACACAACAACAAGACAACGTTGCCCAGGCGGCCTCGGTGCCTTTCGGGCAGGCGGCGGTTGATCTCTTCAATTCCGGCGGCGGCCAGAACCAGCGCGGGCAGCGCCGCAGTGTACCAGTAACGCGGGCCGATATAGAACCCACCGATAAACCAGTAAAAGAACAGCGCGCCGATAATGGTCAAGAAAGCCAAAAGAATCGCCCAATCGAACTTTGTCAAGCTGTTGCGCCAGAGCAAGGCAACCCAAACCGGGATGAGTGAGCCAAAAACCCAGCCAAGAAGTTCCATGTTGAGCGCCGAAAACCCGTGCAACATGTTCACCAGCCCCTCCAGCGGGCTGTGACCGGGCCACATATCAAGCGCACCAAAGTTTTTCTCGGGTGGGCCGACGGTTGGGCCGAACCCAAAGGCGTTGCCGGTGTCACCCCAGATGCGGACAAAATAGTCGGCTTGCGGCGTCAGCAAAAACTGTTCTGTAAAGGCGTAGTTGAACAACAAAAAGGCCGACCCAGACAGAACCCCGCCCGCCGTATAGGTTGCAACCTGCCCACCCCCGGTGGGAAGACGACGAAGTAACCACAAGCCCGCCAATCCACCCACGATAACTCCATCCAGCGGCCGGATCACAAACACCCAACCCAGGGCCAACCCGGCGAAAAACGCCAGTGCAATGTCCCGCAATGTCGATCCCGAACCTGCCCGAAGCAGACACCACAGGCCAACAAGCACCATGAAGACCGTTGCCGAATGCGCCATCAATGAAGCACCAACCGCCAGAACCCACGGAGACGTTGCCATCAGCAGGGCAACCAGATCAGCACGTTCTTGGCTGACCGTACGCCGCAGGATGTCATGGGTCAGCCAAACCGAAGCCCCGGTCAGCAGCGGGTTGACCAGCCAGGGCGCCCCAATAAGCACCCCGAGGGACAGGACTGCCGACCAGCCCGGCGCAAAGACAGAAAGCCACCGATCGTCACGAATATCGAGCAGAAAGTAGTCCAGTGCTGGTTGGGCGGCCTCGGGTGGTGCCGGGCTCCATAAAGCGCCGCTGGCAAAGATACGGGCCTGGAAAAGATAGCACAGCTCATCTTCCACATGCGGCACGCGATCAAAGGCCGTCCAGGCGAGGGTAGCACTGGCCAAAGTTGCAAAGATGGCAAGACCAGATACAGGAAGGCGCGGGGTATGATCAGGACCAGAGACGGTAAAAATCGCAACCAACGTGGCGATCTGGACGAGAGATAATACACCTCCGACGCCGATCTGCAGCCCAAAGGCGGTATAGTAGCCATAGTTGATGTAGGGTGTTGCGGAAATGCTGAAGGCCGCGATCAGAACCACTAGCAAGGCCAGGCGCAATCCCCCTGCCTGTGCAAAAAGACCGCGTATTGCCGACCGACCGGCAGGACGCATCAGGACGAAAAACGTCAGGCCTGCCTGTGCGGCCAGTATCGTCAGCATGATCAGATTTTCTGGCGGATCTGCCGAAATCTCAAGCCTTGGAAACCAGAGCGGCTGCGTCAGCCACAGCCTGGCCGCGCTTCCCAATAGCACCGCGCCCCCCAAAAGACCAAAATGCAATTGCCCACGAGACCAAAACACAGCCAGCACAAGCACCGCTACCGCAGTCATCGCCGCAAACCAGATACGCATCTCGGTCAGCGTGGCATTCGTAACTGTCGGCTCCTCGGCCCAGACTGGCCCTGCGCAGGCCCACAGGGCAAAAGCAACACCGCACCATCGCAGCGGCACCAGACAAGCCCTCATGCCGTATGCTCATCTTTGAGCATTGCTGGATCGCGGGCTGGGCCTTCGATGTTGATACGTTCCTGCTCGGTAACAATAGGTCCGCCTCTGACCTGATTGTGTATTGAGGTGATGTATTCTCCGAGCATACCGATAAACAGCATCTGAACGCCCGAAAGGAAAAACAGCGCCACGATAATGGTCGTGGTCCCGCGCGGCGCCTGATCAGGGTCGACGAAATAGAGCAACGTGGAAAATATCGAAAACAGGATACAGCTGATCGCAATCACCAGCCCGCTGAGCGTACAGAACCGCATCGGTGCCCGCGTGAATGAGAAGATTGCATTCAACGCCTGATCGGTCAGGGCCATAAGGCTGTGTTTGGACAAACCTTTTTTCCGAGCCTTCCAGACATAGGGAAGGATGATCCTGCGAAAGCCGCAGCTGGCGATGATGCCGCGGATATAAGGGTAGTGATCGTTATGAGACAGCACCGCCTTCAAAACCTTGCGGTCAATCAGTTGAAACTCGCCCACCGAAGGTTCCAACCATACATCTGACAACCCGTTGACAATAGAGTAAAAAATACCACGCGCGCTACGCATGAGGAACCCTTCCTCTCGGGTGCTGCGCGCGCCGGCCACCACGTCATAACCGCTTTCCCAAAGCTCGACAAATTCGGGGATCATTTCGGGCGGATCCTGCAAATCAACCGGCAGCATGACAACGATACCGTCGCCGCTGGCGTAACGCAGCCCGTTGAACGTCGACCGGAACACCCCGAAATTGCGGGCATTCACCACGACCTTCACATCCTGATCTTTTTCAGCAATTTCCCGCAGAATTTCCACGGTTCTGTCGCTTGAAGCATTGTCGATGAAGATGTGTTCTCGCCTGTAACCAGGCAAATCCTTGTCGAAAATCTCTTTGACGGTTTTGTAGCAATCCGCAACGTTGCTTTCTTCGTTAAAGCACGGCGAGACAATTGAAATAGTTTTCATATCATATCTTTGCTTAACAACTACAATCTCCGGTTACCCACCGCCGGTTCGGTCACACTTATATCATCCCGCGCCCTTGCAGATTCGCGCAACAGGCAATCCGCAGAAATGTTTTAAAATGCAGTGTGTTTAGCGCCACAGACCTAAATCCATTTCCCTGGACCCGAGTGCGGACTTATCCAGGAAACCTGCATCAATTTTGTTCCAACTAATGGTCACATGCGAACTATACACTCAGAGGTTCTGCGTGTCTGAATTTCGGGTGATGTGCGCTGTCACACTGGCGCTCGACTAAGTGATAATCGCCGCCAAAACCGCTCTTTGGTGTAAGCGTACTGACGGACGATGCCTCCGCGCCCCTAGAAGACTGCGAAGACCATGCCATCAGTGGTGTTCTTGAACTGGCACCGAGACAGACAGTTCACGAGACCGAATTGGAGTTCAATTTCGCCGCAGAAGCGCCTTCAACGTCAAGCCGCAACTGACCGGAAATCAGGGCCTGATCTTAGTTGCACCGTATTCGTGATCGACGTGGTTTCAATGTTTCCAGGGATCATCCGAAATTGCAGGGTTCTCAATGAAATCCTATCAACCCTTACTGTTCAATACTGCCAAAATCGGCGCATTATAGCACAATTTCAGCAGCTTGAATGCTATTCAAGATAAGCCAATTGAGTTATCATATTTGGGTCTCATCGGAGCTTGACTTCATATGACTCGTAAATTTCGTAACCAGTTGTTCAGTGTTCACACTTGGATTGGACTATTTCTTTCCGCCTTTTTCACCTTCATGTTTCTGACAGGCACGTTGCTTGTGGCAGGGTTCGAAATCGAATCCATAGGTCGGCCGGCGATCTGGACGACCCTGCAAGAAGACGAGCGTACAGCAAGTTTTGGCCAAATCTATGATGGGATCAAATCCGCACATCCCGAAGGCAAGGCGTTTGTGATCCTCAAGCATCCAAAGTCTTGGCTGGTGGATCGCACATTTGGGCACACAGGATGGGGTGAGCGCGTCAGTTACTGGACAGACCCCACCACAGGCGCCGTCGTTTATGAGACAGGCGATCCAGGATTCAGCACCATTCTTGCGGGGCTGCACGATACGTTCCTGGTCGACAACAGAATGGTGTTCATTCTCATTAGCGCGATGTCCATCCCATTGCTTTTTCAGATGGTCAGTGGGCTAATCACCTACCGGCGCTTCTGGAAAGGATTTTTCAGATGGCCCAGCAACGCGGGCGGCTTTAGAATCTGGGCCGGCGGCGCCCATCGGCTGACGGCTCTCTGGGCGGCACCACTGGTCCTTTTGATTGCCATAACAAGCTTCTTTTTTCTGCTGGGTGGCCTGGGGATTGAAGGGAAAAAACTGAAATTCCAACCTTCCGCCCAACGCGAAGCTGCCCTGCCGGATGGGTTTGACGGAACCGTCATCAATGCGGCCGAAGCAAATGCTCGGGCCGCGCTTCCAGGCTTTCATCCGGTCACCCTGACGCTTCCCGGTGGCAAGGCCGGCAGTCTAAAGTTCATCGGGCAACATGAGGACTTCTCACATTTTCGCGGCGAGACCACCGTAGCCGTTGATCCGCTGACTCTGGAGGTTCTTGACATCTACACGCCAGCTGACTTCCGGGGGCTTGCTCGTGTGAACTTGTTGATGGAGATGCTGCACTACGGAACTTGGGGTGGACCATTTTCCATGGCGCTGTGGATAGTTCTGGGGTTAGTGGCCACTGGCCTCGCCTTTACCGGTTCGTTGATCTATGCGGCCCGTCTGGCCCGGCCTTCCCAGACAGAGGGGTCTTTTAAGCGCATCTGGCGCGGGATGGGGTTTGTACGCTGGATCTATCTGCTGTTGCTGATGGGTATTCTTGCGGTTGTATATTGGCGCGTGAACCCGGACGCCTATGTCCCGTCCCGCGTGCATCCGGTTGATGCCAACGGTGCGGTGGCACAGCTGGTCCTGCATGAACCGCTGCGGCGCGATACCCTGATCGAGATTGAATTGCGTATCGGCGCACCGGATGTCAGTGCGGCCATGGTTGAGGTCAACGGGACCACAGCACAATCTGTTGATCTGGCCCGGGATGGGGACAAGGCCCTAGGCCGTTTCAGGTTTCAACCCCTCGAGTCCGGAAACGAGGTCATTGCCTACCTGAAGAAACCCGATGGTACGGAGCAGAAAGTCACCTTCCGAATGGGCAGCCCTATCTGGTGATCTCAGACCTGAGCAGCCAGATCCTTCAGAACCGCAAACCGGTCACGCATCGTTACAAATGCAAGGCAGGAGTAGATCGCCACACCTGTCACGACACCCACAATCAGACGCAAGATGTTTGCCTGATCCCCCAAAACCGCCTGACATCCCGCGACCCCCGCCGCCATGATCCCCGCCGAGATTAAAGGCCGGACATGCAGTGAGACCAACCTGGAAACAGACTGGTCTGAAATCGCGGCCAGATTGGCGAATTTGAACGGCCACATGATCAGAAAGACAGTGGTAAAGGCAGCGGTGACGACCGGCACGCCATACGGGGCGGCAACTGTGATCGCAATGGCCGCAAGAACCACCTCGATCCACGACAGCACGGCCAACCTACCGGGTTGGCCGGACGCCAGGCAAAATGTTTGCTGTACCCTTTCAGTGCAGAGATACATTCCGAACACGGACATCAGACTTAGAACCGGGGCTGCAGGGCTCCATTTCTCACCAAACAAAAGCACCAGTACCGGCTCAGACAGGACCGCCAATCCGGCAAAGGTCGGAAAAGTCACAAACCCGGTCAGGCGCATGACGTCCAATAGCATCTCAGACGCGCGCCCTCCGCCGCGCGTTACCGCCGCAAAAGCGGGCTGCGAGACCATGCGCAGTGGCGTGATGGTCAGAAATGAGGCCGTCTCCACGACCCGCCAGGCAATCGCATAGTACCCGGCTGCAACCGGGCCCAGCATCGCGCCGATCAAAACCGCAGGTGACTGTACCGCCGCCAGTTCAGCCGCGCGCAGCCCGATGACCCGGTGACTGAAATGAAGAACCTGCCGCATCTGGTGACCCGACACGTGAAAGGTGGGTCTCCACGATACCGCACCCCAAGCCATAAGGATATTCGTGGCGGTCATCGCCACCCGCTGACCAACCAGGCTCCAGACTCCGTATCCCGCAAGGGCCATACCGATGCCGATAACCCCGCCAACTATTGCGCCAAGCACCGCGCGCACGGCGAGAACCCGAAACCGCATCTCTCTCCGCAATAGCGCCACTGGCACCGCCGTGAGCGATATCATCAGCACCGTTGGCGACAAACCGATCAGCAATTGACCCGCGATCGCTTCGTCATAAAAGGTTGATACTGGCCCCGCGCCCAGAACAATCAACGCGGTCAGGCAAGCGCCCAGAAGCCCCAAAAGCCAAAAGACCGAATTCAGCCGTTCAGGTGTCAGCGTGTCCTGAGTCAGCAAAATCTCGGATATGGTTTCGCGCACCAGAAACTCGGAAAACAAAACAAAGGCAGCAGCCATTGCCAACAGGCCGAAGGCCTCGGCCCCAAGCAACCGCGCCAGAATGGCTATTATAATGAAATTGAATGCCTGTTCTGCCCAGACGCCGAAGGACATCCAGGCAACGCCGCTGGTGAAACGTCGCCCCCGCGACATCAAAACCCTTCCCACTGACTTATTGCCACGCGAAACCGCGGGCATTCTGAATCAAAGCGTAACGGTTTGGAAACACTGCTGTCGAGATCACCCGTCGCTTCTTGGTGCTGCGGCCAGCCTGCTTCCATTCTCAAAACCCCTCGGACAATAGTCGTGGACAATGGGCATATCCTGCCAACGTCTCAACATTCCGCCAAGGACGCATGTGTTGGATTGCATGAGTTTCCAAGCATTATGAGATCAAAGTGCTGCATAGCTTTGCATAGGTTCCTATTTGGAAACACTCTAGACATTATGCTCCTCATCAAAAATGACCGAATATCAGAGCAAACTTACACCGAGGCCTAAGGGCTCATCGGGGTATAATTGAAACCATCACTGGCTTTTTTACGTTACTGGGTAAGCGCATGCATAGGTGAATTCTGGCAACCAGACCCCGGAAAGACCGAAATTTGTCAAAATTATTGTCTATATCCAGCCTGTCTGTGTTTGAATACAATAAGCAGCGATGGGAATTGAGCCCGTCGCGCTCTGAACGGCATGCATGCCAAGCGGGGCAGAATATATATTAAGTACGCAAAGGGATTTCATTTTCATGAACAAGGTTGCCGAGCAGATCACCCCGGACAACATCCCAACCGGCACGCCGGACACTTCTGGCATGAGTCTGAGCGTGGTCATCCCTGCCTATAACGAAGAAAACGCCGTCCGTGGCACTGTTGAAGATGTGCGGGCCCATCTCGAACCGCTGGGTATTCCGTACGAGATCATCGTGGTCGACGATGCCAGCCAGGACAACACCCGCGCCGAAGCCGAGGCCAGCGGTGCCACCGTCACCTTCAACGACGTCAATTCCGGATACGGCGCCAGCCTCAAGCGCGGGGTGCGGATGGCGCAATACGAATACTTGGCCATCCTTGATGCCGACAGCACCTATCCGGCGCGTTACCTGCCGGGCATGCTGGCCATGTGCCGCGATCAGGACATGGTGGTGGGCGATCGGGGCGCCGCAATGAAGAACGTGCCGCTGCTGCGGCGGCCGGCTAAGAAGTTCCTGTTCGCCTTTGCCTCATTCCTGGCCGAGCGCAAGATCAACGACCTCAATTCCGGGCTGCGTGTGTTCCGCAAATCCGAGCTGATCCCGTTCCTGCCACTGCTGCCACAGAATTTCTCGTTCACCACCACGATCACACTGTGCATGACCTCGAATGGCAAGCGGATGATCTATACGCCGATCGAATACGGTAAGCGGGTGGGTAAATCGAAAATCCGACCGATCGATTTTCTGAACTTCATCATCCTGATCCTGCGCATCAGTACCCTGTTCAACCCATTGCGGGTGTTCATCCCGCTGGGGCTGGCGTTTTTCACTTTGGGCACGGTGAAGTTCATTATCGACATGTTCTACTGGAACCTCAGCGAAACGGCGGTGTTTTCCTTCCTGGCGGCCATCATGATCTGGTCGCTGGGACTGATCGCCGACATGATCTCGCGGCTACACCTCAGACCCTGACATGAGCGGCGGCATGCTTTCCGATCCAAATCAACGGCGCTGGCTGATCCGGGTGGCCGGGTCGGCTTTGGTGCTGGCGATCCTGTTCTGGATCCTTCCGGCCGAGGCCATCGTGGCGGCATTCAAGGCAATCCCGATCTGGGTGTTCCTGAGCGTACTGGTCCTGTTCCTGTTGGCCCATGTGGGTGCAGCGCTGAAATGGTGGCTGCTGCTGGGCCGCGGGCTTTCGCCCCTGCTGGCTGTCCGGGCGCATTTTGCCGGTCTGGCTGCCAATCTGTGCCTGCCGGGCGCGATTGGGGGCGATACGGTGCGCGCCGGGATGGCACAAGCGGCAATGAAAGACGGGGCGCGGGTCGTCGCAGGCGCAACCGTGGATCGACTGATCGACATGGTGGCCTTGTTGACCTTGTCCTGCCTGGGGTTTGTCCTGACATGGGAGCGGGCCGAGGGCGGGCATATGATCGTGCCAGTGGCGCTGGTCTTGCTTGCAGCGCTGGCGGGTATGGTTGCGCTGCCGCGCCTGCTGCCCCTGCCCTGGCGCTATATCCCGTCGCTGCCCGGCAAAGGCTTTGCGCATCGCCTGGCCGATGCGCTGGCCGGGATGGGGCGTAAACCCGGCACACTGGCGGCGGCCTTTATCGCGTCGGTTTTGATCCAGTTGTTGTTGGTCATGCTGGCCTGGTGGCTGGCCATCGCGGCGGGTGTCGATGTGGCAGCCGGACCGTGGATATTTGCCTGGCCGCTGGCCAAGATTATCGCAGTTCTGCCGGTGTCGTTGAACGGGCTGGGCCTGCGCGAGGCCACGCTGGCGGGCTTTCTGGCCCCCTTTGGTGCCAGCGCGCCTGCCGTCGTGGCAGCCGGGCTGGTCTGGCAGGTCGTTCTGTTTACAGCGGGCGGGTTTGGCGCGCTGGTTCTGACAATGTCCGGGATGCGGTTTAGCGCTCCGGCGAATTCCCAAAAGGAAGAGTGCAAGTGACGGATGTTTCCCGGCCAACAGGCGAGGATAAGCCTGAAATCATCATACTCGGTGCCGGACCCGCTGGTCTGGCCGCAGCATACGCCCTGACCGGGCAGGCAAAGGTGACCGTGATCGAACGCGCACCCATTGCAGGCGGCAATTCGGCCTCGTTCCCGGTCGAAGGCGTGATTTGCGATTATGGCTCGCACCGGTTTCACCCTGCGGCAGAGCCTGAGGTGCTGCAGGATGTGAAAACGCTGTTGGGTGACGATCTGCTGCTGCGCCCGCGCCATGGGCGTATCCGGCTGGGCGGCAAATGGATTCACTTCCCGCTGAAACTGACCGACGCGCTTATGCGCCTGCCCAAGCCCTTTGCCGCGTCACTGATCGGGGACATGGTGCTGAAACCCTTTCGCAAGAAAAGCACGGGCCCCGAGACATTCTCGACCGTGCTTTATGACGGGTTGGGGCCAACGATTTCGGACAATTTCTATTTCCCCTACGTGCGCAAACTCTGGGGGCTGGATCCGGAAAAGCTGGCCGTCAAGCTGGCCGAGCGCCGGGTCGGCAGCGGTTCGGTCGGCAAGATCCTGATGAAGATGCTGCGGCTGGTGCCTGGGCTGCGCAGCGAAACCGCCGGGCGATTTTTCTATCCGCGCAAAGGGTTCGGACAAATCTCGGACGCAATGCTTGAAAGCGCGCGCACAAATGGCGCCACCTTCATGTTCAACACCGAAATCACTGGGATTGACCGCGACGGCGACCGTATCACCGGGTTGACGATCCGCGACGGCGACAGCGAGCGGCATGTGACCGGCGATCTGATCCTGTCGACCATTCCTCTGACCGGGTTGACGCGCCTGATCGACGCCCCTCCGCCGGAAGTGGTCGATGCCGCCCGCGCCATCCGGTTTAGGGGCATGATCCTGCTGTATCTGGTACTCGAGACAGACCAGTTCACCGAGTTCGACGCGCATTACTTTCCGGAATTGTCGATCCCGATCAGCCGGATGTCAGAACCCAAGAACTATAACGCCAGTGGCGCGCCGAAGGGCGTGACCGTGCTGTGCGCCGAACTGCCCTGCGACCCGGATGAAAAGTGGTGGTCCATGTCCGACGAAGAACTGGGGCAGGAGTTCACCAAATGGTTGGACCAGCTGGGCCTGCCGGTCACCGTGCCGGTGCGCCGCTGTGAATCCCGACGGCTGAGCCACGCCTATCCGGTTTACGACGTGGGGTATGAGGCGCGGTTTGATACGGTTGATCAGTGGCTCTCAAATCTGGACGGATTGCTCGTATTTGGACGTCAGGGATTGTTCGCCCATGACAACACCCACCACGCCTTTGCCATGGCCTATGGCGCGGCGGATTGCATCAACGGCACAGGTCAGGTCGACCGCGCGAAATGGAATAAATATCGCGAGGTCTTTGCTACTCATGTGGTGGAAGACTGACCCATGACCGCCTGGCAGGCCGATATCCTGATGTATCATTCGATCTCGGATGCGCCTGGACCGACCTCAATCGCGCCCGAGGTGTTCAAGGCCCAGATGCAGGCGCTGGCGGCATCCGGCCTGCCGGTTGTCACGCCCGATGCGCTGGCCAACCCGCCCGGCCCCCGCGTGGTCATCATCAGTTTCGATGACGGGTTCGAAGATTTCGCCGATACCGCCTGGCCCATTCTGCGCGATCATGGCTTCTGCCCCATCGTCTATCTGCCCTCGGGCCTGATGGGCGGGATGGACCACTGGGTCGGAGGCAACATCCCGCCCCGCCCCCTGATGGGTTGGGACAGGATCGAAGCCCTGGCAGGGGAAGGGGTCTGTTTTGGCGCGCATAGTGTCAATCATCCCGATCTCACCACGCTGGATACGCTCATGCTGGAAGAGGAAGTAAGTGGCTCCGGTCAGGACATTGCCGCGCGGCTGGGCCAGCCTGTCCGGCATTTCGCACCGCCTTACGGCGCGTCGAATAGCAGCGTACTCAGACAGATCGCTCAGCATTACGACACTTCGGTCGGCACCAGGTTGGGCGTGGCCAAGGCGGGGGACGATATCCACGATCTGCCCCGGCTCGAGATGTTTTACTTTACCGACATCGCCCGTTGGAAAGCGCATTTGGAAGGGCGCGGCAAAGCCTATCTGACGGCGCGCAAGACAATGCGGGGGGTGCGCGCGGCAATACGCGGGCAACCGTGGTGAACAGATATTTTCCGCCTGCGGCTATAGCCGGATACGCAGCGCGGGTTGTACGATCCGGTAAATTGGTTTTCAACAAGTAACAGGTACGAACAAATGCATATTCTGGTTACCGGTGGCGCCGGGTTTATTGGCTCTCATCTGACGGAACGGCTGATCCGGGATGGCCACACGGTCACGGTCTTTGATGATCTTTCGACCGGACGGCTGGCAAATCTGACCTCAGTTGCAGACCACCCGAATTTCACATTCACCGAAGGCTCAATTCTGGATCGCCAGATGGTCACCGATCTGGTTCGTCCGGCTGACGTCGTTTTTCATCTGGCCGCCGCCGTTGGCGTCAAACTGATCATGGATGAGCCCAGCCGATCGATCCTAACCAATGTAGCGGGTACCGAGAATGTTCTGGATGCGGCGCTGCCAAACAAGACCTATACATTTGTCGCCTCTACATCCGAGGTTTACGGCAAAAGCGCGAAGTTTCCGTTTCAGGAAGACGACGATCTGACCATTGGGGCCACGCGCAACCTGCGCTGGTCCTACGCCTGTGCCAAAACGCTGGATGAGTTTCTGGCGCTGGCCCATGCGCGCGAATCCGGTCTGCCGGTCACGGTTCTGCGGTTTTTTAACACCACCGGGCCGCGACAGACGGGCCGCTATGGCATGGTGTTGCCGAATTTCGTGAAAGCCGCGCTGGAGGGTGCGCCCCTGATGGTGCATGGCAGCGGCGAGCAGTCGCGTTGCTTCGGTCATGTGGCCGATGTCGTCAAGGCATTGGGGTTGCTGATGAACGCACCACAGGCAAAAGGCGAGGTGTTCAATATCGGCTCGAACGAAGAAGTCACAATCCGCGCTTTGGCTGAAAAGGTCATTGAACTCACCGGGTCCAACTCGGAAATCCGCTATGTTCCCTATGACGCGGTATATCCCGAAGGGTTCGAGGATATGCAGCGCCGGCTGCCCGATGTGTCAAAGCTGGAGCGCGTCACTGGATTCCGCCCGATGCGCACGCTGCAGCAGACTATCGAAGATATCATAACCGAAATGCAGTCCCCGGTTTCCGCATGAGCCGTCAGGTTCCCATCTGTGACTGATCTGGTGATCGGCTCCGGGCCGTCCGGCGTGTCTGTGGCCATGGCTTTGCTGAACCGGGGGCGGCAGGTTCTGATGCTGGACACGGGCGGCAGGCTGGAGGCCCCGGCGCAAGACCGCCGTGACAAGCTTGCGGCTTTGGATCCCGACACCTGGTCTGTTGATGACCAAAAAAAATGGCAGGCCCCGCAATTCGACACACCGCCCGGGCAGGTGCGCCGGTTCGGGTCGGATTTCGCCATGGTGCCGGGGGCCGACACGCTGGTGTCGCCCGAACGGATCGGGTTGCGGGCCTCACATGCGGTGGGCGGGCTGTCCAATCTCTGGGGTTCGGCGGTTCTGCCCAACCGCGCCGAGGACATCGCGGACTGGCCGATTGGAATTGACGATCTGGCTCCGCATTACCGGGCTGTTGCTCAATTCCTTCCAATAAGCGGTCGACAGGACGATTTGCAGGCTCTGTTTCCCGTGTTTGCGATGCGGGATCGGGTGCCGCTGAACCCGTCCCCACAGGCGCAGCAGATGTTGCAGCTGCTGGAGCAAAAGGAAAGCGGCCTGTCAGAATTGGGGGCCCATATCGGGATGTCCCGATTGGCCGTTGATCCCGGCTGCCAGTATTGCGGCCAGTGTCTGCATGGATGCCCTTGGGGTTACATTTATGCCGCCCAAAAAACACTCGATGACTTGTGCCAACACTCTGCGTTTCAATACCGCACCGGTCTGGTCCATCGGTTCGAAGAACATGCCGACCACGTCACGGTGACGCTTGATAATGGCGAAAGCCTGAAGGCGACCCGCGTCTTTATCGCCGCCGGGGTTTTGGAGACGGCGCGTCTGCTTCTGGCGTCATCGCCAAAGCCAACCACCAGTTTGCAGTTACAGGACAGCCAGCATTTCTTTCTGCCCAGCCTGCATCGCTGGCGTACTCCGCACCGTCCGGACCAAAGGCCCTATCACACCCTGCCGCAGGTTTTCATAGAGCTGAACGCCCCCGAGGTCTCGCCCCATCTGGTCCACACTCAGGTCTACACATGGAACGAGTTCTACGCCCATGACCTGATCAACAGTTATGGTTCAAAACTGCCCGGGTCTGCCCCTATATGGCGGATACTCGCGCGGCGGTTGATCGTAGCGCAAGCGTTCCTGCATTCGGCCTATTCTTCCAGGATCAACCTGACGCTGGCCACCGACGGACGACTTGTCTCGACTGTGAACCCCAATGACGAAACCGAAACGGTTATGGCGCGGGCTACTTCTCGACTGGCACAGGTCATGAAGCTGGCGGGGCTTATACCGCTGACTTTTGCCCGACGTTCAGGTGATGTTGGGTCAAGCTTTCACGTCGGTGGCTCGGTTCCCATGGCCAAAGCGCCCAGTGCGGGGCAATCCGACATCTTCGGGCGACCTAAAGGGTTGTCACGGGTACATCTTGTTGACGCCTCAAGCCTGCCCAGCATCCCGGCCACAACCATCACCTTCTCGGTCATGGCTAATGCCCATCGAATTGGCACGCTGACCCCCTAGCGCTCAATTCATGCAAGTGATGCTGCACGCGCTCCGTTCTCTAACGCACCGGCTTCCAGAGCCGCAGAAAGCGCCCGATCACCTTTTCCATGCGCCGCACGCGCCAGCGCCGCACCATAGGCTTCAAGCACAGAGGTCTCATGCCAAATGTCCAGAAAGGCCTTGCGCGCCGCAGTTCCCTGCACCCCGCGCTGGTCCGGCTGGTGCTGCAATTCACGCATCGCCGCGATCAAATCATCCTCGGTTTCAAACAGCGACCCACCTCCGGCCCGCTCCACGATCTCGGGGAATGGGCCCAACCGACGGGCAATAACCGGCGTGCCCAGACGGAAGCTTTCAATCAGGATGATGCCGAACGTCTCATAGCAAACCGACGGAACGATTAACCCGATCGCACCGCGGTAATAGGCGTTAAGCTCCTCAAGGGTTTTGCGGCCCAGGAATTTAATCCGGTCATTGCCTGCGGCTTGGCTCTTTAACTCATCCGCATAGTCACCGTCGCCCAAGATCAGCAGATCGGCATCCGAATAGCGGTCAATGGCCGGAAACACATCTTGCAACCCTTTAATCTTTTCCAGACGTCCGACGAACAGGAAATAGGGGCGCTCATGGGCCGCTGGTTCTGGCAGGGCGCTCTGATCGAGATCGGGCAGGAAATAGGGCAGCACCTGCATGTCTTGCCGCAGACCGAATTCGCGATGTTTGGCGCGGCTGAATTCGCTTTTTGCAATGATCAGATCCATATGATCCAGCGCCCGGTCCAGCGCGCCGGTATAGCGCCACAGCTGCGGCGGACGTTTGTGATTCAGCACGCAGCGTAGGCATTGGCGCGCGTCGCACAGCTCCCGCCCGTACCGCCACAGAACATGGGTGGGGCAGACCAGCCAATGCTCGTGCGCCTCATAAACCTTTAGCCCCTCACCCATCGGCAACAGACCGGGTCCTCCGATCAGGGATGTATTGTTGTGCCAGATGATATCCGGTTTCCGTTCGGTCAGTATCTCGAGGATGCGGGCTGCGTGTACAACAGGTCGACCCAGCTGCTGGGTCAGCAGGTTCGACATCATGCCATTGCGGCTGCGCAGCCCGATCCGCCGCACCCCATCGGGGTCGCCCTCGGCCTGCGGCTTTCCGCCCAGGATCAAATAGCTGTCTTCGTCATGCACCACCGTCACATCGTGACCGCGCGCCACAAGCGCCCGGGCCATGCGCTGAATCCCTATGGCGTCACCGCCAAAGGAATAGGGCGGGTAAAATGTGGTGAACATCAGAATGCGCAGCGACTGCATGTGAATTGTACCAAACAACCAATAACTTTCAGGTATGAAACACGATCCCTGCGACAATCGAAAGGAACAAGCCATTTGGACACTCAGATAGCCACCGGTGTTGCGGACATGCTGCAAACATACGCAGGCTGTCACGGGCTATGACCACAGCATGTGCAAATGCTGTGCGCATGCTATGATCGGGGAATAGTTCAGAAAATTGGCTCGATCCCGCTTCAGATGCAGACCTATTCCTCTTCAGACCCCCTTCATGTTGTCGAAATGGGCACCCAGTTCGGTATGGGCGGCATCACCCGGCATATCCTAGGGCTGAGTGAGTGGCTGCAGACACACGATCATCGCGTCACGCTGGCTGGCACCGCCGATATCTGGGGCGGGCCTGATCAGCAGCCGGATTTCCTCGACCTGCCCACCCGCTATGTCGCTGGCGATGGCGGCAACATCGCCAACCGGTTGCACCATACGGCAGTCGCGGCTTGGCGGTTGCGGCGCTGGCTGGCGAACAATCCGGTCGATCTGATCCACTGCCATGAATCCGCCCCTGCGCTGGTTGCAATTCTGGCCCGCACCGGGCGGCGCATCCCCGTCGCCGTTACCTATCACGGGTCCGAGCCCGAGCGGATCGCCGCATTCGGCCGGATTGCCGCGAAATGCGATCTGGTGATCACGCCCAGTCATCGGTCCGCCGAGGATCTGGCCACCATCGGCAATGTGCCGCAGGACAAGCTGAAAGTCATCGGTCTGGGCGTCACACCCCCGCCTCAGGACAGTGCAGAGGACATTGCCAACCTGCGCGCTGAGTTGCTTGGGGATGGTGACCGGGTGATCGTCACACTGGCCCGTCTGCTGCCGCAAAAGGGGATCGACATTCTGATCGACTGCGTCGCGCGGATGAAAGAAACCCATCCTGGCTATCGTTTCATCGTTGCAGGTGACGGGCCGGATGAGGCACAGCTGCACGCGCTGGCGCAGGAAAAGGGCCTCGGCAAGCACTTGCGTTTTGTTGGTCGCACGGACAAGCCAATCCGACACCTGCGCGCGGCGGATCTGTTCCTGTTGACCTCGCGGTGGGAGGCGCTGCCCTTCACCATTGCCGAGGCGTTCCAGACCGGAACCCCGGCGGTGGCCACCGCCTGTTCCGGCGTGGTCGAACTGATTGATGACAGTGTTGGCGCGGTCGTGCCCATCGCCGATATCGATGCGATCTGCGCTGCCGTGGCCGATGTCTTGTCAGACGAAGACCGCCGCCGAACCCTTGCGGAAAATGCTTTGAAACGCAGCCTCGAAGACCGGTTCAATCCGGATTGGGTGCACCAGCAATTCGAAAAGACCTATTACACTCTGGCAGGTCGCTAAAAAGGACCGCAGATCAGGGACGTTTGGTGATGTAGCCCCAGACTTCGCCCAGCGTCCAAGCGGTAGACAGCAGCATGACATACGGCAGCGTCTTGAGGTACCGCATCCCCCGCCCCTTGCTGGCCTGCAGCTTATAGTGACGCACCCAAAGCAGTGGCGGAATCAGTGGCCCCGCCAGGATCAGCATCAGGCGCTTTGCGTTACTTTGATTGCGCACCCGGATTTCACCGAACAGGCGACCCCAATCGAACCGCTCGGGCAGCAATTCCCGAAATGTCGCCCTGGGCCGGTGGTGATGCACGACCACCTCGTTCGAGAGCCACAGCTCCTCACCCTGTTCGATCAGGTGCCAATGCACGATTGGCTCGTGATAGCGATCTTTCCACAGGTGCTGGGTCTCATCCAAGGCTTTGCGGCTATAAGTCAAGTTCACGTCTGACACCCAATCCGCCGGACCGGTTTCAAACGGTCGCCCGTAGCGGCCAAAATCGGTGACGTAAAAGGCCCAGTTCAGCGGGCTGACCGGCTCCATGCACTCGATTGCGCCACCAATCACGTTCTTTCCGGTTTCCTCGTACAACCGCACAATGGTGCGCGCCCAGTCGGATTGCGGCAGACCTCGGTCTTCGAGAATGCCAATAATATCTCCTGTGGCCGCGGCCAGCCCGGCCGAACGACGGCGATCATAAAGCTCGTGCTTGCCCGCCTCGGAGGTGATCGGGCGGATCGGGTCGATCACGCCAAGGTCCAGAAACCGCACTTCTGGATAGTCATCGGCATATTGCGCCACATCCGCGACACTGGCGTCATAGGGAATAATCACATCCAGCGGTGGCGGATCATCGAAACTGCGTACTGCTTCAAGGAAATCCCGCACATAGCTGCCGCCTTGCACGATGGTCAGAACGATGGAAAGGGTCGGATCACTGCTCATTGGATTGTCATGTCCCCCAGATTGTCCAGTTCAACCGGCTGACCGCTGCGTGTGCTTTCCGGCACGGCGGCGGCGATTTCGACCGCACGCAGGCCCGCATGACCGTCGGCGCAGTTCAGACCGGTTTCACCACGGGTCAGGCGAATGAAGTCGGCCAGTTCGTCGCCAAAGGACAGGATCGCGGTCGTTTTCCAGGATTTCAGTTTCTCGCGCACCATGATTTCCGGATAAAACTTACGCACCCGTTTGGGCGCACCGCCGGGCTTGTCCATGGTGATGACAAGGTTCTGCATCGGCGCATAGGCCCCGCGCACCATACCGCGCGAGCCATAAACCTCGATCACGCTTTGATAGCCTTTCCAATCGTTCCAGCAGGCCTGATAGATCGCCGGAATACCATCGGGGTTCTTGAAGATTGCCACAGCGTTGTCCTCGGACCCCGGCACGTTCCAGACCGTGTTGGTGGCCACTCCATAAACGCTGGTAATCTCGCCCAGAATGAAACGCGCCATGTCGGTCATGTGAATACCCACATCCCACAACGCACCGCCGCCGGAAAATTCAGCCTGATATTCCCAATCATGAGTGAAATGGCCCAGCCCGTCATGGCCGCCATATACGCGGACATGGTCGATCTCTCCGATCTCGCCCGAGGATGCGACCTCTTTCACATGAGCGAAGGACGGGTAATAGCGCATGTTGAACCCGGCCCCCAAAGCCTTGCCCGCCTTTTTCGCCGCATCGACGATCCGCCTTGCCCCTTCCACGGTCGGAGACAGCGGCTTTTCGGTCAGCACATTCAGGCCTTCGGCAAAGGCCCGCAGGCAGAGCGGTTCACGTATATGCGCCGGGGTCGAGATCACCACCGCATCCATCTGTGTGGCAAAAAACCGGTCAAGATCGGTAAAGGCAGGCGCGCCATCCGCCACAGCCACAGCGCGATGAAATTCAAGATCCAGAACCGCCGCCAATTCAGCGTCAGGAGACTCAAGAATGTTCTGAACCCGCATTTGGCCGATCTTTCCGGCCGCACCGATCACACCGATCTTCATTCAATTCCTCATTAACAACCACGGGTGCGCAACAGCGCTACACCCGGCATCTTTAACAACAATTCACCTATGAGCGGAGTAGCACAGACGCTGCCTCCACGCTAGGTTTCTGAAGGATGACATTTGCCGACAAAACGAGATCACAGAGGATTTGAAGTGTGAGCATTACCGGATTGGACCGCCTGAATGGCAAATCGGTCTTCGTGACCGGGGCGACCGGTTTTGTCGGCAAACGGCTTGTGCCGGCCCTCCTGGACACCGGTGCCAAGGTCACCGTTCTGCTGCGCAGCCGCCATGGCGTGCGCGCGCTTGAGGCGATGGGGGCACATGTCGTAACCGGTGCGCTTGGCGACAGGGCCGCCATGGAAAACGCGCTACGCGATCAGGACGTACTGTTTCATCTGGCCTATGACATGCGCGCACCTGCAGCCGAAAACCTTGATACCTTCGACACCCTCAGACAGGCCGCTGACGCCGCCGGGGTCGGGCGGATCATCCATATCAGCTCGATCGTCGTCTATGACGGCTGGCCGCAGGAGGATCTGACTGAGGATAGCCCGTTATCCCAAGCCGGAGGCACACCGTACCGGCAGGCCAAAATGGCGATGGAACAGGCTCTGATACAGGGAAATTGTCCGATTGCGATCCTGCAACCCACGTTGGTTTATGGCCCGGGCAGCATGCTCTGGACGGACCGGTTGGCCGACTGGATGGCCGCAGGCAGTGTGGTGCTGCCCGAACCCGAGGGGCTGTGCAACGCAGTGTTCGTCGACGATCTGGTTCAGGCCATGCTGCGCGCCGCAGTGCTGGTGGGGCTTGGGCAAGAACGGTTCATCATTTCAGGCGCGCGTCCTTTTTCATGGTCCTCTCTGCTGACCGGCTATGCCAACATCATCGGTCGGGGCAGCATTCATTATGTTCCGCTGGCCGATCTCGCAGAACGGTTGCCACCCGAGGAACCCGGCACAATCCCGGACACACCGCCGCTGGCTGCCCGGATCAGCGCCGCTGCCCGAGGCTGGATCGGTCGCGAGAGGTTTGAGGGGATAGTGCAAATGGTGAAACAACGGTTGCCGCAACAGGGCGAGGTTTACCCGGACCGTTATATGTTGGAACTGTTCTCGACCAAGGGGCATTGCCAGATCGACCATGCGCGGGCCAGACTAGGTTATGCACCGGAATACGACCTCGACTCTGGGTTGGAGGCCACGCAGGATTATCTGCGCAACAGGTATGGAAAATAGTTTAATTGCAACCAGTTACTGCATGTTATCAGGGACCAAGACCTTTGACCCACATCGCCATTGACGCAACACCCTGGGATAACGAACGAGGCTTTGGCCGGTTCACCCGGAATCTGGTCGCTGCTCTGGCCGCCCGCGATACCGGCTTTCGATATACGCTCCTGTTTGATCAGGAACCGACACGACCCGTGCCGGAAGGTGTCGAAACCCGCATTGCAGGCTCTGAATTTTCGATGTCCGAGGCCTCATCGGGAGCCAAAGCCCGGGGCGGGGCCGATTTGCTGACAATGGCCAAGGCGGCCCGACGCATCGACTGCGACGTGTTCTTTTACCCGGCGGTTTATTCCTATTTTCCGCTGCCGGCCCGGCGCCCCACAGTAGTCTGCTATCACGACACGATCCCTGAACGCTTTCCCGAACTGATCTTTCCAAAGCGTCTGAATTTCCGACTTTGGCAGGCCAAATGCTGGTTGGCCAAAATGCAAGCGACACGGGTGATGACGATCTCGGACGCCTCGGCAAACGACCTGACACGTATTCTGCGCATTCCCCGCGCGCGAATTGACACGATCACCGAAGGGGCCGAGGACGTCTTTCAGCCTATTCAAGACAATCGGGTTTTGGTGAAAGCCCGAGAGGCCTATGGCATCCCCCCTGATGCACCGCTTTTGGTCTATCTGGGCGGGTTCAACCGACATAAAAACGTGCTGCGCCTAATTGAAGCCATGCCTCAGATTCTTCAGAAAGCACCGGACACACGCCTAGCTATTGTCGGGCGCACTACAGGGGCGCGGTTCTGGGACAATGTCGAGGACCTCAAGGCCAGTGCTGCCGCTGATGCCACCCGCTCCGAGCGCATCATTTTCACCGGTGAGATTGATGACCCCGAACTTGCCGCTTTGCTCAATTCGGCCAATGCGCTGGTCTTTCCCTCGCTTTGGGAGGGGTTCGGTCTGCCCGCGCTCGAGGCGATGTCATGCGGCACGCCCGTTCTGTCCTCGGATCGCGGCAGTCTGCCCGAGGTGGTGGGTGATGGCGGGCTTTATTTCGACCCCCTATCCAGCCAGGCCCTTGCGGATCAAACCATCCGCTTACTGACAGAACCCGGACTACGAAATGGCCTGTCGCAAAAAGCCCTGGCGCAAGCTTCAAACTTTAGCTGGGACAAAGGTGCGGAACTGGCCGAGGCATCGCTTCGGAGGGCGTTAAGCCCGAAGTAAAGAAATTTTTCCCAAGCGCGCCTTTTTCAAAATTCCAGCAACAATTCTGTGTCCACCCAAGAATTGAACCTTTATTGGAAACGCGGTACGGCAGTCTGGAACCAGGCTGACAAATTTGTTGGATTCGCACCCCCTTCCTCCTATCCGTGGAAGAGGTTAGAATTTCCGACAGCCATACCGTGAATTGATTTCAGTCTGACTTTGTAAGATCAGGGTAAATTATGAACTACGAAACCTCGCACCATCAGTCCCTCGGGCAGCTTATCGCCACGCGCGACGCGCGGGTTGCTGTGGTTGGATTGGGCTATGTCGGCCTGCCACTGGCGCTGACCGCCTATGATGAGGGGTTCGACACAACCGGCGTTGACCTGAACCCAGACCGGGTGGCGCGGATCAATCAGGGCGATCAGGTCATATCGTACCTGGCTTCGGATCGGATCGCGCAAGCGGTGGACAGCGGGCGCTTCCGCGCCACGCAGGACCCTGCGGCACTGGCCGACGCAGATATCGTTTTGATCTGCGTGCCGACCCCGCTGACCGATGCGCAGAACCCGGATATGTGCTATGTCGCTGCCGCAGCCCAAACCATCGCGCAACACTTGCGCCCCGGTCAGATGGTGGTGCTGGAAAGCAGCGTCTGGCCCGGAGCCACGACAACCCTGGTCCAGCCCATCCTCGAAGCAGGCGGTTTGCGCGCGGGCAGTGATTTTTTTCTGGCTTTCTCGCCCGAGCGTGAAGACCCCGGCAATGATAAGTTCGACACACACAGCATTCCCAAAGTGGTCGGGGCCGATGATCCGCTGTCACGGCAACTGGTCGAGGATTTCTATCGCGCCATCGTCACCAGCGCCGTGCCGGTCAGTTCGGCCGCTACTGCCGAGGCGGTGAAACTGGTCGAGAACAGCTTTCGCACCGTAAACATCGCCCTGGTCAACGAACTGAAAACCGCACTTGAAGCGATGGATGTGGACGTCTGGGAAGTGATCGAGGCTGCGGCCACCAAGCCCTTTGGTTTTATGCCCTTCTATCCCGGCCCCGGCATAGGAGGCGCCTGCATACCAGTGTCCCCGGCCTATTTGGCCTGGCGCGCCGCAGATGCGGGATCGGATACGCCGATCATCAACCTGGCACGCAGCAGCAATGACGCCGTCCCGCAGATATTGGCCGCGCGGATCGCCGCGGAACTGACGGCGCGCAACGGTTCTGCGCTGGCGGAAACCGGTCAACCCCTGACCGGACAGAAGATTTTGCTGATGGGTATCGCCTATAAGCGCGATGTCGAAGATACCCGCCGCAGCCCGGCTTTGGTTCTGCTGGACGAGCTGGAAAAGCTGGGGGCCGAGGTGGATTATCATGATCCCTATTTCCCCTGCCTGCCCGAAGGCGGGGAATTCCCACAGCTTGCAGGTCGGACATCCCAACCGCTGACAGCCGAAAACCTGAAACGCTATGCGGCAGCAGCCGTTATCACCGACCACAGCGCCCCGGACTACGATCTGGTTGCCCAAAAGGCGGCTCTTGTCTTCGACACACGCAACGTTTTTGAAAAAGCAGGGATTGCGGTCACGGGGGGAAGACTCGTCAAGCTTTGAAACTGTCGATCGCCGACATCGCATTCGGCATTTTCAGAACAGTAGAAAGGTAAATTAAATTACATTCTTTCAATGAGGTAGAAATTAAAAGTAGAATTCTGGTAATGAGTGACAAGCCCAAGAAAATTTTTGTTGATCTGGACGGGACCCTGATCAGAACTGATCTTTTTGTTGAGGCTATCCTTCAATTTCTGAAGAATAACCCGCTTAACATCTTTCCCGTCATCCTATGGCTGTTCAAAGGTATTCCCTACGCCAAAGAGCGGATCGCGCACGAGGTCGGCCTCAAGGCCGAGGCGCTTCCGTACGAAACCTCGCTGCTTGAGTACCTGAAACAGCAGAAAGCGGATGGCAGGCAGTTGGTTCTCGCCACGGCCTCGCACCGCATCTATGCCGACAAGGTGGCCGCGCATCTGGAAATATTCGACTCGGTTCTGGCAACAGATACCGACCACAATCTGAAAGGCGCCAACAAGCTGGCCGCAATACGCGATGCTGCCGGGGACGAGACCTTTGCATATGCCGGAGACAGCACAGCCGACAGCCCGATCTGGGCCGCCTCTGCGTCGGGCATATTTGTCAATGCACCGAAATCTGACGTGGCAACAGCGCAGTCGGCGGGCACAGCCGAGAAAGTCATCACATCGCGCCCGCCGCTGTGGCAGGCCTTTCTCAAATCCATGCGGCCCCATCAATATGCAAAAAACGCCCTGATCTTTGCGCCTATCTTCACCTCACAGCAGCATCTGCCTTTTTCGTCGGTTCTTGCATCCCTTCTAGCCTTCATCTGTTTCAGCCTTTGTGCGTCCGGGGTGTATTTCCTGAACGATCTGGTCGATCTGGCAGCTGATCGCCAGCACACAAGCAAACGGCACCGCCCGCTGCCATCCGGTGATCTGTCTTTGCATGCAGGCGTGGTCGGCGCAATCGCCCTGCCCTTAATCGCCTTTGTCCTAACATTGGCCTTCCTGCCGCCTGTCTTTGCAGTTGTGCTGATCACCTATCTGATCATCACCATGGCTTATTCCTTCTGGCTCAAGCAGATCGCGACGGCGGATGTGATGGTGTTGGCATCGCTTTACACGCTGCGCGTCATTGCCGGGTCTGCGGCCACCGGCATCGTGCTGTCGTCCTGGTTTCTGGCGTTCTCGATGTTCGTCTTTGTCAGCCTCGGCTATCTGAAACGCTACATCGAAGTGGCCGCAGCACCTGAAGATGACGGCAATGTCCATGGCCGGGATTATTCCTATGCCGACAGCGAAACCATGTTCAGCCTGGGCGTGGCCAATATCACCGCAGCCGTTGTCATTCTGGCGCTTTATATCAACAGCCCCGAGGTAAAAGAAATTTACCGGACACCCGAAATCCTGTGGCTGCTGTGTCTGCTACTGCTGTACTGGGGCAACCGCATCTGGGTCGGTGCCCGGCGCGGGCGGGTCGCGGACGATCCGGTCCTGTTTGCCCTGCGCGACAGGATCAGTCTTATGGTCGGCGGCGCGTTTGTTTTGGTGACCCTAGCTGCGAAATACCTGACCCTTTGATGATGGCCGCGAAAACGAAGGAGAATACTATGTCGTTATACTGGTCTGCCTTACTATTTGCGGTCTGCGCGAACATTTGCACAAACGTCTCGTTCAAACTGGCTGTGCAACAGCTTTCAGGACCTTTCGATATTCGCGCCCTTGTGGTTTCGCCCTGGGCCTGGGCTGGTTTGATCAGTGGCTTGCTGTTGCTGAGCAGCTTTATTGTCGCCATCCGCGGCCTTGAGCTGAGTATCGCCTACCCGGCCGTCACCGGATTGGCGATGGTCGGCATTCTTGTCGTCGGCTATTTCTTGTTTTCCGAGACGCTGAACCTGCAAAAAATCGTTGGCATCGGGCTGGTCATCGCTGGTGTTTTTGTCCTGTCACAGGTGAAACAAGCCTGAGGCCCGGGCTAACCATGCGCAGTGCGACTGGTCCAATCCCGCAACAGATCTACATGTTGGCAAGCAAACCTTCGCACATTTTTCCAAGTCTTTTTCAGAAAGCATTGCCGCAGGTCGGAATTTAAGGAATACTTGGGTCAGGCTTCTTTAGGCCTCAAAAAATACGCAGTGTCGAACGAGTAGTGGGGCGTTGCCCCGTCAGGTAACAATAATCAAATTTTAACCCAAGGTGGTTCACAGTTTTGCCATGATTTAGGCGCGGAATCATCGTGGGCGCTCGCTCCAAGGCATCACTCTTGCCAGTTTGGAGGGGACACGACCAAGGTCACAGCCGGAGGGCCGAAAGAAATGATGGGAATTTTCGGAATAGCCATCCTTGTTGGCCTATGTGCTGGCGGTTTTGCCTTATATTCCGGTTCTTCTATCCTGATGGCATTGGGGGCCTATATTCTGTTTGGCTGGCTGTTCATTCTGGCAGCTCTCATCGTGATTGGGGTGGCCAAATTGTTGCACAATCGACTCCGCAAACACGATCACGCCTATTCCGGCTAAGCGCCGCTGGGCGGTTTCCATGTTGCTTAGTGTCCTGTTGTACTGAAACTTCCCTCATTCCATGTAAAAGTTATCCATATTCGAACTTCGTGTTTCTCGCGCCTGCCATTATGCCGTGAAATTCAAAGATGCGTCTCATTCCGCTTGTCTGGGCTTGCCTTTAGCGATGCGTGAAAAAAGTCGACCGTCGGTCACGGCAAAGCCCAAAGCAATGATGGCGAACCCAATCCACGCACTCGGCTCCATCCTCTCACCAAGGAATGTCACGCCAAGACCGATAGCAAACGGTGGGATCAGCAGCGTCACCAAAAGAAGATTGGCCGCACCCGCACGCGCAAGAATTGCAAAGTAAAGAACATAGGCCAATGCCGTTGACAACGCGGCCATCCCAAGAAGCGCAGACCAAACGCCTAAAGACAAATCAAAATTGGGGGCGCCATCCATCAAAAGAACAATTGGGATCATAAGCACGGTGCTGCCAATCAGCATACCGAGCGCATTCACAAGCGGCGGTTGGCCTGAAAGGGCAGTTCTGCCCCAAACGCCGGCAAAAGCATAGGAAAGTGTGGCCCCAAGGATAGCCAACTGTGCCAGGTTGCTGGGATTGAACTCAGTCAACGCACTTGGTCCCATGATAAAGGCCACACCCAATATACCTAGCGCAGCACCTGCTATCTTCTTTGGCGTCAACGGCTCATCCTTGAGAAGCAAACCAGCCACAACTGCTGCGAACATTGCCGTCGTTGCGTTTAAAATTGACGCAAGTCCACTGTCGATCTGCGTTTGCCCCCAGAAGATCAGCGAGAATGGGATGGCATTGTTGAGCGCGCCCATAACAAGATAAGCGCCCCATATCCGAGGCGTGCGTGGCACGCTCAATCCTTTGATTATGACGATCAGGGCAAGAATAGGAACCGCCCAGATCACCCTGTGCAGCGTAATTGTCAGTGGCGGCACTTCGGTCAGGGCAACCTCGCCGAAGAAAAACGAACCGCCCCAAACGGCCGCAAGCAACAGCAGCATGGCAGTGGCCTTCAAATCCATCGATGGCATGGGCTGCGGAGTCATTTGTTGCCGGTTCCTCGTTAACGCTTCTCCCAAAAAACTAATCCGCGCGCCCCCAACACCGCGACCCGTTTCTTGCGGAAAGCTCTCTAATAATGGTCACTCGACCAAAACCGCGACTTCCAAAAAGGCGATGAATTACCTTGTTGCGCATAGCCAGGCATCTGCGAGATATCGCACGTTCGCGCTTCTACTTCTCCACACGCCTGAAATTCAGAGATATTTCGGGGGTTTTAATCCTGAACCGCAAGACGCAGAGGCTTAAATTCCCCGATCCGTGCCATTCTAAAACAGGAAATTATTCCGCCGCCTCAAGCAATCTTTCTAAGGGCACCTGGATTTTCCGTTGAACGTCCTGCGGCCATCAACGACGCCTCATAAGCTCTCAAAACCGGGCGCGCAGCCTCAAGACCCCGCCCTGATGGCAAATCAAGTTCTGGAAACAACGTCTGGATTTCCGAAACATCCTCTTCATCCAGCGCGGCTGTCCCCGCTTTGCCAAGAAGAAGGCTTTCTGACGCGACGCCATTGGCCCAGACAATCTGGTGATCATCAAAAAGCAGATGGAAATATTCGACTTCGCCACCGATGCGCAAAGATATTCCGTCACCGTCAACCAGATACTTTGCTGCTGCCAAAACCTGTGGGCTGGCAAACTGCAACTCGATATCGGCGCCTTGTAACAGAAGGCGATGTTGCGGGCTGACCTCGAATGTGTCCTCAGCGCCCAAAACACCCGCGCGGATTCGGATGGGCGCGAATTTTCCAATAGCCGCCATCGTGCGTCGACCGATCCAACGAATTGGTTGTGCGCCGCTATCCATGGTCAGCACCTGATCTCCCGCTTTCAGGGACTCGATGGGCCTGGGCCCGTCCGGGCAGGCAATCAACGCCCCCCGCACAAAACACAACGGATCGGAATCGGCCCTTTCCCCGAACAGCGAGTATCCGGTATTGAAGCCGTTCGCATAGATCGGCGAGACCAATTGAATCGACTCGATCGCGCTTGCGTCGATCGCGTCCTGATCCGCGTTATCCTGAAATTCCGGTGCCCAATAGGTGTTGCCGTTGGTATCTTGAAAAACAACAGCTGTAATACTTACGGTCGAGCCATCGGTATATGTAATGACAGCATCGAATTGCATTGCTGCATCAAACGACTGCGGCGACCCACCGTCGATGCTGAACTGATCGTTCGAGACGTTGTTGTCCAGATCATAGGCCGTAGAATCCCCGCCGCTGAAACCAGACCCTGCCTCGGCGAAAGTCTGTCTGCTGTCAAACAGAGGATTTCCCGCAGACCCATAGGTGCCAAGGGACGAATTTACTGCGCCGGTTGAAAGGGTTTGGTTGCCTTCAGCCGTGTCCCAGATTTGCTGGTTGCCAAGGGAAAAGACGGTAAATGTTGTCGGCATGGAAAACTCGTAAAAAACAAAAAACGAACGTACAGCAGTCAAATAACCTTCGACTTCTTAACAATTCAAGAATTTTTACTTGTGGATCGGGTTTGGTGGTCAAAACAAATACCGAAACGTGTCTTATTGGTATCTGGGTCGGGCTGGTCAATCATCAGCAGAGTACAGATCTTTATCGTGTAGTGATGCGCAAAAGAACCGAACCCGTGTTGCGCATCAATTACTTACGGTGCAAATCCTTGATGGTCTGTTTTCTCATGTTAGGATCGCGTTCATGCTCAACTTGGTGCAAGTGAAGATCGCATTCGAAAGAGCTAATAAAAACACTGTTGATAGAAAGCAGTCTGTTGGGCCAAATACCTGCAACTGTACTGTTTTTCGATACAGCAAACAATAAAGGCCAAAATGGCCAGTCCACCAACGGAGGTCACACTATGACTATTTCAAACTCTCTGAAGCCTGCTTTGCTGGCTTCAGCCGCACTGCTTTTAAGCCAAGGCGCTGCTCTGGCCGATCCCATCAAGATTGCTGTCAACGAATGGACCGGTCAGCATATCTCGGCCCATTTTGCAGGGGCGCTGTTCGAACAGCTGGGCCACGAGGTCGAGTACGTGACCGCCGGTGCCGTGCCGCAGCTGGCCGCCATTGCCGAGGGCAGCCTGCATTATCAGCCGGAACTTTGGACCAACAATGTCGGCGACATCTACCCCAAGGCCGTTGAGGCCGGGGATATCATTGTTGTCGGCGGCCTGGGGCTTGAGCCGCAGGAAGGCTGGATTTATCCGCCGTACATGGCCGAAAAGTGCCCGGGGCTACCGGCCTATGAGGCGCTGTATGACTGCGCGCAGGCTTTTGCCGCCGCGGATACCTTCCCGGATGGTCGTCTGATCACCTACCCGGCAGACTGGGGAACCCGGTCAGCCGATCTGGTTGAGCTGATCGATCTGCCGTTCAAGCCGGTGCCGGGCGGCTCCGAAGGGGCGATGCTGGCCGAACTGAAAAGCGCCGTGGCCGCCGAGCAGCCTATCCTGATGATGATGTGGCAGCCGCACTGGGTCTTTGCCGAGACCGATGTGAACTGGGTCGAATGGGACACGCCGCATGGCACCTGCGACGAGGCCAGCCAGAAACGCGGCGAGGCGTGCGGCTTCCAGCAGGCGACTGTCGATAAGATCGTCTCGAAAGATTTCGCGTCGACCTATCCGGATGCGATGAAGATGGTTGAGCAGATGAACCTGACCAACGACGTACAGAACGTACTGATCCTGGAAGTGGATCAGAACGGGCGCGAAGTCAAAGAAGTCGTGGCCGAGTGGATGGGCGCAAACGAAGACGTGTGGCAGCCTTGGGTTGCAGCGGCAAAACAGTAACCCGTCTCTGACCATGGTGGAGCGCGACATATGCGCTCCACCCTTTGTAAGGCTGCTAAAATGACTGCATCTTCCCCAACCAGCACCCCGAAACTGTCCTGCAAACATGTTTGGAAACTTTACGGTAAAGGGGCGGATCAACATCTGCGCAACATCGGTGTGGCAGGTCAGGACTCAAGCGAGGCCAAGGCCCTGGCTCAACACATTCGCGATGACGGCGGCATTGTCGCCTCGACCGATGTCAGCTTTGATGTCATGCCGGGCGAGATTTTTGTAATCATGGGGCTTTCAGGTTCGGGTAAGTCCACCATCGTGCGCTGCCTGTCCCGTCTGGTCGAACCCACCGCCGGGGAAATATTGCTGGATGGTGAGGATCTGCTGAAGGTCTCGGCGAAGGAACTGATAGACATTCGCCGTCACAAGATGGGGATGGTGTTCCAAAGCTTTGGCCTGATGCCGCACCTGAACGTTCTGGAAAACGTGGCCTTTCCCCTGAAGTTGCAAGGGTTGGACGACAAAGAGCGTCTGGAGCGCGCCGAGCGCGTGATCTCATTGGTCGGCCTAGAAGGGCGCGAAAGCAGCTTTCCCAGCCAATTGTCGGGCGGGCAGCAACAGCGTGTCGGCATTGCACGGTCGCTGGCTGTAGAACCAGAGGTCTGGTTTCTGGACGAACCCTTCAGCGCGCTGGACCCATTGATCCGACGCCAGATGCAGGACGAGTTCCTGCGGCTACAGCAAGAGCTGCACAAATCTATCGTCTTCATAACCCATGATTTTCTTGAAGCACTGCGCATTGCCGATCGAATGGCAATCATGAAGGATGGCGCAGTGGTTCAGATCGGGCGCCCAGTCGATCTGATCCTGAACCCCGTCGACGATTATGTGCGTGAATTCACCAATGACGTCCCGTGGGAGCTGATCCTGACGGCGGGCGATGTGGCTTCGGACAACGTCCCGCCGAGCGGAATCAAAGAGGTTCCGGCCTCAACCAATGTGGCCGATCTGCTGCCCTATTTGGCCTCTCACGACAACGGGGTGGCCGTGCGCAAGGACGACAATGCGTTGGTACACATGACCAGTCAGAACGTGATTGCCGCTTTGGCCAGCGGTGTATCAGACGCCTCAGCGGTCAAGGACTGACCTAATGGATGCAGTTTCGAACAGATCGCTGGTGGTCTGGCTTGCGGTCACAGTGCTTGTGGCCATTTGCGTCGTCTTTGCCAAAAGCCTTGGGCCACTGGTCACCTATCCTGATGCACTGGTTCTGCCGGTAACCGACCCGATGAATATCGCGATGCGGTGGTTTGTGGTGACCTTCGGCTGGTTTTTCAAAGCCATTTCTTGGCTGTTGGATTGGCCCATCCTTTTGGCCAAGACGGTTCTGCATGCGGTGCCATGGGTGGCGTGGTTTATGCTGTGGGTCTATCTGGCCCTTCGTGCAGGGGGTCGGGGACTTGCGATCTTTACCGCCGTCAGCCTTTTATACATGGTCACGTTTGGGTTCTGGACACAGTCCATGAACTCTTTCGCGCTTGTGGTTGTTTCGATTCCAATGGCGGTGGCACTGGGCTTTGCGCTGGGAACCTGGGGGTTTCTGTCTGACCGAGCCTATCGGATCATCATGCCAGTCCTGGATCTGATGCAAACCGTTCCGGCCTTTGCCTATCTGTTGCCGATCCTGTTGTTGTTCGGGTTTGGCACTACGGTCGGTTTGGTCGCTTCCATCCTGTTCGCCTTTCCTCCAATGGTGCGCAATACCATCGTTGGCCTGCGCGGTGTTCCGGACGAAGTGATCGAGTCCGGCCTGATGAGCGGTGCCACCCCATCCCAGCTTTTCTGGCGCGTGCGAGTTCCAACGGCGCAGCGGCAAGTCCTGCTAGGGGTGAACCAAACGACGATGGCATCATTGTCCATGGTGATCATTGCATCGATCATCGGCGGCACCAACGATATCGGCTGGGAGGTGCTATCGACCATGCGCAAAGCGCAGTTCGGTGAAAGCCTTTTGGCAGGGATCGTGATCGCGTTGATGGCCATGGTGCTGGATCGGATCACCTGGGGGTTCGCGGTGCAGTCCAGTTCAGCTAAACGCGGGGCCAAGGGCTGGATCATCTGCGCTGCGCTGTTTGGCGTTGCTTGGGCGCTGGCCATGGTTTTCCCACCCCTCAAAGACTGGCCCGAAGCGTGGGTGCTGAACCCCGCCCCGGCTATGAACGCGGGGCTTGAGTGGATCTTTGTCGAATTCCGCACCACACTTGAAGCAATCAAACGGGTCGCGCTGTTCTACCTGATGCTGCCAATCAAGATCGGGCTGTCTCAGGCCGTCAGCCCGTTTACCTGGGGTTTTGCCATGACACCCGCCGTGACCACGGGTTATGCACTGATCGTCGCGGCAATAGCTGGGTATTTCGCGTTCAAAGGCAAGCAGTTGCAAGCTCTTTGGGTGATCCTATTCGGGCTGGTCCTGTATTCCGGCCTGACCGGGCTGGCCTGGATTGCGCTTTGCGCCGTGATCCTGGCTCTGGCCTGGCAGGCCGGAGGGAAGAACCTTGCACTCTGGGCGCTGGCCGGGGTCGCTTTTTTGCTTCTGACCGGAATTTGGGAGCCGTCAGTCATTTCCTTGTACCTCTGCGGCGTAGGCGTTCTGCTGTCATTTCTGTTCGGCAGCGCCATCGGCATCTGGGCGTCCGAGAATGACACTGTGTCCCGCATAGTAAGGCCCGTTATCGACACGTTGCAGACCATGCCGCTATTCGTGATCCTCATTCCCTTTGTGATGGTGTTCAAAATTGGTGAATTCACGGCTCTTCTGGCCATTATCGTCTATGCGATTGTTCCGGCGATCCGATACACCGAACATGGGCTACGTAACCTGCCGCATGACGTGATCGAGGCGGCAACAGCCATCGGAACGACGCCCCGGCAGTTGCTGTGGCAGGTGAAATTGCCACTTGCGGTGCCATCAATCATGCTGGGCCTAAACCAGACAATCATGTTCGGGATTTCAATGTTGGTGATTACCGCCCTAGTGGGCACTGACGATCTGGGCCAGCAGATTTATATCGGCCTCGGAGATGGCGATTTCGGGGTCGGGATGACTGCCGGGATAGGCATGGCCATCATCGCAATGATCGCCGACCGCATCACGCAGGGGTTCAGCCAACAGATTCAAGCACGTCTGGGCGTGAAACTGGACGACGCACTTTAATCTCCAGCGGTACGATGTACTGGACACACGGCCTGACAATGTTACGCGGCAGCTCCCGAAAGGTCCAAAGGCCGCAACGGTTGACCGACAGGGTATGATCTATCATCCTGCCCCGTAACGGACTGGCCCGGCGCAACTATTTTACGTTGAGCGAAATTTTCAAATAAGGCTCTCAACATGCCCGATGGATCGCAGAAGCAATATGTGCTGGACACGCATCGGCTGCGCGACCCCGAGCACACCTTGCAAATCGTCAAACCGTTTCTAAAAGGCATGGGCATCACCCGGATCGCAAACCTGACCGGTCTGGACAGGATCGGATTGCCCACTGTGATGGTCGCCCGACCCAATTCCCGGTCAGTTGCTGTGTCACTGGGCAAAGGGTTGTCACTGCGCGCAGCCGAAGCATCAGGCGTCATGGAGGCGATTGAATCCTGGCATGCTGAACGGGTGCATTTGCCTCAGCGTCTGGCCAGATATGCCGAATTGGTCCAGAACGCGACCGTTGTTGAAGTGGCGGAACTGCCGCGCGTGACCTGCGGGCATTTCGACCCGCATGCCAACATGTTGTGGGTTTTAGGCCAGGATCTGGGTACAGGTCACGCGTGCTGGGTTCCGCTTGAGATGGTCGATACCGACTATACCACCGCGCCGGTTGGCGGTCAGGCTGCCTTTCCTCGCACGACCAACGGTCTGGCGTCGGGAAACAACGTGGCCGAGGCCAGCTGTCACGCCATCTGCGAGTTGATCGAACGGGACGCCACAACATTGTGGCATCACCGTGCGAGCGCCCCCCGCCTTGATCCAGACACTGTGGATGACCCGCGCTGTCGTCAGGCCATCGAAATGATTGCCACCGCCGGGCTGGAGATCGGGTTGTGGAACACGACTTCAGATATAGGAATTGCCAGTTTCCGCTGTGTGATTTGCGAAGGCGGCGGACAGCCCGGCCATATCGGTATTGGTGATGGTTGCCACCTAGACCGTGCGATCGCCTTGCTGCGGGCCCTGACCGAGGCGGCACAGACGCGACTTACCTATATCTCCGGCGCGCGGGATGATCTGGATCCAGAGGAATTCACCGATCAGGCCAAGATGGATCGGGGGCGCTATGTGCATGACCTAATTGATAGTGTCGCAGCGGATCAAAGATTTGACGATTGTCCGTCTCATGTGACCGGGTCCTTTGACGAAGACCTGGAATTGCTGCTGCAACGGCTTGCCGCCGTGGGCATTTCACAGGTGGTGACGGTTGATCTGTCGCGGCCTGAAATTGATATCGCCGTGATCCGGGCTGTGATCCCCGGGCTGGAGGCTCCGCATGACGATCCAGATTACGTGCCCGGCCCCCGGGCACAGCGCATAGTGGATGGTTTGGCATGACGGCAGTTGTTTTTGTGGGACCTACCCTGACGTCTGACGCAGTGGCCGAACATCTGGATGCGACCATTCTGCCACCCGTTCGACAAGGCGACGTCTATCGCGTCGCGCGCGAAAAACCGACCGCAATTGGGATCATAGACGGATTTTTCGAAGGAGTTCCATCGGTATGGCACAAGGAAATCCTATGGGCGATCGAACAGGGTATTCCGGTCTTTGGCAGCGCCAGCATGGGCGCGTTGCGCGCGGCCGAGCTGGCTGATTTCGGAATGATCGGGGTTGGTCAGATCTTTCAGGACTATTACACCGATGTCCTGCAGGATGACGATGAGGTTGCCGTGCTACACAGCCCGGCCGAGCTGGGGTTCCAACCTCTCAGCGAACCGATGGTGTCGATCCGCGCAACTGTCGAGCAAGCGCAGGCTGCGGGTGTCCTGCCTACGGACACGGCGTCTGAGATGCTACATCTCGCCAAGGTCATGCACTATCGCCAGCGAATTTGGGCGGATATTATCTTTGCCGTGCAGGACTTGCCAGGAGTGGACGGTTTCGCGGATTGGCTGCCGACGGGTCGGGTCGACGCCAAGGCGGTTGACGCATGCGCCATGCTGACCCGCATGTCGGACCACTTGAATGGTACACCTTTGCCCGCGACCGAGGTGACACGTACCGAACCAACCCTGATGTGGAAAGCCTTATGCGCAAGGGTAGATGGCAGTGAGCCGAAAGCTGATCGCGCCATTGTCGACGAATTGCGTCTGAACCCTGACTTATACGCGCAATTGAAAGATCGCGCCGCGTTGGCGCTGCTGTCGCGCGAAGATGCCTCTAGACGGGATCGTACCCCTACACGCGCTGATCTGGTCCGGAAGATGGATGATCATAGGGCGGCAACAGGCTTATCACGGCGGTCTGACCTGATGGCGTGGATTGAGGCGAACGATCTGAACCCCGAAAGCTATGAGGCTATGCTGGCAGACGCTGCGCGGATCGACGCCACCGTTGCATCCCGCGCGAGCTATTTGGACACACAACTGCTGTCAGAATTGCGTCGCACGGGTCAATACACCCTGTTGCGGGATCGGGCCGCCAGCAAGGGACAGAACGCCATTCCGGCGGGCTCATCCGGAGTGGATCGTTTGCGGGTGCTAATGTGGTATTTTGAATCTCGTCTTGACCAAGAGGTGCCTGATGATCTTGACTCCTACGCAGTGGCGCTTGGTCTGGCCGGGCGCGACGCGTTTTATGACCTGATAGAAGCCGAGTTTTTATACTGCCATAAAAGTGCCGACACCGGAGCCGCCGAATAGCAGGTCACCGGAATTTACCGGGCACAACACGGGAGGGCATTTTTGTGAACTACCCCGAACAGATCGAAGACGAAGAACCCGGCACCCGATTCCTGCTGTACCCACAGTCGCCCTTTCTTGAGCCTGACGCCCCGCTGGAGCTGGTCGAAATCTCTGCCCCTCAGGGTAGTGTTGGCCCGGGACCGTCTGGGCCGCGCATGTACACGGTGCACCCGGTGGGCAAAACCACGCCTTATGGGGCAATTGTACCGGGGCCGAACGGGCCCGGCATGTACCTGCCCCCTTGGGATGGCTATATCCAACCGCCCGCCATGCCGGATGAATTCGGAAATTTCATCCATATCGATCCTACCGACCCCTCCTTCGAAGCAGCGCATCTTTATGGTTCGGCCCATTTCACCATGGATGTTTGGCAGGGGTATTTCGACCGTCCGATCCCATGGCACTTTGCCCGCGACTTCGACCGTCTGGAACTTTCACTTCTGCCCAGCCTCGACAATGCGCATATCGGTTGGGGTTTTCTGGAAACTGGCGGCACCCATGAACACGGAGATGAATACCGTCCCTACAGCCTGAATTTCGACGTGGTCGCGCATGAAATCGGCCATGCCATTATCTATAGCGTGATCGGGATGCCGTCGGATGGAGATGCTTCGGGCGAGTATTACGGGTTTCATGAATCTGCCGCCGATCTGGTGGCCCTGTTGGCGTCATTACATTTCGGTTCGGTGGTGGACACGTTACTCGAAAACACCCGGGGTAATCTTTATACCTTCAACCGCCTCAGCCGTTTTGCTGAACTGTCGGACAACGCACAAATCCGGATTGCCGCCAATGACCGCTCTTTGTCGGAATTCGCTGCCGGTTGGTCCAGTGAACATGCCCTGTCGGAGCCGTTGACCGGGGCGATGTTCGACATTTTTGTCGATATTTACCATGAGAGGTTGCTGGTACACGATCTGATCTCGACTGAAGAGGAAGACATGTCGGATCAATTGGAAGGCACACCCGAATACAGCCAAGTGATGCAGGGGATTTTTGACAAACGATACGCCCAAAACCCCGAAGGTTTCCGCATCGCCCTGCTTGAGGCGCGTGACTATCTGGGCACCTATCTTGCCGATGCTTGGTCGCTGCTCGACGCAGATATGCTGAGTTATTTCGGGGTTGAGAAAGCGCTACTCGCCGTCGATCAAGAGATTACCGGCGGTGCATTCCGCCGCATCATCGAGCGCAATTTCCGCATGCGCGATATCGGCCTGACAACGGCCGGTCCTCGCGTGCCGGACCCGGAGGAAGACAGCCATTCACATTCAGTCCGCACGCAGGTTCCCGGATAGCATCCAAAATCCTTTATTTTTGAATGGTTTTGTGGCATGCAATCGTAGGGTGATTTTTGGATTTTTTGCTCGAATTTTTTTATTCGAGTTTTTTTCAAGGGGGAGATGAGGGTTCTGGCTTCGTCGATCCGTTAGTTGGGAGAGAATGCTATGTCTGAATCATTACTCAGTTTTTCAGAAGTGTTGATATTTGGCCGTATTGTTGAAGACTTGAAACTAAAAAGAGGTTTCAAAAAGGTCCATGTCGCAATCAAAACTAACGGTAATAGCTTACCTCCCATAGGGGACGAAATTGATGGTGTTACTATCAAAGTAGGCACCAAGGTTTTGGTGGAAACCGGAAACGACAATATTTCTGGTTGGTACAAGGTGAAAGAAGACCCCAACAACGCCGGTGGATTTATCCTTGATGACCGAAAGACGGTTGGCAAGGGTGATTTCGTGTTTGTACGGGATGGTGATGAATTCGAACGTACATTTTGGAAGCAAACTCAAAAAGTGACGGCAGCGGCCGATCCGCAGAATTTTGTTAACAAAGGCACCCGCCCCCGAGGTAAGGGCGCAAATAATTTTCTGGGCGATCAGTATAGCAGTGGGGCTCGGTTCGCGAAAATTTTCGGGTTCTCTTACGAGGGCGTCTACTATGAGCTGCCCGAGCCATCGATTTTTCTGGTTCACGGCGATGGAGAATCCGTTAACCGCAAAGGCGGTATGGATGACGCGCCGGGCAATCTAAGATCGCGCGCGCCCAATAAACCTGATCTAACCGGGGTGGCGACCGCCGATTATCAATTTGCCGATGATATTCGCGTCTGGGATTATGATAAGGCCGATTACACCGTCCGCATGGATGTAACGACTGGTCAATTCGAACAGGTTCTGCTGGATATCTATTTCGGCTTCGACAGCCCAGCAATCAGCGGCGCACGCGTAAGTGGTGCCAGGGTTAGCGGCGCTCGCGTAAGTGGTGCCAGGGTTAGCGGCGCACGCGTGAGCGGAGCCAGAGTCAGTGGCGCACGTGCACGGGGTTCAGAAGACTGACGCGGAATCGAACCCAAGGTTCACATCACTAAAGATTGCGACAGGTCCTGGTTCAACAGGGCCTGTCTTTTTCAGAAACCTGCCTTTTTCAAGCCCCCAACAAAATGTTGCGTGTCTTCTTCCAGCTTGTCCGGCTGCACGGTTTCCCAACGTGCCAGTGAAAAATTAGGATGCGCGACACGGTGCTTATCCGCGATCTGACGCGCAATGTCGGTTTCACCAAGTTGTGCATAGCTTGCTGCCAGCAAACGTTGCCCTTCTGTAGGGTTGTTCATCTTGTTTACGGCGTCGATGGCGTCTTGATACTGCCTGAGATTGAAATATGCCCCACCCAGATGCCATAAGTATTGGTCCGGGAAGTATGGATTCAACCGCATCGCCTGCTGCAGATGAGTGATTGCCGTTTCGTTGTCACCGTAGTGAGCCAGCGCGTCGGCATAATCTGAATGCATATCGGCGTCGTTGGGATTCAATGCCAACGCCCGCCTATACGACTGTAGGGCCGCGTCATGTTCCTTGCGGTATAGGTGGACATACCCCAATTCACCAAAACCGCGCGCGTCCGTGGGATCCAGTTCAATCGCCCGCTGTGCGAAAGTCAGCGCCTGATCCAGTGCTTGCGTAGGATCTTCGGACCAGGAATAGCGCCAGTCGATGTTCAACGTCCGCGACAACGCGGCAGCGGCGCGCGCATAGCCCCCATCCCGATCCAGCGCGTTCTGATAGAAGTTTTGCGCCTTCCGGTTGTCATTCCGGGTGTATTTGAAGATGTGATACTGGCCCTGCAAAACAGAGCCATAAGCCTCGAGGTCGGATGGGATCGACTGGATCATCCGCTGCTTTTCATGCGACTCGATCATCACCGCGGTTGCGGCCACGATGCACTCGGTCACCTCATCCAGAATGTCGAAAATATCGTCGATATTACGATCAAACCGCTCACCCCAGATGGTGCGTTCGGTTGAGGCATCGATCAGTTCGGCCGTGATCCGAATGCGGCTGGCCGAGCGACGCACGCTGCCCCGCGCGATATACCGCACGTTGAGCTTTTGCGCGGCCTCTTTCGGTGGCATCCCCTGCGTCTTGAAGAAAAAGGACGAGTTCCGCGCGATTACGAACAGATTGCGGAATTTGGACAGGTTCATGATGATGTCGTCGGTCAGCCCTTCGGCAATCCAGCTGTCGGATTCGTCTCCGCCATTACTGCTGAAGGGCAGAACCGCCACCGAGGGCGTATCGGGACGTTCCAGAATATTTCCTGGCATATCCGGCCGCATCGTTCCAGCCATTGTGGCGCCAGCGACTTCGCTGCGGACACAATAGGTCGAGACAGGCGCAAGGATGTTCTTCAGGTGTTGCGGACCGAGAAATTCATAACCATAGCGCAGCCGGTTACAGACCTGATCATAAACGGCGGAACTGACGTAAACCCTTTCTGGTTCAGCAATTTCCTGAAGACGCGCCGCGATATTCACATTGTCGCCATGAATGCCGCGATCGTCGATCAGGATTTCGCCCAGATGGACGCCCGCGCGAAAGTTGATTCGTTGATTTTCGGCGCGATCCTGATTGTGCTGGCTGGCAATGCGGTGCAGTTCGACGCCGAACTCCACGGCACTGGTGGCAGTTTCGAACAAAGCCAGAATACCATCGCCGCGCACCTCGACCACCCGGCCCTGAAAACGCGCGCAGGTCTCTTCAAGATGAGAAATCAACGATTTCAATGCGTTATAGGTGTCCAGCTCGTTCTCACTCATCAGGCGGGAATACCCGACGACATCGGCAAACAAGACTGCACCCAGCTTCTGCGTTATGGAAGAGTTTGGACTCTTGGTGTTCACATTCATAACTCGTATTAGGGGCTGCGTTCGAACCCTATGGTCACCTTATAGCAAAATGTGCCTCTGCGCTTGCAGAGCAATTGCACACCCCGTTAGTCACACTTATCAACCTGTGGTGGCCAAGACCAGCTTGGGCACCCGTTCTCTCCGAAAGTCACAACTGTTTCTGAGCTAATGCTTTTTGCCAGGGTTGGACGAGTATTCATCCAATCCTGACGGAGAAGTCCAACAACAATCATGTCATGAAACGTTCCGTCTGCATACCAGGCTTGCCGCATGGTACCTTCGACCTGACATCCCAGTCTTTCCACAAGGTCGCGGCTGATATGATTATCCTGCCTGTAATACGAGGTCAGCCTGTTCAAACCCAGTTGACGGAATGCAAAATCCGCCACCAGTGCCGTCGCTCTGATGGCAAGGCCCAAACGCCGAACCGATTTTTCGACAAACATGGCGATGACCGCGTCCCGGTTTACCGGGGAAATCGCCTCGAGCCCAACAATCCCCACCACTTGTCCGCTATTGGAGACGACAACGAACCAGCACTTTCCGCTGCCGCCTGACGCGCTAAATGCATCGCGCCAGACGTCTTCGGTTTGCGCAAGGTTGAACGGAATCCGCGATGTACGATCAAATCGGCCGAGGTCCTCGATATCCTGAAACCAGGGTGTGATTACCTCCAGATCTGCTTTTTCAAGTGGGCGCAGTTTGAATACGCTGTCGGACTTGTCTGACAATGGACCAACTACCTTTAACTAATATCAGAAAATATACACCCCAGAGCCTAACATACATAGGCAGCAAATACGAAATGAGAAAAAAGCGGCCCGGCGATTATATACCTATGGTTGCGAAGATCAGACCCCGACGTGCCGAAGATCAACATGCCCTTGGTCGCACGACCCTGAAGTATGCACCGCTCCGGTTTGTCTATTGCACGCCCAAGGCGGCGGTGATTTGGTCACATCGAACAGCCTATTGCCGTCGTCGGCGGCTGGACCAACTGAGTTGAAAGGGAACAGGATATGAAGCTGTTACGCTATGGGCCGGTTGGCGCGGAAAAGCCCGGTATTCTGGATGAGGCCGGTAAAATCCGCGATCTGTCGGGGATTGTTGACGATGTAACTGGTGCGATGCTTGGCGATGAAAGCATGGCGCGGCTGCGTGGGCTCGACCTTGGAACATTGCCTGTCGTCGACGGTGATCCGCGGATTGGGGCGTGTGTCGGGAATGTTGGTAAATTCGCCTGCATCGGCCTGAACTATGCCGATCACGCAGCCGAAAGCGGTCTGGACCTGCCCGACGAGCCGGTGGTTTTCTTCAAGGCGACCTCTGCCATCGTAGGTCCGAATGACACTGTCGAAATCCCGCGCGGTTCGGTCAAGACCGATTGGGAGGTTGAACTGGGCGTCGTCATCGGCAAGCACACCAAATATATTTCCGAGGCCGAGGCGCTTGACCACGTAGCCGGATATTGTGTGATCAACGATTTGTCCGAACGGGATTTTCAACTCCACCGCTCGGGCCAGTGGGTCAAAGGTAAATCGGCCGACACGTTCGGCCCGATCGGACCCTGGCTGGTCACCCGGGACGAGATCGCCGATCCACAGAATCTGCAGATGTATCTTGAGGTGAACGGGCATCGCTATCAGGATGGTTCGACCAATACGATGCATTTCAGTGTGGCCACAGTCATTTCGCACCTGTCGCAGTTCATGTCACTGCAGCCGGGGGATGTGATTTCAACCGGAACACCACCGGGTGTGGGTATGGGACGGACCCCTCAAATCTATCTGAAACCCGGTGACAAGATGGAATTGGGCGTCCAAGGGCTGGGCGTACAACGACAGGACGTAGTGCAGGGCTGAACACCCTTACTCTGGCCAGGGCAAGGAATAGGTCTTGACGTTGGTGAAGAATTTCATCGCCTCGATGACCCCTTCTTTGACCCCGTTGCCGCTGTCCTTGATGCCCCCAAAAGGCGACATTTCGATCCGGTACCCGGGTTGTTCCCAGATATTGCAGGTTCCGACATTCAGACCATTGATATAGGCAATCGCGCGGTTCAGATCGTTGGTGCAGACGCCCGAGGACAGGCCAAACGCAGTTCCGTTTGAGATTTCCATGACCTTGGCGTCATCATCTGGCACGCGGACGATGGGTATGATGGGACCGAAGGTTTCCTCCATCACCAGCTCGCTGGTGTGGGGAACCTTGTCGACGACAATCGGCGGCAAAAGCGCGCCCTGACGACCGGGGTGATAGAGAATCACCGCGCCCTCGCCTTCAGCCATGTAAACACGTTTTTCGAACAGTTCCGCAGCCTCGGAATGGATCACGCAGCCCAGTTGCGTTTCAGGATCCTGCGGATCGCCAAAGCGAATGGCCTTGGCCTTTTCCAGAACCAACGGCACAAATCTATCCGCCACGCTTTCCTGTACGAGAATACGTTTGATCGCCGTGCAACGCTGCCCGGAATTGCCAGTGGCCCCGGCCACGGCGATGGCTGCGGCCCGGTCCAGATCGGCCTCGCTCAGATCGTTCAAGACGATCAGGGGATCGTTACCGCCCAACTCTAGCGCCTGACGTTTAAACCCCGCTTTTTCAGCAATCATTTTGCCCACCGGCACCCCACCCGTGAAGGTGATGATGTCGATGTTTTCATTGGTGACCATCTCATCACCAATGTCCTGTGGCCAGCCAGTGACCACCTGGAACATCTCGGTCGGCAACCCTGCCTCGTACAGGATGTCAGCCAGTGTCAGCGCTGTCAGCGGGGTCAATTCGGTCGGTTTGCAGACCATGCAATTGTTGGTGGCAATCGACGGGGCAACCTTGTGGCTGACCATGTTCAGGGGGTGGTTGAAGGGCGTGATCGCGCTGATGGCTTTGACCGGTTCGCGTTTAGTGAAAATCTTCCGCTGCTTGCCATTATGGGTCAGATCGCACGAGAACACCTCACCATCATCCTTCAGCGCTTCGGCTGCGGCGAACTGAAATACATCCTGCGCCCGCTTGGTTTCGTAAATCGCATGCTGGTGGCAGATGCCAAGTTCCAGCGTCAGCCACTTCGCCAGATCGTCGCGTTTTTCACCAATCAATTCACCTGCGCGCTGCAGAATCTGGCTGCGTTCGTACCGGGTAAGCTTGGGGGTATAACTTGCAGCGACCTCAAAAGCCTTGCGTGCGTGTTCGGCGGTGCCTGCTGGCACCGTGCCAATAACCTCGTTGGTATAGGGGTAGTGAACGGGAACCGTAGCCTCGGTAAAAACGATCTGCCCCCCGATGCGCATGCCTTCGTTGCGAATGTCGGATGTATTCATGATCCCGTCCATTTTTCTTAAGCGCCGCTTTTGTTTCATAGATAAATACGTCAATTATCCTGTAATTCGTCTCGTACCGTCAGAACGCCATTTTCGTACCAGAGAAATCCCTGCTCATGGTCCGCCAGAATCCGTGCGACACCTAATTGTTATCCTTAATGCAAAGGGCTTGGAAATTGTTCAGGCATTTTGTATTTTGGATACAAGTTTCCAGTACCCGAGACGAAGTGAATGCCCAGAACGCGTGCGATCCCCCGACAAAGCCTGCCCGACGTCATCACCAACGATCTGCGCGAGCGGATTCTGAGCGGTGAAATCGCCGAAGGTGAAACCATTCGTCAAGAGGCACTGGCTGAGGATTACGACGTCTCGCGCATGCCGATCCGCGAGGCGCTGAAACGGCTGGATGCCGAGGGCCTCGTGCAGCTAACCAACAACCGAGGTGCTGCGGTCACATCGCATTCCCTGTCCGAAATCGGAGAGATTTTCGACCTGCGGGTCTTGCTTGAGGTGGATCTTTTCAAACGCGCCATTCAGCAGATGACTGCCGCCGATTTCAACGAATGCGATCGGATTCTGGATGCGATGGAAAAGTCCTATGATGCATATGATGTGGGCCGCTGGGGCAGCTTGAACAATGAATATCACATGGCGCTTTACGCCGCTGCCGGTCGCGGGCTGAGCAACGAAATCCTTCAGCGGGTAAACGTGCAGTCCGACCGCTATGTTCGCATGCATCTAAGTGTAATGGAGCAACGCGAACCCGCCAAGAAAGACCACCGCGAGCTATTGTCGCTGGCCCGTGCGGGGCGGGTCGATGATGCCTGTGACCTGCTGACCCGGCATATCCAGCGCACCAAGGAACAATTGCTAGCCATGATTACGGCGACGCGTAAAACCGAATAAGCGGGTTTAGTCCAACGGGTGCAGGCAAGCGACCTGATGCCTGTCTCCGCTCAGCTCGGGCGGCGCGGCGCGGCATTCTTCGGTGGCCAGCCAGCACCGCTGCGCAAAGGCACAGCCCTTGGGGATATTCATCGGGGACGGCAATTCACCTTCCAGCTTGATCCGCTCTTTCCGGGCTTCAGGGTCAGCGCGGGGTGTCGTAGACAACAGAGCCTTCGAATAGGGATGACGGGGCGCGGCGAACAGCAACTCTTTCGGGGCTTTTTCAACCGCGCGGCCCAAATACATGACGATCACATCATCTGCGAAGTGTTTTACCACCGACAGGTCGTGCGAGATGAACAGATAGGCAAGGTTCAAACGCTCCTGCAACTCGACCAGCAGGTTCAGAATCTGCGATTGGATCGACACGTCCAGCGCCGAGACCGGTTCGTCCAACACAAGTACTTTGGGGTTCAGCATCAGCGCGCGGGCAATGGCGATGCGCTGGCGCTGACCGCCTGAGAACATGTGCGGATAGCGGTCGTAGTGCTCGGGGCGCAGGCCGACAAGGTCAATCATCTCACGCGCTCGGGCATCGCGGTCGGCGGCAGACATGTCGGGGCGGTTGATGATCAGCGGTTCCTGCAGGATCTGCCCGATCCGCTGACGCGGGTTGAGCGAACCATAGGGGTCTTGAAACACGATCTGCACCGTCTCGCGCATTTGCGCCCATTTCGACGGGGTAATGTCGACCCCATCAATGGTCAGGCTGCCCGAGGTCGGTTCTTCGATCATCGTTACCACGCGCGCCAGCGTGGATTTTCCGCAGCCGGATTCTCCGACAATCGCCAGTGTTTTGCCGGGTTGCAGGTCAAAATCCACACCTGACAGCGCCTTGACCGTTGCCGGTTTCGACAGCAATCCGCCTTTGACAGAATAGAATCTGGCCAATGCGCTGGCCTGAACGATGGGGGCGGTCATGCCAGTTCTCCGGCGGTTATCTTTTCAACATAATGGCAACGGGCCTTACCGAAATCCGCGCTGTGCGGGGTTGGCGGCAGAGATCGGCAGAGGTCGTCCGCATATTGGCATCTGGGGCTGAACAGGCAGCCTTTGGGCCGGTCGAACTGACCGGGCACAACACCAGGAATAGTCGGCAACAGTTTCGAGGTCGCCCGTTCTGGCAACGCGCTCAGCAAGGCAGCCGTATAGGGGTGGCGCGGGGTGCGGAACAAGTCCTTGACTGGCTGCTCCTCGACCTTTTGACCGGCATATTGCACCTGAACCCGTTCAGCGGTTTCAGCGACCACACCCATATCGTGCGTGATCAGTACCAGCCCCATCCCTTGTTCGTCCCGCAGCCGAACCAACAGGTCCAAAATTTGCGCCTGAATGGTCACGTCCAGCGCTGTTGTCGGCTCATCTGCGATCAGCAGCTTGGGATTGCAGGCAATGGCCATGGCAATCATGACGCGCTGGTTCATCCCGCCCGACATCTGGTGCGGAAAAGTGTTCAAGCGGCTTTCGGGGGCCGGGATACCGACCTGATCAAACAGCTCGATGGCGCGCTGGTGGCGATCCCTGCGATTCAGGCCGAGGTGAATCCGCAAGGCTTCCTTGATCTGGAAGCCGACTGTGAAACAGGGGTTCAGTGACGACATCGGCTCTTGAAAGATCATGGCGATGTCTTTGCCGATAATCTTACGGCGGTCACGAGCCGAAATTTTGGTGAGGTCGATGCCTTCAAAACTCAGTTGATCGGCGGTGATCGTAGCCGTCCATGGCAGCAGGCCCATCAACGCCAGCATCGACACGGATTTACCCGAGCCGCTTTCGCCGACGATGGCCATAAGCTCACCCTTGTCGACGGACAGATCGACGCCATCCACGGCGCGGAATTTCCCCGAAGCGGTGGCGAATTCGACGGTGAGGTTTCGGATGTCCAACAGGCTCATGTCGTCAGCTCCGCTTTAGTTTCGGGTCCAGCGCGTCGCGCAGACCGTCGCCCATCAGGTTGATGGCCAGCACGGTGACCAGGATGGCCAGGCCGGGGAATGTCACAACCCACCAAGCACGAAGAATGAACTCTCGCGCTTCGGCTAGCATGGTGCCCCATTCCGGCGTGGGCGGCTGTGCGCCCATGCCCAGAAAGCCAAGGGCTGCGGCGTCCAGAATGGCGGTCGAGAAGGACAGCGCCGCCTGCACGATGATCGGGGCCAGGCAATTGGGCAGCACGGTCTTAAACATCAGCCGCGCTTTGCTGGCACCTGCCACGCGGGCCGAGGTGACATAATCCTTCTGCCGTTCAGACAAGACCGAGGCACGGGTCAGACGCACGTAGTGCGGCTGAAAAACGATGGCGATGGCGATCATGGCGTTGGTCAGCGAGGGCCCGAGTATGGCGACCAGTACCAATGCCAGCAGTAGCGACGGGAAGGACAGAATGATATCCATCACCCGCATGATCATCGTATCAACCCATTTGGGTGCAAAGCCGGACAACAAACCAATGATCACACCGCCTGTCACGGCCACACAGACCACAACGATGCCGACAAAGAAGGAATAGCGGGATCCCATGATCAGGCGCGACAGCATATCCCGGCCCAGTGGGTCAGTGCCCAGCGGAAAGGCCCAGCTGCCACCCTCTTGCCACGCCGGGGGCTGCAGGATGTGATTGCGGAACTGTTCCGTCGGATCGTAAGGCGCCAGCAGCGGAGCGAAGGCGGCGCACAAGACAAACGCGGCAAAAACCCAAAGCCCCATGACCGCGCCGCGGTTTTCGCTGAAGTAATACCAGAACTCGCGCAATGCGCTGGGGCGGTCTTCGGTTTTGGGTGGGGTTGCGGATAGTTCAGCCATCACCGCCTCCGGATTTTGGGGTTGATGATGCCGTAGAGGACATCGACCAGCAGGTTCACCAGCATGACAATCACCGCGATCATCAACAGGCCACCCTGCACCACCGGATAGTCACGGCGGAAAATGCTATCGACCATCCACTTGCCGATACCCGGCCAGCTAAAAATCGTCTCGGTCAGGATCGCCCCGGCAAGCAAGGTACCGACCGACAGGCCGATCACGGTAATCACCGGGATCAACGCATTGCGCAGCGCATGCAGCCCGTTGATCCGTGTCGGCGCCAGACCCTTGGCGCGGGCAGTGCGGATGTAATCCTCGCCCAAAACCTCAAGCATGGCCGAGCGTGTCTGACGTGCAATGACCGCCAGCGGGATGGTGCCCAGTACGATCGTCGGCAGGATTAGGTGCCTCACGGCCGACCCAAACGCTCCCGGCTGCCCAGACAGCAGGCTGTCGATCAGCATGAAACCGGTGACACTCGGGAAATAATACAGCAGGTCAATCCGACCCGAGACTGGCGTCCAGCCCAGATTGCCCGAGAACACGATGATCAGCAGCAACGCCCACCAGAAGATCGGCATCGAATACCCGACCAAGGCTGACGACATCAGCGCCCGATCGAAGAACTTGCCCCTGTTCACCGCCGCGATCACGCCGGCAGGCAATCCCAGTGCCACCGCAAAGATCATTGCACAAAGCGACAGCTCCAGCGTGGCAGGGAACAAGGCGAAGAACTCATCCCAGACCGGCTTTTTGGTGACAAAGCTCTCGCCCAGATCGCCATGCAGGACGCCGACAAGGTAATCCCAGTATTGTTGCAGGACCGGTTTGTCGAAGCCCAGCTTCTCGACCATCTCCTGATAGCGTTCCTCGGTCATGCCGCGTTCGCCAGCCATGACGATGATGGGATCACCGGGCAGAACCCGGATGAACATGAAGGAAATCAGCGTCACGCCCAGAAATGTCGGAACGAACATGCCAAGGCGTGTGAGTAAGTAGCCAAACATCAGCGACCTATGATTGTGAGATCTTTGGGAAAGCGGGTCAGCGACCGGCAGCCATCCCGTGTAACAAGCACGTCATCTTCTATGCGAACGCCGAAATTGTCCAGATCATAAAGGCCCGGTTCGTTAGTCCAAACCATTCCGGGCAAGATTTTCTGGTCATTCCCGCGCATGATATACGGTGCCTCGTGGACGTCCCGGCCCAGACCATGTCCGGTCTTGGTGCGGATGCGGTCGGCAAAAGGCGAGGCCTCAAGCACGCTGATGACCGCGTCGTCGATATCGTGCGCGGTCACCCCGGGGCGGCAGGCCTCGAAACCGGCGAGATTGGCGCGCAAGACTGTATCGTAGACCGCCCTGCCCTCGCCCGAGACCTCTTTGACGAAAAAGGTCCGGGTAATATCGGCGGCAAAACCGTGTTTGCGGGCACCGAAATCGAACAACAGCGCGTCGCCGGGTTTGATCCTGTAGTCCGCCCGCGCCTTGCCATGCGGTTGAGCCGAGTTATCGCCCGCGGCGACAATCGGCGCAAAAGCCAAGGAGGCGGCGCCTTCGGCAAACAACGCCTGGATCAGGGCCTGTTCGATCTGAACCTCGGTCTGACCGATACGCACATCTTCGATGACGCGCGCCAGCGCTCGCTCCGAGATATCAATTGCCGCCTGTAGCGCCGCGATGTCCTCATCGGTCTTGATGATACGCAGACCGGAAATCTCACGCTCGCCGTCTACAATGCGCAAGTTGGGCATCGCGCGGGTCAGCGCCTTTGATACGAAAACCCGCATCACCTGACCTTCGACCGCCAGTGACGACAGAGGCATATGCGCGGCCAGCGCCGCAAAGGCTTCGTCATAGCCTGCTTGATCGCGCCAATCAAAGACAGCGCCGTCAAACCCGACCAGCGCCCATGACCCCAGCTCAAGATTTGGCACAATCGCGGCCGGGGCACCTTCGGCTGGGATCACAACCACGAAAGGCCGTTCGTGGCTCATGAAGGGTTTTCCCAAAGCGCGGGTGAAATTCGGGCCAGGCACCAGCGCCACGGCGTCTACTGACATGTCCTTTGCCAGTTGACGGTACTCGGACAAATCCGGCATTCGCGCCGACCTCCAGAAATAGAAAACCGGAGCCGCCAATTTGGGCGGCTCCGGTCAGTGAGTGGTGATTTATTCGACGCTCACGCCATAGAAGATGTGGCCACCCAGCGGATGCACCTTGTAGCCCTGCACCTTATTGCTCATCGGCATGTAAACGACCGAGTGTGCGATGGTGGCCCATGGCGCCTGCTCTTTGAAGACGACCTGAGCATCCTCATACAGCTTGGTGCGTTCAGCCTGATCGGTGGTTTGCTTGGCTTTCAGGATCAGATCTTCGAACGGTTCGTGGCACCATTGTGCCCGGTTCGATGCTTCGCGACCGTCACAGCCCAGAAGCACGGCCAGGAAGTTGTCTGGATCACCGTTGTCACCGGTCCAGCCCAGCAGAACAGCGCCATCGCGGTTCAGTTCTTTCGAGCGCGACAGATACTCGCCCCATTCATAGGACACGATCTCAACATCCACACCGACCTTAGCAAAATCCGCCTGGATCAACTCCGCCATGCGGCGTGCGTTCGGGTTGTACGGACGCTGTACCGGCATCGCCCAGATCTTCATCGACAGATCGGAAACACCTTCGGCTTCCAGCATCGCCTTGGCCGCTTCGGGATCATAGGCATCATCGGTGATGGCGTCGTTATAACCCCACATGGTTGGCGGGATCGGGTTCTTGGCCACCTGGCCTGAGCCCTGGAACACCACATCGATGATGGCGTTTTTGTCGATCGCCATGTTCAACGCCTTGCGGACGTTCGGATTGTCGAACGGCTCCATAGTGGTGTTGTAGGCCAGATAACCGACGTTTAGGCCTTCCTGCTCCATCATGTTGATGTCGCCGTCATCCTTCATCGCCTGAATGTCAGCCGGGTTCGGATACGGCATGATGTGGCATTCGCCAGCCTTCAGCTTTTGGTACCGAACCGAAGCGTCTGGAGTGATCGCAAAGATCAGGTTTTCCACGTCCGCCGGGTCTTTCCAGTAGTCCGCATTCTGCGCATAGCGGATCACGGCGTCTTTCTGATAGGCCACGAACGAGAACGGACCAGTGCCGATGGGTGCAGTGTTCAGCTTTTCAGGTGTTCCTGCTGCCATCATCGCATCGGCATATTCGGCCGACAGAATCGAGGCGAAATCCATCGCCATGTTGGCCACAAACGGCGCTTCAGGCTTGGTCAGAGTGAATTTGACCGTATAGTCATCGACCTTTTCGATGGACTCGACCAGATCTGGCATGCCCATACCCTGGAAGTATTCCCAGGTGCCGCCGGACACCTGATTGAACGGGTGACCTTCGTCCTTCTGACGCATGAACGAGAAGATCACGTCATCGGCGTTAAAGTCACGGGTCGGGGTGAATTCGTCGTTGGAATGGAACTTGACGCCCTGACGCAGCTTGAACGTGTACTCCAGACCGTCATCGCTGGCTTCGACGCTTTCGGCCAGACCGGGAATGACGTTGGTCGTTCCGGTTTCGAATTCCAGCAGGCGGTTGTAGATCGGGTGCGAAGACGCATCAAAAGTCGTCCCGGCGGTGAACAGGGCCGGATCGAACCCTTCGGGCGATCCTTCAGAGCAATACACCAGAGTGTTTGCCTGTGCCGCGGCAGCCGACAAGGCGATCGCAGCAGTTGCGGCCATCAATTTCAGTTTCATGTGGGTCTCCCAGAAATGAATTTATTCAGACATTCGCGTTGCTCTTTGTGGTCAGAGCATTCCTAGACGACTCGTGTCATCGCGATATCTCTGCCCAATGTATCCAAAATACAAAATCCATTGTCAACTGACTTGCACACGCTAATTTGAGCAACCCGTTAACAAGGCGGATACCCCCACACGTTCGGCCTTTTGGGTCGTTCGGGCAAGAGGATAATCACCATGACCTAACGGCCCATGTCTTGCTACGTGACAGCGTGACGGTCGCCATCGCAGGTCAAGATACAAGAGATCAGTTGACGGTCAGTGTGAAAAAGTGGGCGTAACCCCGACAGGTGGCCGTTCATTGATACAGGCACCGATACGGTCCAATAGCGGTCGGCGGGGACAGCCCGGACGCGTTGCAGCGCCCAGGTTTCGCAGATTGCCGGGGCCTTCGAACGGGACAAAGCACAAAGGCCACTTGTCCCGTTTGAACTGTTCCGCCGCCAATGCCGAGACGATGGTGCAATCATCCGAGTGGCAGATATGGCGGCAGATCGTCTCGAACCGAAGCGCACTTAGATCAAACCGCTTGCTGGCCCGGTTCGAGGGGTCTGATTCAGGCAACCGGTCTTCCAGTTCATAACCAAAACTATGGGGAAGCCGGATAAAATCATGCACCGGCACATCTTCTGGCGCGATAGATGGCAACATGCACAGCGGGTGGCCCTCGCGTACGGCCAGAAACAGGGGTTCAGACCAGATCGAGGTGAAATCCAGCGCTTCGCTGTTGTTGACCTTTGCCACCAGGGCGACGTCCAGCGTGTGATCTTCAACCATTTGCAACATGTTCTGTGGCAGATCTTCGACCATGGTGACACGCATGTTGGGAAAAAGCGCGCTGAACAGCTCGGAAAAATACTGCGTCAGATAGGGGGCCAGTGTCGGGGTCATACCGATATTGAAAGGCACTGCCTCGGGGTTGCGAAACTGAGTCGCGGTATCGCGGATGTTCTGGGCGTCTTTCAGGATACGCTCGGCAATGGCGATCACGCGATTGCCACAGGCAGTGGGGCGCACTTCGCTATTCAGGCGCAGGAACAGATCCGTTCCCAATTCCTGTTCCAGCTTCTTTACCTGATTAGACAAAGCGGGCTGCGAGACATTGCAGGCCACAGCCGCCTGACTGAACTGGCCGTGTCTGGCAATGGCAAGCACATATTCCAGGTCTCTGAAGTTCATAGTTTTGGGCCCGTGATCCGTTTCCCGATCCCGCTGGGGATGCCCTTTACATACGCCAACCGGCGCGCCGCTGCAGGAAATCGGCATCACAATCACTGACAAAACCGTCAATCCGCGCCATCGAATAGAAGGGCACTGCGGAGATTTACCACGTAACCAATTGAAAAGAAACGAGGCACGGTGGCCAGAGATCACGCCACCCGTGACTATTTGCATTGGTTATACCGCCAATTCGAAGGATGAATTTTAGCTGCGCCGTGGTGGTGACTACCCCTTTGCTACGTGGAATGCCCAGACCAGCGGGCGGACCGCATTACGCAAACCCATGATGGAGTCCCCCATGCTGTCCCAACTTATGGAAAGCTTACGCGCACGTCTTTTAACCACGTCCACATTGGCACAAGAGACCAGCCGCGATGGCCAAACCCTTTTGAACAACTTTTTCCAAAGCACGGTTGTCGATGACACTCCGGCCTTTGTGCTGGCCAATGATTTCTCGCGCCTGCTGAACTTTGGTGAGATAGTCACCAACAACGCCGTGGCCGCTGTGCAGGCGCAGGGTGAGGATGTCGACATCTTCAACTTTGCCTCGGGCCGGATCGAAGCAATTAACGGTCCCGAAGTTCTGGCTACCGGCGTTCAGGTGACCGGCAGCGCCGCAGTCCGAAACTTCGGAGAGATAGCCGGGGAATTTAACGGAGTGCAGTTTGCCGGGCCTGACAGCTCTGGCAGCCTGGATAATTTCCGCGGCGGCGTGATCAGTTCGGACAGTCGTGCGGTTGATATTCAGGGTCAGGGCATTGATGTGCGCAACTTTGGCGACATCATCGGCACCGGCGATCAGCGCAACGGCACGATCTATACCAACAGCACCGCCGAGGATATTGCGATCTCGAACTTCTCAGGCGCCACGATTGATGCCGGTGACGGCAATCAGGGCGCCGGTATTTCGCTGCAAGTCGGTGATGAGCTCGGAGACCGCGTGGAAACCGAAGTGTTCAACGGCTTTGGCGCGACCATTCAAGGCCGCGGTCAGGCGGCGGCAAATACAGGTCTGGCCGGAGACGGCATCCGCATCGATGATGGTGCCGAAGGTGCCATTCTTGAAACCGAGATCATCAATAGCGGTCTGATTTCGACCGAAAGTAATCAGGGCACCGCCGCCGGTATTCGCATTGCCAATGGCGCAAATGCCGAAGGTGGGATTCTGAACACCTCGACCGGTGTGATCGAAGGACCTCGCAACGGTCTCTATATCGGTGAAGGCGAACATGATCTGGATGTGCTGAACTTTGGCACCATCCAATCAGGCAGCCGCGCGGTTAATATCGACGGCTCCGGCGTTGATCTGGTCAATGGCGGTGACATTCTGGGCTCTGGCGATCAGCGCAACGGCACGATCTACGCCGACGACACCGCGTCTGATTTCTCGATCAACAACCTGGCAACCGGCTCAATCGATGCGGGCGAAGGCAACCAAGGCGCTGGCGTTTCACTTTCCCTGTCTGCCGAAGGCAATGGTGAGGTTGAAGTGACCAACGCAGGCTCCGTCGCCGGTCGCGGCAATGCAGGCGCTGGTCTGGGCACCGCCGGAGATGGCATCCGTCTGGAAGGCGCCCGGCTGGAAGGCGGCGGCTTTGGCCCTGCTCTGTTCACCGGAACGATCACCAACACAGGTTCGGTCTCGTCCGAAGGTGCAAATGGCACTGTCGGCGCGTTCCGCGCTGTGAACAACGTCAATTTCCAAGGCCAACTGGTCAACGAGGAAACCGCCGTCTTTGCAGGTGGTCAGAACGGTGTCTACTTTGGCACAGGCGATCATTCGGGCGGGTCCTTCGTCAACCGGGGTACTGTCACCTCGGACAGCCGCGCGCTGAATATTGACGGAGAAGGGCTCGAGGTCATCAACGAAGGTGACATTCTGGGCACCGGCAACCAGCGCAACGGTACGGTTTATGCCGATGGTACCGCCGACAACTATACCTTTACCAACACCGGTCTGGTTGACGCGGGCGAAGGCAATAACGGCTCAGCCGTCTCGTTGCAAACCGGCGATGTATCTGGGGATGTGGTCTCGGCCGCTGTCGTCAACGAAGGCACGCTGCAAGGCCGTGGAGACGCCGCAGAGGGCAACCAGGTGGGCGATGGCTTGCGCCTGTTCACTAGCCAGGATGACGCGTCCTTTGCCGGTGTGGTCGTCAACGAAGGTCTGATCGCTGGATCCGAGGACTCGGACGCTGCGGCGGGCTTGCGCGTTGATGGCGGTCTGAACCTTGTTGGTGCCGTCCTGAACGAGGGCGAAATCCGCGGCACGGTCAACGCAATCGACGCCTCGGACGCAGGCACCGTCACCATCGTTAATGACGACGACGGCGTGATCAACGGTGACGTTCTGCTGAGCGATGGCGACGATATCTTTGTCGATCTGGGCACTACCAATGGTGACATCGACGGTGGCGCAGGTGATGACGTTCTGATTGCCGGCGATGCCGACAATGTTCTGACCGGTGGTCTGGGCAATGACTTCATCGACGGTGGAGACGGCATCGACACGGCCGACTTCTCGGATCTGGACGTCGCGGTCGAGGTTCGTCTGGACGCCAACGGCAATGGCACTGCCACCCGCGATACCGGGTTCAACATCTCGGTCACCGATGCGGTTGTCGCGGCACCGGATCAGTTCGGGTCTAATATTGCCGATGGTGCCGGTTTTGTTGATCAGGCGGTTCAAGGCAACCTCTACTACAACATCCACACCAACCAGTTCCCGGCGGGTGAAATCCGCGGGCAGCTATCGGTCGACAGCGACGTGACCGAAAACGGTATCCGCACCGTTAGCCTGAGTGGCGGTTTGGACGCCGCGCAAGAGCCAGGGCCGCTGTCAAACAGCGAAGCGACCGGTGAGGCCACCGTTGTCATCACGCAGAACCTGAACACTGGTGAGGTCACCTATTCCAGCGAGCTGAGCGTTGTTGGCATCAGCGAGGCAGAGCTGGGCACTCCAATCCCAGGCACTGTTTCGGCGATCCATCTGCACAATGCTCCGGCGGGCGTGAACGGCCCGGTGGTGCAGGACACTCTGGTCGACGCAGGTGCAACGCTGGATGTGAATGCGACCGGGGGAACCGGTGTCATCGGTCAGGACGTTGTCGAAAACCAGTTCGAGACCGACGTGCTGCAGTCCATTGAAAACGTCATCGGGTCCGATGATGGCGACGTGATCGTCGGCAGCGATCTGTCCAACGTGCTGAATGGCGGCGCGGGCGGAGACCTGATCTCGGGCGAAGGTGGTGATGACATCCTCATCGGCGGGCTGGGACGAGACACGTTCTCGTTCGGTGAAGACTTCGGCAATGACGTGATCCAGGACTTTGAGATCGGTCGCGATCAGCTGCAGTTCGGCGACCTCGGACCCGATTTCGGCGGCGCGGTGAATGTCGCGCAGGATGGCAATGACACCCTGATCACCTTTGGCAACGAAGGCTCGGTCCGTCTGGCTGGGATCAACAGCGCAGACCTAACCGAAGACGACTTCGTCGCCTAAGCGATCCACAACGGGGCGGTCTTGTGGCCGCCCCGCTTGCCAAACCGGAAAGGGCTATCCGATGTTCCAGAATTCCAATCCCGTCAAAACCGCCTGGGGATCGCTGCGCAAAGGCTTTGTTGCGGTTGCGATCTTCAGCCTGTTCCTGAACCTCTTGATGCTGGCCGGGCCGCTATACATGCTGCAGGTCTATGACCGGGTTTTGACCAGCCAGAACATAGACACATTGATCGCCTTGTCCGTGCTGCTGGCGGGGGTATTCATCGTCATTGCGTGCCTCGACCTGACGCGGATGCGCATTCTGGGCCGCCTGGCCGCCCGGTTCGAACTCAGCGTCGGCGCGCCCGTCCTAGGGGCCGCCATGCGCCGCCGGGTCCAAGGAGAAGCTGAGGCAGGCGAAAACCTGGTCGAGGATGTGAACGGGTTCCGCGAATTCATTTCCGGCACCACCCTGACCGCCTTTTTCGATGCTCCGTGGATACCCATCTATCTGATGGTTCTTTATGTGCTGCACCCGTTTCTGGGTCTGTTGGGTCTGGCCGGAGCGCTGACCTTGACATTGATGGCGCTGATCAACAACGCCCGATCCCGAGGCCCGATGCAGCAGGCCGCGCAGGCACGAGGGCGGTCGGATGCGCTGTTCAAGATCAGCGACAGGAATGCCGAACTGGTCCATGCGCTGGGTATGAAATCCGATCTGGTACGCCGCTGGACCGCGCTGCAAACTGACGCGCATCAACACAAAACCCGCGCCGCTGATCGGGTGGCCAGCTTTTCCGTATTGTCCAAGACCATACGTATGGGCCTGCAATCAGCGGTTCTGGGGATGGGTGCGGCACTGGCCGTGATCGGCGAGTCCACCGCAGGCGTCATGATTGCCGCTACGATTGTTCTGGCTCGTGCACTTGCGCCGATTGATCAGTTGATCGGGCAGTGGCGCACTTTTCTGGCTGCACGCGGGTCCTATAGCAAAATCAAACAATTGACCGAAGATTTTGCCGAGGCGCCTCCAAACCTGAACTTGCCGCGCGCGTTCAAATCGATGGACGTCCGCATCGCTCAGGCAGGCCCTCCACTTGCGCTCAATGCCACCATCCGGGCGATTGATTTCAGCCTCACGGCCGGGGACGTTCTGGCAGTGATTGGCCAGAGTGGTTCGGGCAAGACCACGCTAGGCAAGATGCTTGCGGGCATCTGGCATCCGCAACGGGGCGAGGTTCTGCTGGACGGCAGCCCGATGTCGAAATGGAATCCCGAAGACTTGGGCAAACAGATCGGATACCTGCCACAGGATGTCGAGCTGTTCGATGGCACAATCCGCGAAAACATTGCACGGTTCTCCACCGCGATCGACGATGCCGAGGTCCTGCGTGCAGCGCGCGAAGCAGGGGTTCACGAACTGGTCAGCGGTTTGCCCGACGGGTACGAAACCAGGCTTGGCCGCGGTTTTTTCCTGTCCGGCGGTCAGCGTCAGAGGCTGGCTCTGGCACGTGCGCTATACGGTGATCCGTTTGTTCTGGTTTTGGACGAACCCAACTCGGATCTGGACGCCGAGGGCGAACAGGCCCTGCGCGATGCTTTGCTGGCCGTGCAGGAACGCGGCGGGATCGCCATTGTCATGACACATCGCCCAGCCACGCTGCAGGCGGCGAACAAGGTGATGGTGTTGCGCAATGGCAATCAAACCCAGTTCGGCGACAAGCAGGACGTTCTGAAAGTCAATCGCCGCAACGTTCTGGACAAACCAACACAACCGGCACCCAGTCGGGTGGATGAAACTCAGATCACAGGAGCGGCCCAATGACTGACCTGGTCAAATACTCAGCCCCTCGCACTGCCGTGGGATTTCACGAGGCACAGCTGAAAGAGATTTCGGACAGTTCCCCTGGCGTCGCCCGCTATGTCCTGTTCGGCCTGTTCACCCTGGCGGTATTCGTCGGTGGTAGCGCCTATTGGGCCTTTGCCTCGAAACTCGATGGTGCCGTGGTTGCACCCGCATCCTTTGTGGTAGAGGGCCAACGCAAAACGGTCGAACATCTGGACGGCGGCATAATTCAGTCGATCCTGGTCACAGACGGCCAATTTGTGCAGGCAGGGCAGCCTCTGGTTCAGCTCGACAGCACCGAGATTAACGTGGATCTTAGCGTTCAGGGTAGCCGGTTGGGTGAGCTGTCGGTTCGCCGCGCGCGCCTGCTGGCGCAAATTAGTGGACAAAGTCAGTTTGAGGAAACCACCGCCCTGGCGGGATTCCGGGAAGGAATGGACCGCCTGCATTGGGTGTCGCCTTACCTGACCCAGAAACAACTATTTGACGCCGAAGCCCGTGCCCGCCGGACCGAAGCGCAGATCAACGCGCAACGTATCGCGGGCCTACGCAACCAGGTCACGGGTCTGGATGAACAGCGCCGCGCGGCCCGGAACCAGATCAAGATCACGCGGGTTGAGTTGTCCAACTTAGAGACGCTGTTGAATAAGGGTCTGGTCGCCGTCACGCGGGTCAGCGCACGGCAGATCGAGTTGGAACGGCTGGCTGGCGTTGACGCATCATTGCGCACCCAGATAGCCCAGGCCGAAGATCAGGTGCAAGAGTTGGAGCTGTCCCTGCTTAGCCAGCAAAAACTACGCGATGAGGTCCTCGCCGGGGAGCTGGCTGTTGTTGAGGCCCAGCTTGATCTGGTTCGACCGCAATTCGCGGGCACGCTGGCACGCCTGAAGCGAACACAGGTTCTGGCCCCGACCAGCGGACGCGTTGTGAATTTGGAAGTGTCAACCAATGGTGGGGTGATCCGCCCGGGTGCGCCGATCATGGATATCGTTCCAGCTGATCAGGCCCTGATCGTCGAGGCGCGGGTCAAGACCGGCGACATTGATAAGCTGCGGATCGGTCAATCCACGCGCATCCGCCTGTCGGCCTTTGCGCAAGCGGACGTGCCCGAAGCTGTGGGGCATATCTTCGACATCTCAGCCGATGCGCTTGAGGACGAACGCACCGGCGAAGCCTATTACAAGGCGCGGGTTAAACTGGATGCCGAACAAACGCGTGACGTGGCCGCATTGGAACTGGTGCCCGGCATGCCCGCAGATTTGTTCGTCAATACCGGCGAACGCGCCGTCATAAGCTATCTTTCGCAACCCATCAGCGATCGGTTGGCCAAGACCTTTATCGAGTGATTACGGCTGCCTGCGTCCGAGACTTGGGCGCAGGCATTTCTGAGATCGTTGTCCCGATCCATCCAGTATCAATGCGTGCTTAAGTGTCAGACGCCGTAACGCGCCATGAACATGTCCACTGCGTGCAACGCGATCTCATCAATCTCGGATTGTTTGAAATTGGTCTGGATGCCCAACGCGGCTTTGGTCCAGAAGCGAACCTTGCACAGTTCTGAGAACTGTTCGGCAGCAATCTGAACATCTTCGATAACCAATTCGCCTTTTTGAACGGCCTTTTCCAAATACTCGACCATATGACGCTGGCCATTCTGAGGTCCGGATTCGTAAAACGCCTGGCCCAATTCAGGGAACCGATCCCGCTCGGCCACGCAGATACGAAACACCTGCTGCGCGAAATCGGACACTAGAAATGCGGTTAGCTGCGTCGCCGTGATCGTCAACACTTCGCGCGCAGGTTTGGAGTCGTCGATCATCGAAATGACTCTTTCAGCCATACGCTTGCATTCGGTCTGGGCGACTTCCATGAACAGCAGACGCTTGTCGGGGAAATAGCTGTAGAGCGTCGCCTTGGACACGCCCGCCGCCCGCGCGATGTCATCGACGCTGGCACCTTCGAACCCATCCGCCATGAAAACTTCTCGGGCTCCGCGCAAAACCTGATCGAATTTGCGGCCCGTGCGAAGGATGGCGGCTGTCTGAGTCATGAGCTCTCCTAGGGTTAGTGTTCCCCTCAAACTATAAACCGATCAGTACAGATACAACGATTCGCGTCGTCCCGTTGCGTAACGGAATGTGAATTCTGAATGTTTTGACCCGCAAACCCGCGGCTTCCGGTCGTTGTCGTTCAAGGCTTGCTGCGCGATCAAACGATGCTAACACTTTGGGCATGGTCGAAATATTTCTGCGCACGCTTCCGTTTTTTGCAATCATCGGCCTGGGATACTGGGCCGGGCGCAGCCGCTTTTTCACCGAAGACGCGACAGCCTATCTGACAAAGTTCGTGTTCTATTTCGCACTGTCGGCGATGCTGTTTCGCTTTGCCGCCACCCTGCCCTTTGCCGACATTTTCAACGGTCGGCTGATGGCGGGCTATCTGCTGGGAACTCTCGCCGTGTATGGTCTGGCAACTGGAGTGGCCTGGGTTCGCAGGCTTGATATTCCTACCGCGGCGGTCGAGGCCCAATGTGCCGCCATCGGAAATGTCGGCTTTCTGGGACTACCGATGCTGGCGCTGTTGTTGTCCGAGGCCGCCATTGGGCCGGTCATGCTGGTTCTGACCGTTGATCTGGTGGTGTTTTCGTCCTTGATCGTGATTTTGATCAACGCGGGGCGCGACGGACGGCTGACCCCGGCAACGTTGCGCCTGATTGGGTTGGGATTGTTGAAGAACCCAATGATCGTTTCGATTTCCGCAGGGCTTCTGTGGTCGGCTTTGCAAATGCCGGTTCCGGCGGCACTCAATGATTTTCTGACCATTCTGGGCGGGGCGGCCACACCGGGGGCTTTGTTTGCAATTGGGGCCTCTTTGGCGTCCAAGTCCGCCGAACGCATTCAGGTTGCTGCATGGTTGAGTTTTTGCAAGTTGGTCATTCACCCGGCTTGTGTGGCCGTGGTGCTGCTGTGGTTGATGCCCGTCGATGCCTTTTCCGCCACGGTCGCAATTGCGGCAGCGGCGCTGCCGGTGGCCGGAAATGTTTACATGCTGGCGGCTCACTACCGTGTGGCCCCGCACCGGGCCTCAGCAGCGATCCTGCTGTCGACTGCGGTCAGTATCCTGACCGTGCCGGTGGTCATCGCCTGGGTTGGGACGCTCTGAGCCAAAGCATTCAAAAAAACGCGCGCCGAAGTCGTGCGGCCTTTACGCGGCGTCCCTGGATCGTTAGCCATAACGCGATCTAAATTTAAGGACTCTGCCAGATGGAAACCCTTTCGGAAAACGCCTGTTTCGGTGGCGTGCAGGGCGTCTACCGCCATGCGTCGCCAGCCTGCCAATGCGACATGACCTTTGGTCTGTTTCTACCTGCCGAAGCAAAGGACGGCCCGGTTCCCGTCCTGTGGTATTTGTCTGGCCTGACCTGCACACACGAAAACGCCATGACCAAGGCCGGTGCGCAGGCCTGGGCAGCCGAACAAGGCATTGCCGTCGTGTTCCCCGACACCTCTCCGCGGGGTGAAAGCGTGGCCGATCACGATGACTATGATCTGGGCCAGGGCGCTGGATTCTATGTGAATGCAACACAAACCCCATGGGCACCGCATTTTAACATGTGGAACTACGTGGCCGAGGAACTGCCGAACCTGTTGGCAGAAAACTTCGCCATCGACATGGATCGTCAAGCGATCACTGGTCATTCAATGGGTGGCCACGGGGCGCTGACCCTGGCGATGAACTTGCCAGGTCGGTTTCGGTCGGTTTCGGCCTTCGCGCCGATTTCGAACCCGACCGGCGCGGATTGGGGGCGCAAACAGCTGAGCGCCTATCTGGGTAATGACGAAGCCACTTGGGCCAAGCACGATGCCTCGCTGATGATGAAAGAGGTTGGCTTTGACGGACCGATCCTGATCGACACCGGTGCAAATGATCAGTTCATCGACCTACTGCGTCCCGAGGCGCTGGCGACAGCCATCGCGGAACGACGCCAGCAGGCAACCTATCGTTTACAGCCGGGCTATGATCACTCGTATTTCTTTGTATCGACCTTCATGGAAGACCACATCACCTTCCACGCCGAAGCGCTGTACGGGGACTGACGGATGAGCAAATTTGACTATGACCTGATCATCATCGGGTCAGGGCCATCAGGGCGTTCCGCAGCGATACAGGCTGGCAAACTGAAACGTCGTGTGCTGGTGATCGACCGCAAAGACCGGTTCGGTGGCGTGTCGGTTCATACCGGCACCATCCCTTCGAAAACCCTGCGGGAAACAGTGCTGAACCTGTCCGGCTGGCGCGAGCGCAGTTTTTATGGCCGATCTTACCGGGTCAAGGATCAAATCCGCGCCGAAGACCTCAAGGCACGTCTGCACATGACGCTGGATCACGAGGTTGACGTGCTGGAACATCAGTTCAACCGCAACCACGTGGAAACCCTGAACGGTCTGGCCAGGTTCGTCGGCCCCCATGAGATTGAGGTCGCCACTGATGCCGGTGAAACCACACGCCTGACTGCAGCCAAGTTCCTGATCGCCACAGGGACCAAAACCTACCGACCGGATTACGTGCCCTTTAACGGCAAAACCGTGGTCGACGGCGATGACTTTCTGGAAATGGCCGAGATTCCGCGCTCGCTTGTCGTGATCGGCGCGGGGGTAATCGGCGTTGAATATGCCACGATGTTCTCGGCACTGGATGTGCGCGTGACCCTGATCGAGCCGCGCGAAACCTTCCTTGATTTCATCGACAAGCGGTTGATCCACGATTTCACCCATCAAATTCGCGAAAACGGCGTCGATCTGCGGCTGGGCTCTGCCGTGGAAAAGATCGAGGACACAGGAGATCATGTCGAAGTCACACTGGATAATGGCCGCCATGTCCGTGCTGAAATGCTGCTGTTTGCGGCCGGGCGCATGGGTGCGACCTCGGCGCTGAATTTGAACTCAGTTGGTTTGGAGACGGACCATCGCAACCGCATCAAGGTGGACCGCAAAACCTATCAGACCACTGTGCCGCATATCTATGCCACCGGCGATGTGATCGGGCACCCGTCGTTGGCCTCAACCTCGTTGCAACAGGGCCGTGTGGCGGCCTGTCATGCGTTGGACACCCCCACCCTGCCAGAAAGCCCTTGGTATCCCTATGGCATCTATTCGGTGCCCGAGATTTCAACCTGCGGTATGTCCGAGGAAGAATTGGAGGAACGCGGCATCCCATATGAGGTTGGTGTGGCGCGGTTCCGCGAAACCTCACGCGGGCATATCATGGGGTTGGAGCATGGCATGCTGAAAATGCTGTTCTCGCTGAAAACCCGCCGGGTGCTGGGCGTGCAGATCGTGGGCGAAGGGGCGACTGAACTGATCCACATCGCGCAGGCGGTGCTGAACCTGAAAGGCACGGTGGACTACTTCGTGCAGAACACGTTCAACTACCCGACCTTGGCCGAAGCCTACAAGATCGCCGGTCTGGACGCGTTCAACCGGATGCCGATCCCCGAAGAGTTCAAGGTGCGCAAGAAACCCGCAGAACCCGCCAAGAAACAGGCCAAGAAGGCGTGACCACCCTGTATGTCGATAGCGATGCCTGTCCTGTGAAGGCCGAGGCCGAGCGGGTGGCGACTCGCCACAAGGTGCCGATGGCGTTGGTCTCGAATGGTGGGTTGCGGCCATCGGCCAATTCCCTAGTGCAGGTCGTCATCGTTGCGGAAGGCGCGGACGAGGCGGACAAGTGGATCGCCGAGCGTTGTGGCCCTGGGGATGTGGTGGTGACCTCGGATATCCCACTGGCCGCCAAATGCGTTGAAGCCGGGGCACGCGTGCTGCGCCCAAATGGTGAAGCGTTTACGGCAGCCAATATCGGCCAGCAGCTAGCCATGCGCGATCTGATGGCCGACCTGCGGGCAGCCAATCCGCTGGGGGCTGGTGGGGGCGGCAAACCTTTTGGCAAGGCGGACCGATCGCGGTTTCTGGATGCGTTGGAACGTGAACTGCGCGCAGCGCGACGCCGGTAACTCTCCCGCCCGTTGGCGACGCATCGATGATGCGCCTTCCCCCGTTGGGCCGGGCAGCGCTGCGCGCTGCGGTTCCGACTTGAAAGTCCTGCCCGGGATTGGTTCAGTCGGGCGCAAGCAGAGATTGATTTGACAGGGGCGTAATATGCCGATTGAAGCCGTAATTTTCGACATTGGAAATGTTCTGATCGAATGGCAGCCAGAGCGTTACTATGACAAGGCCATCGGAGAAGACCGCCGCCGCGCCATGTTTGCCGAGGTTGATCTGCACGGGATGAACGATCTGGTTGATCAGGGCCACCATTTTACCGATACGATCTATGATTGGGCTGAGAAATACCCCGAATGGCGCGACGAAATCCGCTTGTGGCATGACAAGTGGATCGAATTGGCCACGCCGGAAATCCCGCATTCCGTTCGCCTGCAACGAGCTTTACGGGCCAAGGGCGTTCCAGTTTTTGCGCTCACTAATTTTGGGGTGCAGAATTTCGACTATGCCACCACGGTTTATCCGTTCCTGAACGAATTTGACCGGCAATATGTCTCGGGCCGGATGAAAGCGGTCAAGCCGCACGCCCCGATTTATGAGATGGTCGAAGATGATTGTGGCCTACCGCCCAGCAGTTTGCTGTTTGCCGATGACCGGATCGACAACATCGAAACGGCACGCGCGCGGGGCTGGCAGACGCATCACTTCACTGGCCCTCAGGGCTGGGCGGAAAGGTTGGTGGCCGAAGGTCTGTTGACCCCGGACGAGGCCAAGTAGATCAGGCCGGAACCGCCGTTCCGCTGCGGTTTTCTCGAATGGGCAGGTGAACTATAGCGCTGAAGGCGCCAACGGCTACGCCAATCCACCAGACCATCGTGTAATCGCCATAAACGTCATACATGCGCCCGCCCAGCCAGACGCCCAGGAAACCGCCAATCTGGTGGCTGAGGAAGATGAAACCGTAAAGGGTACCCATATAGCGCAGCCCGTACAGATGCGCGACAAGACCCGAGGTCAGAGGCACAGTCGCCAGCCAGAGCGAGCCCATGACAATCGAAAATACGATGACCGACATTGGTGTAATCGGCATGAGGATAAAGACCGCAGCCGCCAATGTGCGGGCGGTATAGATCGACGCCAGCAGGTATTTCTTGGGGAAGTGATTACCGGCCCAACCGGCCAGTAAGGTGCCACCAATATTCGCCAGCCCCACCAGCGAGATTGCCACAGCCCCCAGGGCCGAGGTGGTGGTGATGCCCAGCGAATGCAGCACGCCACCGGGTTGGATCGGGCCGCACATCTCGGTCACGAAGGCTGGGAAATGGGCGGTGATGAACGCCAATTGATAGCCGCAGCTGAAGAACCCCAGAAAGATCATTGCATAAGAGGGGTCGCGGAACGCACGGCTCAGAATCTGGCTCATGCTCTCTTCCAGTTCGGCCTTGCTGACCGGTTGTGGTGCGCGCATGAAAGGCAGCGTCAGCACAAGGGCTAGAATCGCAGCTGCAAAGACAAGAAACACCTGTTGCCAGGGCAGGAAGCTGAGCAACCATTCTGCCGTCGGTGCGCCAATCACCTGTCCGAAACTGCCCGCCGCCGTGACAATGGCCAAAGACATCGAGCGGTTCTTGTCGGACGACGCACGCCCGACCACCGCCAGTACGACACCAAACCCCGTGCCCGCGATGCCAAATCCAACCAGCCACGCATACATTTGATGACCAAACGGCGTTACAGACCAAGCCGACAGAACCATACCAGCCGCATAGGTCAACGCACCAAGAATGATGGCTTTCCGGTCGCCAATCTTTTCAGCCATTGCAGCAAAGATCGGCTGTCCAATCCCCCAGGCCAGGTTTTGGATCGCGATGGCCAGCGAGAAATCGGTGCGTAGCCAACCAAACTCAGTGGCAATTGGAATCTGGAACACTCCGAACGACGCCCGCACGGCAAAGCTGACCGTGATGATAATACATCCTACGATCAGGATCGGATTCAGCAGGCGCGTAGAATGCGACATAGGGACCTCGGGGGTATTGGTTCGACGGACGGTAGTGGATTTGAGCAGTCGGTCAAATCAGCAGATTTGCGGTCACGGATAAGGAAATTTGATGGGTCGTGGGAAATGGCTGCTTTTCAAGGCTCAACGCGGGCGCTATGGCTCGAATCCATGACGGATCTGATTTCGATTTACAACGCCCGCATTGCCGAGGGCAGTCTGACCCGGGACGATGCGCAAGAGGCCGTCCTACCCCATTTCGAACGTATCCGCGCGGCGCTGTCCGCCCCGGTTAAACGCGGGTTGTTCCGCAAGGCTCCGCCCCCGCCCAAGGGGTTGTATCTTTGGGGCGGCGTGGGGCGCGGAAAATCCATGTTGATGGATATGTTTGTCGATGCGCTGGAGGATATTCCCGCACGTCGAGTGCATTTTCATGCGTTCATGCAGGAAATTCATGCCGGTATGCACAAAGCCCGTCAGGATGGGGTCGAGGATGCCTTGGCTCCGGTGGCGAAAGAGGTCGTGAATTCGGTCAGGCTGCTTGCTTTTGACGAGATGCAGATTATCGATATCACCGATGCCATGATCGTAGGGCGTCTGTTCGACCTGCTTTATGAAGGCGGCGTTGTGGTTGTGACCACGTCAAACCGGCACCCTGACGATTTGTACAAGGACGGGCTGAATAGGCAGTTGTTCCTGCCTTTCATCGCCCGCATCAAGGAACAGCTTCAGGTGTGGGAGCTGGTATCTCCCACAGATTACCGCCAAAACCGGCTGGAGGGCGCACCGGTGTACTTCACCCCAATCGGACCCGAGGCACGGCAGAACATTCGTGACGTCTGGACCGATTTGTCGGGCGGTGCGGCGGAACCGCTAGTCTTGCAGGTCAAAGGCCGGTCGGTCGAGCTGCCGGCCTTTCGGAACGGAGTTGCCCGGGCCACGTTCTACGATCTGTGTGGTCGCATGTTAGGCCCGGCGGATTACCTGGCAATTGCAGATGAGTTGAAGGTTCTGGTGCTAGAGGACATCCCGCGCTTGTCGCGCAACAACTTCAACGAAGCCAAACGGTTCGTCACATTGATTGACGCCTTGTACGAGGCCAAGGTTCGGTTGATCTGTTCCGCCGCGGCTGAGCCCGAGATGTTGTATGTCGAAGGCGAAGGGACGTTCGAGTTTGAACGCACTGCCTCGCGACTGCGGGAAATGCAGGATCAGGACTGGGGGAAATAAGGGGCTCTGCCCCCGCCGCGCTTTGCGTGGCTCCCCCGAGGTATTTTTGGCCAGATGAAGCCCCTGCGGGCAGAGAATTTAGCCGTTTTCGCGCAAGATGTTTCCCGCCAGATACAGCGAACCGCAGATCAGAACGCGGGCTTGTGAGTTTTCCCCGACAATTGCTTTCAGAGCGTCTGCAACACTGTCGGCGGTTGTGGCGGTTAGGTTGACTTTAGCCGCGGCAGCGGCCGTGTCTTCGGCACTCAGCGTTGCGGCCTCGCCAGGGATCGATACTGCGGTCAGGCTTTGGGCTTGTTTCGCGAGCGGTGCGAGGTAACCCGTCACGTCTTTAGTGTTGAGCATTCCGCAGATCAAATGCGTCGGGCGCTCTGGCAGTTTGGTCAAAACATCCGCCAGCGCTACTCCAGCAGCGGTATTGTGGCCACCATCCAGCCACAGCTCAGCTTGTGGCGCAGCCTCGACCAGGGGACCGGTTTTCAGGCGCTGCATACGAGCGGGCCATTCGGCACGGGTCACTGCGGCCTCGTAGGCGTCGTCGCCCAGATCAAGGTACCGTAGAACGGCCAGCGCAGCACCTGCGTTCTGCATCTGATGCGCACCCAGCAGGTTGGGCAATGGCAGGTCACGCAACCCGGTTTCGTCCTGATAGATCAGGCGCCCGTTTTCCTCATGCACATGCCAGTGCTGACCGTGGACCAGCAGCGGCGCACCCAGGCGTGCGGCGGTGTATTCGATGACCTCTAGCGCCTCGTCCTGTTGCGGGCCGACGATACAGGGCACACTAGGTTTGATGATGCCCGCCTTTTCGGCTGCGATCTTGCCCAGCGTACCTCCCAAAAACTGTTCGTGGTCGATCGAAACTGGCGTGATCACCGTTATTGCCGGTTCGTGTATGACATTCGTGGCATCCAGACGGCCACCCAAGCCGACCTCAAGCAGCGTGTAATCTGCCTGCGTCCGTGCAAAAGCCAGCAGGGCCGCGCAGGTCGTGATCTCAAAATAAGTGATGTTTTCGCCATCATTGGCGGCGTAGCATTCATCCAGAACGGCGGTCAAAGCGGGTTCCGAAATCAGCTCTCCGGCCAATCGGATGCGTTCGTGAAACCGTGCGAGGTGGGGCGAGGTATAGGCGTGGACAGACAGCCCTGCTCCCTCCAACCCGGCACGGATCATCGCCTGGGTCGAGCCCTTGCCATTGGTTCCGGCGATATGGATCACCGGTGGCAGCTTAACCTGCGGATCGTCCAAAGCTGCCAGCAAACGCCAGACACGGTCCAAGGTCAGGTCAATGATCTTGGGATGCAGCGCCATCATCCGGTCGAGGATGACGTCAGATGTCGGGCTGGTCATTCTTCGACCGTTTCCTCGGCTGGGGTTTCGGCCTTGGCCTCTTCGGGCTGGGGCGCGGGCAAATCGCCTTTGACTGCTGGCGGCTGGTTCATCAGCATCCGGGTAATGGTGATCAGTTCCTCACGCATCTCGGTCCGCTTGGTCACACGGTCCAACATGCCATGATCCAGCAGGTATTCCGCGCGCTGGAACCCTTCGGGCAGTTTTTCACGGATGGTCTGTTCAATCACGCGCGGCCCTGCAAAACAGATCAGCGCATTGGGTTCCGAAATATGGACATCGCCCAGCATCGCGTAAGATGCAGTCACGCCACCGGTAGTGGGATGCGTCAGCACGACAATATAGGGCAGGTTCGCCTCTTTCAGCATCTCAACGGCCACGGTTGTACGCGGCATCTGCATCAGGCTGAGGATACCTTCTTGCATCCGTGCGCCACCTGCGGCTGAGAACAGAATCAACGGGCGCTTCAATTTTACCGCCTCTTGTGCGGCGGCGATGATGGCGTTGCCGACATACATGCCCATCGATCCACCCATGAACGAGAAGTCCTGTGCGGCAGCCACAATCGGGGTGCGCCCGATTTCGCCCCGAGCAACCAGCATTGCCTCAGACTCGCCGGTCTTTTTCTGGGCTGCTTTCATGCGATCCGGGTATTTCTTCTGGTCCCGGAATTGCAGCGGATCAGCTGTTGGTGCGGGAACTTCGACCTCGGTGAAAATACCACCGTCAAACAGGTGTGCGAAACGGTCCCGCGGGGTGATCGCCATGTGGTGATCACATTGGGTGCATACATTCTGGTTTTCCGCAAGCTCACGGTGGAACAGCATCGTGCCGCATTCATCGCACTTGTGCCAAAGGTTTTCGGGCACTTCCCGGCGCGAGAAGATCGAATTGATCCGGGGACGGACGTAGTTTGTGATCCAGTTCATGTCGGAACCTTGTTTTGCGGCATTGACGTCAAATAAGACGCAACGGAAAGAAATGCAATCAACGCCTGAGCGCAAGACGTGCAGTTAACCAGCTGACAGTCATTACCGCAAAATCAACGAACAGCCATTGCCGTAACGAGCCGGTTTCGGACATGTCGTAAGGCAGCAGGTACAATGCCAACCCGCTTAACGTTTCAGGCAGCGAAATGAACAGAAGCGCGACCGCATTGTTCAGAAAATGCAATGCAATAGCAGGTCCTAATGTTCCCGACCTTGCGGTCAAATCCGCCGCCAGCAGGCCGAAAATACACGCCCAAATGGCCACCAGAAGGGCATTCTCGCCGGTGACACCGGGCGCATAATGCCCTGCTGCGAACAGTACCGAAGGTACTCCCATCCAGATCGCCGGAGATCGGAATCTAGCCGCCAAGCATTGCTGGATATAGCCGCGAAACAGCACTTCTTCGGCGCTGGTCTGAATCAGGACCGCAATCACCGACACTGGCAGCAAAAGCAACCATGTGGACAGGGCCAGGTTTTGCGTCAGCGTCTCACCCATACCATAGGGTGGCAGGGCCGCCATGATCAGGCCCAGAATCACCAAGGCACGCAGGACCATCCAGAATTGTTGCAATAACAGGCGGCGCGGGCCAAGGATCGCGGCCAGAGACCGGTGCTGCATTTGACGGGCGGCGATAGCCACGCCCAGCGTCAGGAAACCGAAACTCAGCAGCAGAATCAAAGCGGCCGACGTTGAGGTTCCGTGCAAGAGACCCTGCGCCTGATCTGGTTGAAGCAATTGCCCGATAAAGGCAAACAACACTGCGTTCAACGTCACATAGAGAACAAGGACAATACCCAGACCCGCCGCGAGGCGCCACAGTTCGGGCCGGGCGCGCGCGTCGCCCACAAGCCCCTCATGGGCGGCATATGCGTTCGGGTCAGGCATTGTTGCCAGAGCTTTCACCTTCGATGGATTGTGGGATTTCAGGGAACACCTCAGATGCATGCTGGATGGTGTTGATCCTGGTGGACAACGTGGTCAGATACCCGGCAACGGTTTGCAGCAACTGAACCGCGACCGACGCATCGCTTTCGATCACAGCGCGCAATTCCTCTGCTCCGATGCGCAGGAACGTACAATCTGTGGCCGCTGTCAGATCCAATTGACGAACATCGCCGGTGATAATTGACAGATCGCCGATCAACCGACCGGGTTCAATGATCGATATAGTGCGCGTGCCACCGCTTTCATCGGTCCAATCCAGATTGGCCTGCCCCTTGATGCACAGATACGCCGCGTCGGGTGCTTGCCCACGGGAAAAGATCATCTGCCCCGACGCAGCCTCGTACCATTGTGCCGAAAAGGCCAGCAACCGCTGATTGCGCGCATCCAGTCCCGAAAACAGCTCGGTCGAGGATATGATCTGCAGCTTGCGACTCAGATCAGCCGAGGCCCCGTCTTCGTGGTGGGTTTGGGTGCGCGAGACACCGTCAATCCGACCATCTTTGATCTCGATGAACAAGTCATAGGCCTCAGGGTGGGCAAAATGATCCTCCATGAAGATCATGATCGAGTCGGGCAGCAATTCACGCAGCCGCAAACGTGTACGCAGACGGCTTTGGGAATCGTGGCTGGCCAATGCCTTGTCGAGGATCAGGATATCGGGACGCTTGATCCCCGCGCGGGAAAACGCCGCGCGCTCTTGAAACACGGTTGGCAGGTTGTTTCCGCCCAACCCGGTCGGCAGATCGTACAAGGTCGACGCGGCCCGACGGCGCAGGCCCGCCTCGTTTACGGCCTGAGCAACGACATCTTCGATCTCATCGGCATGGGCACCGGCCATCAGGGACACCCGGCCATAAATCGCATTCTCCATCACCGTCAGGCGCGGGATGTAGCTGTCGGGCGACAGCGGCACGAACATACCATCCAGCGCCCCACGCAGCCGTTCGGCCTGATCCTTGCGGATGGACAGAATCTTGTCCTTGTATTCCTCGGGAAAATCCGGGCCGATCTGCTCAGCGGTCAGCAGAAACGGCAGCGTCAGCAGCAAAGCGCGCTCATCCTCGGAAATTCCGTTGTCTCCTCTCGACTTACGTCGATCCTTGATGTCGAGCAGACGGTGATACATGTCCTTGGACATCCCCAGACGCAGGAACAGCGGGTGATCGGTGCCGTCGCGGCCAAAGGCCTGATCCAATGTTTCCATCACGGCGCTGGCCATGGACATCGCGTCATCGGCAAGATCATGCATCCCAAGCATGTTCTTGAACCGCCGATCATCCGCCATAGACTCGGGCGTGATATCCCGAGACGGGGTCGCATAGAGCAGGTTACCCCCCAAAGGAACAGCCGGGTTAAAACGATCCGGGTCGAACCGATAAACGTGTTGGTCCAGCCCTTTTTCCTGCAGCTTTTCCGCAATCGTCCCCCGCAGGTTGACCACGTCCTGCGCCAGATCAGGATGCAAAATGGGATCAAATTGTGTGCGCAGGGTACGGCGCAGCATAAGTTCGTCAGTACCCATCGCTTCGACCAGTTGGAACCACCAGGCGCGAATGTCATCAACATCGTCCAGCCCGGCAAGCCCCGGATCAATCCATTCATCCGTCAGCGAATCCGTCGGATTTCCGGCGCGGGCAGCTTCGATTTGCCAGCGAGTCGGCGCCACGGCGGCATCGGCCTCATGCTGAGGATGCGGACGCAGGGGCATCAACAGATTGTCGCCCAGCGTGCCGTCAAACAGATAGGGCCGCGAATAGGCATAGCCGATCCGGGCCGCAATCACGACCTGATGCAGGTCTTTCAGATTGTGACCCGCCATGATCACGTCGCCCTGCACCGGCAGGACTTCGCGGGTCAGGACCTGCGCCAGCGCATTTCTTTCCGCGGCATGGGTCGATTGGATGGCGACCCGCGCACCCTTGGGAATGGTCAGGTCGATATCTTCCAGAATGGTCTTGCCGTCATCATCGCGCACGGTGACGTTTCGCAACTCGATATCGCCCGTCAGATGCGGAATAGTCTCGGGCTCACCCACGAACAGATTTTCAGGGATCATGTTTGAAGGCGCAAAGCGTTCGGTCACGACCTCCCACCGTAGGGACATGTCCTGTACCTGATTGTAGTAGGTCAGCAGGTCCTTCCACGGGCCGCTCAGATCCTTATAGGCCCCAAGTGCAGCAACCAGCGCCCCGACTGTCACCTCACCCGTGATCGCCAGATAGCCGCCTACCGAATAGAACAGAAACGGCGTCATCTGCGTAATCAGGTTGTTGAGGAACTTCATGAAGAACTTTTTGTTGTAGATCTTGAACCGGATCTCGAACAAAAGCCCCAAACGATGACTGAACTGCGCCTGCCGATATCTCCAGCCGCCATTGGTGCGCAGATCGCTGATCCCAGCCGCACTTTCGCCAATTTCTGAACTGAGGTTGCGGACCTCTTGAATACGTTCCTTGTTCAACAGGTTGATCTGGCGTTGCAACTTTGGAATCAGCCAGGCCTGAAGAGGGATCAGAGCCACACTGGCAAGGCCGAACCAGACGCTCTGCATGAACAGGAAGGTGACGATGGTCATCATCTGCCCGAACTGGAACACCGGCTGCGCGATCGCGTCGCCCATCAGGCCACCCATCGGTTCGGCCTCAGAAGTGATCATCGACACCAGCTCACCCTGGCTGGTGGTGGCGAAATAGGATTTCGGAAACCGCATCGTGCGATGGATCAAAGTGAACCGCAAACGGCGCAACATGCGTTCAGCAAGGATGCCCTTCATCGTGTTGATGCGCATTTTCATCAACCCGCTGGCAATCACGGTTGCCAAAAAGGCGAAACACAGGATCAACAGATACTGCACCTGCGTTACCGAGAAGCCCAGGAAAGTCACCGTATCACTGGGCGCGCCAATGGCCCCGTTGATGATCTGCTTGGGCAACTCAAGCGAGGCATAGAGGAACGGGAATGACAGAACCGTCAGAAACAGCAGCACAAGCTGTTGTTTCTTCGAATGTTTCCATATGAAAGCGAATAGAGTGGGTTCCATGCCCCGGCCTTGCCTCAAATCTATTGGATGCGTTTTCGGATGATCCACTGCAATCAGGTATCAGACGGTACGCACTGACCTTTACGATTGCAAGAATGGCTGGGCTAACAGGTTTCAAATCGATTGCCCATCCGCCCCGTTCGTCACAAATTCGCGAGATTTGCCCCCCAGTATCGTTTATTCTCCTTTAAACCCTGCGTTGTCTTTGACTAAACAGGGTCACACTTTGAATGATGGGGCCATGGGCAGACTTCTGGATCGCTATATTCAACGCCGCGCCGTCGAACGCTGGCGTCAGGCCCTGCGTGGTGCGTCTGCTGCGCCTGAACCGCAACTGCGGCAACAGCGTGATGATGCGCGCAAGCTGCGCACGCATCTGCAGTTGCTGATTCATGAGGCCGACAGCCGTCTGGCCCGACCTCGAATTGGGTCGACCCAATTCCCAAAACCCCTTGGCACCGATTGGTGCTGGCGACCGGATCTGTGGCGCGGGCCATTGCCGCGTCCGGGTGTGGCCTCGGCCGCACGAAAGGCGCAGATGGACCGGCAGGTGACCTTGTTCCACGACTGTTCCCTGGCCGAAATAGCAATGCGGCAGACCCGAAATTCCCGCGACAAGGATCTGGCCGCATATGGGATGACAGTTGAAGTGTTCGGGTTTTCGGGCTCTTTCCTGTCCCTGTCTGTGGAATTGCCCTACGAGGCTGCTCAGGGCCTGACCAAACAGCATCTCATGCGTGTGGATACCCTGATCGAGGCCGAGCAGCCGCTTGAGATATTCGCCCGTCTCAACATCCAGCACGGACCCAACGCTGAACAGGTTCTGCGCAAGCTGGACCTGTCTGCAAGCTCCTGCTCAGTCGATTTCGATCTGGCACATTTGCCCTTGAATGAGTCGCGGATCGAGAAGATCTGGCTGGACCTGATCTTTGAAAACCCGCAGATGAATCGCGTTTCCCTGCGCGATCTGACCTTCTGCCGCCACCATCGCGCCGATTTGTAAGAGGTCCGGCCATGACGCAATCGACATTGACACCCATCCGGTTCGAGAACGGCCTCTGGCAGGGTCACCTGCAGGCCGAGGTGGCGGTTGAGGTTCTGTACTTGGGCGAACCTTTGGAAGACGTGCGCGTGACACCAGCAGATGACGGATGGGCACTGACTGTCCCTGTACCCGTGAAGGCACTGTCCGATGGCGTGCATTGCTTTGTCATCGTGGACGCAGGCACGTCCGAAAAACTTGGCGATTTTACCATTATCGCAGGCGCCTCGGCAGCGGATGATCTTCGCGCTGAGGTCGAGCTGCTGCGCGCGGAACTGGATATGCTGAAACGGGCATTTCGGCGGGCGCAGAGCGTGGGCGAATAGCCCGTTTAGGGCCAAGTCCCTATCTTTTCATCAGAATCCCGTGCATCCTTGAGCGACCCGCAGCAACTTGGGCAAGCTCATGGATCGCAGCAGCATCATTAAACTCATCGCGCTGATGGTGACGGGGTTCGGGATCGGCATCGACTTTACCGGTGCGTTGATCCTGGTTCCGGCTATCGAAAACAGTTTCGACGCCGATATCACCAGCACCCAATGGGTTTTGAACATCTATGCCCTGTTCTTTGCCATGACGATGGTTGCCGGGGGGCGGCTTGGCGACATGTACGGGCACCGCAAGTTGATGCTGATCGGCCTGTCGATCTTTCTGTTTTCCTCTGTCATGTGTTTTGTATCGCCTAGCCTGGATTTTCTGATTGTCTCACGCGCATTACAGGGGATCGGCGCGGGATGTGTCTGGCCCTGCACGCTGGCCTACGGCGCCACCAAAGTCTCGCGCCCTGAACATCGCGCCATGATCATGGGGCTTATTCTGGCAGGTGTCACCTGTGGTAATGTCATTGGCCCGCTGATCAGCGGTACGGTCGTCAACCTGGGGGATTGGCGGCTATTTTTCCTTGCAAACGTGGTGTTTGCGACCATTTCGATGGTCACCGCCCTAGTGTTGATGGAGCGCGAAACCCAGCACAAACAAGGCGAACACATCGACGTTGCAGGTATGGCTGTACTGTCATTGGCTGTCCTGCTGTTGCTTTATGGGTTGGACGTGGGTGCAGATTGGGGCTGGACCTCATCGCCGCTGCTGATGTTGTTCTTCGTCTGCGCTGTTCTGTTCGTCTTGTTCCCACAAGTGGAAAAACGAGTGAAAGAACCCCTATTGCTGCCCCAGATGATGGCAAACAGAGAGTTTCGCATCACGCTGGGCCTGAACATGTTCAATGTCTCAGCAGCGTTCGTAGGGTTGATGTATTTCCCCCAATACATGCAAAAGGTATTGGGCTGGTCGACGTTGCAATCTGCATTCGGGTTGGCCCCGCTTACTGTTCTGCTTGCCGTGGGGTCCATCTTGTCGGGCAAACTGTACAACGATTTCGGTCCCAAACGGCTTTTGTTCTGGGGTTACCTGTGCGCCACTATCGGTGCGGCCAGTGTTGTCGTGTTGCCCGCAGGGTTGGGCTATTTTCAGATTCTGCCCGGTATGGCGATGATTGGGTTGGGGGCCACGCTGACGGTTGGCCCATCAGGCACCGCTGCGGTTTGCGCGGTGAAACCGGAACGGGCCGGGTTGGTCGGTGGGCTGAGTTTCATGACTCACCTCGTCTATGGTGCCATCTCGGTGGCCTGCGCGACCGCGATCATGTATCTGGCCAGTCTGCGTAGCCTGGGCGAACGTCTGGCGACCGCCGGGATTGATATGTCGGAATCCGATCAGCGGGCCATCAACGGTGGGACGCTGACCACATCCTCTGCACGCGCGATCATGGACAAACTGAGCACGGCCGAAGCCGAAAAGGTCAAAACCGCCATCACCGCAGCGTTTGACACCGGCATGAACATGGCGTTCATTTTCGCCACTGTGTCTGTATCTGTCGGCGTCTTATTGGCGATGTTGCTGGATGAGGAAAAGCTGCACAAAGTGGAAAGCTGATCCACCAAAGAAGAAGGGCCGCCTGTCTGGCGGCCCCGTTTGTTTACTGCGACGGCCCGTTCGGGTTGAAGGCCGACAAACCTTTGAGGATATCGATAGCATAGGCCATTTGATAATCTTCTTCCCGTAGCTCGGCTGTGGCTTCGGCCCGGGCTCGGTCTTCCTCGATCTGACGAATCTCATCTTCGCTGAGGCTGTCATTGTTCAGGCTGCCGCGCAGGTCGGCTTCGGACCGGGCGGGACGGTTCGAATCTTCCTCTTCCGAATCCGGCACCGGGCGCGGTTGCTCGACAATGATGTCGGGGCTGACGCCAAGCGCCTGGATCGAACGACCCGACGGTGTGTAATACCGCGACGTAGTCAGGCGCATGGCCCCGTCGCCACGCAGCGGCATGACCGTCTGAACAGAACCTTTGCCAAAGCTTTTGGTGCCGACCACGATGGCGCGGCGGTGATCCTGCAAGGCACCGGCAACAATCTCGGACGCCGAGGCCGAACCCCCATTGATCAGAACCACAATCGGCTTGCCTTCGGCCAGATCGCCTGGGGTTGCGTTAAACCGCTCACCCTCGCCCGGGTCGCGGCCACGGGTAGACACGATCTCACCCTCGTTCAGGAAGGCATCGGAGACCTTGATCGCCTGCGTCAGCAGACCGCCCGGGTTGTTGCGCAGGTCCAGAACAAAGCCATTGACCTTTTCGATGCCACCAGCCTCTTCGATCTGTTCGTTCAGCCCTTCCTGCAGGTTGGGGAAGGTCTGGTCGTTAAAGGTGGTCACTCGCAGCACGACGCTGGTGCCTTCGGTGCGGGCACGCACAGCGGTCAGCTTGATCGTGTCGCGAATGATTGTGACGTCAAAGGGTTCCTGTTCCCCTTCGCGCACGACCGTAATCACGATTTCCGAACCCACAGGTCCGCGCATCAGATCCACCGCCTTGTCCAGCGTCAGGCCCAGAATGCTTTCGCCATCGACATGGGTGATGAAGTCCCCAGCCTCGATCCCAGCCGCATCCGCCGGGGTGTCATCAATCGGAGAGACAACTTTCACAAAGCCCTCTTCCTGCGTGACTTCGATACCCAGCCCGCCAAATTCGCCGCGTGTCTGCACGCGCATCTGTTCGGCGTCGTCAGGCGACAGATAGCTGGAATGCGGGTCCAGCGATGTCAGCATCCCATCAATCGCTGCTTCGATCAGCTCCTCGGGCTCAACCTCTTCAACATATTGCGCACGTATGCGTTCGAAAATGTCCCCGAACAGATCAAGCTGCTCATAGACGCTGGCCTTGTTCTCAGCCTCTTGTGCCAGCAGGGGTCCTGCGATCTGAGTAGTTGCGAGTATGCCTGCCACGGTTCCGGCCAAACCGGCCATCACAAATTTCTTCATATGTATTTATCCATCCTTGCTGGTCCGAAACCACGATTCCGGGTCCACGGGGCTGTTATCCTGTCTTACCTCTATATAGAGCGTTTCTGACCGATCAGTTCCAGTGCCATCACTGCTTGTTGACAAAATAGCGCCGATTTCGGGCGTTTCACCAGGCATCAAGCCGACCGGAGTGCCCTCGGGGATCACCTGACCGGGGTTGCCGTAGACCTCTTGCAGCCCCGAAAATACGAATAAAAGACCGGGTTGAGGCTCTAGGATGACCAGATTCCCCAAATCCAGCAGCGGCCCGCGATAACGTATCGTAGCCGCAGTCGGCGATGTCACAATCGCGCGTGGACGTGTGCCCAGCACCACACCCGGGCGCTTGACCCCTGCTGCATCCGTGTCACCAGCGCGGTGCAGCACAACACCCTGAGCGGGCAAGGCAACTTCACCCTTGCGCTGGGAAATATCCGCGTTGGTTTCAGCAATCTCCCCTTCTGAGATTTCCGACAGTCCGCTGGCAAACCCTTCCAGCGTTTCTGTGGACGAGATCAGGATCGCCGTTCGAACCGGATCTTCGACAAAACGCACCGGCAAATCGGTCCGATCTGCTATGGCGGTACTGAGCTTCGTACGCGCGGTCTGCACGCCGGTCAGGCCTTCGGTCAGAGTATCAGCGGCGCTTTGTTGCAGCTGCCGCAGGGTTTGGACCTCTTGCAGGTCGTGGGCCAGTTCTTGCGCGCGAGCGTTCAAACCTGGCGTGACCTCGGACAGCATCATACCTGCGCGGGCCGATCCCAACGGGCCAGAGGGGTGCAGCATCAGAACCGGTGGCGCGGTTGTTTCGATGGTTTGCAACACGCCCAGCAACTGCGCGATTTCATCCTCGCGGCTGCGCAATTCAGTGGTCAACTGTGCCTCGCGCGTGGCGGCGCGGCGCAGGCCCTCGCGCATGGCGGTTAGACCGGCCTCATAGGCCTGAATGGTTTCGGTCAGGGCACGCACGCGGTCACGGGCGCTGTCGGCCTCAGTCAAGGCGACGGATGCGTCTTCCAGCATTTGCACCGCATTCAGCGCCGCTGTGGACGGGTCGGTCTGGGCGTGGACCGGCGTCGCAAACAGCACTGCCCAAAGAAGCGCGCGCAAGGTCATGACAACAGGCTCTTGCCGGTCATTTCGGGTGGCTGTTCAAGGCCCATCAACTGCAACAGGGTCGGTGCCAGATCGGACAGACGCCCATTACGCAACGTGGAGCCTTCCGGCCCACCCACCAGCGCCACGGGAACGGGATTCAAGGTATGCGCGGTGTGCGGTCCGCCGGTTTCGGGATCCACCATCATTTCACAATTGCCGTGGTCGGCAGTGATGATCATCGCACCACCTGCCTTTTTCAGCGCGGCAACCACCTGTGCCAGGCCCCGGTCCACTGCCTCGCAGGCTTTGATTGCGGCTTGAAGATCACCGGTGTGACCCACCATATCGGGGTTGGCATAATTGGTGATGATCAGGTCGTACCCGGCCTCGATCGCCTCGACAAACTTTGCGGTAACCTCGGCTGAGGACATTTCGGGCTGCAAATCATATGTCGCCACTTTTGGTGACTTCGGCATAAAACGATCTTCGCCCACTTCGGGCGTTTCTTTGCCACCGTTGAGGAAAAACGTAACATGCGGGTATTTCTCGGTCTCGGCCAAGCGGAACTGACGCAGCCCCTGTTTAGCGACCCATTCGCCCAGCGTGTTCACGATATCGCGCTTTGGGAACACGGTTGTCATGTAGGCATTGTGACCGTCCGAGTATTCCACCATACCCAATAGCGCAGACAGGTGTGGGCGCGGACCGGTGTCGAAATCAGCAAAATCCGGCTCGCCAATCGCGCGTAGAATCTCGCGCGCCCGATCAGCGCGGAAGTTGAGGCAGAAAACACCATCGCCATCACTTACGCCGTCATAGCCTTGTAGAACCGTTGGCACAATGAACTCGTCGGTTTCCGACTGGTTGTAGGCGTGATCAATCGCGCCATGCGCTGTGGCCGCAGTCCGCCCCTGCCCCTTGATCATCGCCTCAAAGGCCTCACTGACGCGTTCCCAGCGGTTGTCGCGGTCCATCGCGAAATAGCGCCCGCTGACAGTCACAACGCGCGCACCTTCGGGCAGTCGGTCCTCAAGCTCGGCAATGTAGGTGAAAGCCGATTTCGGGGCCACATCGCGCCCATCCGTGATCGCGTGCAGCGCGACAGGAACGCCCGCATCGGTGATGGCTTTGGCCGCAGCGATGATGTGGTTCAGATGCCCATGCACCCCGCCATCCGAAACCAGCCCCATCAGATGCGCTGTACCACTCGCGGCCTTCACCTTGGCGATGAAATCCTGCAGGGCGTTGTTGTCGAAGAATGAGCCATCTTCGATCGCCAGATCAATCTGACCCAGATCCATGGCCACGATGCGGCCCGCGCCAATATTGGTATGGCCGACCTCGGAATTGCCCATCTGACCGCTGGGCAGGCCAACATCGGGCCCGTGCGTTATCAAAGTGGCATGCGGCCCGTTGGCCATGATTGCGTCGAACGTAGGGGTATTGGCCAGATACGGCGCGTTGGCTTTGGTGTCCTCGGACAGGCCCCACCCATCGAGAATGCACAGGACAACGGGTTTGGGGGCGGTCATTATAGCTCTCCGGATTTCTGCTCTTGGTCGATCTTTTACCGCCTGACCATCGGCGGGTGAACCGCCTTTTGGCCTGTGGTGGGCAGATTTAATGCCGGGGCGGTTTTTCCTTGCCGATATATTCGGTGAATGGCCGAGCCTTGCGCCCCCGGTACTTGACGGTCAGATCCAGCGGAGCATCGTTTTCGTCATAGACCCCGACAACAACACCCCTGCCGCGGCTTTTGGTCCGCATATCGATCAGTTGTTGTTCCGAGCGCGTGGTCCGTTGCGAAGCGCGGCGCGTCCACGCGAAAAGGTAATCGTACATACGGTCGATAATTTCGGCATGATCCGCGCTTTCACCAAGATCGATCAACTCGTCCGGGTCGTTTTCCAGATCAAACAGGATTGGACGGTGGCCACCTTCACAATGGATCAGCTTCCACTTTTTGTCGGCAACCATGAACATCACCGCATCCCGGACCGAGGCGTTCAGCGTATCGGCAATCGGTGAGGCCGAATAGTCATATTCACAGATCACCACATCGCGCGCGGTCTCTTCCTGCCGCCCGTGCAGGATCGGCAGCAAGGAATGCCCTTCGAGGATGTGCAAAGGCGCATCGCCCCCCGCAACCTCCACAAAGGTCGGGGCAAGGTCGATGGATTCGACCAGCGCATCACTGACAGTACCGCGCGTGGCGTCGGCCTCGGCTGACGGGTCGTAGATGATCAGGGGCACTTTGATCGAGGCATCGTGGAAGAAGGTCTTCTCCCCCATCCAGTGATCGCCCAGAAAATCCCCATGGTCCGAGGTCAACACGATCATCGTATCGTCCATCCGGCCGGTTTTCTCCATCCAGTCGAACAGGCGGCCCATCTGGTCATCGGCCTGTTTGATCAGGCCCATATAGGCGGGGATCACCGCCTCGCGCACATCCTGGCGCGAGAATGTCTGGCCGATCTTCGTGTCCATAAAGGCCCGCAGCACTGGGTGGGCTTTTTGGCGCTCGACCTCGGATCGCACCACAGGCAGCACATGTTCGGGACCATACATCGAGGCATAGAGCTCGGGCACGATATAAGGCCAATGCGGCTTGATGAAGCTCAGGTGACAACACCATGGACCGTCCTGCGATTGCATAAAGTCTATTCCGCGACCCGTCAGATACGGGGTTTCGCTGTCTTCTTCGGCTATATTGGCGGGTTCGGGGGAATTCTTCAGGAACCAGCCCGACAGGACGTTGCCATCCGCATCCAGCCCCGAGTTGGCAAAGTCGTGCCAGGGGTTGTCGCTCTCATATCCCTTGGCGCTGAGGTATTTATTGTATTCCCTGGCCCCGTCCGGATCGTAAAACCCGTCCGGCCCCTCGGGACGCATCCCATCATCGCGTTCAAACACGTCAAAGCCGCATTCTGCCACGCGGGCACCGATCAGGCTGTCGGGTTCCAGCCCCAGCCGTGCCATGCCTTCGGCATCCGCACGCATATGGGTTTTACCGACCAGCCAGCACCCCATCCCGGCCTTGCGAAGATGATCGCCCATCGTCATCTCGCCCACTTTCAACGGGATGCCATTCCAGGACGCACCATGCGAATGCACATAGCGCCCGGTATAGGTCGACATGCGTGAACTACCGCAAATGGGGGACTGGATAAAAGCCCGGTCAAACCGCACACCCCGCGCGGCCAAACGATCAATGTTCGGAGTGTGCAGATGCGGATGGCCGTAGCAACTCAGATAATCCCAGCGCAGCTGGTCGAACATGATGAACAGAATGTTTTTGGCTTTGGCCAACGCGGCACCTCCCCGATAGTCAGGGACTTAGTTAGCCAATTCCCGGCCCGCAGCGAAGCGTAATTTATGCCTCGGCCTGCCGCTCCATCTGTTCCAGCATCTTCTTGGCGCGTTTGCACTGCAACTGATCACGCAGCGGGCTGTCAGGATCAATGTCTTTGTGGCAGACCACACATTTGTCCGCGCCGGAGATCGCGTTCAGGCCACCACAACTGCCTTTGATGGTTTTGCCCATCAGCATAACACCCAACGACATACCTACCATCACAAGGGCAAGCAGAATAAAGGCCAGAATAAAGGTGCTCATTGTGGTACCTACCAGTCAGTTGGTCTCAAGCGCGTCTTTGAACGCGGTGCTGTGTACCGTGATATAGGCATCTTCGCCACCCGTCACATCCCGCGAGATGAAATACACAGCAAGTTTATGTTCTTCGGCCAGCTCAAGGCCCTTTTCCTGCCCCAGCGCAAGCATTGCGGTTGCCCATGCATCCGCCATCATAGCGTTTTCAGCCAGAACAGTCACCGATGTTGTCCGATGCGTGATCGGGCGCCCGGTTGTTGGATCGATGATATGCGAATACCGCACACCGTCTTGTTCAAAGAAATTCTTGTAATCGCCCGAGCTGGCCATGCCCAGATCGCTGACCGACACAATCAGCTGATAGGTCTGCGCTCCCGCTTGTGGCTTTTCGATACCGATGCGCCAGGCCTCGCCCTTGTCGTTCTGCCCCATGGTGACCAGATCGCCACCGATCTCGACCAGATAATCTTCAATCCCGGCGTCGCGCAGGGTCTTGGCCACTGCGTCGATACCATAACCCTTGGCAATAGCGGACAGGTTGATCCCAACACCGGGTTCGGATTTGGTCAGCGTTCCCGCCTCGGCATCCAGAGTTAGCAAACGCCCCTGCCCGACACCGTTGAGTGCTTTCAGAATTTCGACATCCGCAGGCACCGGGTCTTCCGGTTTGCGGGGCCCAAAGCCCCACAGTTCGATCAAAGGTCCAAGGGTGACATCAAAGGTGCCTTCGGTTTTTTCATGCACATCATTCGCGGCGGCCATCACCTGTGCGAATTCTGCGGAAACCTGCACCGGTTCGGTGCTTGTCGCGGCGGAAAAGGTCGAGACCTCGGAATTTGGGTCCCAGTTGGACATCTTGGCGTTAACGTCTGCCAGAGTTTCTTCGACCGCCACAGCCAGCGCGTTTTCGTCCAGGTCCTGGCCAATTGCGGTGATGTTGAAGGTTGTTCCCATCGTTTCGCCCGATAGGCGAACCACCTCTGGCTCTTTGTCGAACAGACAGCCGGACAGCAAAGTGACGAAGGCCAAAACTGGCACAAGACGCATGGGGCGATCTCCTGGAAAATCAGTGTCCGGCATATGCCAGCCACCCCCGCCAGAGTCAAATCGACTTCACAGTTTCAGCGGCAAAAAGCCCAGTACCAAAAGGCCAATTCCCGCCGGCACACCAAACAGCCAGGCCCGTTTCTGCCATCCCGGCGGCTGCTGTTTCCACGTCTTGCGGAAATTATGGCCGCACACGACCACCACAAAGAAAATCAAGGCAGCCACCGGCGGGGTAAGATACAGGTCGTTCAAAGGCTTAAGCGTCCTTTTTTTGATGGGGGTTTCTGCCGATCAGCGCAATTGCACCCTATACAGGTCGTTTAGCTGCGCTAAGGTAAAAGGGAAAGACTTTGCAAGAACCATGAAGGAGATTGCCCATGGCCCCGACCTCTTACCAAGCCCCCAAGCGCGGTGACAAGGCTGACAAGACCACGTACAGCCAATCGACGGAATCGAACTTGTCGCATGCGCAGACAACTGTGGCCAAGCTGATGGATGGTAAAGGAGATGCGGTGTTTTCGGTCCGCCCGAACGATACGATCCATTCGGTGGTCAATACGCTGAAGGAAAAGCGGATTGGGGCAGTGCTGGTGACCGACCAGAACGGCACATTGCAAGGCATCCTGTCCGAGCGCGACATCGTACGGCGCATGGCGGATACGCCCGGCCAGACGTTGCCTCAAGCAGTCGAGGATCTGATGACCCGCGAGGTCAAGACTTGTTCGCCGGACGATCTGCTGGATGATGTTCTTAAAACCATGACCGACGGTCGGTTCCGCCACATGCCAGTGCTTCGCGATGGCAACCTGTGCGGCGTGATCACCATTGGCGATGTGGTGCATTTCCGTCTCAAAGAGCTGGAATACGAGGCGCTTCGCATGAAGCAGATGATCGTCGGCTAATGGCTTTGATCTAGAAGGCCAGCAACCTTGCGGCTTTAAAAAAAACCGGCGCTGAATGCGCCGGTTTTTCGTTTCTTACCCGCCGAAATCGTCGAGCATAATGTCTTCGCGGTCCACACCCAGATCCAGCAGCATGTTGATGACCGACTGGTTCATGATTGGTGGGCCACACATGTAGAACTCACAATCTTCGGGCGCGGGGTGGTTTTTGAGGTATTCCTCGAACAGCACATTGTGGATGAAGCCGGTATAGCCTTTCCAGTCATCCTCGGGCTGCGCATCGGACAGGGCCACGTGCCATTCGAAATTGTCAAATTCCTTGGCCAGCGTGTCGAAATCCTCGACAAAGAACATCTCTTTCTTGGACCGCGCGCCGTACCAGAAGCTGATCTTGCGGTCTCGGTTTTCAAGACGTTTGAGCTGGTCAAAGATATGGCTGCGCATCGGCGCCATACCGGCACCACCACCGATGAAGACCATCTCTTTTTGCGTGTCGCGGGCGAAGAATTCGCCGAACGGACCCGAAATGGTGACTTTGTCGCCTGGTTTCAGATTGAAGATGTACGACGACATCTGACCCGCCGGAATACCTTCGGAACCCGGAGGCGGTGAAGCAACCCGGACGTTCAGCATGATCATGCCTTTCTCATCCGGATAGTTGGCCATCGAGTAGGCGCGCTCGATCGGTTCATTTACCACAGATTCGTACTGCCACAGATTGAAGCGATCCCAATCCTCGCGGTATTCCTCTTCGACGTCGAAATCGGTGTATTTCAACTGGTGCGCGGGGGCTTCGATCTGGATGTAACCACCGGCCCGGAAATTTACATCCTCACCCTCGGGCAGGTCCAGCGTCAGCGCCTTGATGAAGGTCGCCACGTTCTCGTTCGACCGAACGGTGCATTCCCATTTCTTGACGCCAAAGACCTCTTCGGGGACTTCGATATCCATGTCCTGTTTGACCGCAACCTGACAGGACAAACGATCGCCGCATGCAGCCTCACGCTTGGTGATGTGACTTTCTTCGGTCGGCAGGATCGACCCGCCACCCGAATGCACCTTGACCCGGCATTGCGCGCAGGTGCCGCCACCGCCGCAGGCCGACGGGACAAAGAGCTTCTCAGCCGCCAGCGTTTGCAGCAACTTGCCGCCTGCGGGCACCGAGATGGTTTTTTCGCCATTGATAGTGATGTTCACATCACCGGTGGATACAAGTCTGGAGCGTGCCGCCAGAATGATCGTTACCAGCGCGATAACGATCAGGGTAAAGAGGACGACGCCAAGGCTAAAAGTTTCCATTCGTCCCTCCTTACAGTTTCACGCCCGAGAAGGACATAAAGGCCAGCGCCATCAGTCCTGCGGTGATGAAGGTGATCCCCAGACCCTGCAGGCCGTCAGGAATATCCGAATATTTCAGCTTTTCCCGAACCCCTGCCATCGCGGTGATCGCCAGCGCCCAGCCAAAGCCCGAAGACAGACCATAGGTCGCGGCTTCGGCAAAGTTATAGTCGCGTTCCACCATGAACAGCGAACCACCCAGAATTGCGCAGTTCACCGTGATCAGCGGCAGGAAGATCCCCAGCGCGTTGTAGAGCGGCGGAAAATACTTATCCAAGATCATCTCTAGGATCTGCACCATCGCCGCGATCACACCGATATACGAGATAAGGCCAAGAAAGGTCAGGTCCACATCCGGGAACCCGGCCCAAGCCAGCGCGCCCGGTTTCAGCAGATAAGTCAGCAGCAGGTTGTTGGTGGGCACGGTGATCGCCTGAACCAGCATCACCGAAATGCCCAGACCCAGCGCGGTCGAAATCTTCTTGGAAACGGCGATGAAGGTACACATCCCCAGGAAGAAGCTTAGCGCAAGGTTTTCGACAAATATGGCCTTTACGGCCAGTGAAATCAGACCTTCCATTAGTGGGCCTCTACCTGCTGAATTTTGTATTCACGTTCTTCCACCTGGCTCGGCTTCCACGTGCGGAAGGCCCAGATGATCAGACCGATGATGAAGAACGCCGATGGCGGCAGCAGCAGCATGCCGTTGGGCACGTACCAGCCACCATTGTTGACGGTTTGCAGAATGGTCACGCCAAACAGCGACCCCGCCCCGAACAATTCGCGGAAGAAACCGACCAGCAGCAGGATCAGGCCATAGCCCATCCCGTTGCCCAATCCATCGATGAACGATGCGACCGGAGGGTTCTTCATCGCAAACGCCTCGGCGCGGCCCATCACGATACAGTTGGTGATGATCAGACCGACAAACACCGACAGGGTTTTCGAAATCTCAAAGGCATAGGCCTTGAGAACCTGATCCACCAAGATCACCAGCGAGGCGATGATCACCATCTGCACGATGATCCGGATCGAGCTGGGGATCTGGTTGCGCAGGCACGAGATAAAGAAGGACGAGAACGATGTCACGAAGGTCACCGCCAGTGCCATCACGAACGACACCTGCAGTGACGAGGTCACCGCCAAAGCCGAACAGATGCCAAGCACCTGCAGGGTGATCGGGTTATTGTCGACAAGCGGGTCGACCAGCATTTCTTTCTTGGTCTGGGACATCAAATCTCTCCTGCTTGCAGTTTGGCCAGGAACGGAGCGAAGCCCGCATCACCCATCCAGAATTTCACCAGGTTATCGACACCAACCGAAGTCAGTGTGGCACCGGCCAGCGCGTCGACGTAAAAGTCGGGGCCAGCTGCTGGTTGCGATTTCGCAACGGTAATCTGCAGATCACCCGCGTCATCACGCAGCTTCTTGCCGCTCCACAACGCTTTCCAGCGGGGGTTGTCCACCTCGGCCCCAAGGCCCGGCGTTTCACCATGCTGATAGAATTGCAGGCCGTAGATATCGTTGCCGTTGTTTTCCAGCGCGATAAAACCATAGAGCGTGGACCACAGACCATAGCCGTGCAGCGGCAGGATCACCTTATCCAGATCACCCGCATTATCTCGCAGCAGGTAAATCACACGATACTTAGCTTTGCGGCCGATCCCGGCCGGGTCGTCGTCCAGCGCAACGCTCAACTCAGGATCACTTGCGGCTGCGATGTCGTCAAAGGTGGCCGGATCAAACTGGTCATCGACGAATTCGCCAGTGGACAGTTCCACAACATGCGGCTCAAACGCGGCGAAGGCTTCGGTCACGTCGGCGCCGGGTTCATAAACACCCGCGACCTGCAGGACATTGATCTGCTTGTCCTTCAGCTTGTTCGCTTCTTGCACGGGGCGCAGACTTACAGCAGCCGAGGACACGACCATCGAGGCGACAAGGCAGACAGCGACGGCGATAAAGATCGTCTTGCCGACCGAATCCGGCGAGGCTGCCAGGAACTTGGCAATCGCCCCCTTGGGTGCCTCGTTATTGTCTGGGGATTGCGTATCAGACATGGCGACGCGCCCTCCGTTTGATGTTGGCCTGAACGACGAAATAGTCGATCAGAGGTGCAAAGACGTTGCCGAACAGAATGGCCAGCATCATGCCTTCGGGGAAAGCCGGGTTAATCACACGGATCATCACAACCATGACACCGATCAGCGCGCCATAGATGTAGCGGCCCAGATTGGTGTGGCTGGCCGAAACCGGTTCGGTGACCATGAAGGCCAGACCAAAGGCATAGCCACCAACGACCAGGTGCCAGTACCACGGCATTGCAAACATCGGGTTAGTGTCCGAACCGATCAGGTTCAGTAGCAGGGAAAAGACGATCATGCCCCCCAGACAGCCAACGATCAGGCGGAAGTTCGCAATACGTGTCACCAACAGGAAGCCCAGGCCAATCAGACAGGCCAGTGTGGAAGTTTCGCCAAAGCTGCCCTGCATGAAGCCCATGAAGGCATTCCACCAGGTCAGTCCTTCGGCTGCCAGCGCCTGATAGCCTTCGGATGCTGAAACCGACAGCGCAGTTGCACCTGAAAAACCGTCAACCGGGGTCCAGACCGTGTCACCCGACATATTCGCCGGATAGGCGAAATACAGGAAGGCCCGCCCGACCAGCGCAGGGTTGAGGAAGTTCTTACCAGTGCCGCCAAATACCTCTTTACCGATGACCACACCGAAGATGATACCCAGAGCCACCTGCCACAACGGGGCAGATGCGGGCATAATCAGAGTGTAAAGCATTGAGGTAACAAGGAAACCTTCGTTGACTTCATGCCCTCGTACGGTGGCGAAGATCACCTCGAAAATACCGCCCGCGACCAATGTTACGATGTAAATCGGTAGGAAATACATCAATCCGTGCATCACGTTGGCGAAGATGCTGGACGGGTCCAGCGAGATGCCAAATGCCTGCAGGATGGCGATACGCCAGCCAGTTGCCGCATCCGGGCCAAGCGCCGCAATCGCGCTGTTGGCCTGATAGCCGGTATTCCACATCCCCCACAGGATACAGGGGATCGTCGCGATCACGACATAAGTCATGATCCGCTTCATATCTATGTAGGACCGCGCGTGCGGGGCGACGGTGGTGACGGATTTCGGAGTGTAGATAAAGCTTTCCACCATCTCGTAGATGGGGAAATACTTCTCGTACTTGCCGCCCTTGGTAAAGTTCGGCTCGATCCGATCGAAGAAGCTGCGCAAACCCATTTGGATCAGCCCTCCTTTTCAATCTTGGTCAGGCAGTCGCGCAGCGCCAGCCCGTATTCATATTTCGCGGGACAGGCAAAGCCGACAAGGCCCAAATCCTCTTCGTCCAACTCCATCGCACCCAACGCCTGGGCGCTATCAGTGTCCATCACGAGCAGCGCGCGCAGCAGCTGCGTTGGCAGATAATCCTGCGGCATCAGCCGCTCAAACACACCCGTGGGCACCATCGCGCGGCGACCGCCGTTCAGGTTGCTGGTCAGCTTATACAGCTTGTGCGAGAACGCCGAGCCCAACACCGGCTGGACCGAATATTTCGACGACATCGGACGAATCCAGCCCATCGGAATCTGGTCGTGATCTTCGCGGATGATGCTGATCTGACGCGCGAAACGTCCCAGATAGGCGGTCGGTCCTTCGGCCTGCGTGCCCGACAGGATCGACCCCGAAATGATGCGCGGAGTGCCGTCCACGTCGATCTCGTCGTTGGTCAGATCGTCGATCGAAGCGCCCATGACGGTGCGGATCAAGCGCGGTTGACGCGCCCCCGGGCCGCTGAGTGCGATCACGATGTTCGGATCCAGATGACCGGACTGCATCAAGCGACCAATGGCGATCACGTCCTGATAACCGATGGTCCAGACCTGCTTGTCCCCCGCCAGGGGTTCAAGGAAATGAATATGCGTCCCGGCCAATCCGGCGGGATGCGGGCCCGAGAAAGCCACAGCTTCGACCCCCGGCACATCCGCGCCCGGAATGGCGTCGCCTTCCTTGTGGCACAGATAGGTCTTGCCTTCGGTCAGCTTGGTGATTGCGGCCAAACCGGCTGCAAAGGCCTCACTGGCATCGGCAATGATCACGGCCGCGTCTGCCGCCAACGGTTCACTGTCCATGGCGGTGACGAAAACCGCGGCCGGAGCGGTACCCGGCACCGGCATTTTCGAATAGGGCCGAGTGCGGAAGGCAGTCCAGAGACCGGCCGCGCACAGCTTTTCGGTCACACCTTCGGCGCTGTCCGCATTGCCCACGCCCGAGAAATCAATCCCTGTATCGTTCGGGTCCGAAACCTCGATCACGACGCTTTGCAATACACGGCGCGCACCGCGATTGATTGCCACGATCTTACCACTCAGCGGAGCGACCATCATCGCCTCGGGCGCATCCTTGTGGCAGAACAACGGCGTACCGCGCTGAACCGCGTCACCTTCCTGCACCAGCATGCGCGGTTTCAGGCCCAGGTAATCCCCGCCCAATACCCCAACGGTTTTAAATTCAGGTCCCGGCTGGATGGTTTGATCCGGCGCGCCTTGCACCGGCAGCTCCAACCCTTTTTTCAGTTTGAAAGTTTGCATGTTGCTACTGTCTTCCAAGCCTCTTTATCTGCGCCGGTTAGACCAACACTTTAACAGTGTCGGACAATAACGCAGGATTTTTTAACAGTCGTCGCAAAAGCGTCGAAATGCGTCCAAATTCCGCGGGCGTAACTCCGATTTGGGCTCCTTTACGCGGGGATGATGCTAAAAGCAAACCCGTTGCCGCCAAAATCACACAATGATTTTCACTTTCCTTTGAAATGTTTCCATTTTAGCGCCCAAAAATTGCTGGTCGCGCCCAGTGCCCTTCCAGTGTAAGCACGCCCAATGGAACAGACGCGCGAATTTGAGATTTTTCTGGTGGCCACCCCCGGGCTTGAGGCGCCTTTGCAGGCCGAAGCCGTCGAAAAGGGATTCGCAGATGCCAAAATTGTACCCGGCGGGATAAGCTGCCATGGCGGTTGGCCCGAGGTTTGGCGAGCAAACCTGTGTCTGCGCGGCGCCAACAAAGTACTGGTCCGGATGGGTACATTTCCGGCAGTACATTTGGCGCAGCTCGACAAGCGGGCGCGCAAGTTCCCCTGGTCCGATTTTCTGCGCACCGACATCCCGGTCAAGGTTGAGGCGACAAGCCGGAAATCCCGCATCTATCATGCCGGGGCCGCCCGCCAAAGGGTCGAGCGGGCGATCTCCGAAACGCTGGGTGCGCCGATTTCGTCCGACGCCGGGCTGCGCGTGTTGCTTCGCATCGAAAAAGACATTTGCACCTTCTCGGTCGATACCTCTGGCGAGCCCTTGCACAAGCGTGGCCACAAACCGGCGGTGGCCAAGGCCCCGATGCGCGAAACCATGGCTGCTATGTTTTTGCGCGAATGTGGTTTCGACGGGGCTAAGGCTGTTCTGGACCCGATGTGCGGTTCGGGTACTTTCGTTATCGAAGCGGCCGAGATCGCAGCAGGGCTAAATCCGGGCCGATCCCGCCGTTTTGCCTTCGAAGACCTGCACGGATTCGATTCGCGCGCTTGGGCCGAACTGCGCAAAGACGGACCGCCGGTAAACTTGGACACTGTCTTTTACGGCTCGGACCGGAATGCCGGGGCCGCCGAGGCCGCCGCCACCAATGCCGATCGAGCTGGGGTTGCCGCACACACCCGGTTTCAGTGCCGGTCGGTCAGTGACATCAAGCCGCCACCGGGCCCCACGGGTCTGGTCATCGTCAACCCGCCCTATGGTGCAAGAATCGGGGACGAGAAACGCCTGCGCTCTCTGTACGGCAGCCTGGGCAAGGTTCTGATGTCGCGGTTCAGCGGCTGGCGGGTGGGTATCGTGACCAGCAATCAATCACTAGCCCGGGCCACGCGCTTGCCTTTGCTCCCTGCCGGGCCAGTCGTCGATCACGGTGGCACGAAAATCCGGCTGTACCGCACGGATCCTCTACCCTAATTGCTAATGCAGCGGTGGCGCAAAGGACAGTTTCTGCTGGGCACGAAATCCTGCATTTGGTCCCATAATCCCCTTGCACATCCGATTCCTCGGGTATAGATCACCCGCCACGGTCGGAGTGTAGCTCAGCCTGGTAGAGCACTGTCTTCGGGAGGCAGGGGTCGGAGGTTCGAATCCTCTCACTCCGACCAACATCACCTAACAGACTAGCAGATCTAAACGGTGCAACCGCGTCTCTATTGGTGATGCGTTTGCTGTTCGGCAATAAGTTTGGCCGAGAGCGATCTGCTCATCGCGTCCGTATCAAAAACCAAGTTTTTTAACATCCGTTCCAACCACTGCAATGCGCCCGAGGTCAGAAGAAACGTCTCGGGCACCGTCACCCATTCAGCAATCCAAACGCCACCGGATCGTTCGTGTTCATGCAGGGTCAGTTCGCCTATTTGCTCGGCGCGTTGGCGCCCAAGGCGGGCTACGGCTTCGCCGAATTCCGATGCACGTTGGTTTCGTTTGTGGGCCATCGCGGAAGACGCGCCTTGACCAGGTTCCTGAACCTCAAGGAATTCTCCGATGTCAGACGACGACAACTGATTGACGTTATGTGCAATTTTACAAAGCGTCCCGCACAGCGCACCTAGGGCAGTGATGATGTCAGCCACCCCGTCCCGCGCATTCTGCCAATGAGGCTCGACCACATTCAGTCCAAGAGATGCGGCGATACCTTGTTTGATGCGCTGACCGGTCCCGTTTTCATAGCCACGCAAATCGCCAACAGGTCCACCAATCTGGACATTCAACCCACGTCCTGACGCATCTTTCAGCGCCTGTGAACGACGTTCAAGTTCCGATCGCCAAACCAAAAGCTTTGTGGCCAGCTGAATCGGCACTGCGAATTGCCCGTTTGTGCGACCCATCATCATTGTGTCGGGATGAGAAGAAATATGATGATCAATGGCCGCGATAACGCCATCCAGAGCGTCTTGAACAAACTCTAGCCCCAGCTTCATCTGCAAAGCCATCGCAGTATCCATAATGTCCTGTGTGGTAGCACGGAAATGCACATAGGCGGCGTATTCCGGAAGGAGGGTGCGCATCTGTTTAACCAATCCGACAATCGGGCGACCGACAAACATCATTTCCTCTTGCAGATCGGGCTTGTTAAGATCGCAGATTGACAGGGAATTTATTGCCTTCGCCGCCTCAGCTGGGATCACGTTGGCCATTGCCTGATGCTCGGCTAGCACCTGCTCCACGCGCAACCAGGCCGAGATGACTGTATGTTCCGACCAGATGGACCGCATGTCGGCGCTGGAAAAACAATCCCGGTAGATACCATAATCAAGCATCTCCAAGCCCTCCTTGTGCGATCCGGCGCTCTTTGACGATACCGCGAATTCGGATTGCCATCGCCGCTAGCCCGACCAGCAGGAACGCAAGCGCGATGGGGCGCTCCACAAAGACCAACGCCCCACCTTCGGACATCAGCAACGACTGGCGAAAGGTTTCTTCCGCGCCTTTGGCCAACACAAAAGAGATGACGAATGCGGCAACATTGAAATCAAATTTGCGCATCAGCCAACCGGCGAAACCTGCAACTGTCATGACGGTCACATCAAACATCGACCCACGTGCGGAATAGGCAGCCACAAACGAGGTCAGAAAGATCAGCGGATAAAGAACATTGGTCGGTATCTTCAGGATCAACCGCGCAACCTGCGTAGCCCCGAAATAGCCGATCAGACCGTAGGCAAAAATGCCAAGCATTCCACAGGCGAACAGTTTATAGACCAGTTCCTTATCCGTAAGGAACAGGGTCGGGCCAACCTGAATGCCGTGGATCAGGAAAACACCCAGCAGGATTGCACCGATGGTTGAACCCGGAATACCAAGCGTCAACAGAGGTGCCATTGATGGGCCGGAAACCGCGTTATTGGCGGCCTCGGGCGCGGCCACGCCTTCCAGCGCGCCCTTGCCCCACATTTCCGGGTTTTTGGCGCGGCGCTTGCCTTCACCGTATGAGATGAACGCGGCAATGGCTGAACCCAGTCCAGGCAGAACACCGATGCCCGCACCGATGAACCCGCCTCGGAAAGCGTGCGGCAGGCAGGGTTTGTACTCTTCCCATGTCAGAGTGTTTCCGTCCGCCGTGCTTTCGTTCTCTTTGGTGTCACCCGTGGCTTTGCGCCGGGTTTCAAGCTGTGCAAAGACCTCACCCAGAACGAATACGCCGATCATCAGCGGCACAAGACCGATGCCGTTGGACAGCTCGAATGAGCCGAACGTATAGCGTTCTTCGCTTGAAATCGGATCCAGTCCGACCATTGCAATCAGGATGCCCATCAGCGCCGACGCCAAACCTTTGACGATGGAGTTTCCGATGACCGATCCAATCACCACAAAGGCTGCAAAATAGATGGCGAAGGTTTCCGGCGGGCCCAGTTTCAGGGCAATGGCCGCAATGAAACCGACGCCAATGACCAATAGAATGTCACCCATCAAATCCCCGATGATCGATGAGATTGTCGCCACCTTCATCGCTTTGCCTGCCTTGCCGGCGCGTGCCAGCGGATAGCCGTCAATCTGGGTCGCCGCGCTGGCCGCAGTACCGGGCGTATTGAACAGGATCGCCGCAATCGACCCGCCATAGCGGCCGGATTTTCCGATCACATAAAGAAAGGCGAGCGCAAAAATCGGCGACATGTAAAAGGTAATGGGCAACAGCATGGCAATCGCAGCCGATGCCGTGAGGCCGGGCGTGGCACCCACGATCATGCCAACAACCGCAGCAAGGACAATTGCAAACAGCAGCGTGGGGTCTGTGATAACCGAAAGAAGTGCGGGAAAGATTTCCATAGTGGATTACCCCTGAATCCAGCTCAGCAGATCGAAAACCTCGCCATAGGGAGGGTAGACGCCGAGCAGGACAAAAAAGATGAGATGGAAGATCAGCGGGCAAAGGATGACAGACACGGCCAGCCCGATCCGGCTGCGCACACCGAAAAAGTAGAGGACAAGTGGTGCGACAATGGCCGTTGGCAGTAAGTAACCGAACCAGCGGAAGGATTGTTGATAGATCAGAGCAATGATGAACAAGCTAATGATCTGCAAGGCCGCGCCATTATCTTGTTCGTGGCTCGCTCCACCCGTCGTCTGACGTGCTGCACCCGCCAGCATAAGGCCCGAGAGAAACAGCAGGGCAACTGCGGCAGAGAACGGCACAATCCCGGCCCATGTATCCCCTGGAGATGCCGCAGGCACCTGCCAGGCGCCCCAGATGGCAAAAATCGAAATGAGGGCAAGCACCAGACCTTCTGCATAGGCACGCATGACGATCCTCTCTATTTTCCGTCGTTAGAATTGGGCCGGGGGATGATCCGCCGGCCCCAGGAGCTTTAGTTGGTCAGGCTTTCAACCAAGGGGGTGGCGTCTTCTTTCATCGCCGAAAGCGCCGCCTTGGCCTCCGCACCGCTCTGATAGACCGGGCCGGTCCCGCGTGAGGCGAGAAGTTCGGCGAATTCCGGCTTGGCAGCGATCTGTTCGAGCGCGGCCTCCATCGCGGCGACCACCTCTGCAGGCGTCCCTTTCGGAGCAAACACGATTACTGGCGAGGATACTGCAGCAAATGGAATACCCAGCTCCCCAAAAGCGGGCACCTCATTCATAATGCCGTCACGCTCCTGACTGTTGACCGCCAGCGCGCGCAGTTGTTCTTCAAAACCTGCCAGTTGCTGAACTCCAAGGAAGCCGAAATCAGCCTGTTCACCGATCAGCGCGGCACGGGTCGGCCCGCCCCCTTTGAACGGCACATCCTGAGCTTCGATACCGTTATTGGCCAAAAAACCCATGCCGCCAACGTGATGGAAACCACCGCGGCCCGAATGAGCCCACCGCAATTGGCCGGGGTCGGCCTTAGCGGCATCGATCACATCCTGAACGGATTGAAAGGGGCTGTTGACCGGAACCATCAATGAGGTCTGCAACTGGCCTACCTGTGCAACGAAGTCAAAGCTTTCCAATGCGTCGATATCGGTATCGCGGGTCATGGTCGACAGCAAGAACGACCCCCCCGACGTCATCATCATAGTGTACCCGTCAGGACGCGCGCCAACGACTGCATTGGCACCGTTCAAACCACCCGAACCGGGTTTATTCACAACAACCACAGGCACGTCCAGAATACCTTCGGCAGCGGCCGAGATAGCGCGCGCATAAGCATCTGTGCCGCCACCCGCCTTGTAGGGGACAACAAGGTTGATCGGGCGTTTCGGCCAATCCGCGGCAAAGCTTGCTGTAGCTGTGGCGGTGACGGTAACTGCCGCGATGGCAACACCAAGAAGAGTTCTGCGTTTCATGAGTAACCTCCCAATTTCACTTGGGATCAAATTACGCGATTTCTTCAATTGTAAAAAATGCAAAGGTGTTATCTACTCTTGCAAATTATGAAAGAATAGAAGGATGAATATCAAAGCCCTACGCGCGTTTCGCGCTACTTTATCCGAAGGATCCCTTGTCGCCGCCTCTGAGATTCTCCATCTCAGCCAACCTGCTGTCAGCCGTTTGATCACCGGGCTTGAGGCCGAGCTGAAATTGACGCTTTTTGATCGCAGTGGCCGCAACCTGACACCGACGCCGGAAGGGTTGGCCTTTTACAAAGAGGCCGGCAGGATTCTGGACAATCTTGACGAAGTTCCGCGCATCGCAGCCGAGATCAAAGCGGGGCGCACCGAAACGCTCCGCATTGTGACGATGCCCCGGATTGCACAATCCCTGTCCGCGCCTGCGGTGGCACGGTTCATGCAAGAGAACCCCAGCACCAATGTAAACCTGGATGTCCGGGCAAGACGCGAGGCGGGAAAATGGCTGGCCGGGCGGGAATACGATATTGGAATTGGGGCGTTGCCCGTCGATCATCCCGGCATCGTCTCCAAACCCCTCTTCCGAGTAAAAGCGCAGGCGGTTTTGCCCGCAGGCCATCCGCTTTCATCCCGAAGTCATTTGACGGCGGACGATCTTGCCGGGGAACCCGTTATACGTCTGATGCATGGTCTGCTGTTGCGGGATCAACTGGACGACTTCTTTCGTTCCGCCGGTGTGACGCCCAGACAAACCTGCGAAGTCGCCGCCTCGCAGCTGGCTTGCGCGCTGGTGGCAGAGGGCGCGGGTGTCACGATCGCGGATGAATTGGTGGCCGCTCAGGTCGCGTCCGCAAACCTCACGCTTGTTCCCGTGGCCCCAGAGCGGTGGATGACCTTTGGGCTGCTTTATCCGGTTTCCGAAACAGGGTCCAAAACTCTGCCGCTGTTCGAAAAGGCCTTGTTCGACGTCGTCAACGAATTGGCACAGCAGAGTGAGACGCTTGAACCCACCAATTAAAGCAACCTCAGGAACCGAACACTGGCGACAAAGGGTCGTCCGATATGCGAAATGCGCGGCGGTATCTTGACGGTCCGACTGCCGCGGGGTCTCAAGTAGCTCGGTCCTTTAGCGGCGCGGCAACTGAACCCAGTATGATATGGGCATGAGCGTATGCGCGCCCACCAGCGGTCCTTTGCCTTGACTGCAAGTAGCTTTTCGCCGATCCACCAATTCTCGCATTTTCTCCGTCGTGCCATAGTTTAAGATGCGGCCCATCGCCAAAACTCTGGTCCGGCAGAGAATCAGTTACCAAAGGCCCTGTACGTGAATATTGAAAACCGCATGACACTGCCGCCTCGCCATGAGTTGCGAAATGTGCGCAATCGGGGCATTACGTTTCTGGCCCTGGCGTTTCTGTTCAGCATCTTCGTGAACCTTCTGATGCTGACCGGGCCTTTGTTCATGCTGCAGGTTTACGATCGGGTCCTGGGCTCGCGCGCAGTGGAGACGCTGACAGCCCTGTTTTTGCTAGTAGCTCTTCTTTATGGCCTTATGGCGATGCTGGATTTTGCCCGCGGCAGAATCGTGGCCAGATTCGGTGCCCGGTTCCAGTCTGAACTGGATGAACGTGTGTTCGACGCCACCCTGCGCCGATCACTTTTTCCACAAGCACGATCCGCTCCGGCCACGGCATTGCGCGATCTTGAGTCGATTCAGAACCTGTGTGCCTCGCCCGTTCTTTTGGCGGTGATGGATATTCCGTGGACACCAGTATTTCTGGCAGCAATCTTCTTGTTTCACCCGTTGCTAGGCTGGTTGGCCGTGGCGGGCGGGAGTTTGCTTATCCTGATCGCCTTGTTGAACCAGTGGCTAACCCACAGCAAGGTGGCTTCGGCACAAAGGGCGTCGGCCCAGGCCAACGCGTTTTCCGAACACGCAAGACAAGCGGCCGAAGTGGTGCGATCGCAAGGCATGCAAGAGGACATAACCCAACGCTGGCAGCGGCAGCGCACCAATGCCCTGCGTCAGACCATTGCCGCCAGTGACTGGACAGGCAGCTTTACCTCGCTGACCAAATCACTGCGGTTGTTTTTGCAATCAGCCATGCTGGCGCTTGGCGCTTGGCTGGTGCTGCGCAACGAACTGACGCCAGGGGCGATGATTGCCGGCTCTATCTTGTTGGGGCGGGCGCTGGCACCCGTTGAGCAGGCGGTTGGCCAATGGGGTATGGTTGAACGGGCCCGCACGGCCTGGAGTTCGCTTAACCGGTTTCTGGATGCGACCCCACCTGAAAAACCTCGCACCAAACTGCCTGTACCCGAGGCGCGGCTGACCGCAAAAAGCCTAACTGTCATTCCTCCGGGTGCGGACAAGCCGACGCTGCGCAATGTCGCTTTGCGGCTAGAACCAGGTAAAGCGCTTGGCGTCATCGGTAAAAGCGGCTCGGGAAAGTCGACGCTGGCCAAAGCCCTGTTGGGCCTGTGGCAACCTGCCGCCGGGGAAATACGGTTGGGTGGTGCAACACTGGATCAATATGATCCCGACGATCTGGGTCAGCATATTGGTTACCTGCCGCAGGAAGTTACTCTGTTCAACGGATCCGTGGCTGAAAACATTGCCCGCATGTCGGAAAATCCCGACCCTGACGCGGTTGTAGCCGCAGCAAAAATGGCCAACGCGCATGATCTGATCCTGTCATTGAGCAAAGGATATGACACATTTCTGGAAGGCAATGACAGCCAATTGTCGGGCGGGCAAAAGCAACGTATCGCACTGGCCCGCGCCCTTTACGGCAACCCGGTTCTGTTGATTCTGGATGAGCCGAACTCGGCCCTGGATGCCGATGGGACCGAGGCGCTGAACGCCGCTGTTCGAGGTCTGAAAGAGGCCGGAAAATCAACCATCATCATGACCCACCGTCCTCAGGCAATTTCGGAATGTGACGATCTGGCCGTTGTCGAAAACGGGCAAGTTGTGAAATCCGGCACTCGGGATGAGGTGCTGGGTGCAATGGTACAAAACGCTGGCGCCATCAAACGCGGCCTCAGTCAGGTGAAAAAAGATGCAGGATAAGACGGGTAAAGACACGCGCCCGGTGTGGCACATCACGATACCAGCCTTGGTCGGTTTTGTGGCCTTGCTGATTTTGGTTGGCGGGCTTGGCATCTGGTCCGTGCAAACCCGACTGGCCGGGGCGATCATATCGCAAGGAACCATCGAGGTTCAAAGTAGCCGACAGGTAGTGGAACATCCTGATGGTGGCGTTGTGGGCGAAATTTTCGTGCGAGACGGTGACGAAGTCGCTGACGGAGATATGCTGGTCCGTTTAGATGATACATTTTTGTCTTCGGAGAGAACCATCGTTGAATCTCAGCTTTTCGAACTGTTGGCGCGTAGAGCCCGATTGGTGGCAGAACGCGACAGTGGGGATGCCCCAGCCTTGGCAGCTCTGCTTGAAGAGATTCAAAAGCAGGACGATATAGATGCTGAACTGATTGCCGGGCAGCAACGCCTGTTCGAGGCCCGTCTGGAAACACTGGACCAACAGACCCAACAATTGGGCAAACAGCGGGTTCAGATCGACAGTGAAATCGAAGGAACCGAGGCACAGCTAGTGTCCTTGCGTCGTCAGGTGGAATTGATTCAAAACGAGCTGAAGGACCAACAAGACCTGTTACAACGTGGTTTGACTCAGGCCAGCCGAGTGTCCGCCTTGCAGCGGGAAGAGGCCAGCCTGACGGGCGAAATTGGTCGGCTTGAAGCTGCTGTGGCTCGCTTGAAAGGTCAGATATCAGCAACCGAGATTGAGATTGTCGAATTGACGGCCACGCGGCGAGAGGAGGCTATTACCGAACTGCGGGACGTTCAGACGCAGATCGCTGAATTGGCTGAGCGTCGTCTCTCTCTGGAAGAACGGCTGTCGAGATTGGACATTCGCGCACCCGTTGCGGGTACGGTCTATGGCAGTCAGGTTTTCGCCCTGCAATCGGTGATCCAACCCGCCGAGCCGATGATGTATGTTGTACCCCAAGACACGCCCTTGCTGGTGGCAGCGCGCGTTGATGCCATCCACGTAGATCAATTGCATATTGGGCAACCAGTGGCGTTACGGTTCCCCGCATTTAATCAACGTGAGACGCCTGAGATTGACGGGCGGGTAGTCACCATCTCGGCGGATACATTCACTGATGATGCAACTGGTCAGACATTCTACCGCGCCGAAGTCGCCCCCGAAGACAATCAGATCGAACGGCTGAACGGGCAGGCCCTTTTGCCGGGCATGCCGGTGGAAACCATGATCAAGACCGACGAAAGAACCCCTTTGTCCTATATGGTCAAACCCATGGCCGACTATTTCAACCGGGCTTTCCGTGAATAATGGGCTGCGGTTTCAGACCGGTTCGAGGTTGCCCAGAAGGATCGAAGTCATATCGGTGCTAATCACATTGTCGACCACAGTGACATCGACACCGGTTTCATAACTGACATTGATCTCGGTAATCCCGGACAGGTCTGCGTCATCATCAAGGAAAACCCATTCCGCTTCATGCGCGGTGGGCAGACCTACGGCAATTTGCAAAATAGCCAGCGCATCCAACGCATTGACCATTCCGTCCTGTGTAATATCGGCCGCGATCAAGTTCTCGGGCGTGGCCGGACCCCAGGTCGGGTCCAACCCGACCGACATGCGCAAGACCTGCAACGCATCCAACGCTGTGATCTCATAGCTGGCCGTCGAATAGGTCTTGATGATATCCAACTCCCCCTCGAATGTGCCTGACGGCAAATCCAGATCGAACCGCCCCTCGTCATCCGCCCTGACGCTGATGGTTCCGCCGCCATCCGGTGTAAATCGAATCTCAGCGTCCGACAGGCCAGGATTCGCGGTTTCGGAGTTGACAGTCACAGTGCCCTGCACCCCATCCGAGCTGCCAGGATCCAACCCACCAAAATCGCCAAAATCGACAGGGATATGATCCGGCCCGCCAAAGCCCGCACCAAAGACTTCGGCGATGGTCAGGGGCCCTCCGGTTGAAGAGTTGATCACAATGACCTCATCGAGAAATTCAATCTGCGCCCCCTGCGCCGTGGCTGTGAACATCAGTTGCCCTGGAGTGCGCAGCAGCGGATAGTCGAATAAATCCAACCGGTCGGTTCCGGCCTGAAAACCGTTAATTGTTGTGGGGTCACTTCCGTATTGCATAACAAAGATATCCGCGCCGGCACCCCCATGCATGGTTGTTGCGCCGATACCTGCGATCAGAATGTCGTCACCTGCGCCACCCATCAGGGTTGTTTCGAGGATACTGCCGCTGAGCAAGTCATTCTGCGCAGTTCCCGTCACCGTACCAAAGCCATCGCGCACGATGCCCAAATCCGCAATCGAAACGCTGAGTTGCGTCAAGCCTTCATCCTGTTGCGCGCCGACAAGAATCTGAAGCTCGTCCCCGACATGGGCAACACTCAATGTTTCGACATTCTGCAACCCGCTGTGAATAGTGTCGGCAAAGCTGTTCTGATGCACCAATTGCCCGCCAGGTGTCAGCGTGAAAAGGGAAACGCCATCATCGCCGCCACCAGCAACAACAAACACATGCCCGTCAGCCTTGATCACGGCCAAATCCTGAACCGTTTCGAACCGTGTATGCAAGGAATCCAAAACATGATCCGTGGGGATCAATCGCCCGTCACCCGCTAACTCCATAACGCTCAGCGAGTTGCTGCCTGCCCCTGCCTCAATGACCCAGGATTGGCCATAGGCTTGCACCACTTCGACCGCCGTCGGTGAAGCAATCCCTAAAGTCGCTAGCGCGTCGCTGTTGTCGACCACTGTCAGCGCACCGGTGTTTTGATCGACATTGTAGGTGCTGATCGTGCCGGTGGTCGCGTCGGCTGCAATCACGAAATGATCCGCCCCGGCTTGCAGAATTTGCATCGAATCAGCCTGCCCCGCGATCGACGCCGACAGGCTCAATGTGCCGTCCCCGTTCACGGTATAGGTTGCAATCTGCCCTGTCGTTTCGTGCGCGATGGTCAGGATATCGCCGAACTGCACTAGGGCCGAGATATCTCCGCCGCCGGTCAGTGTCCCCGTTTCCTGAAGCGGGCCTACGGTTCCATCTGGGTTCAGGTCATACCCGATCAATCCAGTCGCCGTACTTACATCCAGAACAAGCTGATCGTCTCCGGCCAGCGTTACAGGCATACCGATATCGCCAACCTGAAACGTGATCGTTCCACTGAAATATTCGGTGTCTTGCAATTGCGGCAGCGCACCTTCGACCAGCTTCCAAACCGCGATACCGCCGCCCGGACCGGTCACGCTGTACAGGTAAGTGACGTCATTAAGCGTTTTTAAAGCCGTATGGCCGATACCTGAATCGAGCGCTGCGCTCCCCGTTGCAACCACTCCTTCGAACTGAAGCATCATATCCAATCACCCCACGCCACACCTGGCACCGATTACAGGATGATCCGATGCCCAGTCCGAAACCAAAGCTGGAATGTGGAGAAAACGAGGAGTTCGGCTTCAGTTTAACTCAATTTTTTCTGGTCCGACCGCATGAGTCACCGAAGAGAAAGACAGATGAACAAAACCTGGATCCTTCGAGCGGATGCGGAAACCACATGTGAGGGCAAGATGACCAAAGAACCTGAATCCAAGATCAACCCGGCCGATGCTCAGCCTGATACCGAACGCAAGCGACACATCCGCCAGTGGATTGACGGCAAGATGCGCCGTTGGGCCGGACGTGGCATTGTTGGCGGGCTCGGGTCAACGATCCTCGCGCTGCCCGCCCTGGCGCAGGCCACAATCGAAGAGCTTTATGCGTTCCAATTCGCGGAAACGATTCCTGGCGTAAGATCCGTCAAGCTGTTGGACAATGGCGACGTTCTTTTGAAATTGGCCGATGGTCGCAAGATGGTTGTCGCCGCCGAAAACGTACAGGTGCTGGATAGTGGTGCAATCATGATCGCCGAAGACGCCGTGTCCGAAATTGCCCAGTTCAGCCTGGCAGAGGCCGGAGGCGCCGCAGCGGCAGGAGGTCTTAGCGGCGCAACCGCAGCGCTGGGTGGTCTTGGTTTGGCGGGTGCTGCAGCGGCTGCCGGGGGTGGCGGCGGCGGTGGCGGAGACGACGATACCGCGCCGTCACCCGCACCAGCGCCTGCACCGACACCCAGCTATCCGGTTCTCAACTTGGCAGGTTCGCAGGGCGACATGCTAAGCACGGCACGCACTGGACTGACTGCACCAGAGGGTACTGAAACTGTCGAAGTGACAATCGGATCGCTCACCAAAACCGTAACCCCCGAAGATGACGGAAGCTGGAGCCTTTCGCTGACTCCTGCCGAGGCCGCAACCTTGCCACAGGGCGTGCAAACCGTAACGGTCCGCAATCTCGACGCCGAGGGCGCGGAATTGTCAGCAGAAACAGTGACATTTGCCGTGGATACCATCCCACCGACCCTGACCATTACAGGGTTTTCGGACGGGGCGGTGATGAATGCCTCGGAACAGACCACTGATCTCAACGTAGTCGGGACAACGAACGCCCAGGATGGGCAAACCGTAGTCGTCACGATCAACGGACAACCCTTCACCGGTACTGTTGCTGGCGGACAATGGAGCGTATCGGTCCCTGCCGCCAATCTGGCGACCCTGCCGGACGGTGCCACGATTGCGGTCACCGCAGATGTCAACGATCAGGCAGGTAACTCGGCAACACAAGCCGATGCCAGCTTTGATACAGACTTTACCGCTCCGACGATTACTCTGGACCCTGTTGCCGGCGGGTCTATCGAATTGATCGATGTCAGCGCCGACCTGACCCTGACAGGGTCAACCACAGCTGTCGACGGTCAGACGGTTTCCGTCACATTTGACGGTCAAACATATTCAACCACGGCCACGGGTGGCGCATGGAGCGTAACAGTCCCAAGCGCCGATCTGACCGGGCTATCGACGGGTGTTCCGGCAACCGTCAATGTCACGGTCAGCGATGCCGCCGGCAACATTTCGGTCCCGGCTTCGGCTTCTGTTCCTGTTGATTTGACGGGCCCGTCTATCTCCGTTTCTCCGCTATCCGTTGGCGGGGTTCTCAACGCGGTGGAGCTTGGGTCCGATCTGACAATCTCGGGATCGACGGCCAATGTTGAAGACGGCCAGCAGGTCACCGTTACCTTGAACGGCCAAACCTATACAGACACGGTCTCGGGCGGGAGTTGGAGCGTGACAGTTCCGGCCGCTGACCTGGCATCCCTGGCTGACGGAGGAAGCTTTGCGGTGACTGCTGACGTTTCCGATACCGATGGGCTGGCAGCACCTCAAGCCAGTGTTCCTCTTGCCAAAGATGCAACCGCCCCGACCCTGTCCATTGACAGTTTTTCGGATGGCGCTGTTCTGAACGCAACCGAGCAGGGAACAGACTTGACCATCACCGGTTCGACCACGGCCGAAGATGGGCAACTCGTGACGGTTTCGATGAACGGTCAAACCTATACCGGGGCGGCCTCGGGTGGCGCATGGTCTGTCACTGTTCCTGCGGCGGATCTTGCCGCCTTGTCTGACGGTGTCACCATTCCGGTCACGGCAGACGTGTCCGACACGGCGGGAAATCCGGCGATCCAGGCCAGCAACAGCATTGATACAGACTTTACCGCCCCTTCGATCAGCGTCACAGGCCTGTCGGATGGCGCCGTCATGAATGCCGTGGAACAAGGCACAGACCTGACTGTCAGCGGTACCTCTGACGCCGCAGACGGCACGGTTGTCACGGTCGAAATCGCCCGACCCGACGGAACCGTGGATGTCACGGGCACCGCTACGGTCAATAGCGGCAGTTGGAGCTATACAGCCTCGGCTGCAGATCTTAGCGCATTGCAGGATGGCGTATCATATGATGTCGATGCTTCGGTAACAGACGCGGCAGGCAACAGCGCGCAGGACACCACAAGCTTTGCCACCGATTTCACTGCTCCGAGTGTGACTCTCGACCCCTTGCCGATTGGAACCGAATTGGACGTGACCGAGCAGGGCAGCGACCTCACGATCTCGGGCACAACCAGTGCCGAGGATGGGCAAACCGTCTCCGTCAGCCTGAATGGCCAAACATATACCGGCACCGCGTCGGGTGGTTCCTGGTCCGCAACCGTCCCTTCCGTTGATCTGGCGGCCCTTGCAGACAGTACGGGCTATCCGATCTCAGCCAGTGTAGCCGATCAGGCCGGAAACCCGGCCACCTCGGCGACCATCACATTGACCACTGACCTTCGGCCCGTATTGACCATAAACCCTGTCGGTTCAAACGGCGCTGTGTCGTTGGCCGACGCGCAGGCGTCAGGTGTAACCGTATCGGGCACATCTGTCGGACTAAGTGCAGGTCAGGCGGTAGACGTCACCCTGAACGGCAGCTCCATCGGTTCTGCAACGGTCGCCGCAGATGGAAGCTGGTCTCTGGCTGTTCCTGCCTCGGATTTCTCGGGGATTAACGCAGGTGACGACCTTGATTTCGCCGCCGACGCAACTGTTACCGGCGGTCCGGACCCCCTGACCGCAAACGATGACAATACGGCCCATGAACCAGCCGCCTATGTCATCACACAGGCCGGAATCAGTGGAAACACCGTGACATTCGAGATCTACGCAGATGCGGATCGGGATATCTCAAGCGGTCTTGCCATGACGGCAGAGCTGGGCTTTGACCCATCCGTCGTAACCTTCGACACTGGGTCGGATGTGGGCAACGGGGCATTCGATTTCTTCGTGTCCAACCCGATCGGAGGGAACGTGATCCGCTTTGCCGGTGCAGCAACCACCTTCACGGATCTGAACCAGCCTCTGGTTACATTCGAGATGACCGTTGTTGACCCAAATCAGCCCATCGAGTTGACGATCACGACCCCGGATGGCGGTCCAAGCGTCTACCAGATTGGCACCAGCGGTGACGACACATTAGTAGCCTCTGATGTGGATAATTTTATCCGTGGTCAAGACGGTGATGATGCGATTGACGTTTCGGACGCTGGGCGCGACGTCATCATCTTCGAAGCTGATCCAGCCGCAAACGGCGTCGATACAGTGACAGGCTTTACAATTGGCACCGCGGCCGAAGTGTCTGATGCCGTGATGTTCAGCGGCCTAAGCTTCGGAACACTTCGCGGAGATGGCACCGATGTCGAGACACTGGCCGTCGGTGACGCCATCGGCGCAGATACCGGGGTAGTCGGTCTGACTACGGTATTGGGCGACCTGTCTGAGAACACGATCGAAACTGCAGTTGAAAGCCTGACAGGGATTCAAACTGGCGACGAGATATACGTGATGGCGACGGATGGGACCGACAGTGTGCTGGTCAAAGTCGACTATACCGCCCCGAACTCTGCAACGGTTGAAACCGTGGCGCAATTCTCCGGATTGGATGACCTAAGCGGTTTGAGTGCGGACAACATCCTGCACACCGACCCCACCGGGGCCACAGCCTGATCAGAAATTCGGCTGCCGCCGTTTCTGGCGGCAGTCATTCAAATCACGGGGTAAAAATGGCGCAAAATGGCCTGGTTCCAGTCACCTTTTCCCGGCATGGGCGGCGTTACTGGACACGTTTCATGTCTTACCAATTCGCGGCCAATCGCGCTGAATGCGCAATTGTCTTTCAAGAAGCTCAACAAGCGGCCGCCACTTTTCCCATTTTGTTCAAGAAAACAGCCAGAGGTTATGAGCCAACCGGTATATTGTCCGTTCTCAAAGATAGGCCTACCCCATTTGTATCGCAGGCGGGCCGGTGGCTTGCCGCCTATGTGCCCTCAGCTTTACGTTGCTATCCTTTTCAGGCCGCACCCACCGGTCGCAAAAAGGCAGATCAGGCACCTCTGTTTCAATTAAATGTGGATGAATCCTCTGGGTTGCTAAGCGAAGACCCAAAGGACGAAGCATTTTTTGACAATACCGGAGCCGTTTCACCTGCCTTGCGTGAGGTGAAAATCTTTCTTCAAGCCCGCGCTGCGGCCTGTGAGGCAACCCTGGCCCTGTGTCAGATCATCAATAGTCTTAGGTTGTTCGAACCAATTGCGTCACATGATGGGATACCGCTGCCGCCCGACAAGTTTGGGGTGTCAGTCCAGCGGCTCAAGACTTTGTCGCAGGTTGAAAAGCTGAAACTGGTCGATTCGGGTGCTCTTTTCTTAATCCACGCGCATCAGATTTCACTGTCACATTGCGGGTGGTTATCCCGGGCTCATCAACAGCTTGCACAGCAAAACCCGCAAGAAAAATACACGGAAAATTCAGATATTTCCGGTTTCCTCTATGCCATGGCCAACGCTCAGAATGACGACTTTCTTGGAACCAATGGGGTGTGAAACACCTATGCCAATACATGATCGCAGAGTAAAATTTGTAGCTTTAATCTGTCTCGCCACGTTGTCTTCGGCTTGCACGCCCGCACCCGATCTGACGGGGGTTGAAATGTCGCTTTCCCGCGGCTCAGTGGGCGCGGGCGCGAACGCTCCTTCACCGCGGCTTGCGCAAAGTGCATTTGGTCAAAAGGTTCGGGTCGCTGTCGAATCCAACCCCAACTTGGCGCAGAGCGCAACTCGACTTGAAGTCGCTGCTGCCAATGAGGACGCCGCCAAAGGGGCGTTCTTGCCGCAAGTGTCCATCGGCGTAAACGCACGATCCGAGCGCATTGAAGCGAATATTGCTGACGTTACCCCCTATTTGCGAATTTCGCAGCTAGTCTATGACGGCGGCGCGGCCTCGAATGACCTGGCTGCCGCAAAAGCCCGCGTGCTTCAAAGCCGGGGCGACCAGTTGCAAACCGCAGCGGCAATCGCGCTTTCGGCAATCGAGGCCTATGTTGTGGTTCTTGATAGGCGAAAAATCCTGGGCATATCGGAACAGAACGTGTCGGCTCACGAAGAAATGCTTCGCCAAATAGCCGAGCGAACCGCGCAGGGTGTAGGTTCAAATGCGGATGTTCTGGCGGCCCGCTCTCGCATGGCGGACGCGCAGACAAGATTGGCGGATGCTGAGGCCAGACTAGATCGTGCGGATGCTCAGTTTCGCGAATTTTTCGGCTCTGCCCCCGGGGTATTGCCCCCTCCGGTTGCGGCCCCAAAACTGTCGAGAACTGATGCTCAGATCGTGATGGACAGCCCACAGGTTCGGCGGGCGGATGCAGCGCTGCTATCCGCAAAGGCCGAGCAGGCTGCTGCTCAATCCCGGCGCCAGCCTGGCGTTCAGGTTGCAGCCTTTGCTGATCGGGATGATAGCAATGACGCGAATTTCGGCGTCGACCTGTCATTCAATTTCGAGATCGACAGCACAGGACAGCGCCGCGCTGCAATTGCGGCGGCAAAGGCACAGGTCAAAGAGGCTGAATTCACACGAGAATCCGTAATCCGAGACATACGGCGAGAATTGGAATTTGTTCGCTCGGATCAGCAAGCTGGCGCAGTGCGGCTGCAGGCCGCCCGCATCGCAGTGCAGGCCAACGCCGACAGTGTCTCAGCAGCACGCGAGCAATTCACAGTAGGACGGCGTAGTCTGATCGAAATCCTGGACGCGCAACGAGATTATGTGAACGCTCAGGAAAGATTGATCCTGGCTGAGCAGAATTTCTTCCTGACCAACTATGCCGCGCTCAGCCTCACTGGTGACATTCTGGACCTTCTGGGGATTTCATCGGCCAAGTGGGGTGAGGGTCTATGACACAACTGCTGCCAATTTCACGAGACCCCGAGCTTGCGCCTTTGGAAAAATGCCTGTTGCACGTCGCGGCTCAACTGGATCGGCCGATGACAAGCGCCACTTTGTATGCCGCGCAATCAGGAACGACCGGGGAACTTACCCTCCGTGACGCTATCGAAGTGGCACAAAGGGCTGGTTTGCAGGCCGGATACGGCAAACGAAAGCTGAGGGATTTCGACACCAAACTGGCACCAGCGCTTTTGCTGTTGCAAGACAATAAAGCCGTTGTTTACCACGGTCGTTCGCCCGATGGGCACCTTTTGATTTTCGACCCTGAGCTTGGGGCTGGTATCGGTGAAGCGTCAGAAGATAAGTTGAGGCACATTTACACCGGATATGCCATTCTGTTTCGCCGCAATTATCGCGACGAAGTATCAAACAGAGATTCCTCATATTCCGGGCACTGGTTCTGGTCGGCAATGGTCGCAAACCGATGGTCTTACACACAGGTTATTCTGGCCGCAGCGCTCGCCAATCTGCTTGGCCTTTCAACGTCGATCTTCATCATGGTGGTTTATGACCGCGTTCTACCCAACGAAGCGACTGAATCCCTGATTGCGCTGACCGCTGGCGTCGGCCTCGCACTAGGCTTCGATTTCATCCTAAAGCTGTTGCGCGCCGGGTTCATTGATCGCGCCGGGCAAAAGGCCGACATGCTGATGGGGCGTCGTGTGTTTGACCAGGTTCTGAACATCCGAATGAAATCGCGTACAGGCTCGACTGGTGCCATGGCCAGCACAGTTCGTGAGTTCGAAACTCTACGCGAGTTCTTTACTTCGGCCACGCTGGTTGCGCTGGTTGATCTGCCGTTTATCGCGCTGTTCATCTTTGTCATCCATCTGGTGGGTGGACCGCTGGCGCTTATCCCGGCCCTCGCGGTTCCAATTGTGTTGCTTGCGGGAATTGCCGTTCAACCAGTGTTGGCACGCCTGGCAGAGAAAAGCTTTTCAGACGGGCAATCCAAGCAATCCGTTCTGGTGGAAACGGTTTCAGGGCTTGAGACCATCAAAACTACCGCAGCGGCCAGGCAAATGCGAACCCGTTGGGAAAATGCGATAGAACGACAATCGTCACACGGTGCGCGAAGCCGCACGGTGACGCAGTTTGCCCTGAATCTGACCGGTTTCACCCAACAGGCTGCACAGGTTTTGATCGTCTTCTATGGCGTGTTTCTGATCACCGACGGTCAGGCCAGCATGGGGGCGCTGGTTGCCTCGGTCATGCTAACGGGGCGCGCTTTGGCCCCGTTGGGACAGCTTGCCCAAACCTTGACCCGCGTCAACCAGGCCCGAAGCGCTTACCGCAGTCTGGATACCTTGATGCAGGCCGAAAGCGAAAGGCCACAGGGACGCAATTGGGTAAGTCGAAACGGTTTCGAAGGTCGGATCTGCTTCAAGGATGTTCACTTCGCCTATCCCGATCAGACCGAGGACACTTTGGCCGGCGTGTCATTTTCAATTGAACCGGGTGAGAAGGTCGCGATTTTGGGGCCAATCGGCTCGGGTAAAAGTACTGTGGCCCGGCTGTTGCTTGGACTTTACCAGCCGCGCTCGGGGTCGGTTCTGCTGGACGGGGCAGATATCCGGCAGATCGACCCTGGTGATCTGCGTCGAAACGTCGGGTCGATCCTACAAGATATCTGGCTGTTTTCTGGCACGGTACGCGAGAACATAAACAGCGGCACCGTCAGGCCACGCGATCAGGACTTGATCCATGCTGGGAAGGTGGCCGGGGTCGAAGATTTTATTGCTCATACCCCCAATGGATACGACCTGAAACTGGCGGAACGGGGCGAAGGTTTGTCCGGCGGTCAGCGGCAAGCCATTGCTTTGGCCAGGGCACTGGTCGGACGACCTCCGGTCCTGTTGCTGGATGAACCGACCAGCGCGATGGATGTAAAAACCGAGGCCGAAGTGATCCGTCGCCTGAAACAGGCAACGCAGGACACAACGATGGTCATCGTCACGCATCGCACCAGCCTTCTGGAGCTGGTGGATCGGGTCATTGTGATCGAAGGCGGGCGCGTAGGCGCAGACGGCCCGAAAAGCTTGCTGGCCCAACACGTCCGCAAAACACGGAGGCACCTGAATGTCGCGGCATCCTGATCTGGCCACACTCACGCGTGAAATACGTGGACGCTCACCTCTACGTGGATCTCTGCTTTTGTTGGTGATTACGTCCTGTCTCATCGTGCTTGGACTGTGGGCGCATCTCACCGTATTGGACGACGTGACGCGCGTTGACGGTCGGATCGTGCCTTCGGCTGACATTCAGGTTATCGAAGCCACTGAACCCGGCGTATTGCAATCCCTGAAAATTCGGGAAGGGCAAGTGGTTGAAAAAGGAACGCTGCTGATGGAGTTCGAAACAACCCAGATCGACAGTCAGCTAAACCAGGAACAACAGCGTGCATTCGGGCTGATGGCGCGCACCCAACGTTTGCAGGCAGAAATTGACGGGACTGAACTGAGGTTTTCGCCGAACCTGATCAAAGGGTCCCCCGAGGTCGTGCATTCGGAAACCGCGCTGTATCAGGGGCGCCAATCCGAATTACGTGCTGAAATCGCAATTCTTGAAAGGCAGCGCCAGCAACGCCAACAGGAATACGAGGAAGGGCTGGTGGATCGTGTGACAGCAGATCAGACGCTTAAGTTGCTGGCCGAAGAACGCGCGATGATGCAGCCACTGGTGGAAAAGAAAATGGAGCCAGCCACAACGCTTTTAACGCTCCGCCGTGGTGAGGCCGAATGGGAAGGCCGCAGAACGCGGGCCGTGGCCGCGACCAATAGGCTGAGAACTGGTCTAGACGAAATAGACGACCGCATCCGCGCAACGCGCAGCCGGTTTCGCAGCGCCGCGCTGACTGATCTGGCGCTGGCGACCACAGAGCTTGCGGCGTTGCAACCCATTCTACCAGCACTGCGCAACCGGGCCAATAGAGCACAGGTGCGATCGCCGGTTCGGGGTATCGTGAACCGGGTGCATCGCAGCACAATTGGAGGATTGGCCCGCAGTGGAGAGGAATTGATTGAAATTGTGCCCTTGAACGACACCTTGCTTGTCGAAGCCTATGTGCGGCCAGAGGACATTGCCTTTCTTCACTCAGGGCAGCCGGTCAAGGTCAAGATCACAGCCTATGACTTTGCCCGTTATGGGGCTTTGAACGGTCAAATCACGCGCATCGGTGCAGACACGATCACGCGGTCCGAACGTAATGACGAAGAAGTTTTTGTCGTAGAAATTGAGACCAGCAACTCGATGCTGGATGCCAATGGTCTGGCCGTTGAAATCATCCCCGGCATGATTGCCGAGGTTGACATTCTGTCGGGCAAAAAGACGGTAATGGAATACCTTCTGCAACCTGTGGTCAAAGTCAAAGACAGGGCACTGCGCGAATAGGTCAAAACGAGCTAAGCCCGGTTATAGGTCCACGTTACTGACCAGATCCTAAAGAATGGGCGGCTGTCAGGACACCGGTTGTTTGAACTGCTTGTCAAACAATTTCCGGAACACCCCATCGTTCTCGACCAGAGTTTCCAAGTTGCCTTCCTCTATAACCTCACCGTCCTGAATGACAATGATCTTGTCCGCTTCCAACACGGTAGACAGCCTGTGGGCGATGACAATCGTTGTGACATTCTCGGTCAGCTTGTCCAGCGCGGTTTTCACAAGGGTTTCAGATTCTGCATCAAGGGCACTGGTGGCTTCGTCCAGCAACAAGATTTCAGACTTTCGCAGAATTGCTCGTGCAATGGCCAACCTCTGTTTTTGCCCGCCAGACAAAAACGCGCCATTCTCACCCACTTGCGTGTCATAACCGAATTGCATCTTGCTGATAAATTCATGTGCATGGGCGGCCCGCGCGGCTTCAGTCACCTCTTCGTCGGTGGCCTCGGGACGCGCAAATCTGAGGTTCTCCATAATCGAAGCTGAAAACAGGAACGTTTCCTGACCAACATACGAGATCTTTTGGCGCAACGAGGCAAAGCTTGCCCCCTGTAGATCCTGCCCGTCTATTTCAACCGTTCCGCTATCAGGATCATAAAAACGCATGATCAGGCCAAATATAGTAGATTTTCCGCCACCGGACTGACCAACAAGAGCCGTTGTCTTTCCAGCCTCAAATGTCACGTTCATATCCGAAATGACATTGGGGTTTCCCTTGTACCCAAAACTGAGATCCCTAAGCCGAATTTCACCCGGTCCAGATTCCAGCGGTTTGGCATCGGGGCTTTCCCGCATGGGCTCTTCTTCGTCCAGCAAATCAAACATCAGGCCGATCGGAACCAGCGCCGTTTCAATGACAACGCGCATCTTCGACAAACGTTTTGCCGGCTCGTATGCCATCAACAGCGCCGTGATGAACGACATCAGCTGACCTGCGGTGGTTGGGCCGCTTCCTGCGATACCTATGGTGCTGATCACCAGAACCCCGGCTATGGCCAGGCCCGCCAGAAATTCCATCAACGGGCTAGCGACCGATTGCAGTTTCGAAATCGAGTTCGCCCGTTTTTCAACCGATCTGATCGCCCCATTCATCCGTCCGACCATATGATCTTCGAGAGCAAAGACCTTGATGATCGTAATACCCCCGGACGTTTCTTGAAGAACCTTGATGATCTCGGACAGGGCCGCCATCTCGGATTGCATGATCGAGCGAACGCGCTTGAGCAGGAAACGAACACTCACCAATGCAACCGGACCCACAACAAAGAACAGCACGGACAATAAAGGCTGCTGATAGACCATTACGAACACCAGACCGATCAATGTCAGTAAGTCTCGCACAAAGCTGGTGACAACGACGTTGACCAGCCGTCTGGCCGCCTGAGCCCCCTGCGTCACGCGCATCAAAAGGCCCGAGGATTCGTTTCTGGAGAAAAAGCCCACACCGCGCTTGATCAGCTTGGCATAAAGACGTTCTTGTTGAACGGCAATGATGCGGTTCCCAGCCCGCGCCAAAAACACTGCCTGTACGTAAGATGCAGCCGCCTTGCCGAAAAACAGCGCAATTACAGCCCCGGCAACCAGAAAGACCTGCGAGCGCATCTCAGGCTCGGTCATGGTGTTGACGATGTTTTCCATCATCCACGCGGTACCGGCAGTGGTTGCAGCAACCACAACCATGGCCATCATCGCGATCCCATACAACCAGCCCTGGCTGCGCAGGCTTTCGCCCAGCAAACGGCCGATATGACCGGATTGCCATTTGGCCAAGGTTTTTTTGATCATTCTACTCTCCAAAACCCTTAGCTGTTCCGATACCCGGCAGCGTCATGGTCTTAACCCGCATTGCACCGGCAACCCCCGGACAGGATGGTGTTAGTTATGCGCGACTGCGCCAAGAATCCATAGCCCGTGCGCAGATAATAAAAGCGATGTGTTCTAGCTGACATCAGGTTTAGGATTTTGTCCTATTTTTTGTGTAACAAAGTGGTTTTGCTAAATTATTCACAACATGAGCTGTAGTATAAGACCGCCTTCCAGCTATTGATAGGCGCTTTACCGCCACTCGACGTCCCCCAGAAAAATGTAACCTGCGCCATAGATCGTCTTTATCAGGCGCGGGTTTTTCGGATCTTCGCCCAGCTTGGTGCGCAACCGAGAGATGCGCACATCCATTGCCCGGTCAAAGCTGTCGCCAGCCGCACCGCCCAGTGCCTCTTGCATCTGAGATCGGCTGATCAGGCGTTTCGGGCTGTCCAAAAACAATCGCAGAACTTCCCCCTCCGCATGGCTGAACGGTGTCTCTGCGCCACTGGCATCAATCAGGACATAGCGGTCAAAATACGCAGTCCAACCATTGAACATCGCCACATCCGACTGCGAGGTCTGCTGGCGAGGGGACCGCAATCTGGCCCGAATGCGGGCCACAACCTCGGCCGGGTCGAACGGCTTGGTAATGTAATCATCCGCCCCAAGCTCTAGCCCGGTCACACGATCTTGCACCTGCGCCCGACCTGAGATGATGATCACCGCTGCCCCCTGTTCCAGTGCCAGCCGATGCACCAACGCCAACCCGTCCGTATCGGGTAGGGACAGATCAACCAGGCACACATCCGGCGTCACACGTTTCAGCGCAGCCTCGAATTCCCGCGCCCGGGCAAAACTTTGGGTGCGGAATCCGGCCTCTTCCAGCGCGTCGGTCAGAACACGTCGGATTTCGGGTTCATCATCGACAATGGTGACCAGCGGTTGAGTCATCAGGTGCCCTCGGTTCGGATCAGGGCGGACAGCTGTGCCCGCGTAAACGGTTTGCTCAGGACCGGCGCCAGTGTCAGCGCCTGCCGGTGAAGCGGGTCAGAATAGGGCAACGAGGTCATCAAAATACACGCCAAGCCTGGCTTCAACTGTGCCAACAGGTCAAGACCTGTCCCCTGCCCTTCCAGTCGGATGTCTGACAGTACCAGCGCGATATCGTCAATATCCGCCGTCAAAGCCAGGGCTTCATCGACCGAGGTTGCCTCGATCACCGAACATCCAAGATCGACCAGCATATCGCGGAACTGCCCGCGCAGATCATCATTGTCTTCGACAAGCAGGACCAGCCCATCCTGCACCGGCGGCGCTGGACGATAGGGCAAACGCATGGCCACCGCTGCGCCCGAAGGCGTGTTGCGCAGGTTCAGGTCCCCGCCTGCCAGTTTTACAGTATCATAGACCATCGGCAGACCCAGCCCCGATCCTTTGCTGCCCTTGGTCGTAAAGAAAGGGTTCAGGGCTTTCTCCAAACCTTCTTCGGAAAAACCTGGTCCGGTATCGGTGACCGCAATTTCAATCCAGATCTCTCCGATCTTATGCGCGCTGATCGTCACCTGACCAAATCCACCACAGGCATCGCGCGCGTTCAGAACAAGGTTCAACAACGCGTCCTGCACCATGCCCGGGTCCAGCATCAGCGCCTCATCCGGCAGAGTGTTGACTACCGACAGGCCGACGCCTCGCGGCAGGGATGGCGAGGCGAGGATGCGTAAATCTTCCAACAAGCCGCGCATGTCGGTTGCTTTTGGTTGAAATGTTCGGTTGCCGGTCATATCCGCGATCCGGTTCAGCAATTGCCCGCCCCTCAGCGCGGTTTGCTGGGTCGCGGCCACAAGCTCTCGCGCGGCTTCGGACAAATCCATCTTTTCCAACCGGGACTGCATACCCAGAATGATGGTCAACAGGTTCGAGAAATCATGCGCCAACCCACTGGTCATCTGCGCCGCCATGGCCCGGCGACGTGTCTGTTGCAGGGCCACACGCGCCTGCGTTTCCTCGGTAATATCGACAGACATCACATAGACGCCCCCCTCACCATCTGGTGAAAACGACACGCGGATGCGGCGGGAATCCTGGTCCTCTGTGAACTCGAACACCGACGTTTCACCGCCATAGGCTTTGAGCAGGTAAGGTTCTACACGGGTAAAGGCCGCAGCACCCAACGCGTCAGATATGTGCATATCCAGAATTTCAGAAGGTCGGCCCGGCATGACCGAGCTGAGCCGCCGGTTGGAGTAATCATACCGCCCGTCCGGATTCAGATGGGCAATATGGGCCGGCATCATCTCGGTCGTCATGCGTGTGCGGGCTTCGATCTCGGTCAGCTGACGTTTGGCCTCTTCCAGCGCAGAGTTGGTCGCCGCGAGTTTCCGGTTGGCTGCCAAAAGCTCCTCGGCGCGGTCCAGCAATTGATCCGACAGTTCCTCGGACCGGGCACGCAGCAGGGCCTCGGCCTGTTTGGTGTTGGTGATATCGGTGTAGACGGATACCCAACCGCCTGTGGGCAAAGGCGCACCTTCGACCGAAATCACGCAGCCGTTGGCGCGCACACGTTCCATGTAATGAGGCTCGAACGCCAGCGCCTGTTGAACCCGCTTAGCGACGGCATCCTCGACATCAGTAACTTCACCATATTCACCGTGCGCAACCAAATAGCGGATCGTGTCGGCGAACAGCGCTCCGGGCTGCACAAGTTCTTCCGGCAGGTCGAACATATCCTGAAAACGGTGGTTGCTGACCACGAGCCGTAATTGGCTGTCGTAGATCGACAGGGCCTGACCGATCAGGTTCAGACCCGCACTGGTCATCGACTTTATCTGTTGTTCAGTTATGTCCAAATTCGCCCTCTCCGCGAACCATGCGTAGCACCGGTTTCGTCACAGGTGTATAGGACAGATTGGATCAGTACCGCGGTTTGGACTTTGCCCCATCCGGCGTGATAGAATGCAGCGACAGCGTATGGTCCATGTTTCGCATCCGATGCCGCAACATTTGCCGCCCCAAACGCGCCAGGTCCACCGCATGATCGGGGTTGCTTGCAACATCCTCCAGCTCGCCCTTGCCGTCGTGATCGAAAAGCAACGGCGGCAAATCAGCAGCAAATTCGACCAAAGTGAATCGGTCGTCGCGCAGAATGCCCAAACACGAGTCGCTGTTGCCCGTGCCCAATTGCTGTTGCCACAACGTAGGGTTTTCGGGTTCCGAGAAATCAAGCTCGCTAAAAGAATAGCTGCGCCAATCCTCAGGTACTTCGCCACGCAAAAGCGGCAACAAGGACCGGCCATCCATCGCATTCGGAACCGTCTGACCAACCCATTCAAGGATCGTCGGGGTTATATCGACCGACTCGGTTGGCGCAGACACTACCTTGCCCGCCTGAGATTCATTACCCGGCACCCGTATCATCAGCGGCGTATGATAGGCCGCGTCATAGACTGTCATCTTGCCCCAGCTGTGCCGATCACCCAGCATCTCGCCGTGATCGGCGGTGATCACCAGCAGCGTATTGTCATATTGCCCGCTGTCTTTCAGGTACTGGATAACACGACCGACATGATGATCCACTTCGGTTGCCAGCCCCAGATAGACCGAGCGCAGCGTCTGGATATTCTCGACCGTGGGGTCAACGTGATCGAAACCCAATACGAAATCCGCCGCCGTCTGCTTGTCCATCGTCGGGCCAAAGAAGGGATGCATCGCCCGTTCCTCAGCTGCTTCAGAGCAACCCGCAGGCAGCGGCAATGACGCTGGATCGTACATATCATTATACGGTGCCGGGGCAACCAGCGGTGGGTGTGGTCGGATATAGGTCAAATGGGCAAACCAGTTCTGGCCCTTGAGCGGGGCAAGACTGTTCAGGAATGTGTCGGTCAGAAAGGCCGTGTCGCTGTCTTCGGCCCGGTACAGGGCCGGATCATTCAGGCGCGGTGCATCTCCGGTCGGTGACACCGGTTTGTGAACGTCCCAGTAATCGTCAAAGCGGTATCCTTTCTGCATCAGGTGGGATCGCCACGGGTAGGATTCCTCCAACCGCATCTCGACGATTTCATCAAACCCGGCCATCGGGTTCTCATAGGATTTCAGAACTGGGTCACCTGCGTCATGCACACGCGGATCGGCCGAGGTATCGGTATAGCCGAACAGCATGGGCAGGTAACCGGCCTTACGCATCTCGGTCGCGATATTGGGTGTGTCGTGCCGCAGCGGTGTGCCATTGCGGACCGAGCGATGATTCATCGCATACTGCCCAGTCAGGATCGAGGCCCGCGAAGGCCCGCAAGGATTGGTGACCGAAAAGTGGCGGTCAAATGTCACGGCCTCATCCATGAACGCCCGCATGTTCGGTAGATCGACGTGATCCGCAAGGGCACCGTTCAGGCAATCTGCCCGCAACTGATCAATAATGATGAACAGGACATTTCCCGCGTGCTTCATGACACTTACCTTGATTCCAACGAGGCGTTTCCGCTGCAGACTTTGACTTGGTTCCGTGGTCGCGGCAAGCCGTTCATCGCGCTGATAATTGAGCACGCTTTTTTTCGTATCACGTACAAAAAACAGTCATTTAAGGGGATGGCGCACATGGCTAGCGTCAGGCGGACCCAAATTGTCACACCCCTGCTATGGTATGGCGGCAAATCTGGTCACAGCGTAAAAATCCGTTGCAGCACAACGTGGTTTCACATCACATACGACCATGACGCAGCCCATGATACATTCGGAACATGACGCCGACGGCGTCTGCCTGCGTATTTCGGGTGAAATGCTCACCAAATCTCTGGCGTCGGTAGAACAGGCTTTTGCCTCAACTCAACCCCAGGGTGGCAACGTCACGTTTGATCTGTCTCAGGTCGAGGCGCTGGATACCGGTGGCGCATGGCTGGTTGCCGATTTGGCCCGGCGAAACAGGGCCGTAGGCGCCGAGGTTCGGTTCGAAGGGTTAAGCCCGGCTCAGTCCGCCCTGTTGGACACTGTAGCCAAGAACATACCTGACGATTCCGGTATCGAAGTGGAACACCGCAGTTTTGTTGATTGGGTCGCCAGCGTTGGTCAAGGCACGGCCGGGGCCTGGGAAGACACCCTTTCGATGCTGGGCTTTCTGGGCCTGACTCTGCATCGGTTGGCCCGCACCATTATTATGCCATGGCGGCTGCGACAGGCAGCGCTGGTATCTCAGATGGAGGAAACGGGTTTTAGGGCCATCCCGATTGTTGCCCTGATGGGGTTTTTGATCGGCGTTGTGCTGGCTTTTCAGGGGGCCACTCAGCTGAAACAATTCGGAGCCGAGATTTTCGTGGTCGAACTGATCTCGATCTCGGTGCTGCGCGAGCTGGGTATCCTGCTGACAGCCATTATTGTTGCGGGCCGGTCCGGGTCAGCTTTCACCGCGTCAATCGGATCGATGAAAGTGCAGGAAGAGATCGACGCCATGCGCACGCTGGGCCTTGACCCGATCGAAGTGCTGGTGATCCCGCGCGTCGTCGCTTTGTTGATCATGTTGCCGATCCTGGGTTTCATTGCGGATATGGCCGCCCTGATCGGTGGGGGTTTGATGAGCTGGATTGATCTTGGCATCAGCCCCGGCATGTTCGTGACGCGGCTGAAGGAAAGCACCGGCATCTGGCATTTTGCCATCGGCATGATCAAAGCCCCGTTTTTTGCCGTGGTCATCGGCGTTATCGCCTGTTGGCAGGCAATGCAGGTCAAGGGATCGGCCCAGAGCGTCGGCCAAAGAACAACAGCCTCCGTTGTGCAGTCGATCTTTATGGTGATTGCACTGGACGCGCTGTTTTCGATCTTCTTCTCGGTGTTGGAGGTCTGACATGGACGGGAGCGTGCTTGAAAAGACCTCGGAAACCGGCGCTCAGCGCGAGGCAGTGATCCGCGTGCGCAATCTGACCAACCAGTTTGGAACGCAGGTGGTGCATCAGAACCTCAACCTGGACGTCTGGCGCGGTGAAGTATTGGGCATCGTTGGCGGATCGGGCACCGGCAAGTCGGTGCTTTTGCGCACGATTGTTGGGTTGAACAGACCCGCCGCAGGCAGCATCGAAGTATTGGGTGTCGACGTCCTGAACGGGCCCGAACAGGAACGTCGCCGCATCGAACGGCATTGGGGCGTGGCCTTTCAGGATGGCGCGCTGTTTTCGTCTCTGACAGTTTTGCAGAACGTCATGGCCCCGCTGCGCGAACACACCGGGTTGAGTGAAAAGCTGATGTGTGCCCTTGGCAGCCTGAAGATCAGTCTTGTAGGTCTGCCACAACTGAGCTGCGGCAAGTTTCCGTCGGAACTGTCCGGGGGTATGCGCAAACGTGCAGCCTTGGCCCGCGCACTGGCACTGGACCCCGAGATCGTGTTTCTGGACGAACCCACCGCCGGGTTGGACCCGATCGGGGCGGCGGCTTATGACGAGTTGATCGGCGAGTTGCAGCACGCGTTGGGGCTGACCGTGTTTATGGTTACGCATGATCTCGATAGCCTCTATGCCATTTGCGATCGTGTCGCAGTGCTGGCCGAAAAACGCGTTCTGGTTGAAGGACGGATTGAAGAAATGACCAAAGTCGACCATCCTTGGGTGCAGGAATACTTCACCGGCCCCCGGGCGCGCGCGGCGCAAAAGAAGGGGCAGGACAGGTAGAGGTCATGGAAACCCGAGCGAATTATATCCTGATCGGCGCCTTCACCCTTGCGGGTATCCTTGGCGCATTCGGCTTTTTCCTATGGTTGGCGAAATTCGAGGTGTCGCGGCAATACGCCTATTATGATGTACTATTCGACAACGTATCTGGCCTGTCTGCGGCAGGTGGCGTCAGCTACAATGGTCTGCCGGTCGGTCAGGTTATTTCGCTGAATCTGGACGAGGACGATCCGTCCAAGGTACGGGTCAGGCTTGAGGTCGACGCAGACATCCCCGTAACCGAAGACACAATTGCGCAATTGCAATCACTGGGTGTCACGGGCGTTAGTTACGTGGAACTGACCGGCGGGTCCGCCAGCGGCACAAAACTGCCACAAGACAGTGTGATTAAAAGCAAGCGCAGCGCCATTCAATCGTTGTTTGAGGGCGCCCCGAAGGTGCTGGACGAGGCCGTTACCCTGCTGGAAAACCTCAATGCCGTAGTCGATGACAAGAACCGCAAATACGTCAGCGACATTCTCGACAATCTGGCTTCCGCTTCAGGCAAGTTGGAAAAGACGCTTTCGGATTTCGAAAACCTGTCGACGGACCTTGGGGGCGCCGCCAAAAAGCTTGGCGATTTCACAGATCGACTGGATCAGTTGGCCGACACCGCCGAAACGACCCTGACAACCGGCACGGATACGCTGAAAAGCGTGAAAACCGCATCGGAATCGGCAACCGCAACTCTCGACAGCGCCAAGGTCACAATCGAAACAGCGGATCGCATAATTCAGGAAGATATTCGTCCCTTCATCGAACGCGCCACAAACCTGGCCGAGAACCTGAACGGTCTGACGAGCGAGGCCGAAGTCTCGCTGGCGACTATCACCGAGACATTCTTGAATGCAAATAAAACGCTGGGGTCAATCACGGGTGCGATGGACACGGCAAAAGGCACGCTGACCTCGGCAGAACGTGCCTTTGACTCGGCCAACAAAGTCATAACCGAAGACGTCGGCACTGTAATGAACGACATCCGTACAGCCGCAAATGAGGTATCCGCGACTGTGAAGAACGTCACCCAACGTATAGACGACATATCCGCCGATATCCTGAGCGCATCGAAATCAGCCTCGGAACTGCTGGGCACCATCGACGGTATCGTCCAGGACAACCGCCGTCAGCTGTCCGATTTCTTGCGGGTCGGTCTGCCGCAGTTCACCCGCTTTATCGAAGAATCGCAACGACTGGTCATCAGCCTGGATCGTCTGGTGGATAAGGTCGAACGTGATCCCGCGCGTTTCCTTCTTGGAACCCAAGCATCGGAGTTTCGCCAATGATTAGGCATTTACTTGTGGTTCTCGCCCTGGTGTCGCTGGGGGGATGCGCGGGGCTGGGAACGCTCAGGCAGGCATCAAAGCCTAATGATTTGTACTTGTTGACACCAAAAAGCACGTTTTCGTCTTCGTTGCCGCGCATTCAAAAACAGGTCGTGGTGCAGGAACCAACGGCCACCGCAGCCGTCAACACCGATCAGATTGCTATTCAGCCCACACCGTTGCAGGTCCAGTATCTGCCTCGGGCGCGTTGGGTGGACCGCGCGCCGCTGATCGTTCAGGCGCTGCTGGTGGAAAGCTATGAAAACAGCGGCAAGGTGGCTGCCGTTGGTCGTTCGACCGTTGGGTTGCGCGCGGACTATGTCATCGTTCCTGACTTGCGGGAATTTCAGGGCCTTGTGATTGCCGAAGACGACGGATCGTCAACTGTACGGGTCGAAGTTCGAATGAATATCAAGATCATCGACGAGTTCGAAGACAAGATCATCGCGTCAGATTCCTTCCGGGAATATGTGGTCGCCGCCAGCGATAAAACTCCTGATCTGGTCCGAGCGTTCGATGATGCGTTGGGCAAGACCATGCGGGATGCGGTGGAATGGAGTGTGCGCAAGATCAACACCCACGCCGCGAACAATTCTGATCGATTTTAGGGTAGGTAAACGGGCGCTCTTAGGTTTCAGCGCCCGCATCCCAGTTTCATTGAGACAATGTCTGGGCCAAACGCATCAAAGTGATGGCTTCGGCACGATACCCGAACGGGTCCTCACCCTTTGCCTCATTTGCAAGCGCAATCGCATCCGCATAGGACCACGAGCCCAAATATTCTCCGCCGCGCAACAACTGGCCAAAGCCTGCAATGGCGTATGAGAATTCCACATCTTTGGTCACGGCCCCTTGCCCCGGCAGGATTGGATGCTGGATCAATTGGCTTTCCGCAGCCCCCGGAGTTTTGTACCGCAGTTTGAAAAATCCGATCTCGTCCGACCCCTCGGACACCGCTTGTTCCGCATAGCGCAAGGGACCATTTCGGATGGCGTCCGACCCCACAGGTGTCACTTCGTAAATCGCAGTCACCGTATGACTGGCCCCGATATCGCCCGCATCCACCTTGTCGTTCGCGAAATCCTCACGCTGCAAAGCACGGGTTTCATACCCGATCAAACGGTATTCGGCGATCTGCGCCGGGTTGAATTCGACCTGTATTTTGACGTCATTGGCAATCGGAAACAGCACGCCGGTCAGTTGATCGACCAGAACCTTGCGTGCCTCGCTTAATGTATCGATATAGGCCGCCTGCCCGTTCCCGTTCTGCGCCAGTGCCTGCATGGTCGCATCGTCCAGATTTCCCCGACCAAAGCCCAGAACGCTTAGAAACGTGCCGCTGTCGCGTTTTTGGGCTATGAAATCTTTCAAAGCGTCCGGGTCGGACAGGCCAACATTGAAATCACCATCCGTGGCCAGGATAACGCGGGTGACCTCTCCATCCTCAACCATGCTTTCCGCCACCTGATAGGCCTGCTGCAACCCGGCCTGCCCGGCGGTCGAACCCCCGGCCTCCAACTGGTCCAGCGCGGTCAGGATTTTGGACCGTTCCGACGCCGCCGTCGGCTCCAACACTTGCCCGGCGCTGCCCGCGTAAGTGACGATTGACACCTGATCTTCGGGCCGCAATTCCGATAGCATCAGGCGGAAAGATTGTTTCAGCAGCGGCAGTTTGTCGGTATTTTGCATCGAACCCGACGTGTCGATCAGAAACACCAGGTTCAGCGGTGGGCGATCTTCGATCTGCGGAAGCGCACCCTGAATGCCTATATGGACCAGCTGCGTGCCTTCGTTCCAGGGTGTTGGGGTCACCGAAATCGAAGGCCGGAACGGCACATCACTATCGGGCGCGGGATAGCTGTAGGGGAAGTAATTCACCATCTCTTCAACCCGCACCGCATCTTTCGGCGGCAACTGACCGCGCATCAATGAGGATCGGACAATCGAATATGAGGACGTGTCGACATCAATCGAGAAGGTCGACACGGGATCTTCGGCAGTGACCTTCAATGGATTGGTGTCGGCGTTAGCAAAATCTTCGGTATTTTGTTCGGGTGCCAGAACAACAACGCGTTGGTCCAACGACGGCACCAAGGGTTGGGAACCTCCAATTAATCCGGAACTGGAATAGCTCTCACTTGTCACACCCAGGCCACCGGTTTGTATTTTACTCGGTGCATTTGGACGTGATCGAGGCGCGATCGAGTCCTCCATCACAACAGGCGCTTCGACCACGGGTTCTGAAACCGCGCTGTCGGGAACGGCGAAAGACAATTCACTGTCCTGATCCGCCTCTTCTGTTTTGGTCCGAGATTCAACGCGTTCATCGTTCGGTAGTGGGGATGGGCTCGACATGAAATCCCGCGTCTGCGGTAGGATCGCTACCAAAGCCACGGCGGCGATGGCTGTAGTTGCGGTCAGTGCACCGCGATGCGTCAGGACATTCAACATGGACTTCGCTCCTTCTGTCAGGCGGGCTATTGGGCCTCGCTTGACAGTCGGACGCGCGCCAGACTGCAATCCTTGGGCGCGGGCGAAACTTTTCTGCGCCTGCTGCAGATTTTCCACCCGACGCTGCGCATCCGGCGCGGGGGTGGCGGCATTCATCAAGGTTTTGAAATCTTCAAGATCGTCTGTCATTGAGCCAGCTCCTCTTGCCGCAGGGCGCGCAGGCGTTTGCGGATATCCGACATGCGCCAAGACACTGTGCCCTCAGACACGCCCAGCACCTGTGCCGCCTGGGCATGAGTCATTTCATCCTCAAGCGTCAGGGCCAAGGTGTCCTGCAATTCTTGCGGTAACGCGCGCATGGCCCGTTGCAACCAATCGACGGCTTCGGCGGTCTCCGCCGCTTCGGCCCGGCGCATCTGCTCGACATCGCCCCACCCCACCGCCGCGCGGCTGTGACTGGCTTGCCGACGGCGCGCATCTTCGGCGGCGTTGACGACAACACGATACAGCCAAGTGGTGAATTTGGCCTGCGCCCGAAACCCAACAATCTTGGTTGGTAAGGCGGCGCAGATATCCTGTGTTAAATCTTCGGCCTGATCACCGCGCCCACTCAACCGAAAAGCCAGACGAAATATTCGGTCGTAATGGCGCGCAAGAAGGGCAGCGAACGCATCCGCGTCCCCCTTTGCGGCAGCTTTGGCCAGATCCTCATCCGAAGTTGTCATACGCATCACGATGAGTAAGACGGATTAGAAAGGTCAATCCTTGGCGGCGGGTCGAAAAAAATTAAAAATGACTTGCCGATGCCATTTTCCAATCCGCAGCAAAGGCTTCGGGGGGCGTATCGGTCAGCAAGGCGCCTTCATCAATAAAAGTGTACATTTCGGCATAGGACCGCTCGTGTTCATCCGCGTTACGACAGCGGATATCGCTTGGATGCAGGTCAGAGACTTTTTCTTTACCCATAGCACCCAAAAGCTCTCGAAAGCTTTCCAGCGTGGCGTCATGAAAGCGCTGCACCCGAACGCGTTTTTGCGGCACGTTCACTGCCCGTCCCCGGACCGGGTCTTGTGTGGCGACACCCGAAGGGCAGCGGTTCGTATTGCAATGCAACGCCTGTATGCAGCCGACCGCAAACATCATCGCCCGCGCCGCGTTGCACATATCAGCCCCAAGCGCAAATTTCTCGACCATGTCATAGCCCGTGGCCACCTTGCCCGAGCAGATGATCCGCATCTTGTCGCGCAAACCAGCGCCACGCAGGCAGTTGTTAACAAAGATCAACGCCTCGTTCAGGGGCACGCCGAGGCGGTTGGTGAATTCAACCGGAGCCGCCCCGGTGCCCCCCTCGGCACCGTCAATGGTAATAAAGTCGGGCAAAATTCCAGTTTCCAACATCGCCTTGCAGATCGCCATAAACTCGGAAGGACGTCCAATGCACAGCTTGAAACCGACGGGTTTTCCGCCTGACAATTCACGCAGGTGCTGAACGAAATGCATCAAACCCGTCGGGCCTTCAAAGGCCGAATGGATGGGAGGAGATATGACGTCCTGATGCTCGGGTACGTGGCGGATTTCGGCGATTTCCTTATCCACCTTGGCCGCAGGCAGAACCCCGCCATGGGATGGTTTCGCGCCCTGCGACAGTTTGATTTCAATCGCCTTGACCACATCTTTTTGGGCTTTTTCAGCGAATTTATCCTTATCGAATGTACCTTCGAGCGTACGGCATCCAAAATAGCCCGTACCGATCTGCCAGATGATATCACCGCCCTCGGCCAGATGGTGCGGAGACAACCCACCCTCACCCGTGTTATGCGCAAACCCGCCATCTTTGGCACCGCCATTTAACGCCCGGATCGCATTGGCGCTGAGTGCGCCGAAACTCATGGCGGATACGTTCAGACGCGAGGCATTATAGGGTTTGGTACACTGGGGTCCGCCCAGCATGACCCGTTCCTCACTTTCGGCCACCTCTTTGGGTGCAAGTGAATGGTTGGCCCGGTGATACCCTACGGTCATGATGTCGAATTGTGTGCCAAAGGCCTGTGTATCCATCTGCCCCTTGGCGCGGGAATAGACCAGGCTGCGGATGATACGGTTATAGGGGCGCCCGCTTTCGTTGGTCTCAACAAAGTATTGGCGGATTTCCGGGCTGACGAATTCCAGCATGTACCGGAAATGCCCCAGAACCGGATAATTGTTCAAAACGTTATGCTTTGTGGTCAGCATGTCATACAGGCCAACCACTGCGTAGGGGATCAGCAGGACCAGTAACCAATGCGCCGGTGGCCAGTACAGCCCCCACAACACAGTCAGCGGCAAACACACGTAGCTGAGGAAGTAATAGAGTTGACGTACAATCATTTTGCGCTCTCCCAAGGTGTTGCCAAACCGGCTAATGGCAAGCGTGGATCAATTCGGCTTTTGATTGCAAGCGTTTGAACCAAACATCACGCGATCAGGTTAGATTACGAAACAGGCAGAATACAGAGCCACTGTTGATCCCCCTTGCCCCAATAGGTATGCCAAAACAAAGGTGAAATTGGGCAGGAATCCAGGCCGTGACACAGACCCGACCCGCCGTCCGGACCACGGCCATCATGTTCGCTGCCGTTTTCGTAGGGGGCGCTGCGGGGTCGTTGCTGCGCGAGGCGCTCTCGGCCCAGATCCCCGGCGCTCCGATTCTGACGGCCACGTTTGGGATCAATATTGTGGCCTGTTTCATACTCGGTTGGCTTTATGCAGTGCGGCATCGCGTGCATACGCATGTATTGCATCTGGGTGCCGTCGGGTTTTGCGGTGGTCTGTCCACGTTTTCCTCATTTGTGGCTGAGCTGGAACGTATGGCGGCAACGCATCTTTGGGGCGCTATTTCGGCTGCTGGTCTGGAAATAGCGGTTGGCCTTGCGGCAGCCATTCTGGGTGAGGCTATCGGGCGGCGTCTCCTAGGGCAGAGGTCAGCAAAATGACTGAGCTGTACCTGCACGCCATGTTCGGGCTGGGCGGCGGTCTGGGCGCTGTGCTGCGCCATTGGGTCGCCCTGCGGGTTCGCCACGACCTGCCGTTTGCAACGCTGATTGTGAATATTCTGGGCAGCCTGCTTCTGGGTCTGTGGATCGGTTACCTGGGTGGGCCGGTTGATTTGGGCGAGGAAGAAAGACGGCTGGTTTTCGGGTTCTGCGGCGGCTTCACCACTTTCTCAAGCTTTGCCTATCAGTCGCTGGAGTTGCGGCGGCAACGCACGATTGCGCTGGCGGCGGGGAATATTCTACTTAGCCTGATCTTGTGTTGGCTTGCCTTGTTGCTGGGATTGTTCCTGACACACTAGTGCGCGGGAACAGCAGACTGTGTGCCTGGCTTAGGAGCGCGGCAGAAAAACAGCAAAGGAATCGTCGCCAGGGCCAGCAAACCCAGGTTATTGAAAACGGTCAGATATGAAATCAGTTCAGCCTGCTGGCTGATCGCTTGCCCCAGTATGGCAGCGCCTTGCGCACTGTCGGGCGTCAGGCCAAGCGGTTGCAGATAAGCCTGCGCAGCCGGGTTGTAGGGGGTCACATTCTGGCCAAGCACAGCGGTATTCGTCTGCAACCCGCGCACCACCCATGTCCCAACAAGTGAAATTCCAACCGACGACCCCAACTGACGGGTCACGTTGAACAATCCAGACGCTTCGTCCTGCCGCGTTTTCGAAATACTTTCGAACGCCAGAATCGACATGGGCACAAAGACCAACCCCATACCCAGACCGCTGACTGCACCCGGCCAGGCCAGCTCCCAAAACCCCGCATTCATATTCAGCGCGCCCATCATGAAGTTGCTTACCGCCGTCAACGCCATGCCCAGCCCAGCCAGAATACGCGGATCAAAACGATGCACCAGTACAGCGCCAGTCACCACCATGGACAGACCCGCCGTAATGCCCCGCGGAATGAACAAATGGCCTGAGGCGATGACCGGATAGTCCAGCAGGTTCTGAACAAAAGTTGGCAGGATCGCGATACCTCCGAACAGCGAGATCGCAAACCCTGCGATGACCAGATTGCACAGGGCAAAATTCCGGTCCGCGAAAAGGCGTAGATCAACGACGGGGCGCTTCGAGCTGAGCGCATGAACAACAAACCCCAACGCGCCCAGAACCGACGCGATCAGCGCCACCTGTATCACACGAGAGGTCAACCAATCCTTGGTTTCCCCCTGATCCAGTATATATTGCAAGCAACCAATGCCGATGGCCAGCAAGGCCAGACCGATCCAGTCGATCTTGACCTCTTCGGTTTCATCATCCGGCAGCTCTCCGGCCAGCAACAGCAGGGCCATGGCCGCCACCGGCAGGTTTACGAAAAACACCATCCGCCACGAGAAATACTCAGTCAGGATGGCCCCGACTGTCGGCCCCAAGACGGGGGCAACCACGACGCCCAGACCAAAAACAGCCATCGCCTGCCCGCGTTTTTCACGGGGAAATGCATCAAACAGGATAGATTGCGACAGCGGGATCAGAAACGCGCCGAACATACCCTGCGCCAGGCGGAAAAAAACGATTGTCTCAAGGCTCCAGGACAGGCCGCACATGACCGACATGGCAGTGAAACCGGTGATGGCGGTCAGGATCAACCGTCGTCGCCCGACCCGGCGCGCGACAAAACCGGTCAGAGGCATGACAACCACAGCCGAGACAATATAGCTGGTCAAAATCCAAGTCGCCTGATCGGTCGTGGCACCAAACGCGGCCTGAATATGAGGTAGCGCGACGTTGACGATGGTGCTGTCCAGCACCTCGAGTATGGCGCTAAGCACAACGGCGATCACGATCACCGGATTTACGCGGCTGGCCGCCGATCCGGTCATTTTTCTGCCTGATCGACGGTCGTGTCCACTGTCACTTTGCTGCTGCCGCCCACACGCAGCGGCGCATCGGTCGGGTCAAGCTCCACACGCACCGCAAAGCGGCGGGTGACCTTGACCCAATTGCCGCTGGCATTCTCGGACGGCAAAAGCGAGAAAGTATCCCCCGACCCGCGCCCGATCGAGGCGACCTTGCCCGTCAGCGTCACACCCGGCAGCATGTCGATCTGAACCGTAACCGGTTGGCCCGGACGAATGCGCGGCAGAGCGGTTTCCTTGAAATTCGCATCCACCCACCAGTCCGAAGACTCGACAATCGAAAACTGCGGCGCATTGGCGGCCACCGCTGAACCTGGCCGTAAGGTCAGGTTAGCAATCCAACCATCCGCCGCTGCATAAACCTTGGTCCATCCCAGATCCGCCTGTGCGATCTCAAGCTGTGCGCGGGCAGACAGAACGTCATCTTGCTTTGCGGCCACACCGCTTTGCAGGGCCAACAGGCCGGACTGGCTGGCGGTCAGTCTGGCCGAGGCCTGCGCGAATTCTGTCGTTGCCTGGTCCAATGTGACCTGCGCCACATCTCCATCCGCAAAAAGCGCCTTGTTGCGTTCAAAATTGTTGTTGGCCGTGTTGAAGGCGGACTGAGCTGAATCGACCGCCGCCTTGGCCGCTGCGATCTGGGTCGAAAACGTTTGAACCTGCTGTATGGCTCTGTCCAGATCGGCCTGCGCCTGATCGACGGTTGCCTTGAATTGTGTATCGTCGATGGTGAACAGCAGGTCCCCCGCCTTGATTGGCTGATTGTCATTGATCGGCACCTCAGCAACCTGCCCGGTTACCTGCGCTGCCACGTTGATGATATTAGCACCGACATAGGCGTCTTTGGTCGAGGGGTACCTTTCCTCATGGCGCCAATACAGCAACAGACCAGCGGCGATAGCAATCAGCATGGCGGCAACGGCGACGACTTTAATCGATTTCATGCGTCAGACCTTATACAATTCGCTACATCGGATAGGTGTGCATCCGAACCGCCAGATTGCCCATGATCCAAACAGTTCCAAGAATGATGATCAGTAACACCAGCGTAGAGAAAAGGATTAAATCCAGGTCTTCGCGGCTGCTGCGGCGTCGGTCGATATGCAGGAAATAGACGAGTTGTACAATGAGTTGCGCCAACCCCAGCAGGGCGATTGAAAGGTAAACCCCTTTGGTTTCGATGCCGTATTTATAGGTTATCGTGAACACCGCCCCTGTCAGCAAAAGCGAGCCGCCATAACCGATGACGTACCGCCGACGTTCGCGCCGATGCATCTCGCTGCGCTTATCCATAGGTCAGCCCTCCGAAGTAAACGATGGTGATGATCCCGATCCAGATCAGGTCGAGGAAGTGCCAGAACAACGCCAACCGAACCACACGCGACATCAGCAGATCGGTCAAGCCAAACAGGCGCAGCTGAATGCCCAACACGATCAACCACAAGCACCCAGCAGCCACGTGCAACCCATGCAGCGGCACAAGACCGTAGAAGGCCGATAGAAACCCGCTGCGTTGAGGGACACCGCCTTTTTCGGTCATCGCCACGAAGTCGCGGATTTCCAGCACCAGAAAGCTGAGACCCAATACCAGCGTCACGCAGAACCAGAACACGATCCGCCATCTGGGCAGGTTGTATTTCAGCGCCAGCATTGCCAGCCCCACGGTAAGGCTGCTGGTCAAAAGGATTATCGTCTGGGCAAAGATGCTTCTCAGATCGAACAGCTCGTGCGGACCGGGCCCGCCAGCCTGTGCATCGATCATGGTGATGTAAATGGCGAACATCAGGCCGAAATAGACCAGATCGCTCATCAGAAAGACCCAGAATCCGAAAGTGACAACCTCGGCGGCCTGGTCCGCGCTGGCATGCCGCCGCCCGAGGTTTAACCCCGGATAGCTGTGCGTCGGTGCGCGCTTCATGTCACTGCCTCCAGGTCAGGGCGGGCAAGGCCGCGATTTTCCGGAGCAATTTCATGATCGCGATCCACCGGTGCAGAGCTGCGCACCAAATCAAGCCAGGCTTCGTGTTGTTTGCGAACCTCCTCGGCGGGGATGACCTCTTCTGTGTCCAGCCGGAAAGTCCACAGGATGAAGGACAGCAACATCAGCGCAGTTACCAGTGCGGCCAGCCACCAGATCCACCAGACCAATGCGAACATCCAGACTCCGCTGAGTACACACAGGATGAACCCGATCCCAGTGTTGCGCGGCATCGAGATATCTTCGTAATCATCAGGTGTCGGATAGGCCTCACCCCGTTCCTTTGCGGCGGCAAAGTTATCCCGATCCGTCACCTGCGGGATGACGGCAAAATTGTAGGGCGGCGGCGGCGACGGGATCGACCATTCCAGCGTGCGCGCATCCCACGGATCGCCGACTGGCACGCGGGTGTTTTCCCGGTCGCGGATACTGACCCACAATTGCATAACCACCGCCAACAGCGCCGACAAGATCACCAGCGCGCCGATGACGGCGATGATCATATAGGGGTGGAAACTGGGGTCTTCCCAACTGAACGACCGGCGCGGCATCCCCATGAGGCCAACGAAATAAAGCGGCAGGAAAGTCAGCATGAACCCAACCGTCCACAATACCACTGTGATGCGCCCCCAACGCTCGTTCAGCCGGAACCCAAAAGCTTTGGGGAACCAGTAATTGTATCCGGCCAGCAGGCCGAACAGCACGCCCGGCAACAGAACATTGTGGAAATGCGCCACAAGGAACAGAGTGTTATGCACCTGATAATCGACCGTCGGGTTAGCAAGGATCACACCCGACAAGCCACCAATCACAAACAACATCAGAAAGGACAGGCCGTACAGCATCGGCACCGAAAACCGGATACGGCCACGATACAAAGTCGCCATCCAGTCATAGACCTTCACCCCGGTTGGAATGGCGATCAGCATGGTAGCGATGCCGAACACAGCATTGATCAGCGCGCTTTGGCCCATTGTAAAGAAATGGTGCAGCCAGACCGTAAAGGACAGCACCGCGATGCACATTGTGGCAATCACTAGCGAGTTGTACCCGTAAAGCCGTTTGGCCGAGAATGTGGCGAAAACCTCGGAATAGATACCATAGGCGGGCAGAACCAGCAGATAGACCTCGGGGTGGCCGAACAGCCAGAACAGGTTGGCATAGTTCATCATGTTGCCGCCAAGGTCGTTGGTGAAAAAATGGAAATCCAGATACCGATCCGCCGCCAGCATCAGTGCGGCCACGCCGAGCGGCGGCATGGCAAAGATGATCAGGATCGAGCTGCTGATGATTGTCCAGCAATACATTGGCAGCCGCATGAACTTCATCCCCGGCGCCCGCAGCTTATAGATCGTGACTGCAAAGTTGATCCCCGTCAGCGTGGTACCGATGCCTGAGACAACAATGGCCCATATCCAGTAATCCGGCCCCACGCCGGGGTTAAAGGCGGCCCCGGTATAAGGCGGATAAGCCGTCCACCCCCCGGTTGAGAAATTGCCAACCACCAGCGACACCATCAACATCATGCCCGCCGAGACGGTCAGGCCCAGACTGATCTGGTTCATTACCGGAAAGGCCACATCCCTCGCGCCGATCATCAGTGGGATAAGGTAATTCGCGAGCCCAAAGACAAAGGGCACGGCGACAAAGAACACCATTATCGTGCCATGGGTGCTGAACAGTTCGGCAAAGTGTTCGGCCTCAAGGAAACCATCGCCCGGCCCGGCTGCTTGTTGGGCGCGCATGACAACGCCTTCAAGCACGCCGCGCGCCAGCATGACGATGGCAAAGACGATGTACATAATGCCGATTTTCTTATGATCTGCGCTGGTCAGCCAGTCGCGCCACAAAGGCCCCCACAGGCGGAACCATGTCAGTGATCCGACCACGACAATGACGCCTACGATCACCACGGCCGCCGCCGCGTTGGCCACGATTTCATTTGCGTTAGGGTTTTGGATCAGACCCGTGATCGGGAAGGCATCCCAGTTCAGACGGCCAAAGAATCCTGTTTCGGTCATTGTGCGCCCTCTTGCCCGTATTCAGCGGTTCCCGGTTGTTGATCGCGTGGCAACGGTTGCCCACCGTGATAGCGGTGCAAAATGGACTGGAACAGATCACCGTCCTCCAGCGTAAAATAAAGCGCATTGAGTGGCATCAGTGAGGTCCCCAATACTGCCTGTACCTCATCCCGATCCGTGCGCATGGCCAGCGTTCTGTACGTGTCTTCGGTCAGAGGGATCCCATGGGTGCGAACACTTTCAACCCAGGCATTGAAGTCTTCGAGCTGCATCGCCTGAGTCAGAAACTTCTGCTTGGTAAAACCCCGTCCATTATACTGCGTGTTTTCGCCCTGCATCGTCTCGGGCGTATCGGCCACCAGATGCAGCTGAGTCGTCATCCCCGGCATCGCGTAGATCTGCCCCGCCAGGGCGGGGATCATAAAGGATTGCATCACCGTATCCGTCGTCAGCGTCATCGCCACTTGCTGTTTGACAGGAATGCCGAACTCTCCGACGGTGGCGATACCAAGATCGGGGTAAATGAACAGCCATTTCCAATCGAGGCCAACAACCTGCACGTTCAGCGCGGGTGTTTCACCGAACGGAGTGGCGTAAGGGTCCAGCCGATGGGTGGCTTTCCACAAGTAAAACGACAGCAGCGCCACGATCACGACTGGCACGCCCCACATGGCAAATTCCAGCTTGCCCGAGAAATCCCATTTGGGCCGGTACTCTGCCGCGCTGCCCTTTCGCCGCCGGTACCGCAAGGCGATCAGCGGCACCAATACCAAAACCGGCAACACGGCGATCATGATCAGAACAGTCGCCCGCAGCAGGTGGGTTTTCTGAACCGCCGCAATAGGGCCTTGCGGGTCCATGAAGCTGTTGCTTGCCCACGCCATCTGTGCCGAGGTCACAACAATCGCGATCACCAATGCCATTGCTGAAGGTTTGAGTAAGGCCACGCCTGATAGTCCTCTTAAGCCTTCGTTTCGGCCAACTATCGACAGAGTCACAGATTTTCTCAAGGTTTTTTCCAAAACCGTCGATTGTTTCACACCCTGCCTGAACAACCACAGCATTAGGATCGTGCAAATCGCCTTCGATGATGCGGTTGACTTGGCATCGCAGCCGGGTGAGACATTTTGGTGATGCGTTGGATTATTCTCGCCCTCGGCCTTTGGTGCCTTACGACAAGTGCAAGCGCACAGGATCGCGCGACGGTGGAACGCCAGTTTAAAGCATGGCTGCAGGATACAGTCTGGCCGCGGGCCAAGGCCCAAGGTGTTTCGCACGCAACCATGCAGCGGGCTTTTGATGGGGTAACTCTCAACTGGAAGTTGCCCGATTTGGTGCCGCCGGGCAGTTCTGCTCAGACACCCAAACAGCAAAAACAGGCTGAATTTGGATCACCTGGCCGATACTTCAATGCCGGTTCCGTTCAGGGTGCAACTGCCAAAGGGCGGCAGATGGCCCGGCGTCACGCCGAGACCCTGGCGCGGGTCGAGGCGGAAACCGGGGTTCCCGGACGGATCATCCTGGCCATTTGGGGCCGGGAAAGCGGGTATGGCCAAGTACCCATCCGCCACGATGCCTTTCAGGTGTTGGGGACAAAAGGGTTCATGAGTACCCGGGCCGCGTATTTCACCGACGAGTTGATCGCCGCGCTGCAAATTGCCGAGGCCGGCCACGCCCCAACGGGCACGTTGAAAAGCAGCTGGGCGGGCGCGTTGGGTCAACCGCAATTCATGCCTTCGAACTTCCTGACCTTTGCCGCGGATGGAAATGGCGACGGGCGGTCCGACATCTGGGGCTCGGCCGAAGATACAATCGCCTCCATCGGGCATTTCCTGTCGCAACATGGCTGGGTCACCGGGCGCGACTGGGGGTTCGAGGTCACGGTTCCAACCCAGATAACCTGTGCGTTGGAAGGACCGGATCAGGGGCGACCTATTCAGGACTGGGCTGCCATGGGGATCACCCGCGTATCTGGCAAGCCATTTCCACCACACGAACTGCCGGGTGAGGGGTTTCTGATGATGCCAGCTGGACGCAAGGGACCCGCCTTTATCGTCACGCCGAATTTCTACGTTCTCAAGGATTACAACAAAAGCGATCTCTACGCTCTGTTCGTGGGCCATGTCGGAGACCGCATTCAGTATGGCGTTGGGGACTTCAAAGCCCGCTGGGGCAAGGTTGATACCTTGTACCGGTCAGATATCGCAACCATGCAACGGGCGTTGGAAATCCAGGGCCATGATGTCGGTGGTGCGGATGGATTGCCGGGGTTCAAGACTCGCCGCTCGATTGGGCGCTGGCAACAAGTGACTGGACGCAGCCCGACCTGCTTCCCAGAAACCAGCATGAAATCCGCTCTGGCGCAGTAGCGATTCGCTGCAAATTTGATGTGATTCGAGCTTCCTTGGCGTCAAGTTTGCGGGGCGACCTTCACAAAAATGTCAAGAAACGATGAAGTTTCATTATTAAATTTCCCAACCTACGTCCATTTCGTTCACGATCCACCTGTAGTTGCTTAAATTGTGGGCACCATCTTTATCCCGATTTGAAATAATGCCACCTTCACCGGCAGTGAAAGGCGACTTTCGCAAACACGTTCCCGACTGCAAACCGAAAGACTGCGACGCGGTGTTCCTTGCGCTCTGAAAAAGCAAAATTCGAACCCGTCCCGGTCTTGTTCAGGGTCGGACAAACAAGGTGGCCTGTACCCATCCTGAAAGGATGCGCGTGCCGGACCCCTAAAAACGGGAGTAGAAAAACATGAACAAGTATATGCGTACATCTCTGGCGGGGCTGTTGACCTCGACCATGATCACCGGTGCCGCCCTTGCTGCGGGCACCCATCCCACAACCGGCGAGGCGCTGGCGGATGACCAGACCTTTATCTACCGCCTTGGCGATGAGCACAGCTCGGTCGATCCGCAGGTTGTAGAGGATACCTATGGCGCTGAGATTACCCGCGACCTGTTTGAAGGTCTGATGAACCAGGACGAAGACGGCAATCTGGTTCCGGGCGTCGCCACCGGCTATACCACCAACGACACCAAAGACGTTTATACCTTTACCCTGCGCGACAACGCCAAGTGGTCGAATGGCGACCCGGTGACAGCAGGTGATTTTGTTTATGCCTGGAAACGCGCTGTCGATCCCGCCCTGTCCTCGCCCTACGCCTGGTTCATGGAGCTAATGTCGATCGAGAATGCTGCAGAAATTATTGCCGGGAACAAGCCTATTGACGAGTTGGGCGTCAAAGCCCTCGACGATCACACTCTGGAAGTCACTCTGAGCGCGCCCCTGCCCTATTTCCCGCAGATGACCACGCACTCCACCACCTTCCCGGCCCCGCAGAAAGTGATCGAGGAACATGGTGACGCCTGGACCCGGCCCGAAAACATCGTCTCGAACGGTGCCTATATCTGGACCGAACACCTGCCGCAGGAACGCTCGGTCCGTGAACGTAACGAGATGTATTGGGATAATGAAAACACGATCTTGGACAAAGTCGTGACGCTGGTCATCAACGACGAAAACGTCGCTTTGACCCGCTATCTGGCTGGCGAACTGGACCGCACCGAAGTTCCCGCAGGGCAGTTTCCCCGCATGAGCCAGGAACACCCGGATCAGGCCATCAGCTTCCCGCGCCTGTGTAACTACTATTACACATTCAACCTGACGGAAGACGGTCCCGAAGCGTTCAAGGACCCTAATGTCCGCCAGGCACTGTCACTGGCCGTTGATCGCGAGATCATCACCGAAAAAGTCATGGCTGGTGGCCAGCCGCAGGCTTACACTTTCGCGCCCGAAGCCACCGCAGGCTTTACCGTGCCCGAGGTCGAGATGGCCTCGATGACCCAACCTGAGCGGGATGAACTGGCTAAGGAACTGCTGGCTGGTGCCGGTTACGGCCCCGACAATCCGCTGAGCTTTGAGATGGTCTACAACACCAACGAAGATCACAAGAAAGTCGCCGTGGCGCTGAGCCAGATGTGGAAACAGAAACTGGGCGTGAATGTCGAGCTGGCCAACATGGAATGGAAAGTCTTCCTGGAAGAGCGCGGCAACCAGAACTTCGATCTGGCCCGCGGCGCATGGTGTGGCGACTATAACGAGGCCTCCACCTTCCTGGACCTGCTGCAATCGCAATCAGGCTATAACGACGGCAAGTACAACAATGCCCGCGTTGACGAACTGCTGGCCGAAGCCAAAACCTCGGACGATCCTGCACCTCTGTACACCGAGGTTGAGCGTATCATCGCGCAGGAAACGCCTGTGATCCCGATTTACCACTATGCTGGCGTCTACATGATGGACACCGACGTGGGGAACTGGCCGATCAACAATGTCGAGCAGAACTGGTACTCGAAGAACCTCTACAAACGCGCCGAGTAATCGTCTTTGAACCTCGCCCTGTCCCGGATGCAACCGGGGCAGGGCCAATAAACATGGGGGCATGAAATGCTTGCCTATAGTCTACGGCGACTGCTGGTCGCCATACCGACGATCCTGTTGCTGATCGTCGCCTGTTTCTTCCTGATGCACTTCGCGCCCGGCGGGCCCTTTACCTCGGAACGGCCTCTGCCACCGGCTGTTCTGGCTAATATCGAAGCCCGCTATGGGCTGGATCAACCGCTGTGGAAACAGTTGTGGGATTACCTCTACAACATCGTCGTGCATTTCGATTTCGGCCCGTCCTTCAAGTTCAAGGATCGTGATGTGAACGACATCATCGCGCAGGGTTTTCCGATCTCGCTGACCTATGGGTCGCTGTCGTTTCTGGTCGCCACAACTGTTGGTGTGGGTCTGGGGATCGCCGCCGCAATCAAGCACAACAGCTGGATCGACTATTTCGCCGTGGGTCTGGGCATTGCTGCGCAGGCGCTGCCGAACTTCATCATGGGCCCGATCCTGATCCTGACTTTCACCCTGTGGCTGGGGCTGCTGCCCGGCGGTGGTTGGAATGGTGGTCAGTGGCAATATCTGATCATGCCGGTCATTGCGCTGGCGACCTCGTACATGGGGTCGATTGCGCGGATCACGCGGTCGTCCATGCTTGAGGTTCTGAACTCGAACTTCATCCGCACCGCGCGCGCCAAGGGCCTGCCGACCAGAACCGTAATCTGGCGTCATGCGTTGAAGCCGACCCTTCTGCCTGTTGTGTCCTATCTTGGGCCGGTCTTTGTCTACGTGCTGACCGGTTCGGTCTTTGTCGACATCTATTTCTCGACCGGTGGACTAGGTCAGGCCTATGTCGGCTCGGCCCTGTCGCGGGACTATGCCGTGCTGTTGGGAGTCACGATCCTTTATGGCGCGCTAACCGTTGTCGTGAACTTGCTGACCGACCTGGCCTATGCCTGGTTCGATCCGAAAATCCGGTACTGAGGGGCTGGCAATGCTTGGAAAATCACAAAAAGCCGCTCAGTTGGCCGGAGACGTAACTGACTACACGGTTATTCAGGGACGTTCGCTGTGGCAAGACGCACGGATGCGTTTTGTTCGAAACAAAGCCGCAATGGCCAGCGTCTTCATTCTGACCATGATCGTCCTGTTCACAATCTTTGGCCCATATTTCGCCGTCTGGAGCAACGAGGAAATCGACTGGAACGTTATGGGGGACGTGGCTGGCATGGGCATGCCCTCAATCGAAACCGGGCACTATTTCGGCGTCGACGATCTGGGACGCGACCTTTACAGCCGCGTCATTCAGGCCACTACAACATCGCTGCTGGTCGGGCTTATCGGGGCGGCAACCGCACTGATTGTCGGAACCTGCTACGGTATCGCCGCCGGATATATCGGCGGGCGCACCGACGGTGTCATGATGCGGTTTGTCGACATCCTGCTGGCGATCCCGGCCACATTGATCGTCATCTTGCTGCTGGTCGTGGCGGGGCGGTCGTTCTTCATGTTGTTCATCGCACTTGGCGCGGTGGGCTGGCTAACCATGGCGCGGATCGTTCGGGGGCAAACCCTGACCCTGAAAAACCGCGAGTTCATCGAGGCTGCCCGTGCAGCTGGTGTCAGCGAGTTCACGATCATGTATCGCCATATCCTGCCAAACCTTTTGGGTGTGGTAATCGTCTATGCCTCGTTGTTGGTGCCGGAAATGATCCTGATGGAAAGCTTCATCTCGTTTCTTGGATTGGGCATTTCGGAACCCTACACGTCCTTGGGTCGTTTGATTGCCGAAGGCGCAGGAACGATGGCTTACGGGACGCTGTGGCAGTTGATGTACCCGCTGACAATCTATGTCGCCATCATCATCTCGATGTTCTTCATCGGCGATGGTTTGCGTGACGCTCTGGACCCGAAGGATCGCTGATATGAGCCTGTTCTCTGTTAAGGACCTGAGCGTCCAGTTCAATACGCCAGATGGTGTGGTCGAGGCCGTCAAAGGCATCAGTTTCGACATCAATCCGGGCGAATGCCTTGGCATCGTGGGTGAAAGCGGGTCAGGCAAAAGCCAGACCTTCATGGCCGCGATGGGATTGTTGCCGCCTGCCGGGCGGGCCATGGGGTCCGCTACTCTAAACGGCAAGGAAATCCTAAACCTGCCTATCAACAAGCTGAACAAGATCCGTGGCGATGATGTCGGCATGATCTTTCAGGACCCACTGACCGCGCTGACCCCACATTTACGGATCGGCCAGCAAATGCGAGAGGTTCTGCAGGTACATGAAGGGCTGCAAGGGTCCGCCGCTCGGGCTCGCTGTCTGGAATGGCTGGATCGCGTCCGCATCCCCGAGGCAAAACGGCGGCTGGATCAATACCCGCACGAATTGTCGGGCGGTATGCGTCAGCGCGTGATGATTGCAATGTCGATGCTGTGCAATCCCAAGCTGCTGATCGCGGATGAACCAACCACGGCGCTGGACGTCACCGTGCAGGCCGACATTCTGGACCTGATGGTGCGCCTGCAAAAGGACGAAGGCACGGCGATTGCCCTGATCACCCATGACATGGGCGTTGTTGCGCGGATGTGCGATCGCATTCAGGTCATGCGTCTGGGTCAGTTTGTCGAGGCCGGAGACACGCGCGAAATCTTCCGCGCACCGCAGCACGAATACACCCGTACTCTGCTAGAGGCGATGCCGCGGATCGATGCTGGCGATGCGCCGAAGGCTTTGGACAAGGTCGAAGACCCGCTGTTGAAAGTTGATGACGTCAAGGTCCATTTCCCGATCCACGTGCCGGGTGGCATATTTGGACGCAAGGTGCCATTGAAGGCGGTCGATGGCGTCAGTTTTGACATCCGCAAAGGTGAAACACTGGGTGTTGTAGGCGAATCTGGCTGTGGAAAATCCACTCTAGCAAGGGCGGTTCTTCAACTGATCGAGCCCAGCGGTGGCAATGTCAGCTGGCTGGGCCATCCCATTGTCGGGTTAAAACGGGCCGAGCTGAACAAATACCGCAAAGACTTGCAGATCGTGTTTCAGGACCCGCTGGCAAGCCTCGACCCGCGGATGACGATCTCGGCGTCTATCGCGGAACCGCTCAAGACCTACCGCCCCGATCTGACGGATCGGGAACGCAAGGAAATGGTCGCCGACATGATGGAACGGGTTGGTCTGAAGGCCAACATGATCAACCGTTATCCGCATGAGCTGTCCGGCGGGCAAAACCAGCGGGTCGGCATTGCACGGGCGATGATCAATAAACCCAAGTTGATCATCTGTGATGAGGCGGTTTCGGCGCTTGATGTGTCCATTCAAGCGCAAATCGTGGAATTGTTGCGCGAACTGCAACAAGAGTTCGGCCTGTCGATGATCTTCATCAGCCACGACCTGTCTGTGGTACGTGCGGTCTCGAACCGGATCATGGTTCTGTATCTGGGCCGAATAGTCGAGCTGGGGGATGGAGAGGTGATCTGTTCCGATCCGATCCACCCTTACACGAAATCCCTGATCTCGGCGGTTCCAATTCCAGACCCGGATGTGGAACGCAGCCGTCAGCGGTTGAAGCTGCCTGGTGAACTGCCCTCACCCATGGATCCCAAAGCCGCATTGCGGTTTCTTCCCAGCCGGTTGGCCGCAGGTCAGACCGATTATGTGCCGCAGCTGAGCGAGGTGACGCCGGATCATTTCGTGGCCGAACACGACCCGCTGGAAATCATCATGAACGGGGCCTGACCCTGCTGCCCCGAAGCCGTTCACCCGGCTTCGGGGTTTGCATTGGACCCAGTGACTACGGCAACTGTCGGCAAGGCGGATCTATGGCAGGCAGATATCCGTTTCTGCTGCAGATAAGGGCAGAAATCCGCAATGTCGCGCAGGGTAACTCCCGATCGTTTTGACTTCTACCGCACCGGGTGGCACCATCCTTTGCAAATGAGACGTTGGTTGTTGCAGAGCGTTGATTGTTCGGACCACAGCGCCTAAGAGACCCGCGTAGTACGCTAACAGTCAGACATTGTTTTAGTAACTTGAGAGGTCAAATGACACGTAAGGTCACAAAGGCGATCTTCCCCGTCGCAGGGCTTGGTACGCGGTTCCTGCCCGCGACAAAGTCGGTCCCGAAAGAGATCATGACGTTGGTCGACCGCCCGTTGGTACAATACGCCATCGACGAAGCGCGTGCCGCCGGCATCACTGAATTCATTTTCGTGACCTCTCGCGGCAAGTCTGCACTAGAAGATTATTTCGACCACAACTTGGTGCTTGAGCAGGAGCTGAAAGCCAAAGGCAAGGAAGACCTGCTGGAAACGCTGAACGCCACCAATATGGAAAGTGGCGCGATTGCCTATATCCGTCAGCACAAAGCGTTGGGTCTGGGTCACGCGGTCTGGTGCGCCCGTCGCCTGATCGGCGACGAGCCTTTTGCGGTAATGTTGCCAGACGACGTGATTGCTGCCGACAAGCCTTGCCTGCAGCAAATGATCGAAGCCTATGAAGAAACCGGTGGCAACATGGTGGCAGCCATGGAGGTTCCCGAAGACAAGACCAGCGCTTACGGTGTGTTGGACGTAGGTGAAAATATCGGAACGGTCGTACGCGCCCGCGGCATGGTCGAAAAACCCAAGCCCGAGGATGCGCCCTCGAATCTGGCAGTTATCGGCCGCTATGTGTTGGGGCCGTCGGTATTGTACAATCTGAACCAATTGAAAAGAGGCAGCGGTGGTGAGATTCAACTGACCGACGCGATCGCCGAAGATATTGGCAATGGCGTGCCGGTCTTTGGGTACAAATTCAACGGACAGCGGTTCGACTGCGGCTCAAAATCAGGGTTCCTGCAGGCCACGGTAGCCTTTGCGCTGGCCCGCCAGGACTTGCGCGAGGATCTGAGCCAGTATCTGCGTGACGTTGTGGCGACGGATCAGGCTGCTCAGTAACAACATCTGACGACACATCGACCGGGGTTTTCCTCGGCACGGCATTTCCACAAGCCGGGGCGCTCAGCGCCTCGGCTTTTTTGATGCTTCTGAAAAGTTAGCAATTGGTTTTTCGGGCGCCCGGCACGGTCAGACGGGATTCATCCACCAAAAGGCAATGTGGCGCGCAATGCAATTGTCGGACCGACAGCCACAGGAGGACGCCCGTGCCACAAAATTCACCCCGATTGAGCCTTCCATTTCTGCAACCCTCACAGGCCCAGAAACACGTCACCCATAACGAGGCGCTGCGACAGCTGGATGTGGTTACCCAGCTGAGCCTGGCCTCGACAAACGCGTCGACTCCACCTGCCGCTCCAGACCAGGGCGAGGTTCACGCATTGGGCAACGCACCAACAGGGGATTGGACGGGTCAGGCCGGAATGTTGGCTACTTGGCTGGACAACGCCTGGTATTTCGCCGCGCCCGGCACAGGCTGGCGCGCATGGGATGAAAGCACCGGTCAAATGAAAGTCTGGGACGGTGGGGCCTGGATCGATCCCCCAGTGGCGACGCAGAATTTGGACGGAGTGGGTATCGCCACAAGCTATGACAGCACGAACCGCCTGTCGGTAAGATCTCCGGCCACATTGCTCAGCCACGAAGGCGGTGGGCACCAGCTGAAAATCAACAAGGCCGGTGCAGGCGACACCGCGTCCTTACTGTTTCAGTCCAATTGGACCGGCCATGCCGAGATGGGTTTGTCGGGCACTACAGGCTTTTCCATCAAAGTCTCTCCCGATGGCAGCAACTGGACTGACGCACTAAGCTTTGACCCCACGACCGGCATTGCAGATGGCGCGGCAATTCAGGCCAGCCCTGATGACATCACACCCGGGCGCCTGATGCGGGCTGACTACGGTTATGGCCCTGGCAACCTGTTAGGGTCCGTTTCCGAAAATGGCGGTGTACCAGACGGAGCGGTGATCGAGCGGGGCTCAACCCCCAATGGCGACTACGTGCGTTTTGCGGATGGAACGCAGATTTGCACCGTCACCCTGCCCGCAACGGGCTGTATAAATGCTGATGGCGCGCTTTTCGCAAGCGGCGCGGCGGTTTGGGATTTCCCGATGACATTTGCAACCGGTTCAGCCATTTCGGTCAGTGGCAGCGGAGGGGCCAGCAATCGGTTCATCGGCTTTGAAGCCCTGACCGAAACGCAGGTAGGTTTCAAGATTTTGGCCACCAACAGCGATGTGACGGCGCTGACACCAACGGCCATTGCCATTGGCCGCTGGTTCTGACGGAACGAACTGCCCGAGTCCCGACTTGGGCAGTTACTTAGCCCTCAAATCCGCCGCAGCCTGATCCAAGAACCAAGCATAGGTTTCGCGAATGCCGTCTTCCAGCCCAACGCGCGCGCGCCAGCCCATGTCGGCCAGACGGGACACATCCATCAGCTTGCGCATGGTGCCGTCCGGTTTGCTTACATCCTGAGTTATCCGCCCAGTGTAGCCGGTTGTTTTGGCCACCAACGCCGCCAGTTCCGCGATCGAAATATCCTCGCCACAGCCCACGTTGATGTGGCTCAGCATCGGTTGGGTGTTCGCCTCATAGACATCGCGCGGCAGGTCGAGCACGAACAGCGATGCCTCGGCCATATCGTCCACGTGCAGGAATTCGCGGCGAGGTTTGCCGGTGCCCCAGATCACCACTTCGTCCAGACCATCGCGCTGCGCCTCATGAAACCGGCGGATCAGGGCGGGCAGGACATGGCTGTTTTCGGGGTGGAAATTGTCACCCGGCCCGTACAGGTTCGTCGGCATGACCGAGCGGTAATCGACACCGTGCTGCCGATTATAGCTTTCACACAGTTTGATCCCGGCGATCTTGGCAACAGCGTAGGGCTCGTTTGTGGGTTCCAGCACGCCTGTCAGCAAAGCATCCTCGCGCATCGGCTGTGGCACGGCACGCGGGTAGATGCACGAACTGCCCAATTGCAGAAGATGTTTCACCCCAGCGGCAAAGGCCTGATGGATCACATTACATTCGATCATCAGGTTGTCGTAAATGAAATCCGCCGGATAGGTATTGTTGGCGTGGATGCCCCCCACCTTGGCAGCAGCAAGGATCACGACATCCGGGCGTTCAGCCTGCATAAAGTCGCGCACGGCGGCCTGATCGGTCAGATCTACTTCGGAATGTGTACGCGTGATCAACTCAAGCGCTTCGCCGGCTGCCTGACGATCCTGCAAACGCCGCAGAATAGCGCCACCTACCATGCCGCGGTGACCTGCTACGTAAATCTTGCGCATGTCGTGTTCCTCAGCCGTTTTCCAGACTTACCGGCAGTTCGTAACCATGCTCTTTCAACAGCGCATGGCGTTTCGCGGTTTTCAGGTCTTCGACAACCATTTCGGCGCACATTTCCTGCACGGTCAGTTCGGGCTCCCAGCCCAGCTTGGTTTTCGCATTCGAGGGATCGCCCAGCAGTGTTTCCACCTCGGCCGGGCGGAAATATTGCGGGTCGATGCGCATGATCACGTCGCCAGGTTTCAAGGCCGGCGCGTTTTCCCCTTCAATCGACGTGACGGTTGCGATTTCATCCACGCCGTCGCCCGAGAATTCCAACGTGATACCCAACTCGGCAGCGGACCATTCGATGAATTGGCGGACCGAATATTGCACGCCGGTAGCAATTACGAAATCTTCGGGATTGTCCTGCTGTAGCATCAACCACTGCATCCGCACGTAGTCTTTCGCGTGGCCCCAATCCCGCAGGCTGTCGATATTGCCCATGTACAGGCAATCTTCGAGACCTTGCGCGATATTGGCCAGACCGCGGGTGATCTTGCGGGTCACAAAGGTTTCGCCGCGGCGCGGGCTTTCGTGGTTAAACAAGATGCCGTTGCAGGCATACATACCATAGGCTTCGCGATAGTTGACGGTGATCCAATAAGAATACAGCTTGGCCACTGCGTATGGCGAACGGGGGTGGAACGGGGTCGTCTCACGTTGCGGCGTTTCCTGGACCAGACCATACAGCTCGGACGTGGACGCCTGATAGAACCGCGTTTTTTTCTCCAGCCCCAGAAAACGGATCGCTTCCAGCAGGCGCAGGGTTCCGATGGCGTCTACATCTGCCGTGTATTCCGGAGATTCAAAACTGACCGCCACATGCGACTGCGCACCCAGGTTGTAAACTTCGTCCGGCTGCACCTCTTGAATGATTCTCGTCAGGTTCGACGTGTCGCTCAGATCGCCGTAATGCAGGTGCAATTTGGGGTTGGGGTCATGAGGATCTTGATAAATGTGGTCGATCCGCTGCGTGTTAAAGGACGACGCCCGGCGCTTAATCCCATGAACTTCATACCCTTTTTCCAGCAGGAATTCGGCCAGATAGGACCCATCCTGCCCGGTAATACCTGTAATCAACGCCTTTTTCGTCATCTTATTTTCCCACGAAATACTGTGTGCATCTTTTCCACCTCAGAAACAGCAAGAACTCGCGGAATGCAACCCAACGCATTAAATCACTGAAAATACTGGCGGCTATTAACCGCCAGCCTGCGTATACATCACTATTTAACGTCAGGACGTCCCGTAGAGCGGCACATTGCTTTTAGCACCATCCGCCAGCGCTTTGCTCTGATCCCGGCGTACTTGTTCGTACAGAGCCAGCGATTGTTCAGAGAAGGCCGCGCTCGGGGGGGCGACATGAACAAAGTTTGACCGTTCGTCCTGACCGCGCACCAACATGGCATAGTCACGATCCGCAACCAGTTGCCGGGCGTTGGGGTTGAGATAGCGGATCGCCAGACCAATTCTGCGATCACCGGATCGGTTCGGACCCGAGCCATGAATAGTCAGCCCGTGATGCAGCGACATTTGCCCAGGGGCAAGTTCGATATGGGTTTTGTCTTCGTCTGCGACATCAACGGCGACTTCCTGCCCGCGCGACAACAGGTTGGTGTCGGAATAGGTGTCGTTATGCGGCAGGATCGGGTTTTTATGACTGCCCTGTACGAAATCCATACAACCGCTTTCGACCGTGGCCGGGGACAGCGCGATCCAGGCGGTCACTTGATCCGGTGTCTCACCCATGCCCCAATAGGTCAGATCCTGATGCATGCCCACCGTGTGTTCGGTATGGGCCTCTTTGACGAAAAACTCGGCGGACCAGACCATGATATCCGGCCCCAATACGCCTTCGACCACATCCAATACCCGCGGGTCCTGTGCCACCCTCGCGGCCAAAGGTATGACCAGATGTGCGTTTACACGCTTGTAGGTGTTCAATGGCAAAGGCAGATCTGCAGATAGCCAGTCGGTCTCGAGTTGTTCGAATTCCGCGCGGATTTCGGCGATCTCATCGGGAGAAAAAACCGTCAGAGGGAACAGAAATCCGTCTTCCCAATATTTCTCGGACTGGTTCACCGTCAGGGCGTGGGGTGAGTTAGCTGATTGCGGCATGAGGCACCTCTTGAATGATGATTCACGCAGGATAGGCCGGAACGCCACAAGGTCAGCGCACAACCTGTTGCCCGTTAGGCTAAGTTCAGCTTAGCCTATTCTCATGTCGTCCCGTATCCCGTCCCTCAACTGGCTGCGCGTGTTCGAGGCCGCGGCCCGCACCGAAAGCTTTGCCCGCGCGGCCACGCAGTTGAACATGTCGGCTGCAGCCGTCAGCCAGCAGGTGAAAGCGCTGGAAACGCGATTGGGCACGCCGCTGTTTCACCGCCACGCCCATGCCGTAACCCTGACCGAGGCGGGGCGGGCTTATCTGCCGTCTGTTCAACAATCGCTGCTGATGTTGGAAACCGCCACCACGGGGCTGTTCGGTGAAACGCGGGAACAGCGGTTGTTTGTGCAATCCATTCTGCTTTATGCGCACGGCATTCTGGCCGGTGGGCTGCCAGACTTTCACGCGTCGCACCCGCAGATCAGCCTGTCCTTGACCACCGGCAATCTGGTTTCAGATTTCGCCAACCAGTTCACCGATTTGCAGATCGTTTTCGGCAATCCGACACTCTATGGCGCGGACAGTGATGTGTTGTTGCATGAACGCCTGTATCCCGTAGCCCCGCCAAATATCGCCAATCAGATTCACCACCCCCAAGATCTGTTCCGTTTCCCTTTGATCGAGGTTTCGACTCACCGCGCCAGTTGGCTGCATCTGTTCGAGACCTTACGTCTGCCGACAGGTCAGGCGCGGTTTTTCTTTGCGGATAACTCCCTGATAGCGGCTGAGATATCGGCCAGCGGCGGTGGCATCGCACTGGCCCGCGCGCCCGCATCAGATCGGATCATGGAAATGTCGGGCCTTATCCCCTGCCTGCCTGACATTCAAGTGGCAGGTCACGAAACCTACCATCTGGTCTATCCATCCCGCGCAGCCCTGCGGCCACCGGCGCGTGCCTTTCGCGAATGGCTGCTGGATCACAATGCGGCGGTCCAGACCCGGTAACGCCCCTGCCCTGTCACCTCGCGGATCAGGCCGCGCCGGGCGAACCGGTCGATATTGCGCTGTACCGCTGCACGTGACGCTTTTGTCAGTTCCTCGGCCAGTGGGGCTGAAACCATGGGCCAGGCGGTCAGAACGTCGATCAACAAAGGCGGTGTCCGCCCGCTCAGCCCGCTGGTTGCCTCGCGCGCGCGTTGTTCCCAAGCGCTGACCCGATCAAGATGCATCAGCGCGGCTAAGGTTGCCTGCCCTGCCCCTCTGATCCAGGCCGAAAGCTTTTCGTCTACCTCGCCAACCCCGCGCAGCGCCCCGGGACCGGACAGCGCCAAAGGCATGAACATCGCCCCGCCCCGCCCCATCGTTGCCGCGTGGCGGGCCGCGATAATTGCGGCTTCGGTATCCTGTCCGATCCCCTGAGACAGCGCGCGCCAGGCATGGAACCCCATGGCCGCCTGCGTCACCGGATGCAAGCCTTCGGAATTGCGCATCACTTCTGCCAGATCGGCCACTGCCTCGGGGATGTCTTCGATACCTTGCGCCATGCGATCCAAAAAAGCGGTCAGGCCAATTTCCCACCCATCCGAAGACGGGCCCGGTCCGGAAGTTAAACGCCGTACCGCCCAACCGGCCCGAAACAAAGCCTGAACGTCATCACCGGTTGCACCGATCCGCAGACCGGTCCACAACGCCAGCCGGTCAACACTGATCCGGTCCCCGGTCCACCAGCCCAGATCGGATACATCCATCAGCGCCAGCCGATGCGTCCATCCATCCGGCCCGGCCCGCAACCTCTCATCCAAAGCACCGAAAATTGCCGCCAGGTCGGCCAGTTCAAAAGACAGCTCGGCCTGAGCCGCACGCCAATCGCGCGGATCGAACAGCAAACGGCGATCCACTTTCGGGCCTGGGGGCAAAAAATCCTCGACCGCCTCTTCATCCTCGGGCGGCAGAAACCACAAGTCATCGTCTTCGGGCGGGTCCACATCATAGATACTGGAAGGGCCTACCGCATCGGCGTCCTCATCCGGATCAGGCATGACGGGCTTTTTCTTCATACCCATTATATTTCGAGGATTTGCCTCGCTTCACAAGGCGTTTTTGCGCATTACGCGTTTAACCCGCAAAACTTTCAGTGAGAAAATCCAGCTGACCGCTCAGATCAGTCTGATCGTTATTCCCGATCAGCATGTAGCCATATCCGTCCCGCGCCCAGTTGGCTGTGGCCAATCCGCTCAGCACGGCCTGTTGTACGTCCTTGTTCGGCGCGCCCTCACCCTGTCGGATGACACAAAAGGCAAAGGGCCGACCTTCCGCATCGGCAAACACCACCTGAACCAACGGCTTGCCCTTAAATGACAGGACCTGCGCGCGTTTCAGCTCCATCCCCGGCAGGGTTTCAAGCTCTTCGCGGTTCAACGACCGACCCAGCTGTGCCTCAGCCTGTGCGAACTGCTCGTCTAAAGCCTGAGAGGAACTGTCCAGCGACGCAATCGTCTCTGGCACATACAACGACTGATAAATCGCTGCCTGTTGAACCCAGCCCAGCGGCTCTGGACGGGTCGCCCAAAAGGTCGCCGACGCAGCAACGACCGCGACCGAAGCCGCAACGGCAAGCAGACGCAGCCCACCACCGGCTCGCACGACCGGGGCCACCGGCTGTGGCAAATCAACCTGGGGCGTTTCCACTGGCACACGTTCGAAAACCGCCTGCACCACAGGTGCGAACGGGTCCAGCGCCATCAGGCGCTGTTCCAATGCGGGATCCGCCTCAACCGCGCTTTCGATCGCGGCGGCTTCGGCCTCATCCAGTTTGCCTTCCAGATACGCCAACAGCGTCTCGTCGGAAAACTTCATTTGCCACTCCGTCGAACGGTGTCTGCCGCCTCATGCTGCATCACAGTTTTCAGTTTCTGCCGGGCATTGGACAACCGGCTCATGATAGTTCCTATCGGCACCTCCAGCAACGCGGCAGCTTCGCGGTAGCTATAGCCCTCGACGAACACAAGCACGACCGTCTCCCGCTGCGCCTCTGGCAGCTGCATCACTTGTGTAAACACTTCAGTGGCGAAAATATTCGTTTCTGAATCGTTTCCGGGTGCAATTAAGTCTGCTTCGGGTGTCACGGACAGCGCTTGCGCCTTGCGAACCGAACGTGCCCGCACCTCATTCAACCAGATCGAGCGGCAGATCGTCATCAGCCAGCTATCCAGCCGGTCATGTGACGTGACCTGGTGGTGTCGCTCCAACGCGCGCAGACATGTGGATTGTAGCAGATCGTCGGCCACGTCGGATGCGCCGGACAGTGCCAGCCCAAACCGCCAGACGCGTTTCGAATGCATCTGGATCGCGCCGCGCACGGCCTGTTCCGAACTAATCTCACCACCCATCGAATAAATCGCGACCTGTGTGTGTTTGCTTTCCACGGACCGGGCCCGCGGGGTCAGGACTGACATAACCCGAGGAGGAAAGAAATGAAACTTCTGTTGAAGGCAGTCACGATTGCGTCGGCAATTGTTGCAACCCCGGCGCTGGCGGACGGCTGGATCCTTGTCCCCGAAGGATCGCATCTGGCCTATGGGACCATCAAGAAAGACACCGTGGGCGAGGTCAATTCCTTCACCAACCTCAGCGGTCATGTCAGCCCGGACGGCAAAGCCGAGATTCATATCGACCTGTCCTCGGTCGAGACCAATATCGACATCCGTAACGAACGGATGATCGAGTACGTGTTTCGCAAAGCAGGTACTGCGGCGCTGACGGCCACGTTTGACATGGCCGAAGTCTCAAGTCTGGGTATTGGCGAAACCACCACCGTCGATACCGAGGCCGTGTTTTCCCTGGCTGGAACGGATGTGGCCTTCGACGCCGAGATGTTTGTGGCCCGCCTTTCTGAGTCCTCGGTGATGGTGTCGACCAACGACATGGTGTTCATCAGCGCCGAAGACGCAGGCGTCAATGCTGGGGTCGAAAAACTGATGGAGCTGGCCAGCCTGCCCGGCATCACTCGCACGGTTCCGGTGACGGCCCGGCTGATCTTCAACTTGGATGGCGAACAGGCTGCGGTTGCCCCTGCTGCCCCGTCTGCCGTCGCCGCAGTGGAAGGAGACATCAAGGCGGGTAAGAAAGTGTTCCGCAAATGCAGCGCCTGCCACAAGCTTGAGCAAGACCGCCACACTGTCGGTCCGTCACTGCACGGGGTTATCGGCGCTACAGCCGGTCAGGCGGACGGGTTCCGGTATTCGGCCCAATTGCAAGAGTCGGGCATTGTCTGGACCGCTGACACCCTGACTGCGTTCCTTTCTGACCCGCGCAGAACGATTCCCGGTAACAAGATGCAGTTTCCCGGCCTGAAAAAAGACGAAGATATCACCAACCTGATCGCCTATCTGCAGGCCGAAGCGCAGGGCTGAACCCGAACCCGGCGAAAACCGGGTTCCCTTTGCCCGCTCTGCCACGCTATCCCTTGTCTCAGCCACGATGAGGGAGACGCAGGGCATGAGCGAAACGGTCAAATTGTCATTGGACGAAATCCGAGACCTCAGCCTTTCTATTTTGACCACATCTGGTTTCGGGCCAGACCATGCCGCAGCGATCGCCGATACGCTAACCACCTGTCAAATAGACGATTGCCAGTCACATGGATTGTTCCGCCTGTTCATGTGCGCTGACACGATAAAAGCGGGGCAGATCGACGGGCATGTAGATCCAATCCTTGAACCGTCGGAAAACGCAGTCGTTCGGGTTGATGCGCAGGGAGGGATGTCCCTGCTGGCGTTCGAAAAAGCATTGCCGGTTTTGATCGAGAAAACCCGCACCCACGGTATCGCCGCCATGGCGATCAACCGGTGCTTCCATTTTTCGGCACTCTGGCCCGAGGTGGAGCGTCTGTCCGCGGTCGGTCTGGCGGCGATGGCGATGGGCCCAAGCCACGCCTGGGTCGCCCCCGCCGGTGGCACGCGCGGCAGCCTTGGCACCAACCCGCTGGCCTTCAGCTGGCCTCGCCAGAATAAAGACCCGTTTACCTTCGATTTCGCCACCAGCGCCTTTGCCCGGGGAGAGATCGAACTGTACCACCGCGCAGGCAAGCCCCTGCCCGAAGGTGTCGCCATCGACAAACACGGCAACCCGACCACCGATCCACAGGCCGCGATGGACGGTGCGATGCTGACCTTTGGCAGCTACAAGGGCTCGGCCCTGTCGATTATGATCGAACTGCTGGCCGGTCCGCTGATCGATGATCTAACCAGTCTGGAAAGCATGGAATTCGCCGATGGCGCCGGCGGCGCACCTTATCACGGGGAAATCCTGCTGGCCTTCGATCCTGCGCAATTCAGCGGCGGTCGAGTCGATGAGAATGACGCGCGGGCCGAGCGTTTGTTCGCCGATATCACCGATCAGGGAGCGCGTCTGCCGTCGCAACGGCGCTTTGCCGCGCGGGCCCGCAACACCGAACGTGGCTATGTCGAGGTTGCCAAGACCCTGCACGACGACCTGCAGGCTTTGGCCGAACAGGCGCAGGCACGCTAAAGCCTCTTTCCCTTGGCGATGTGGCTGGCTAAGAAGTCCCTCCAGACATATTCAGGAGGCCCCCTTGGACCGCATCGCCCGCACCATCGCCACCGAAATCAATGCCCGCCCCGAACAGGTGGGGGCCGCGGTGAAATTGCTGGACGAAGGGGCCACCGTGCCTTTTGTCGCCCGCTACCGCAAAGAGGTGACGGGTGGGCTGGACGACACCCAACTGCGCACCCTGTCTGACCGCCTGACCTATCTGCGAGAACTGGAAGCGCGGCGCGAGACGATCCTGGGCTCGATCAAAGATCAGGGCAAGCTGACCGACGATCTGGTCAAATCCATCGCGCAGGCCGATACCAAGGCGCAGCTGGAAGACATTTACCTGCCCTACAAACCCAAGCGCCGCACCAAGGCGATGATTGCCCGCGAGAATGGGTTGGAACCGCTGGCGGATGCCATTCTGGCGGATCGGTCGGCTGACCCAGAAATTCTGGCGCAGGGCTATGTCACCGAAGCAGTGGCAACCGTCAAGGACGCGCTGAACGGCGCGCGGGACATCATCACCGAACGGCTGACCGAAAACGCCGCCCTACTGGGTGAGCTGCGCAATTTCATGCAGCGCGAGGCCCTGCTGACTTCAAAGGTAATTGAAGGCAAGGAACAGGAAGGCGCGAAGTTCAGCGACTATTTCAGCCATTCGGAGCCTTGGGCAAAAGCCCCGTCGCATCGTGCGTTGGCGATGCTGCGGGCCTCGAAAGAGGGGATCGTGACACTGGATATCGCGCCCGATCCCGAAACCGGCGCCGCCCGTGCCGAAGCGATTGTCGCCGCGCACCTTCACACACGTGGAGACGGTCCCGGAGATCTGTGGCTACGTAAAGTGGCGGGTTGGACTTGGCGGGTTAAGCTGTCGCTGTCGATGATGGTCGAGCTGATGGCGGATCTACGTGGCCGAGCGCAGGATGAAGCAATTGATGTTTTCTCGCGCAATCTCAAAGACTTACTATTTGCTGCGCCGGCGGGTGCCAAGGCAACCTTGGGTCTGGACCCCGGCATTCGAACTGGCGTCAAAGCTGCGGTGGTTGATGCCACAGGTAAAGTGGTCGCGACCGATACGTTTTATCCGTTTCAACCCAAGAACGATCTACGCGGCGCGCAGGCCGCCATTCTGAACCTGATCGCTGCGCACGAGATTGAACTGATCGCCATCGGCAATGGCACCGCCAGCCGGGAAACCGAGAAACTGGTGGGTAATACGTTGAAATTGATGCCAAAAGCTGTTTCGGCCCCGACCAAGGTTGTTGTGTCCGAGGCTGGCGCATCGGTCTATTCCGCCTCAGAACTGGCCGCGCGCGAATTCCCCGATCTTGACGTGTCGTTACGCGGTGCGGTTTCCATCGCCCGTCGGCTGCAGGACCCGCTGGCCGAACTGGTTAAGATCGAACCTAAATCCATTGGGGTCGGCCAATACCAGCATGACGTGGACCAGCACAGGCTGTCGCAATCTTTGGCGTCGGTGATCGAAGATGTGGTGAACGCGGTGGGCGTTGATCTGAACACGGCCTCAGCCCCCCTGCTCTCTCATGTTTCGGGGTTGGGGCCCGGCTTGGCCGAAGCAATTGTCATGCATCGCGACATGAATGGCGCATTTCAATCACGTAAAGAGCTGCTGAAGGTCGCCCGCCTTGGCCCGCGCGCTTATGAGCAAAGTGCAGGCTTTTTGCGCATACGCGACGGGTCGGAACCTCTGGACGCCTCTTCAGTTCACCCCGAGGCCTATGACGTGGCCCGCCGGGTTGTTTCGGCCTGCGGGCGCGACATCCGTCAGATCATGGGTCACGACGGAGCGCTAAAGGGGTTGCGCGCAGAACAATTCGTCGACGACACCTTCGGCTTGCCGACTGTGCGCGACATCTTTGCCGAGCTGGAAAAGCCCGGTCGCGACCCTCGCCCCAGTTTTGTCACCGCCTCGTTCACCGACGGTGTCGAAGACATCACCGACCTGAAACCGGGCATGGTGTTGGAAGGCACAGTGACAAATGTCGCCGCCTTTGGCGCTTTTGTGGATATCGGGGTGCATCAGGACGGGCTGGTCCATGTCAGTCAATTGGCCGACCGCTTCGTCAAAGACCCGCACGAGGTGGTCAAGACCGCACAAGTCGTCAAGGTCACCGTGGTCGAGGTGGATGTTCCCCGCAAGCGGATTGGCCTAACCATGCGCAAGGATGGCGGAACATCAGCTCGCGAAGATCGGGCCAGTCGAGGACCAAAAAAGAACTTCGGTCCGTCAAAACTCAAAGGTCCGCAACGCGCAAAATCTGACAGTAATGCGCATAACAGCGCATTTGCGGATGCGTTGAAATCTGCGATGAAGGACCGTTGATGAAAACGGGCATTCACAGCCTTTGCCTTTGACGCCTAGGCGAAGGCGTCCGGCTCAAGCTCTTCCCAAAAATCAAAGATGGCATTGGCGTTCAGACCAGAACGCCAGCCATGGGCGCGGAAGTGTTCCCGGTCCAGATCATTGTCGAGCCCTGCCATAAACAAGCGTTTGTCCGCATCCCGCTGGGTTGGGTTTCGCCGCGAAACCAGTTCTTCAACGATAGACAGCTTTCGCGACCGCTCGGTACGCTCAGCCACTCGGGCTGCGTAAGCCTGATCTTCTAGCGCCTTCTCAACGTCCCGTACGCGCGCGGCCTCGACGGCTTCGGGGCTGGGTTCAGGCGGAGAATCGTTTTCCGGCGGTTGATAGTCGTCGCGCAAGGCGGCGGACAAATATCCAACCGTTGATTTCACATCCCCCTGCCCGCTTACATAATCCAATTTTTGTTGCACATAGTCTTCACCATGTTCCGCAATCCACTGTCGCGCCAACCGGTCGGACACCCCTTGCTTACGGAGCGTCTTGTAAACTTGCAGATTGCGGACGCCATCGCTGTCATCGATTTCGAACATCGCCTTCTGTGGATTACCTTTGATCAGAAACCGGATATCCGTAACCGTGCGGCCCTTTTTTTGAAACTGTGGCTCTATCAGTATGTCCGAACTTTTGTTCACCTCAGCCACAGCGGGTTTGATGATCTTGGCGTTGAGGTGTTTGAAGCTGCCGTAATAATCGCTGCCGTCTACCCCCATGAGTTTGCGGAACACGTCCAGCGCCCACCAGCCCGTAGAACCGGTTCTGACGAACCTATAACAATTCTCATACAGCGCCAGGCCATGCCCAGAGCTAAAGTTCCTTTGGATCTGCACATTGATCAGGGCATAGATTTTCGGATCATAGAGCTTTTGGGCCAGCGCCGGGGAGTAGGCGTATTCACAGACCCCGTTCTTCAGCTTGGCGAAGCTGAGCAATGAGGACACGCCCCATTCTTGTCTGCCCTGCTCATCCAACATGTCCCACTCCGCGACGGTCTCGGCCAGCGCTCGCAAACTCGCCCGCAGCGTATCGAAGTCGTTTGAATTATAGCCGACCATCATCGCAAGCGTCCGCGCGTCGATAGTATGTGTCTGCGCCGAGGTTAGTGCGTCATACGCGTTCAACAACAGGACATTCGAGAGCTTACGCTGCAAAAGCGTAAGCTTGCCGCTGATGTGAATCGCGGCGACGTTTTTCTTAACCGTCTCCCGGCGCAATGCACCAGAGAGCTGATCCATATCCAATTGTGTATCCGGCATGATTCTGCCTGGCTGCTCGTTTCGGTATTTCTTGCACAAAAAGTACCCATGGATCAATTCTATTTGGGTACCCAAATACAGGAAGGAGTGAATCCTGTATCTGGGTACCTGACCTGAAAATCCTCGCAGTTATCCACAGAACCGGATCGAGGGTCGCCCAATTAGAGGGTTTTACATGTTCTGCGACCCGGCGAAAAACGAAAATCTAGGGTCTAATCTGTTCGAAATTTCAGCGTCCTGCGAATCGGCCCCCTTCTTCCTGAAACTCGGCACTCGGCAACCTGTAGACGGGTACCTTTGATACCGGAATCTGGTCCCTTTCATACCGTAAACAGGTGCTGAAGTGAATTTAAGTTATTGGCTTTACACACTATTTTTATCGTAAAGATTCTAAAACGTCTAAAATAAATAAACTCTTTGTTGGCTCTGGTGTTGCCTATTTTACTGGTTTCGTGGCGAAACCCACTCAGAGAGGCTTATTCTGTGGAAAACTCTCACTCTGAGGATAGCGTCATTGGAAAATGTTCGCTATGTTGGGCAATATACGCCGCTAAGGCGAACATTACCCGAGGCATCGACAGTGAATAAATCTAACCAACCTCCTCTGCCGCCCTATTTGAATCTGGATCCAGAGCTAGCAGCGCAAAAGTTGCCTGATCCTATCGGAACTTCTCGATTCGCCAAAGCGGCTACATTCTGCGCAAAAGGGCGCGAAGACCTGGCGCGACGTGGGTATGCTCCGGACGGCGAAAAAAGACTGCGTAGATTTTCCATCTGGGAGATCACCAAATACCTGATCCCTGTTGCACCTGCGCATCTGCGGCGGGTGCTCAAAGCCAATCCCGAATTGCCGCAGGGTGAAGGCGAGGCTGGCTCGAAGTGGTTTTCGCTGGAGGAAGTACTGACCCTCCGACAACACTTTGCAGCCGAGGGTGTCAGCACCAAGGAATATCTGCCGTACCGACCAGATGGCCTTCCTGCAAAGGTGGTTGCTGTGGCCAATTTCAAAGGGGGTGTCGGTAAGACATCAACTGCTGCGCATCTGGCAATGTCAGCTGCGCTGGACGGATATAAAGTACTGGTTATAGATCTGGACAGCCAGGGCTCGATGACCTCAATTCTAGGTGGAAGTGTTGCAGATGAATGGCAAACGGTTTTTCCACTTATAGCCAAAGACTACGCGCGTGCCGTACAAGAGGAAAACCGGGTCCGCAATGCGGCTGGGCAGCCTGAAATCCCCCTGGATGAAACGCTGCAAGAAGCACTCAATACCCTGCCCCGCGATGTTATTCAGAAAACGCATTGGCCCAATATCGACCTGATTGGCGCCCAGTTGAACCTGTATTGGGCCGAGTTTCAGATACCCGTTTGGCGCATGGGTTTGCGCAGTTGGCCGCTTTGGGATGGTTTGACCAACTTTCTGCAGGATGAAGGAGTGTTGAACGATTACGACATTGTTTTTCTCGATACGCCTCCTGCACTTGGGTACCTAACGATCAATGCGCTGGCTGCGGCCGATATTTTGCTTGTGCCGTTGGGGGCCTCGTTTCTTGAATTTGATTCAACGGGCCGGTTCTTTGACATGCTCTACACGACTTTTGCCAGTATCGAGGACGGTGAGAACGCGGCGCAAAGGGCGGCTGGTTTACCCGAGCTCAAGTTTGAATGGGACGTGGTCAGGGCCATAATCACTCGGTTTGATGCCAGCCAGCAAACCGATATGGCAAATGTGATTCAGGCCTATTTCGGGGACTTCATGAATGCATACCGTCAGGACTATACCGCTCTGGTTGGCCAGGCGGGTGAGCAGGTCAACGGTATCTACGAAGCGGATTACAGGGACTTCAATCGCGATACGTATGTACGAGGTCGGGAAACATTCGACCGGACCTATGCCGAATTCAAGCAGGTCTTGATCGGCTGCTGGTGGCGCGACGCTCAGATGGAAGGAAACGCAGATGGCTAAACGCAGAAGACTGACCGCCCCGGACACATCAGAATTGGAACAGCTTGAGGCTGGTTTCGCGGCGAAACCGTCGATCAGCCCGTTTGAAACCAAGTCATCGACGCCTCCGATTGCACAGGTCGCGGCTGAGGCTGCAACGCTCAACGGCATGGCAGCGGTGACCGATCGCCTTGCTCTGGTGCAGGATCAAGGTGACGCAGCTCGATGGCGCGATGCGCAGGATGCCGGACTGGTGGCGGAAATGCTGTCGCTGGATCGGATTGATGCCGATTTCATTCGTCGCGACCGGATGGTTGAAGATGAAGAAGCCATGGCGGAACTTTTGGAGTCCTTGCGCGTTCACGGGTTGCGCACACCAATTGAGGTCACGCGTGACGGCGAAGGTTACGGGTTGATTTCTGGCTTCCGACGATTGAATGCCTTCCGGCGTCTGGCCGAGACAGATCCGCGGTTTTCTGAAATCCCAGCCTTTGTCCGAGAGGCTGGTTCGGGGCAGGGCGCCTATGTCTCAATGGTCGAGGAAAACGAACTTAGGGCAAATCTCAGCCCTTATGAACGTGGACGCATTGCGGTTTTGGCCGCGGGACAGGGGGTATTTGCATCGACCGAAGCTGCTGTTGACGTTTTGTTTGCTGCCGCGTCCAAGGCAAAACGATCCAAGGTTCGTAGTTTTGCGGTGGTACACGAAGCACTTGGTGACTTGTTGCAGCACCCGGTCGCCCTGTCCGAAAAAGCAGGACTGAAACTAGCGGCCGCATTGCGGGAGGGGGCACAACCCCAATTGCGTCAGGCTTTGGCCGAGATGGGCGAGCTGGACCAAAAAACGGAATGGGCGTTGCTGGAAGCCGCCCTAAAGACGTCACCTGCCCCTGTGAAAGACAAGGCGAGGGGAGGGCGTCCGCAACAGGTTCAGCGCCTGGCTCCGGTGGCGTTGACCGGAGGCAGCGACATTCTGGCCGAAGTGTCGGCAGGCGAATTGCGCCTTCGTATTCGTGGAGTGGATATCCCTGCCGAAGACGCGCAGAACATCGTTGAAAGATTGGCCGATTACCTGCGTGAGTTTCGCGGCGAAACATAAAGCGGGAAGGTGAGATAGGACCGCACTAAAAGACCTGTTGTGTGGTGCGCAAAATGACATATTTTTGCGCACCAATTGGGTCGAGCGTCTGACGCCGTAGGAAGCTGGGATTCCATGTAACGTGCCAACGGTTATGAGGATCATACCGTACCTGAATGAAACGGGAACTTGGTTTTCAGGACGTCAAATGGGACGGGTTCGGAATGGCTGACCGCCGTTCGATCAGCTGACCGTCAAGCCGTTCGGCGCTGGGTCTTTCCTGATCCGAAATCCAGCGTGCGAGGGCAACGGCGGCTTTCTCGCCCATTTGAGACACTGGCAAATGCACTGTGGTGATGGCAGGCACTGCGACGGCAGAACTGGGCAGATCGTCGACCCCAACCAGAGAGATATCGTCGGGCACGCGGACATCCTCGGCCTGAAGACCGAACAAAACCCCCAAGGCAACGACATCTGACAGGCACAAAATGGCGTCCGGTTTTTGAGCCTGTCCGCAGATGTGTTTGGCACTTTCCGCGCCGCCGCGATGGCTGATCTCGGTCTCGTAGCAGGTTAGCTCTCCGGCCCAGGGCAGGTCGTGCAGCCCGGAAAGACGTGCGCGTGTTCGGTCATTATCATGCACCGGACCGTGTATAACAGCTATGTGGCGATGCCCAAGGTCGGCAAGATGCTGTAGGGCAAGTTGAGCCACCGCCTCGTTGTCATACCCGATGGTCGGCAGAGGGTTTGTTGCGTCATAAAAGGATGTGATGATCGTCGGCAGCATCGTCCGATCGATCAAGTAGTGCAGTGCGTCGCTGTGGGTGGCACCTGTGATAATCAGACCTTCGGCTCCGATATCAACAAGGCTTTGCGCTTTCTCGGCTTCGATTTCGAGGTCCGAGTTCGTTGTCGCAACGACAAGGGACAATTGGTGTTCGGACAGCTCACGCTCTAGCGCGGCAAGGAACCGGGCAAAGATCGCATTGTCCAGCGTTGGCACCAAAGCTCCGACAAATCGGGTGCGGCCGGAATTGATCGCCCGTGCGGCGGCGCTGGGTACGAATTTCAACGCGTCAATGGCAGCCTGGACTTTCTCAAGCGTGTCTTTCTTCACCACGCCTGGTTCATTGAGAACACGAGACACCGTTGCGACCGATACACCCGCCGCTTTGGCCACGTCTCTGAGATTTGCGCGTTTTTTGGGTTCAAGGTTTCTTGGCTTCACCGTTTTCTGGGTCCGTTTCTGCGGTCGTATAAGAAAGTGTTGACATATGTAACTAGTTTCAGCAACCTTTGTAACTAGTTACATTTTGGCTATCTGGCTGCACCATGCACGGATCTTCAGTCTTACATACGTTCGCGAATACGGGGTTTAACGGCCTTGGCCGGCGGTTTCCGGGCTTTCCGAAAATCTCAGATGCGCGTACGCATATCCTGGCCCCGCGCGAGGCGGTGCAACTGAAAATGTCCGCTGGGGATTTGCTGTCGATAGAAGGGGTTGGCCCGGCGCAACCTCTGGATTTGACGGCATTTGACGAGGTTGGGCAACCAATGTTGGCAACCTTGGGGCTTACTGCAAACGGACAGATCGCAGCGGCCGACTTTGATAGTGCCCGATTTTCAGGATGGATTGCTGCACAGGGCGGGGCGGAACCGGTTCCCGGGCACAGGTTGGATCAAGTGACCGATCCGGTGATTCTGCGCGCCGACACGTCCGTTACGGTTTGGGTGATCCGTCCCAATGAGCGTTCGGGGTTGATCGAAGGTGCAGGGGCCGGATGCGTTACGGTTCAACACAAATCATCCGCTGCGCAAGACCCGCACCTGCCACCTTTGCTGGGTGATACACGGGATGAATTCACCGTACCGCGGGGCAGGGCAGTTGCCTATGAACTGAATGCCGGAGAATTTGTTCAGATCATCGACGTCGAAGGCCAGCAGTGTTCAGATTTCATGGCGCTGCGCGCTGATGGGTTGGATCGTGGTGACGAATGGATGATCGACTCCACCGCCACCCGCTCGATGGTGCGTCGTGCATTCCCGGGGCCCGGGTTGCTGGACAAATTTTTTGATCGCGAGATGCGTCCGCTGTTAAATGTCATACAGGATACCTGCGGGCGGCATGACACTTTTGGTCTGGCTTGCACCGCACGCGGGTATGAGGAGCGGGGGTTTCCCGGTCATCTGAATTGTTCCGACAACATGTCGAATGCCTTGGCCCCGTATGGCGTCGCACGGCGTGCGGCCTGGCCGGCCATCAATTTCTTTTGGAACACATGGATCGATCCGGCGACCCATCACATCCAGACCGAGGAATCCCATTCTCGTCCTGGGGACTATGTCGCGATGCGCGCGATCGAGGATCTGGTCTGTGTCTCGACCGCCTGCCCGGATGACATTGATCCGATTAATGGTTGGAATCCGACAGATGTGCATGTGCGCATCTATCGCCCCGAAACACCGATCCGCCGCGCGGTGGCCTATCGCGAAAAGGAAGATGCCCCGATGTCGATCAGTCAGGAATCCGCGTTTCACGACCGGCTCGCTCCGCTGACCCAGCATTTCGCGCCGGCGCGCGATTTGTGGGCGCCGGTCAGCTATCCCGCCCATGGCACGCTGGGAGAATATTGGGCCTGCCGTCAGGCGGTTACGGTTCAGGATATGAGCGGGCTGCGCAAATTCGACATTATCGGCCCAGATGCCGAGGCGTTGTTGCAGCTGGCGACCACGCGAAACGTGGCCAAGTTGCCGGTGTGGCGTGGGTCTTACACTTTGATGTGTGACGAAAGCGGGGCCCTCATTGATGACGGCACCTTGTTCCGCCTTGCGCCCGAGATTTTTCGCTGGTGCTGTGGCTCGGAAGAAAGCGGGCGCGTGTTGCAGACGCTGGCGGATGAACACGGATTGCAAGTGCGCGTGCATGCATTGCGCGGTGCGATGCCGAACCTGGCAATCCAGGGTCCGAAATCGCGCGACCTGTTGCGCAAGATCGCCTTTACGCAACCTCATGTGCCCGGGCTGGATCACCTGAAATGGTTTGGCGTCACCGTCGCCCGTCTGCGCGATCGCGAGGGCGCACCGTTCATGCTGTCGCGCTCAGGCTATACCGGAGAACTGGGGTATGAGGTCTTCTGCTCCAAATCCGATGCAGTCGCAATCTGGGACGCGGTGATGGAAGCGGGTGAGGAATTCGGGATCACGCCAATGGGTTCGGCCGCGCTGGACGTTATCCGGATCGAGGCCGGTCTGGCCGCGGCCAACGCCGAATTCGAGCCGGGTGTCGATGCGTTCGAAGCGGGGTTGGGTTTTGCCGTCGACCTGACCAAATCCGACTTTACCGGCAAGGCTGCGCTGGAACGCAATGCGCGCGAACCGCGCCGGGTACTCAAGGGGCTTCTGATTGGCTGCGATGATGTACCCGCCCACGGGGCCTCTGTCTTTGCAGGTGAGCGGCAGGTGGGTGTGGTCACTTCGGCCACCCGCTCACCGATGTTGGAACACGCCATCGCGATGGCGCGGCTGTCGGTCGAACACGCAGAAAATGGCACCGAACTTGAGATCGGACAGCTTGATGGGCGGATGAAGCGCCTGTGTGTCACCGTCTCGGACATTCCATTCATAGACCCGCAACGCAAGCGGGCGCGCGCTTGATGGCGCATGCAACTCAACGCAACGGGAGAAGACATATGAGGAAACTAACATTCACGGCAACCTTGACCATGATCTTGGGCGCAACAACGGCAATGGCGCAGGAGAAGGTCATGGTGGGTGAACCCAGCTGGCCCGGTGCCAAAATCATGAGCCGGGTAATCGGTCAGGTCATCGAAACCCGTTTGGGCGGCGAAGTCGGTTATGCTCCTGGTGCCAACGCGGTGATCTTTGCCGCCATGGATGGCGGGCGCGGCGATATCGACGTACACCCGGACGTCTGGTTGCCGAACCAGTCTTCGTTCACAGATGAGTACGTTGATCAGAAGGGCACGGTTGGACTGTCTTCGGGCAGCTACGAAGGCCGCGCCGGGATTTGCGTGCCGAACTACATGGTCGAAGATCACAACATCAAATCCATCTACGATCTGGCCACCCCAATGGCGCAGGAGCTGTTCGATTCAGACGGTGACGGGCTGGGCGAGGTCTGGGTCGGCGCGTCCGGCTGGGCGTCGACTAACACGTTCAAGGTGCGGGTACGGGACTACGGCATCGAAACCTTCCTGACACCCACCACCGAAGACGAAACCGTGTTTTATTCGCGTCTTAAGGATCAGATCGACCAGCAGAAAGGGGCCGCGTTTTACTGCTATGCGCCGCACTATGTGCATGCCCTCTATGACGTAACCATTCTGGAAGAGCCCGAGCATGACGCGGCCACCTATAAGATGGTGCAGCCGGATCAGGATGCCGACTGGTACAACAAATCCCATGTCAGCACCGGCGAGCCGGTTAAAACCGTGACCGTGGCGCATTCCAAGTCTTTGGAACAGCGCAATCCGGCGGCTGCCTCTTTTCTGGCCAATATCGACATGGACGCAGCCCAGCTTAGCGGATTGACCTACGAGGTCGTGGTCAAGGGCCGCGAGATTGACGAGGTCGTGGCCGAATGGATCGCCGGGAATGGTGATACCGTCGATGGTTGGCTTGGTCTGAAAACAAACTAAAGCCGTCGCGCCCCCGGTGTTTCGGGGGCGCCCTGTAACACTCTCAACAGCGGTGGGGTCAGTATGACAGCGGATATCGCAATTGACGCAAAAGGCGTGTGGAAAGTATTCGGCGCGCGTTCGCAGGAGGCTTTGAAAGCCATCCACAGCGAAGGGCTGAGCAAGGCCGAAGTGCTGGACCGCTTCAACTGCGTTGTTGGCGTGGCCGATGCCAGTTTCGAAATTGAGCGTGGGGAGCTGTTCTGTGTCATGGGCCTGTCTGGTTCCGGCAAATCGACCCTCGTGCGCCATGTAAACCGACTGCTCGAGCCAACGGACGGTCATATCTATCTGGATGGCGATGACGTGATGGGCCTGAATGACGAAGGATTGCGCGATTTACGCAACCGGCGTGTTGCCATGGTGTTCCAAAACTTCGGCCTGATGCCGCACCGCACCGTGCGTGACAACGTGGCGATGCCGTTAGAAATACGTGGCACCGGCAAAGCCCGCCGCTGGGAAGAGGCGGACCGGGTGTTGGAGCTGGTCGAACTGAACGGATGGGAAGACAAATACGCCCATGAGCTTTCGGGTGGCATGCAGCAGCGCGTGGGCCTTGCCCGCGCCATTGCAGCCGATCCGGAAATCCTGTTGATGGATGAGCCATTCTCGGCCCTCGATCCGCTGATCCGCAAGCAGTTGCAAGATCAGTTCATGGACCTCAGCCACAAGCTGAATAAAACGACGATGTTTATCACCCACGATCTGGACGAGGCCATTCGCATCGGCCACCGCATCGCGATTATGAAAGACGGGCGTATCGTGCAGATTGGTACGCCGGAAGAGATTATCCTCAACCCCGCCGACGACTATGTTGCCGATTTCGTTGCCGGTATATCCAAGCTCAACATGATCTTCGCCCATTCGGTGATGAAACCGGTGGACGAATTCGAGGCCCATCATGGCGAGGTGCCGGAGGATGCAAAGGAAGCGCATCCCGAGATGGATTTGTCCGATCTGATGAACCTTTGCGTCGACGGCCACGGTGTCGTCGCGGTCACCCAGGATGGCAACACGGTCGGGGTGATCAACCGCGCGGGTCTGATCCGCGCCATTCAGGACAGCCAGGCATAAGGGGACCGATATGAAACATGTTGATGTGCAACAGATCCAACCGGAAACCGCTGATCGGCTGAACGGGCTGATCGCCGATTTCGTGGGGCAGGGGCAGGAATACTACCAAAAAACCTTTGCCTATATGATGCAGGCGCCCGGTTATCGGTTCACGCTGAACAAGGCCGCAGCGATCCTGGGGCCGATCTGGTTTGGTGCGCGTGGGTTGTGGTCGTGGTTTCTGGGCTTTCTGGTGCTGGAAACACTGGCCTATATCCAGATCGGGCTGGGGCTGTTCGGTGACCTTGGTCGCGAGTTCCGTGAACGCGCAGCCCAGATCGAACAGACGCTGGAACTGCGCCGCCAACAGATTGCCGCTGCCGAACAATCTGGCTCCGCCACGTTGGAGTCGTTGAAACGTGCGGCGGAATCGCTTGAGGGCGCGTTGGTCGGGGCCCAAGAGGCCGCGCGCAGTGCGGATTCCACCGGTGTCGCTTATCTGATGGTTGGAATTGTGCTGTTGCTGGCGGTCAAGTTTCTGGCAGCGTCGCTGGCCAACTGGACGCTTGAGGGTCAGTTTGCGCGCTGGCGCTCGGACACAAGTGTCGCAAATGGCTGGTCGACCCCTCGGATGGTTGTGGCCGCGGCATTGACGGGCATTGTCGTTGTGCTGTCGATGATCAAATTTGCGCAGCCTGACGCTTTGGCGGTGCTGAAGACCTTCCCGACCAATCGCGACTGGCGGCTGAATGTGGGCGACGGGGTGCAGGCGGTTTTTGAATGGACCAAGACTGCCGGGCGCGGCTTCTTTGACGGCCTGACCTATGGCATGCGCACCCTGCTGGACTGGATTGAGGTGGTGCTTGTTGATACGCCCTGGCCGGTGGTGGCTCTGGTGATCATCATGCTGGCCTACCTGTCCGCCGGTGCGCGCGTGGCAATCTTTACCGGCGCGGCGCTGGCCTATCTTGGGCTTTTGGATTTCTGGGAAAAGGCGATGACCACGATTGCCTTGCTGGGTGCAGCGGCGTTGATTTCGATCACGCTGGGCATCCCGCTGGGTATTTATTGCGCCCGCCGCCCACGTGCCTTTGCCATCGTGCGGCCCATTCTGGATTTCATGCAGTCGATGCCATCCTTTGTCTACCTGATTCCCGTGGTGGCTTTCATCGGGTCAGGCAAACCAGCAGGCGTCGTGGCCACGATGATTTTCGGTAGTCCCCCGGTGATCCGCTTCACCGTTCTGGGTTTGCAGCAGGTGCCGGAAACGGTGCGCGAGGCTGCGCTCGCTTTTGGGGCCACGCCGCGTTACCTGCTGTGGCGAGTGGATCTGCCGCTGGCTCATAAGACCATCATGGCAGGCGTCAATCAGACCATTCTGATGTCGCTGGCTATGGTGGTTGTTGCCTCACTGATTGGCGCCAAGGGTCTGGGTGAGGACGTGCTGGAAGCGTTACAGTATGCGGCGGCAGGTCAGGGTATTCTGGCCGGTCTGGCGATCCTGTTCTGTGCGCTGATCCTGGATCGGATCGTGGCCGGTAAGAAGTAGAGATCTACCGCGATCCAAAGCTGTCTGGCCGGGGGCTGCCCCCGGCCAACGCATCCCGGTTACGACCAGCGTTCGATCAGGCGAATGGCCCAGACCAGCACGATGCCATAGATCACATGCCCGACTAGCGCGACCCATGTGATACCGGTGAAATTCAAGAAGAACGGCAAACCGGCGATGGTCGTGATGCCACCGATGGCAAATACCCAAAGCCCAAAACCGTAGACTGCTGATCCCACAAATATGTGGCGGCCTTTGAACAGCGTCGCCCAAACCGGGTTGAAGACGTAGAGCCAGCCAATCGGATAGCCGATCAGGCCAACCAGATAGAAGTGAACGAAATACCCGGCAAAATCGCCATTGGGCAGGCCCAGTGTTCCGAGCAGGCTGCGCGCAAGCCCGTGCGGAGACAAATTGGCAAACCCCAATGACGGGCTGATCAGCTGCCCCCACAGGTCAAACGCATTGGACGCGAAGAAACCTGAAATGAACATCATACCCAAAAGCGGGATGTTGAATCGTGGGAACAGACCCGTCGAAGAATGCGCAGTTTCTGACATCGCCATGGGATGACCTTTCATGCCGGTTGCGTTGCTTTGTGCCTTTAAAATTGTGAAACGGCGGCTGAATTCAACGAATTGAAAGAGCTTTCACGCACAGGTGACAAAGTTAAGAATTTTGAAACAAACCTGTGGGGATGGCCAGCTATCTGCGGCGTGCGGCTCGCCTCAGCAGCGGGATTTCAAAACGTCCACGACCGCATCAAAGGCCTGTACATCTTGTTCGGCGCGGGCGGTCAAAAGCGCCCCTTCCAACACGGCCAAGGTGGCGCGGGCCTCGGCCGCTGGATTTGTCACGCCTGTGATTGACTTGTCTTGCAGGCCCAGTTCAAAGATCTCTTCGATCTGCTTGATCACCATGGCGCGGAAGGCTTTGATCTTTTCAATCACCTCGTCTGACAGGCTTTCAAGGCTGCTGATCAGCGAAACGCACAGGCACAGGGTTTTGCCATCGTTGAGTGCATTTCGGTACAGCCCGCTCAAGGCCAGCAATCGTTGCGACGCGGTGTCATGGGCGGCCTCGGCTTTGCGGCATTCGGCCTCAAAGGTCGAGTGGTAGCGATCCATCAAAGCAGCCGACAGGGCGGCCTTGGTGGGAAAGTGATAATGGATCGAAGCCTTGCGAATACCCACCGCATCAGCCAGATCGGCATAGCTGAACCCATCGAACCCGCGCGCGCGGGCGGCATGTTCGGCAACATCCAGCAAGGCGGTTTTGGTATCGGTCCCCATCTGTGTTCAATCCCTTTCCGAGCTATTCAAAGGCAGCGGTGTTCCCCCTGCCTTTGACACCCTCAAAGCAGTACCGGCCCGGCCCCTAAAATGCCAGAGGGATCGCGTTTCACGTGCTAGACCGCCGGAGCCTTGGCAAAGGGCAAATGCCCGGTTTTCATCCAGACTTTTGCGCCATGGGAACCCGCGGTGGCTGAAAGGGCCTGGCCTTCGGGCAGGCGCAACCAGCCATCTTTGGTCAGGTCATCACCGCCGGTGGTGATGGACCCGTCAATGACCAAAAGTTCGATGCCGCCAGCGGCGTCAGAGTTGAGAACCGCGCCCGGATCAAGGTGACTGTAGGTGACGATCTCACGGTCATCCTTGTGCAGCGTGGCGGTTGACACGCCATTTACCGGGGCGGCCAGTTCATCCGCCATGGTCTTGCGGAACTGGGTGCGGTCGTCCAGATCGAACTGCCATAGCTTGACGAAGATGGTGCAACCGGGTTCCGATCCGGGCGTATGCGCCGAGGTTGGAGGATTGCGCACATAGGTTCCTGCGGGGAAGTCACCGTGTTCGTCCTGAAATACACCATCGAGTACGATGAACTCTTCACCGCCAGTGTGAGTATGAGCCGAAAACTTGCTGCCCGGTGCGTACCGCACGATGGTGGTGGCGCGGGCAACTTCGCCGCCGATCCGGTCCAGCATGCGCCGGTCCACGCCCTTCATGGGCGAGGCCTGCCACTCAAGCTGATCAGAGTGAACGACGACGCGGGATGAGAAATCCGAGTTGAGTTCCATTGATAGTATTCCTTTCGACTTCAGTGGCAGGGGCTGGTTCAGGCCGCGATGGACGGGCGCGCCGCCATTTTTGCACGCCATGCATTTAGATGGGTCAGGTTTTCCGGGATGTCGACCTTGGCGAAGTCGGCAAAAGCCAATCCGGCGAAGGCCGTGATGTCTGCCACCGAGAAAGTGTCGCCAGCAAGATATTCATTCTCGGCCAGAACTGAATCCAGATAAGCCATGGTTTGCCCGGCCACCTCTTTCTGTTTCAAGCCCCATTCAGCACATTGATAGGTTTCAAGATCCGGTCCAAGGCCGGGGGTGGCGTGGTGGAAATATGTGCCGACCGCGTTCAGCAGTCCGTTTTCCGCCCGCAGGTTCATCATCGAGATTTGTGCGCGTTCCTTGGCTGTTTCCCCAGTCAGCGATGGGCCGTCGAATGTCGCATCAATGTATTCGGTGATCGCGTTGCACTGCGCGATATGTGTGCCATCGGGCAGCTCCAGGCAGGGAACTGCGGCGTCAGGGTTTTTAGCTTTGAATTCAGGGGTGCGGTGCTCACCGCCCATCACGTCCACCGGAATGAACTCAACTTTGTCAGATGCGCCCTTTTCAGCCAAGGCGATGCGGACGCGGGTTGGGTTTGGAAACCCTTCGATATCATGGATTTTCATAGGTGCGATTCCTTTGGAAGTATTATCAATGAATGCCTACCTATCAGAAGGTAGATAATTTTGCAACCATGATTCAGCCCCCACATCTTGCGGTTAGAAATATTCGAAGGTGTTGGGGCTCTAAGCCCCGCGTAACTGTTTCACCAGAAAGTCGATTAACGCCCGAATCCGAGCGGTCAGGTGGCGGTTTTGCGGATAGGCTGCGTAGAGTCCCAGCGATATTGCCTCTTGTGCTTCAAACAGCAATTGCAGACGACCCGTGTCCAAAAAGGGCTGTGCCGTGTACAAGGGAATCCGGCCAATCCCCAGCCCGTCCGCTGCCATATGCGCCACAGCGCGAGGGGAATTTGTGCGAAAGTTTCCGGATACAGAAACCACGTATTCGCCGTCCGATCCCTTGAAAGCCCAATTGTCGATCATATTGCCGGTGGTCTGTAGTAGACAGTTGTGGGTGGATAAGGCGGCGGGCTCGTGCGGCGTCCCATGTTGCGCCAGATATTCGGGCGACACACAGCAGACAATACGCATGTCCGTCAGCTTGCGCGCCACAAGGTTGGAATCCTTCAGTGCGCCAAAGCGAATGGCAAGGTCATACCCTTCTTCGACCATCGAGGCGTGATGGTCAGACAGGTGCAATTCGATCGTGACTTTCGGATGTTCGGTTTGGAACGGTTTCAGCAGATGTATCAGTTCGGCCGAGCCAAACCCGGTTGGTGCGGTGATCCGTATACGCCCCGCCAATTCGGTCTGGCGTTTCTGGACCAGCCCTTCCAATTCATCAAACTGGTCCAGCAGTGAAAGGCAACGCTCGTAATAGGACCGTCCGGTATCGGTCAGGGTGACGCTGCGGGTGGTGCGGTTGAACAATTGCGCGTTCAGGCGGTCCTCAAGCTGACCGACATATTTGCTGGCCAGCTTGGTGCTGATGCCGATCTGTTTTGCGCCTTCGGTAAACGAAGAATGTGCCGCCACCGCCGCAAAGGTGCGCATGCCTTGGATCGTGTCCATTGTCTACACTGCGTTCATAGTAATTCTCTAAATGCGTATATTATCGCCCCTGATAAAGCAATCTAAGTTTGGCGCGTAGATGCTGACCCTCAGCCGAACCCCTTCAATCAGAGAAAGAGCTTTCAAATGTCCAACGCAATCCGAATTCACAGTTTCCCCTTGTCCGGCCATGCCCATCGTGCCGTCCTGTTTGCCAGCATTGCCGGTATTAATCACGACGTCATCGATGTGGACCTGGCTGGTGGTGAGCAAAAGCGCGAGCCGTTTTTGGCGATGAACCCCGCGGGGCAGGTACCGGTGCTTGAAGATGGTGATGCGGTCATCACCGACAGCAACGCCATTCTGGTTTATCTGGCGCGCAAATATGCACCGTCCTATCTGCCTGCGGACCCAGTGCATGAGGCCGAAGTGCAGAAGTTTCTGACCCTCGCAGCTGGTGAGATCGCCTTTGGCCCCGCCGCTGCGCGTTTGATCAATGTTTTCAATGCACCCTTGAACAAGGACTTTACCCACGCCACCGCGGCAAAGGTTCTTGCCAAGCTGGATGCGCATCTTGAAGGCCGCGAGTGGCTGGTTGGGGATGCCCCAACAATCGCGGATGTCGCCATCTACAGCTACACCGCGCATGCGCCTGAAGGTGACGTTTCGCTGGAACCTTACGCAAACGTGCGCCGCCTTCTGGCCAATGTCGAGGCGCTGGACGGCTTTATCCCGATGCCTCGCACCGCGGTTGGTCTGAACGCGGCCTGATCCACCCCTTGGCCAGCTGCGCATTTGTGGCTGGTCAACCCGCCCCTGACATATGAGGTCTGCCATGAACGCCCCGACCGCATCAGATACATCGCCTTTCCACGCAGGTGAACGGGATATGCAATCCCGCATCGGTAAACGGGAAAAGATGGAGGCAGTTGGCCGGAACTACATCCGCCCCTACATGCCCGATCAGCATCGAGAGTTCTTTGGCAAGCTGCCTTTTCTTGTAGTGGGCAGCGTCGATCCTGATGGTTGGCCCTGGGCGTCGATGATCTCGGGTCGGCCGGGGTTTATCCATTCACCGCATGACCGTCGGCTTGATGTTGACGTCCAGCCTCTGCCAGACGACCCACTGCGAACGGCGCTGAAGCCCGGCGCGCCCATCGGTGTCGTCGGGGTCGAACTTTCCACGCGGCGCCGCAACCGTATGAATGCCACCGTTGGGCGGATCGAAAATGGCGGTTTCTCTCTGGATGTGGTGCAGTCTTTCGGGAATTGTCCGCAGTACATCCAGACCCATGATGTTACCTTTGTCCGAGAGCCGGACGCCAACGTCGCCCGCTTTGTCGATCGGCTGCTTGAGCTGGACCCAAGAGCCCGGGACATGATCGCGACGGCCAATTCGTTTTATGTCGCCAGCCACGCCAACACCCCCGACCATACGGGCGTTGACGTTTCACATCGGGGCGGGCGGTCGGGGTTTGTGCGGGTTGAAGGCAACAGCCTGTTGGTTCCTGATTTTGCAGGCAATAATTTCTTCAACACGCTGGGCAACTTCCTCGTAAATCCGAGGGCGGGCCTAGTATTTCCGGATTATCAGACCGGCGATGTGCTGATGCTGACTGGGACGGTTGAGGTGCTGTCAGAAGACCATCCCGATATCGCGGGCTTCCATGGTGCAAGCCGGGGTTGGTGGTTTCATCTGGATCACGGCCTAAGCCTTCATGACGCGCTGCCTTTCCGAGCTGAATTTCTGGAGTTTTCGCCCAACAGTCTGATGGCGGATGACTGGCAAACTGCCGAGGCCCGGCAAGAAGCTGAAGCACTGCGCCGTCAGTGGCGAACCCTGCGGGTGGCTGCTGTTCAGGATGAAAGCGACGTGATCCGTTCCTTCATCTTCGAGGCCACGGATGACCTGCCTCTGTTGCCGTTTGAAGCAGGTCAGTTTCTGACACTTCGCACTAGCCCCGATAGCACGGCGCCAGTAACGCGGACCTACACGGTTTCCTCGGCGCCCGGCGATGCCGGGTATCGGATTTCCGTCAAGCGCGAACCGGGTGGTGTGATGTCAAACCATTTGCACGAAACACTGTCGGTCGGTGATCTGGTCGAGGTCAAAGCCCCGAAAGGTCAGTTTTTTCTGGATGCGTCTGAAACCCGGCCTGCTGTGCTGTTTGCAGGCGGGGTCGGTATCACGCCGATGATGTCGATGACCCGCCACGTGATGCACGAAGGCGCGCGAACCCGCCACACGCGCAACCTGACCATTTTTCACGCCGCGCAAACCGTGGGACAGCGGGCTTTTCACAGTGACCTGCAACAGGCTGCGGCCGAGGGCGGCGGAAAGATCCGTTATGTCTCGGTTGTCTCACAACCCGAAGAAGGCACCCGCGTGGGGGCGGATTTTGACGCCGAAGGCTACATCACGCCCGAACTGATCCAAGATACGCTGCCTCTGGATGACTACGACTTCTTTCTTTGTGGCCCGGCCCCTTTCATGCAAGCGATCTATGACATGCTGCGCGGTCTCGGCGTGCGGAATGACCGTATTTATGCCGAAGCCTTTGGCCCTGCCGCATTGGCGCGGCGCGTCGACGAGAACGCCGTCGCGTTCCAGCCCGAGCCTGAGGCTGAGGCAGCCAGTGTGGAATTCAAAGCCAGCAATCAAAAGATGCAATGGGCGCAAGGCGATCCGACCTTACTGGAGGTGGCCGAGGCGCAGGGGTTGACACCAACCTTTTCCTGCCGTTCAGGATCATGCGGCAGTTGTCTAACCCGCAAGATTGCCGGTCAAGTTGCCTATCGCACCGAACCATCAGCTGAACATTCAGAAGACGAGGTGCTGATCTGTTGCGCTGTACCCGCCAAGGGGTCGGATACGGTTGTGCTGGATCTCTGAGGTGAAAGGTTTTCGGGACATTGTCGTAAGCGCCGGGTAAACAGGTCTGATGAAACGCGCGACCATGTAAGGAAACCCAATGACTGATGCCAAACTCAGAACCACATCGGGCAATGGCCGGATTTTTGACAGTGTACTCGACACGATCGGAAACACCCCCACGATCCGCATCAACAATCTGGGACCCGAAGCCGTCAACCTGTTCGTTAAATTCGAGGCGTTCAACCCCGCCGGATCGGTCAAGGATCGTCTTGCCGTCAATATCATCGAAGCCGCAGAACGCAGCGGTGCCCTGAAACCTGGCCAGACGGTTGTTGAGGCCACCAGTGGTAATACGGGCATCGGTCTTGCGATGGTCTGCGCGCAAAAGGGTTATCCGCTGGTTGTTACCATGGCCGAAAGCTTTTCGACTGAACGTCGTCGCTTGATGCGTATGCTGGGTGCAAAGGTTGTTCTGACGCCAAAGGTGGAAAAAGGCTTTGGCATGTACCGCAAGGCAGTCGAACTGGCCGAGGAACACGGTTGGTTTCTGGCGCGTCAGTTCGAAACCCGGGCCAATGCCGAGATCCACGCTGCAACAACCGCGCGGGAAATTCTGGGGGATTTCAATGGCGACAGGCTGGACTATTTCGTGACTGGCTATGGCACCGGCGGCACGGTCACCGGAGTGTCGCGGGTTTTGCGCGCTGAAAGTCCTGAGACTAAAATTATCCTGACCGAACCGGCCAACGCGCAGTTGGTGGGCAGCGGCGTCGCGACCGAACGTGGCAAGGATAGCGATCCAGTTTCAAGCCACCCCGCGTTCGAACCGCATGTCATTCAGGGCTGGACGCCGGACTTTATTCCCGCAGTTTTGCAGGAATCCATCGACAACCGCTATTTTGATGAGCTGATCCCGGTGGCTGGTCCGACAGGGGTTGAATGGGCGCAGAAGTTGGCCAGCCAAGAGGGTATCCTAACCGGCATATCCGGTGGCGCGACCTTTGCCGTCGCAATGCAGATTGCTGAACAGGCCGAGCCCGGCGCGTCGGTCCTGTGCATGCTGCCTGACACGGGTGAGCGGTATCTGAGTACACCCCTGTTCGACGGGTTCCCGGTTGAGATGACAGAAGAAGAGACTGCGATCTCACGCTCGACACCCGGATATCACACCAGCTGACGATCAAGCGATTCTTGCCTAATGCCACCTGTAACTGCAATGATATCGGCAAGTTACGGGGGGAGCGCAGATGCGAAAACGTCTATTGCTGCTGAAAGTCGCAATCGCGATGACTGTGGTCAGCATTGGTATTTTTACCCTGGATGCCCGGGCCCAAGGAACGACCAGCCCCGCTGCGCAGGATCAAAGCTTGGCTGATGTGAAATCGATCATGGACCGTCGCTGTGTCGTCTGCCACAGCTGCTATGACGCACCCTGTCAGTTGAAGCTCACCTCGCCCGCAGGCGTTCAGCGCGGGGCAAGCAAACAGGCCGTTTATCATACCGAGCGTTTGACCGATGCCCAGCCCACGCGGCTGGGGATTGATGCGCAAACGGTCCCCGAATGGCGGGCGCTGGGATTTCACACGGTAACCCGTGATCCAAATGATGCCGAAACTCCGGGCCTGCTGGAACGGTATCTTGAGCTGGGGCGACAGAATCCGATGCCGATTAACGCGCCACTTCCGAGCGAGCTTGGTCTGGCGCTTGATCGCCCTCTGGTTTGTTCGACATCCGGAGAATTTGATCAGTTCAGCCGCGATCATGAGCTTGCCGGCATGCCCTATGGCACTGCACCGTTGGCGGATGCCGAATTTCAGGCCCTCATGACCTGGGCGCGCAGCGGCGCAGCGCTGCCATCTGTTGCAACCGAAATTCCCTCAGAGATTCAGGACCAGATCACGCAGTGGGAGGTATTCCTGAATTCAAACGACATGCGCAGCCAGTTGATGAGCCGGTATCTGTACGAACACCTGTTTCTGGCCCGCCTCCATTTTCAGGGCGACGATGCGCGGCGGTTCTTCCAACTTGTCCGCTCGACCACCGCGCCGGGTGACACCATAGACATTATTGCCACGCGGCGGCCATTCGATGATCCGGGGGCGGGTGCGTTCTACTATCGTTTGCAGCAGGTCACCGAAACGATCGTACACAAGGAACATCTGGTCTATTCGATGGGACCAGATCGCATGGCGCGCTATCAACAATTGTTTCTGGATCCCGATTGGACACTCACTGAGCTACCCCCCTATGGTGATGCCGAGGGCGGCAATCCATTCAGCACCTATATGCAGATGCCCGCCAAAAGCCGCTATCAGTTCCTGTTGGATGATGCGCTGTTTTTTGTCCGCAGCTTCATACGCGGCCCTGTCTGTCACGGAGCGACCGCAGTTGATGTGATCGAAGACCGGTTCTGGGTCAGCTTCCTTGACCCGGAAGCGGATTTGTCAGTTACCGACCCCAGCTTTCTGCAAGACGGGGCCATCTATCTGGAGTTGCCCGTGTCAGAGGCCGACGCCAGTGCATTGGGCGCGTTGCCGGGGTTTTCGCACAAGAACCAGGTTCGGTATCTCGAGTTTCGGGACGCACGGTACAAGAAGGCCCCGATATACGAAACCGGGTTTGACTATGGCTCGATCTGGGACGGCGACGGCTCGAACCCCAATGCTCTGATCACCGTGTTCCGTCACTTCGACAACGCCTCGGCCATGACCGGATTTCACGGCGGCATTCCCGAAACCGCGTGGGTTCTGGATTTCCCGGTGTTCGAACGTATCTACTATGACCTTGTCGCGGGCTATGATGTTTTCGGCCGGGTCGAGCATCAACTGACCACGCGGCTTTACATGAACGAGCTGCGGATGGAGAGTGAGGATACGTTTCTGTTTTTCATGCCACGGGATGTCAGGTCGCAGATGCATCAAGGCTGGTATCAGGGCGTGTTGGCCGAATGGCTTACCTATTGGCACCGTCGCCAAGTTGATGGACATTTCCCCACCGGCATCACCTTTGCAACCACCACTCCTAAGCAAGAGTTCCTCTTGACCTTGCTGGAACGTGGCAACGGCCTGTGGCCCACCACCGACCCGATCAACCGATGTGTGGACGGTGATTGCCCCTCGGATCAGTCAGGCATTTTGCTGCGCGATCTGGCGGATCAGATCGGAGATTGGGTGAAATATCTGCCCGACCTGTCCGTTCTTGTGGTCGAGCAAGATGGCGGCGCGGCAGAGTTGTTCACCCTGGCCCATGACAAGGCGCATTCCAACGTCGCCTTTCTGTTTGAAGAAAAGGCGCGCCGAGTCCCGGCCGAGGACAAGGTGACAATTCTTCCGGGTCTGATCGGCAGTTATCCGAACTTTTATTTCCATGTCCGGCAGAACCAGGTGGCCCCCTTCATAACCGCGTTGAAATCCGTCAGATCGCAAAGCGATTACATGGCCCTGGTGGCAGAATACGGCGTGCGCCGGACAAGCCCCGAATTCTGGGCGCTCAGCGATCGGATTTACGAGATGTTCCTGGATCAGAAGCCAATACAGGCAGGGGTGTTTGACCTGAACAGGTACAAAGACCCCAAGGCAGGGGATGATCCGACCTAAACTTGTCGGGTTGCGATCCGGCCCCTAGATTTGAGACATGTGGTCTTTTGCAGATATCCGGCCGGCCTATACCCGGGCCGAACGTATCAGCGATGGGGTTGTACACGTATTGGGCGTGGCCGCGGCCCTTGTTGCCGTGCCAGTTCTGATCACGATCACCGCCCAGCACCGCTCCGAGCCCGAGGCGGTACTGGGAGTTTCGATCTATGGCGTGACGCTGGTGTTGATGCTGACGTTTTCCGCCCTCTACAACATGGTCGACAATGACAGATGGTCCGATCTACTGCGCCGGCTGGATCATTCGGGTATCTACGTCAAGATCGCTGGCACCTACACGCCGTTCGTTTTGCTTTCGGGCGGGCAGGCATGGGGGCTTTTGATTGGCTTATGGTCGTCGGCGACGCTGGGATCAACATTGAAGCTGATCGATCCAAACCGGTTTCGGTGGTTTGGTCTGGGCCTGTATCTGATGATGGGATGGGCCATCATTTGGGCCGGACAATCCATGCTGACCGAGCTGTCGCCGACAATAGTGTGGCTGATGATGGCGGGCGGTGTCGTTTATACCGTCGGCGTTGCATTCTATCTTTCGGAACACCTGCCGTTTCACAACACCATCTGGCACGTGTTTGTCCTGACCGGCAGCGCGCTGTTTTTCATCGCGATTTCGGTTCGAATTCTGTTGGAACCACATCCGTTTTCCTGACGGTGGCGCCGGTTAACGGGGCTCAAACCTGATCGGTACAGAAAAGCGAAAGCTATCGCCCTGTAACCCCTTGGGTGCTTTCGGTACGCGCTTTGTACGGGCCACAGCGCTAAGCGCGGCCTGATCCAGTGCCGAATTGCCCGAGGATTTCAGCAGTTTATGCGACAACAGACGCCCATCGCGCGAAACGGTCAGGGTGATCATGGCGCTGCCACCATCCGTGCGGCGCAACGATTGCTTGTTGCGCTCGATGCGGGCGCGAACTTTTGCACCCCAAAACACCTTGAGCTTTGCTTGCTTTCCAGAGGACCCAGCGTTCACTTCCGCCGATCCCGCCCCGGCCTGCGATCCGTCACCTGAACCTGCGGCAACCTGTTTGTTGACACCTGCGGCGGTTACCTTGGCTTTTCGACCGTCCTGCGCGGGTGTCTTGTCTGGCTGTTGAGATTCACGCTCGGCCCTTTCCGTCGGCGTGGCAACTGGTGGCGGCTGTGCCGTGTCCACCTGCGGCAGCTTCTCCGGTTCTGGCGGGGCAAGTGCGATTGTCATTTGAGCCTTTGGGGCCTGATCGATTTTCAAGGTTGGCCCGGCGGGGACGGCCGGGGTTTGCGGCACTTGCACGGTCGGCGTCTGCCGGGTGGGCGTGATGGGCGCAGCCTCCCACGTTTTGACCATCTCGGCCACCGAGGGGGCGGCAGCTTTTATCGTTGCCAGATCCGCACCACCAACACCGCCCGCAACAACACCAGACTTTGGCTGGCTGGCAAAGGCGGCGAGATGCAAGGCGGCGGCCAGAGCGACAAAAACAAAGGCTTCAACCCAGCGTTTCATTTTCCGGCCACCACAAGCTCGACCCGGTTCAGCCCCGCTTGTGCAAGACCACGCAGCAGCCCGGACACCACTTTGGCCTCAAGCTGCGCATCGGCGCGAACCTGGACGACGCTGTTGGTTTCGCTAATCGTTGCCAAGGCGACCAGCGCCGCGTTTCCTTCCTCCCCTTCGAAGGACATACGGCCAGTTTTGTCGACATAAAGCACCCGCTCGACCTTGGGGTCGGTGTCGGATGTCGATTTTGGCGGGGTAACTTCGAACGGCTCGGGTTTGATTAGGTTCGCCGTCATCAGGAAAAAGATCAGCAGTAGAAACACGACATTGATCATCGGCAGGATGGATGCAGGGTGCGGTTTGCCGGATGGGTCCGAGAAGTTCATCGCGCTATTCCACCAAAACGACCGAAATAAACCCAGCGTCACGCAGGATTTCAGTGACGGTCACGATCCGTTGCAATGTCGCGCCATCCCTGCCGCGCAAGATCACCAAATCCGTGGGGACCTGCATCAGTGGTGCAAGATCACGGGCTATATCCGCGCTGGCGATGCCGTTCAGCAACTCTTGGTCGGGCAGGACGTCAATCAGGCGCGGCGGTCCGCTATATTCGTGGCCCGCAGAGGCCAGCGGCAGCGGCAAGATGGACTCGATGCCGAAGCGGGACGCCAACATGAAGAACACCAAAAGCAGGAACACCACGTCGATCATCGGCGTGAGGTTGGGCTTGCGTCTGGGTTTTGCAATTGGGGCGAATTGCATCAGATCACTCGGCAGCCAGTTTCAGATTGCCCGGCTTGCCTGATACGAAAATACGGGTTGCGCCGTCTTCCAAATCGCGGCGGATGCGGTCGATTACGGCCTCGAACCACGTCAGCGCGGCCGAGGCTGGGATGGCCACGGCCATACCTGCTGCGGTGGTCAGAAGCGCCTCCCAGATGCCGCCAGCCAATAGGGAGGGATCGGCGCGGTTGCCTGACTGTTGCAGCGCCTGAAACGCTGCAATCATGCCCAGAACTGTGCCCAACAGACCCAACAGAGGTGCGATCGTTGCGATCAGCTCTAGTGCTCGAAGGCCGGTACCGGCGTCGGCAATCTCGCGTTTGGCCACGCGCGAAACCTCTTCGCGGGCGCGGTCTTCGGGTAGGGTGCGAATGGACCGGATGGCATGGCTCATCACCTTGGATCGAATTCCCCGGCGGCCATAGAGCGTCGTAGCAGCGGCATCGGGCTCCCCAGTCTCGAACAAATCCACGGCCTGACCGGCCTTGCCTCTCGACCATGCCCCGATCAGGGCCAGCCGCCAAATCTTCCACAGGATCAGGGCAACGGTGACCACAGACAGTGCCGCGATGGCCCAGATCGATGGTCCGCCTTTGCGCAGAAACTCGGCCGCCTGGACCGAGGCATCCTGCGCGGTTTCCACACCTGTGCTGTGCCCAGGCACGGGCTCGTTGGGTTCAGCCGAAACTGGTTGCGCTGGTCCAATCTGGTCGCCTGACACCAGAACCTCTGGCGCTGGGGGTGTCAGGGTGTCTTGCGCGGCGAGGGCAACCGGTACCATCGCAAGGGCCATAAACAGGATCAATCGGGATATCATAAGGTTCTCCTGTGTGCAGGGCCAACCGGGTTACCCCGTGGCCCCGCTGTTCTTCGGGTCAGAAGGTTGCAGTGACGAATAGGTTGATATTGCGTTTTGCAGCCGGGATCTGGTCATTGGCCCGGTAGGACCTGTCGAGGATGTTGTTAAGCTCGAGCGTCAGCAATGCGTTCTCGGTCAAATCCACGCTGCCGCGGAAGTTCAGCGTGGTCCAGCCCGAGGTCGGGTTGGTGCCGGTGGCTGTCCCGCTGTCGACGATATTGCCGTTTTCGTCTCGCAACTTGGCCGCGCTTTCGCCCCGCAGGAACATATCCCAGGTGCCCGTCAAGCTGGCTGTCTGCCAGTCTGAGCGCACACCAAGCGTCCCTGTCCATTCCGGGGTGCCACTGTCTTTGGTGCTGAACCCGTTGGAATAGGTGAACTCTCGGGTCACATTCGACACGATGACATAGGGGCGCACACCGCCCCAGCCGGGATCAACCTCGGCCGCGATTTCAATGCCCCAGCTGTCTGCGCTTTCGACATTGTCATAAATCAGCTCGGCCGGATTGACCGGATCGGCCACGGTGGTGATGTAGTCCTTGGCTTCGGTATAGAAAATGGCCGTATCCAGCACGAAGTTCCCGCGATCCACGCGCGCACCGATTTCATAGTTGGTCGCCGTTTCGGGTTTCAGGTTCGGATTGCCATTGATGACCTGGCCGCCAGCCGACGTGGACAGGTACAGCTCGGACAGGGACGGGAATGTATAACCTTGCGAGATGTTGGCCCGCAGGATGGCGTCATCTGACAGATTGTAGACGGCACCAATCGAGCCCAGCCAGCGGTCATCGCTGTTGCTGGCATCCGGCAGCGGAAACCCGTTGACCGTTCGTTCGTTCAGATCGCTTTCGACGCTATAGTAGCGCGCGCCGACCGTGGCGACGAAATCGCCAAAGGTTGCTTCATGCTGTCCAAAAATACTGGCCGTTCGGATTTCCGCATCCGTGAAAGAGGGCACGCTGATTTGGCTGGGCGGTCCAAAGGGCGGAATGATCGTGATATCAGAGGTCTTGGTGGTCTCTAGCCGGTCATCGTCATATTCAAGCCCGATGACCGATCGGTGACCGGGCGCAAATTCAAAGTTTGCTGTTGCCACGAACCCGCTGGTTGTCTGTTCATCGTCCGATCCCGCGTTGACAATGGTGGTGACCGGCCCGCCGCTGCTGGTGAATTCGCTGTCGAACACGCGGTCGACCTTTTGCGTGTAAGCGCTGAACTTCAGCATCGACATCCAGGGCGTCAGGTCTTCGCCTTCGTAGAACGCGCTGTATTTGCGCAGGTCCCGTTTGGGCAGGTTGATCTTGGCATCCGGGCTGCCGGTGAACACCTCGGTCGAGGCGTCGAAATCCTGTGCGCGCAGGCCGACATAGCTGTTGCCAAAGCGGTATCCGACAAAGCCCAGCACGCCGTGTTCTTCACTGCTGGAGGGCACCAGATCACCGTCGGGTGTTTCGCGGTCGTTCAGGTCCAGTTTCGAATACGACAGACGATAGTCAAAATCGTTGAACGTACCTGCGATGCTGGCAGCGGCGCGATAGCCGTCATTGGACCCGATGTAACCTGCGGTGCCGGAAACCTCGACCGGTTTGTCTGCGCCGCGTTTGGTGATGATGTTCACGACGCCACCGATGGCCCGATTGCCTGAGACAACCGATGAAGGACCACGCACGATCTCGATCCGTTCGATATCGGTGGGTGACACCAGCAGAGGTGTTCCATAACGGTTGTGATCCGACAGGCGCTGACCGTCCAGCAGGATGGCGACGCGCTGCGAATCTTCGCCACGGATACGGATACGATCCAGATCATTCTCGGACACCTGAACGCCCGGCACATCCGACAACAGATTGGCGACTGAGGCCGGGGGGATTTCGCGGATTTCACCGGCATCCACAACGGTGACGGAGGACGGGCTGTCGAAAACCTCGGTTGGAAGCCCGGTGCCGGTGACGATGATGTCATCGAGTTGGATGATGTCGTCTTCTTGTTCTTGCGCCCATAGCGGCGTTGCCGCCAAAACGGCGCTGGTCAGGGCCACGCTTGCGGTAGGCCGCTTTAATGCTGATTTCATTGAAACCCCCAGTATGTGTATCGTGCAGTCAGAGATGCACCCGCCTGAAACAGGCGAAATTCAGATGCTACCTCGCGATGTGCTGGGTGTTTCTACGGGCCTGCGCGCTAGATGCTGCGCGCTGTGGTCCATGTGGGCGGCTCCTTAGCGGATTAGATTTTTCTATACCAGACTATTTTTGTCAGAAAAATGCTGCGTGCCCTTGATGCCACAGGCAGGACCGCTTAGGACAAGGGCAAAGAAAGCTAAAAACAGCGCGCAGCCCGGTCGTCTCGGTCCCAGCCAAATGCGTTTCGATACCATTGTGGAGACGACCATGACCCATCCAAGCCCTTCTGAAATCCGTGCTGCGCGGTTGGAAAACCCCAAGCGGCGCGAGCGTGATCTGGCGGATCAACTCGGCATCACCGAGGCACAGCTGGTGGCCGCGCATGTCGGACACGGAGCCACCCGCATAAGCCCCGACATGGACCGGCTGATGCCCTTAGTGAACCGATTGGGCGAGGTCATGGCACTGACTCGCAACGAAAGCTGCGTGATCGAGAAGGTGGGGATTTACGATGATTACCGTGGCGGCCCCCACGCGGCGCTGATCGCCAATCACGAGATTGATCTGCGCATGTTCCCACGTCACTGGGTTTACGGCTTTGCTGTACACAAAACTCTTGAGGATGGCTCGGAACGCCTGTCCCTTCAGATTTTCGACGCCGCAGGTGATGCGGTTCACAAGGTCTTTTTGCGCGATACCTCTGTGATCGAGGAATGGGATGCCGTGATCGAGGCCCTGAAACTGCCGGACCAGTCAGACACTCTGACAGTTGAATCGCGCGCAGCGGTTGAACCCGCCAAGGTCGAGCCCGAGAAAACCGACCGTCTGCGTGCTGGATGGGATGAAATCACAGATACCCATCAGTTTCTCCAGATGGTTCGCAAGCTCAAGCTGAACAGGTTGGGGGCCTATCGCATGGCCGGGGCGCCATATGTGCGGGCTCTGGTGATATCGGCCGTCGACACAATTCTGCACAGCGCCGCCAAAACAGGCCTGCCGATCATGGTTTTTGTTGGTAATCAGGGGTGCATCGAAATTCACACCGGACCCATCAAGGAGGTCAAGCAGATGGGCCCATGGCTGAATGTGCTGGATCCTGGCTTTAACCTGCACCTACGAACCGATCACATCGCCGAGGTCTGGCAGGCCAGGAAATCCACCAAACGAGGCGATGCGATCTCGGTCGAGGCGTTTGACGCGCAGGGTGCACTGATATTGCAAATCTTTGGCGTGCTGGCCGAGCCTGCCTCAGCTGCAATCTGGAACGACCTTGTTGCGTCGCTTGAGGGCCGCCCAGAGGAGGTTCCGGCATGACTCGGGTGCGCGCAAAACTGAAACTTGCCGGATTGTTGCTGTTGGTATCTGCATTTGGTCTGCATGCCGACCCGGCGCAACGCATTGTCTCGGCCGGGGGATCGATCACCGAGATCATTTATGCGCTGGGACAAGAACACCGGTTGGTGGCACGCGACAGCACGTCGAACCATCCGCCGCAGGTCGCCGCATTGCCAAACATAGGCTACGTGCGCCGCTTGTCCGCCGAGGGGTTGCTGTCGGTCAGCCCCGATCTGATCTTGGCAGAAGAGGGCGCAGGCCCGCCGGAAACGTTGGAGGTTCTGGCCGAAACTCATATCCCTTTTGTCAGTATACCGATGGGCCATGATCGCGCGGCGGTTGTCGCCAAGATCAAGGCCGTTGCCAAGGCGCTGGATGTTCCTGACGAGGGCGAAGCACTGGCGCAACGCGTTGGCGGCGCAATCGATGCCGCCACTGCGCACAGTGAATTGGCCGATCAGCGTGTTCTGTTTGTACTGGCAATGCAGGGTGGGCGCGTGCTGGCCGCAGGGCAGGATACAGCAGCGCAGGGTATTATCGAACTGGCCGGGGCCACAAATGCTGTTGAGGGGTTTCAGGGCTATAAACCATTGGGGGATGAGGCGATCATTACAGCAGCCCCCGATGTCATCTTGCTGATGGAGAGCGGTCGACAGATTTCCCTGACAGATGAAGAGGTTTTCAAACACCCTGCGATTGCGGCCACACCGGCAGGTCAGAATGCTAAATTGTTGCGGATGGATGGCATGTTGTTGTTGGGTTTTTCGGTGCGCACCGGGCAGGCCATCTCTGATCTTGCAGCTGGATTGCGCGGCGCCAATGGCTGACCAAACCGCTGACGGGATGACAATCGACGGCGACCGGAGCGTAACCGCGCGTCGGCTCAGCTGGGTTTTGATCCTTGTATTGAGTGTGGTGGTGCTGACCGGGCTTGCAACGGGGTCGGCGGGCACGTCGTTGTGGCAGGCATTGATTGATATGGCACAGGGCCAAGACCTGTCCTTACGGGACCGGGTGGTTTTGCTGGATATCCGCGCGCCCCGTGTGATCATGGGTTGTCTTGTTGGGGCGGCGCTGGCTGTGTCTGGGGCGGTGCTGCAGGGCTTATTCCGCAACCCGCTGGCCGATCCGGGCATAGTTGGCGTCAGCGCCGGGGCCAGCTTGGGGGCGGTCGGTGCGATTGTTCTGGGCGGGACTTTGACCGTTGCCGCCGGGCTGGCAACATGGCTTGTTCCCATTGCAGCGTTTCTTGGCGCCTGGATCACCACAATGCTGCTCTACCAGGTCGCGACGCGGCGTGGACGAACCTCTGTTGCAACGATGCTGCTGGCCGGGATTGCGCTGACCGCGCTGGCGATGGCATTGACGGGCATCCTTGTCTATATGGCCGATGACGCGCAGTTGAGGGATTTCACCTTTTGGTCCATGGGCTCTCTGGCGGGCAGTAGTTGGGGCAAGATCATGGTTGCGGCCCCGTTGATCCTGATCCCCCTAATGCTGTCGCCATTTCTGGCGCTGGGTCTGAACGGTCTGGCCCTGGGCGAAGCCGCAGCCGGGCATATCGGCATCCGCGTGCAACATCTGAAAACCTGCTCCATTCTGGTCGTCGCCGCATCGACCGGGGCAGCTGTGGCCGTCAGTGGTGGGATAGGGTTTGTGGGTATCGTGGTGCCACATCTGCTGCGACTGGCCTCGGGGCCCGATCACAAATACCTGCTGGTCAATTCGGCCCTTCTGGGTGCGGCGCTTCTGGTGCTGGCCGACCTGATCAGCCGAATGATCATCGCGCCGTCTGAGCTGCCCATTGGGATTGTCACCGCAGTCATCGGCGCGCCGTTCTTTCTGTGGATTTTGTTGAGGCAACGCGGAATTGTGGACCTTTAGACCATGTTGATTGTCACAGACCTGAGCGTTCAGCGGGGACGCCGCACGATCCTAAGCAATCTATTTTTCTCAGCCCAGCCCGGACAGGTGACTGCTGTTGTCGGCCCGTCGGGGGCGGGTAAATCTACCTTGTTGGCCGCGCTGACCGGCGATCTGGACCATGACGGGGCCGTTACGTTGAACGGTCGGGATATCGCGCGAACCAGCGCTGCTGAGCTATCCGACATTCGTGCCGTCTTGCCACAAGCGACTCCGATGAGCTTTCCTTTCACCGTGTTAGAGGTGATCCGCATGGGGCGTATGCGCAGGGCTATGGACGACCGGATTGCCTTGCATGCGCTGACTCGTGTCGGTTTGGGTGGATTTGAAGGGCGGTTCTATCAGGAACTGTCAGGGGGTGAGCAGCAGCGTGTTCAACTGGCCCGCGTTCTGGTGCAGGTGTGGCAACCGACCGGGCCGACAGGGTCGCGCTGGTTGTTTCTGGACGAACCCGTTTCCAGCCTGGATATCGGCCACCAATTGCAGGTGATGCAAATTGTTCGGGATTTCGCGGCCAGCGGCGGCGGGGTGGTCATGGTGATGCATGATCTGAACCTGACGGCCATGTGTGCCGACAATGTGATTCTACTGTCGGATGGGCAAATCCTCAGCCAGGGCACGCCGGTGGATACATTGTGCGACGATTTGCTCAGTCAGGCGTATGGCTGCCGTATTGCGGTCAATTGTGCCCCTGAAACAGGAGTCTACCTTTTACCGCAGGTGGCTGGGCTTTGATCACGCTTCGCGGTTCGGCGCTGTTGAATTAGATTTAAGTTGTAGTTTGAGCAATTATCGATATTAGAAAAGCTAGGCATGGAGTTTTGGATAGATTATCGATAAAATGGAAAACACCTCCCCTACTTGGACCCGCGAGGCGGCGCAGGCCGTATATGATCTTCCCCTAATGGATTTGCTGTTCCGCGCGCAGACCGTGCATCGCGAGAATTTCGATCCCAACAAGATTCAGACCTCCAAGCTGTTGTCGATCAAGACAGGTGGCTGCGCCGAGGATTGTGCCTATTGTTCGCAATCGGCGCGCAACGGCTCAAAACTGTCGGCCTCGAAACTGATCGAGGTTCAGCGCGTGCTGGCCGAGGCCCGCAAGGCCAAGGATGGTGGTGCTACCCGGTTCTGCATGGGCGCGGCTTGGCGTGAACCGAAAGATCGCGACATGGATGCGCTGGTGGCCATGGTCGAAGGCGTTCGCGAGATGGGCATGGAGACTTGCATGACGCTGGGCATGCTGGACGACAACCAGGTGTTTCGGCTGCGTGACGCCGGCCTGGACTATTACAACCACAACATCGACACGTCCGAGCGTTATTACCCCGAGGTGATCACCACCCGCACCTTTGCCGACCGGATCGATACAATGACCCGCGTGCAAGAAGCCGGGATCAAAGTGTGTTCCGGCGGTATCCTGGGGATGGGTGAAGAGGTCGGCGACCGTGTCGATATGTTGGTCACACTGGCCAATATGGGACCAGCACCTGAATCAGTGCCGATCAACATGCTGATGCCGCAGGAAGACACACCGCTGGCGGACGCCAAGCCGATCGATCCGATCGAGTTCGTGCGTGTGATCGCCACCGCCCGTATCATGATGCCGAAATCCTATGTTCGCTTGTCTGCCGGACGCAGCGACATGACCGATGAGCATCAGGCGATGTGTTTCCTGGCCGGGGCGAACTCGATCTTTGTGGGGGAAACGCTGCTGACGGCAGAGAACCCGGAAGAAGACACCGATGCGATCCTGTTTGCCAAGCTTGGGCTGCAAGCCGAAACCGTGGCCGGGCAAAGCTGCGCGGAAGCTGCGGAATGAAAGCATTGGGTCGCCTGAACTCGATGCTTGAAACATTAGGCGCCCGGCATCGTCGCCGGGTGCTGACCCCGAGGCGTGGGCTGGACTTTGCCTCGAATGATTATCTGGGTCTGTCCGAATCTGCATGGCTGCAAGGTGCCGCGCAAAAGGCGCTGGATCGCGGTGTGCCGCTGGGATCGGGTGGGTCGCGGTTGCTGCGCGGCAATCACCCGGAACATGAGGCGTTGGAGGCTGAGGCCGCCGCGTTTTTCGACGCCGAGGCCGCCTTGTTCATGGGCGGCGGGTTTCAGGCCAATCAGGCGATTTTTTCGACCCTTCCCGCCGGCGGTGATCTGATCCTGTATGACGATCTGGTTCATGCCAGCGCTCATGAAGGCATGCGTATGGGCCGGGCCGACACGCGGGCCTTTGCCCATAACGATGTGGCCGACGCGCGCCGTGTTATTGCCGACTGGCTTTCCGCAGGAGGGTCCGGTCAAATCTGGATTGCCGTGGAGAGCGTCTATTCGATGGAGGGTGATCTCGCGCCCCTGAATGCGCTGTCCGATCTGGCTGTGGAGCAGGACGCGGTGTTGGTCGTGGACGAAGCCCATGCGACCGGTGTTTTCGGCCCACACGGCAAAGGACTGGCGCATGGGTTGAAGGCCGAAGTGCTCACATTGCATACCTGCGGTAAGGGTCTGGGCGTTTCGGGCGGACTGATCTGTGGCCCGCGGCTGATGATCGACGCGCTGATCAACAGGGCACGGCCTTTTATTTTTGCGACCGCGCCATCTCCGTTCAACGCGGCCCTGGTGCGGGCTGTACTGGCGCATTTGCAATCAGACACCGGACTGACCGAGGCGGCGAACGCTCGAATACATCATGCCCATGCCGAAGCGCGCCGGAACGGCGTGTCGCCGGGTGCGCTGAACAGTCAGATCATCCCCGTCATTCTTGGGGACGAAGCGCACACGATGCAGACGGCCGCAACCCTGCAGTCGCAAGGCTTTGACGTGCGCGGCATTCGCCCTCCTACGGTTCCGCGCGGCACATCGCGGCTACGGGTTTCGATTTCAGGCAATGTTTCACAGGCCAATATTACCGCCTTGTTCGAAACCCTAGCGCATCAACAAAGCGAGGCCGCATGAGCCCTGTCATCGTAGTCGGAACGGATACGGGCATCGGGAAAACTGTCTTTGCAGCGGGCCTGACAGCAGTCCTTGGCGCGCGGTATTGGAAACCTGTGCAGTCGGGGCTGGAAGAGGCCACAGACTCGGAAACCGTCAAGGCCCTGACCGGTGCCGAGGTGCTGCCCGAGGCGTATCGGCTGAACATGCCCGCCTCGCCACATCTCTCGGCCGAGGATATGGGGATTAAGATCGACCCGGCCCGCCTGACCTTGCCGCCGGTGCTCGGCCCACTTGTGGTTGAAGGCGCGGGCGGGTTGATGGTGCCGCTGAACCGTCAGGTCTTTTTCCTGGATGTGATTGCGCAGTGGCAGGCCCCGATTGTGCTGGTGGCGCGTACCGCACTGGGTACGATCAATCACACGACCCTATCCCTGATGGCGTTGCGCAATGCAGGATGCAATGTGATTGGTGTGGCCTTTGTTGGCGACCCAGAGCCGGACGTGGAACAGACCATCGCCGAAATGACCAATATCCGCCATTTGGGCAGGCTGCCCTTCGTCGAAAACCTTTCACGCGAAACCCTGTCCGACGCATTCTCTGCCATCGACATTGACGCGATCCGAGGTGCCTTATGACACCGCTGGAGTTTGATGCCCACCATCTGTGGCACCCCTATACCAACGTGCTGAAACCCGGCCCGATGCATCTGATCACCGGGGCAGATGGCGTTTGGCTGACGGCCGAGGATGGCACGCAGATGATCGACGCGATGTCGTCCTGGTGGTGTGCGGTGCATGGGCATCGTCACCCGGCCATTATCGGTGCCATGCGGGCACAGTTGGATGAGATGCCTCATGTGATGTTCGGGGGCCTCACGCATTCACCCGCGATTGAGTTGGGCCGTAAACTGATCAACCTGCTTCCTGACGGGTTGGACCGCTTTTTCTACAGCGACAGCGGGTCGGTTGCCATCGAAGTGGCCTTGAAAATGGCAGTGCAGTACCAGATGGCACAGGGCCGTAGGGGGCGCACTCAATTCGCCACCATCCGTGGCGGCTATCACGGCGACACCTGGAAGGCGATGAGCGTTTGCGACCCGGTCAACGGAATGCACGGGTTGTTTGCGGGCGCCCTGTCCGTTCAGCATTTCCTGCCGCGCCCACAGATCGCCTTTGGTCAGGACTGGTCCGAGGATGGTGACCTGAACGGGCTGAATGCACTGGAACAGTTGCTGGAGGCGAAAGCTGACCAAATCGCGGGGCTGATCCTTGAACCTGTGGTTCAGGGGGCAGGGGGGATGTATTTCTACCACCCGACCTGGCTGCAGCGCGCCCATGAGATGTGCAAGGCACATGACGTGCTAGTCATCTTCGATGAGATTGCCACTGGCTTTGGCCGCACCGGTGAGCTGTTTGCCCTGCACCATGCCGACATTTTGCCAGATATCCTGTGCGTGGGTAAGGCGCTGACAGGTGGGCATATCACGTTGGCGGCCACGGTCACCACCGAAACCGTCGCACGACGGATTGGGGAAAGCGAGGCCGGCGTCATGATGCACGGGCCCACCTATATGGCTAACCCGCTGGCCTGCGCGGCGGCGGTGGCCAGTCTGGAACAATTCTCGGTCCGCGATTGGCGGTCGGAAGTGGCGGGTATCGCTGCGCAGATGACGCAGGAGCTGGCTCTGGCGCGCGACTTGCCCGGTGTGGCAGATGTGCGCGTCTTGGGTGCCATCGGTGTTATCGAGATGGAAGGCTGGGTCGACCCGTCGGTGGCGCATGGGTTGGCGTTGGAAACCGGCGTCTGGCTGCGACCGTTCGCGCGCAACATCTATTGCATGCCGCCCTATATCATCTCATCAGATGAGCTAAGCCGCGTAACCTCGGCCATGGTATCGCTGGTTCGAGGGATGTCATGAAACAGCGCTGGTTGTCCCGCTCAGGCACGGCCGAGGTGCTTTTGGTCTTCGGGGGCTGGGCTCTTGGCCCGGGTCCTTTCGAAAGCCTTGAGGGCAATACGGATGTCTTGTTCGTCGACGACTATATCCGTTTGGATAACCCACTGAGCGAGTTGTCAAACTATGACAGGGTCACCCTGATCGCGTTCTCGTTTGGCGTGGCCTCGGCCGCGCATTGGTTGGCACAAACGGGGGTGCGGCCAGATCGGCTGATCGCGGTCAGCGGCACTTTGCATCCCGCCGATGTCGAACGCGGCATCGCGCCGGACATGATCCGGGCCACGGCCGATCAACTTAGCACCGCCAGCTTTGCCAAGTTCTGCCGCCGAGCTGGGCTGGAAGGCCCGGCGCCCGAAGTAGATATCGACACGGCAAAAGCAGAGTTGCACGCGGTGATCGAACGTGGCCCGGCACCCGATCCCGGGTTCGACCGGATTTGGATGCCGCTGAGGGACCGGATCATTTCCACATCCGCCCAAAAGGCAGCGTGGGTTGATCAACAAGAAGCAGTCCGAACTGTTCCAACCGCGCATATACCCTTTGCCAACGGTCAGAACTGGCAGGAGTGGATCGCATGAATGCCCAGATGACCAGCCGCGTCCAGCGTAGTTTTAGCCGCAGTTTCCGCTCGTACCACGAGGCTGCCAACCAACAGGCGCGGATAGCTGAGCGATTGGCGCAGGATTTGCAACGTGACGGTGCTCCGACGCATTTTGCGTCCGGATTGGAGTTTGGCTGTGGCACCGGTCATTTGACCCAAAGGCTTTGCGCGCAGTTCGCGTTTGATGGTTTGACCGTCAACGATCTGTCACCCGAGGCATATGAGACCGCCGCGTCCTTTGGTGCAGGATTTCTGTGTGGTGATGCGGAAACGGTCGCATGGCCTGCGAAACCGGATCTGATTGCCTCGGCGTCAATGATCCAGTGGTTGCCAGATCCCGCCGCGTTCCTGCACCGGGCCGCGCGGGCGCTGGCCCCCGGAGGCTGGCTGGCGGTTTCCGGTTTTGGCCCGCTGCAATATCAGGAACTGGTGCAGATTGGATCGGCGGCGAAGGCGCCCGGTCTTTGTGGACCGGAGGTTTTGACCGCAGCTGTCGAAGGTATTCTGAACGTCGTCAGTGCCGGAGAATCCAAACAGCAGATGCAGTTTTCCTCTCCTCGCGACGTGCTGGACCATCTGCGCAGAACCGGAGTGAACGGGCGCGCGCAGAAGCCGTGGACAAAGTCGAGCCTGCTTTCCTTCAATAATGACTATGTTCGGCAGTTTGGCGGCAAGGACGGGGTTCCGTTGACCTATCACCCGACCTGGATCATCGCCCGGAAACCCGATTGATCCCGCCTAGGGCAGGCGGGTCAGGTGGCGCTGCATAACTGAATGCGCCTTGGCCGCATCGCGATCCTTGATGGCAGCCAGAATTGCAGCGTGATCCGGATCGGCGCGCGGTCGCCATTTGGCGGTGTACAGGTTGTTGAAATGCCACGTGTACAGCACTTGCAGGTTCCTGATCTCGTCAATCATGCGCGGCATGTTGCAGGCCGCGATGACGGCCATATGGAAACGCTGATTGGCGTCTTCCCAATCTTCAGCAGTTTGGGCGCTGTCGCAGTCTTCGTGTACTTGTTCGATCTGGGCAATCTGCTGGGCCGTCAGGTTTGGAACGGAATGTAGCAAGGCCACCGGTTCAAGCGCGCGTCGCATCACGCGCAGCTCTTGAATGGCGTTCTGGTCCATTGGCGCCACGCACATACCTCGGCGTGGTACAGCGACGGCCAGTCCTTTTGATGCCAGATTCAGCAGCGCCTCGCGTACAGTGACCTGGCTGACTCCGAACTCACGCGCGATCAGGTCCTGCCGCAGCTTTTCGCCGGGTTTCAATGCGCCACGGACAATCCTGGTCAACAGTTTCTGCGCAATGTCATCCGATTTTTTGATCTGCTGCTCAGACACCTGAACTCCGTCGCTTTGGTGCTTTGGTCATATGATCAGACGATTATCGCTCTGCAAGGTGATGGGCAACAGGTGATGGTTGTCGTCGCAACAGCTTGGTCGTTAACTCGGCCATGCTTGACGATACAAAACCCGGCAAGTCCTGTCGCAACTCAAATGACCTTGCGGCAAAAACCGTTGGAAACCAACTGGCAGCTTTCACAAATGCGGTGGGTGCGGATAGGGTACCCGCAGAGGCAACGTAGTGTTGCAACGTTCTGAAAAGGGACCGTCATGGACTTTGCCCCATCGCCACGCGCTGCGGAAATCCGCGAGCAGCTGAAACGCTTTATGCAGGCGCATATCTACCCTCGCATCCGTGCCCATAAGGAAGAGATTGAAGCAGGCAAATTCCCGGTCTCATTCATGGAAGACCTCAAGGCGCTGGCCCGGGCCGAAGGGCTGTGGAACCTGTTCCTGCCTTCCTTGCGCGACGATGAACCCGGCACCCGGCTGAGCAATCTGGAATACGCCCCGCTGGCCGAGTTGATGGGGCAGGTCAGCTGGTCCTCTGAGGTGTTCAACTGCAATGCGCCGGACACCGGCAATATGGAGCTGTTGCACATGTTCGCCACGCCCGAGCAGCGCCAAGAATGGCTGGTGCCATTGCTGAACGGCGAAATCCGTTCGGCCTTTGCGATGACGGAACCGGATGTGGCCAGTTCGGACGCGACAAACATCACCACCTCGATCCGGCGCGAGGGGGATGAATATGTCATCAACGGGCGCAAGTGGTTCATCACCAATGCCTGCCATCCGAACACCAGAATGTTCATTGTCATGGGCAAGACCGATCCCAATGCCGACAGGCATAAACAGCAAAGCATGGTGATCGTGCCCAAAAACACATCCGGCCTGGAGATTGTCCGAAACCCCACGATCCTGAATATGCATGACCCCGAAGGCCATGCCGAGCTGCTGTTCAAGGATGTACGCGTGCCGGTCGGCAATCTTCTGGGCGAAGAAGGCAGCGGGTTTGCTCTGGCGCAGGCGCGGCTGGGGCCGGGACGTATCCATCACTGTATGCGCTCAATCGGGGCCGCAGAGATGGCGTTGTCGCTGATGGTTGAACGCGCGCAAGAACGGAAAACCTTTGGCAAGCAACTGTCAGACCAAGGCGTAATCCGGGAATGGATCGCGAAATCGCGGCTTGAGATCGAACAGGCACGTTTGCTGACCCTGCAGGCTGCGTGGAAGATTGACCAGGTGGGCGCCAAGGCGGCGCGGCGTGAGATTTCCCTAATCAAGGTAGTGGCACCCAATGTGCATGCCGCCGTGACCGACCGTGCAATGCAGGTCTTTGGTGCCATGGGGATGACGCCGGATACGCCGCTGGCCGACAGCTATACATGGGCGCGGGCATTGCGATATGCGGACGGCCCGGACGAGGTGCATCTGCAAGCCATCGCGAAGCAGGAGATCAAAGAGTCAAACTTCGGGATGTCAGCGCAATGGCTGACTCCGCCGCCGCGCTGAACGCTTACTTTCCTTTCCAGACCGGGTCGCGTTTTTCCGCAAAGGCGCGCGCGCCTTCCAACTGATCTTCGCTGGCATACAGCACATCTACCGTGCGCAACTGGCGCTTGGTGATGCGGTTCATGGCATCCTGGAACTTGCTGTCCTCGGCGTCGCGCACGACCTCTTTGATCGCGGCGTAAACCAGAGGAGGGCCCGAGGCCAGCAGCCGGGCCAACTCCCACGCGCGATCCATCAACTGATTGGCGGGGATGATTTCGTTCACCAGCCCCCAGCGGTTGGCTTCTTCGGCGTCGAACCAGCGCCCGGTCAGCAGCAGCTCCATCGCGATATGGTAGGGGATACGCTTGGGCAGTTTGACGCTGGCCGCATCCGCAACAGTGCCCGAGCGGATTTCGGGCAGGGCGAATGTGGCATGCTCGGCCGCCAGGATCATGTCGGCTGACAGAGCCAGTTCCAAACCGCCGCCACAGGCGATCCCGTTTACCGCTGCGATCACCGGCTTGTTCAGATCGCGCAGTTCCTGAAGGCCGCCGAACCCGCCAACGCCGTAATCGCCGTCAACTGCATCGCCATCGGCAGCGGCTTTCAGATCCCAGCCGGGGCAGAAGAACTTTTCGCCCGCGCCTGTCAGAATGGCGACGCGCAGTTCGGGGTCATCGCGAAATTCGGCAAAGACCTCACCCATTCTGCGGCTGGTGATCAGGTCGATAGCATTGGCCTTGGGCCGGTCCAGCGTCACCTCAAGGATCACTCCGTCGCGTCGGGTTTTGATCGGGTCCATGTATCAGGCCTTTCTAATCAGGGCATCCACTGCAACCGCCGTGTCGGGCGTGCAGAGAAGCGGGTTAATTTCGACCTCGCCAAGCGTGTCGGCATTTTGCATGACATAAGCCTGAACGGCCTGAATTGCGGTGATGATCGCATCCATATCAGCGGCAGGTTGGCCGCGATAGCCCGCAAGTAACGGGGCTATTTTCAACTTGGCAAGTGCGGCGCGCATATCGTCGGATGTGCTGGGTACCAACAGCGACGCGGTATCGCGTAGCACTTCGGTCAGCACACCGCCTGCGCCCAGCGTCAGGACGAACCCATGCGCCGGATCGCGGACGACGCCGATTAAAAGCTCGACTACGGTACCGGTGATCATCTCTTCGATCAGCACCTCATCCGTCCCGATATCGGCGGCCACATCGGCCACGTCGTCAACCTGGACGCCAAGGCATACTGCGCCGTTTTCGGATTTATGGGCCAACCCGATGCCTTTGATAGCAAAGGGCGCGGTCATATCCGACGCCGCAGCGCGTGCTTCGTCAGCGCCCCGAACTGTGCGGTTCTGAGGGACGCGCAAGCCACACACTTCCAACGCTGATTTCGCCTCGGCCTCGGTCAATGTACGCGTTGCCTCGATCGTGCCGGGCAGGCAAACTACGGCCTCGGCGGGTGCTTTGACCTGACCCGCTGCACGGGTGGCGCTAAGCGCTTCTTGCAGACCCATAAGAGGGGCTACGCCACCGGCCATAAGGTCTTGCGCGATGTCCTGGGGCAGAAGTTCAGGCAGGGTTGCCGCGATGGCGAAACGAGCTCCGGTCTCGGCCCGCACTTTCAGCGCCGCTCGCGATGCGCAGGTCCAATCTGTCGGATCAGTGGTCGGGTAATCGACGATCGAGAAGGTCAGGTCGATATCGTCGCCTGTCATTCCCGACCACGCCCGCGTCATCGCACCCTCATCGCGCCAGATATAAGTGTGGTAGTCCAGCGGGTTATTCAAAGCGACCATCGGACCAAGCGCATCACGCAGTTGGGTTTTCTTGTCGTCAGTCAACTGAGGGAAACTCAGACCAGTGCCAATGGCCATATCGGCGATCAAGCTGGCCTCGCCCCCCGAGCAACTGATCGAGGCGATGTTGCCACCCGGCAATGGCCCGTAGCAGTGCAACAGTTTCAGCGTTTCCAGGAAATCGGGTAGGGCAGACAGGCGCGGTATGCCCAATCGCTCCAGCAGCGCCTGCGCCCCGGCGTCGCTGCCTGCCAGAGACGCGGTGTGCGACACGGTTGCCGCCTGCGCCTGTTCCGACGCGCCGACCTTGAGCGCTATCAGGGGGATGCCCTTTGCATGCGCCTTAGCGGCCAGCGCCTCCCACTGTCGGATATCCTTGAACCCTTCGATATGTAGGCCAACGGCGGTCACGCGCGGGTCGTCGATCAGGGCCGAGGCGATCTCGGCCTGACTGGTTTGCGCCATGTTTCCGCAAGTCACCATATAGGCAATCGGCAGCGCGCGTTTCTGCATCGTCAAGTTGATCGAGATGTTCGAGCTTTGCGTCAAGATCGCAACGCCCTTGTCCACCGGCGTTGCACCATGCTGATCCGGCCATAGCAGCGCCCCGTCCAGCGCGTTGATGAAGCCGTAACAATTCGGTCCCAGAATGGGCATGTCTCCTGCGGCGGTTAGCAACTGCGCCTGCAGGTCCGCGCCGGTGTCATCTTCGGCCACTGCTTCGGAAAAGCCCGAGGCGAAGCATACCGCCCCACCGGCACCCATGGCGGACAGGGTCTGTACCGCCTCAATCGTGGCGTGTCGGTTGATGCCGATGAAAACGGCGTCCGGGGCCTGTGGCAGGTCTTCCAGACGGGCGAAAACCGTGTGCCCTGCGATATCACTTGCCTTGGGATGGACCGGCCAGACCTGGCCGGCATAGCCCATGCGTTCCGATTGAAGGATGACCTGCTGACACCACGCCCCACCGCCGATAACGGCAATGGATTTCGGGCGTAGCAGCCGGTTCAGATCTTTGCTCATCTTCAGGCGCCCAAGGGACGCAGCAGGTCGCGGCTGATGATGTGGCGCTGAATCTCGCTGGTGCCGTCCCAGATACGTTCAACTCTTGCATCGCGCCAGAACCGTTCGATCGGGAAGTCATCCATCAGACCCATGCCGCCGAAGATTTGCAGTGTGGTATCGGTCACCCGCGCCAGCGTCTCGGAGGCATAGAGCTTGGCCGAGGCGATCTCGCGGTTCGATGGCAAGTTCTGGTCCAGTCGCCACGCGGCAGCGAGGGTCAACCAGTCGGCAGCGTCGATCTCGGTGATCATGTCGGCGATCTGAAAGCCGACGCCCTGAAACTTGCCGATGGGTTGGCCGAACTGCTTGCGTTCGGCCGCATAATTCAGCGCATAGTCAAAGCACCGGCGCGCGCGCCCGACTGAAAAGGCCGCGACCGTCAGCCGGGTAGCATATAGCCATTCGTTCATCACCGCAAAGCCACCATCGACTTCGCCGAGGACCTGCGCATCGGGCAGGCGGCAATTGTCGAAATAAAGGATGTAGTTCTTGTAACCTTTATGGCTGACCGAGTTATAGCCCTCGCGAACCTCGAACCCCGGCGTGCCGCGATCCACGAGAAAGGTGGTGATCCGCTTCTTTGGACCTTTCGGGGTCTCATCGACCCCGGTTGCTATGAAGACAATGAAGAAATCCGCGTGTTCCGCGCCCGAGATGAAGTGTTTCGAACCATTGACGACCCAGTCCCCGCCATCGCGCACGGCCTGGCATTTCATGCCCCGCACGTCCGACCCGGCATCCGGTTCGGTCATCGCCAGCGCGTCCATTCTTTCACCACGCACGGCGGGCAGCAGATAGCGCTCGCGCTGATCATCGTTGCAGGCCATCAGGATGTTTTGCGGACGGCCAAAGAAGTGGGTCAGCGCCATGGAACCGCGGCCCAATTCACGTTCGACCAATGTGAAATCCAGATGCGACAGACCAGCGCCGCCGACTTCTTCGGGGAAGTTGCAGGCGTAAAAGCCAAGGTCGATACACTTCTGTTTGATCTCTTCGCCCAGCTCTGACGGCACGGTTCCGCTGCGCTCCACCGCGTCTTCGTGGGGGTAGATCTCTTTCTCGACAAAGCTGCGGACCGTTGAAACGATCATTTCCTGTTCTTCTGACAGACCGAATTGCATGGCGCGTGTTCCCTGGCTGGTGGTTGACGAATGAAACGCCACAGGTCACGGTCACGACATGCAAAGTTAGCCGCTTAGTATGCAGAGTTAGAAAAAATTGTCCCAACGCTATAACATTCTGTTGTTTGATGGGTTTTCGAACCACTGCCTCGCCAACATGGTCGAACCGCTACGGGCGGCCAACTCGTTGTCGCGGCAGACGCTGTATCTCTGGCGATTCTGTTCGTTGGATGGCAAGCCCGTGCAAAGTTCCAGCGGGCTGGTCGTCACGCCGCATGGGGCCTTGCACGATCACAGCGGCGATGTATTGGTCGTGATGCCATCTTACGGCTATTTGTCGCTGGATACCCGTGCCACCACGCGCGCCCTGCTGGCGGCGGCGCGGACCCATCCGCAAGTGGCCGGGCTGGATACCGGCAGTTGGCTACTGGCGCGCGCTGGCTTGCTGGACGATCACCGCGCGACGATTCACTGGGATGAGCTGTCGCGGTTCGAAGAAGCTTTTCCAGCAGTCGACGTTGTGCAGGAACGCTTTGTCTTAGACGGCAACCGGTTGACTTGTTCGGGGGCGATGGCGGCCTTTGATCTGGCCTCGGCCCTCATTCGTCGGGATCATGGCCCGCTACTGTCGATGGAGGTAGCCCACCTGCTGATGAGCCGCAGCGCGACCGATCCCTATGCCTTACCTCTGAAATCCGAAGATACGCTGGTCAATCGCACGTTAACGGTGATGCAGGGGAACATAGAAACACCGCTGACGATCCGGGACGTTGCCCGCAAACTTGGCTGTTCGCAAAAGAAGATCGAGATGCGGGTTCAGGCCGAATTACGCACCACGCCGCAGGCACTGTATCGGCGCCTGCGGCTGACTATGGCCCGGAAACTGGTCGAGGAGACCGAACAAACCATCGCGGAAATTGCCGGTCGCTGCGGGTATGAAAACGCCAGCGCCATGACCCGTGCGTTCAAGGCCGAATTCGGGCGAACCCCGACTGCATTCCGCAGCGGGGCGCCGAATTGATGCAAAGTTTGGCGAATTCAGACTGTCGCACCCTTGATGCGGATGACCGAACCCAACGTACCTGCGCACAGGCCGATGACGACGGCGATTAACAATTCGACCATACTGACATTGGCAAAGTTCCAATGGGCGAAGATCACCGTTTCCAGCACGCCGACCACGGCCCCCATCAAGCCGCCCAGCCACAGGCGGCGGGTCATCATGCCAAGCGCAAGGCCCAGAATGCCCGGAAGGCTGATGATGTTGGCCCCGATTGTTCCCAGAAGTTCCAGCATATCGTGCCTCTCTTTAGTCCGCGCTCTTGTTCAGAAATGACCGGATCTCATCGCTGCTATCTGCAACCTGATGCGATTGTGCGCCCGTTGTCTCACCGGCCAGCTCATCCGTAACTCTCTGGTATTCCTCAAGGTAATCCGAAGGCAGGCTGTGCGCGATGCCCTGGTGGCAATCGATGCACGTCATGTTGGTGTCGATGGCGCGCTGGTGTTCGGATGCGGCGCGGGTTTCCTGAATGGTGAAGTCCATATAGTCGAAGTTGTGGCAATTGCGGCATTCGCGGCTGTCCGACGCCTTCATCTTTTTCCAGACGGCCGAAGCCATGCTCAGACGGTGCGCTTCGTATTTTTCGGGCGTGCTGATGGTTCCGGCCAGTTCGTGATAGACGTCTTTGACGGCCATGATCTTGGCCTTGATCTTGTGGTTCCACTCATGCGGCACGTGGCAGTCGGAACAAATCGCGCGCACGCCGGAATGGTTGTTGTAGTGGATCGTTTCGCGATATTCGCCCAGATTGACCTCCATCGTGTGGCACGAGGTACAAAACTCCTCGGTGTTGGTCAGTTCCAGTGTCCAGTGGAACCCACCCCAGAACAGGATGCCGGCCAGAAAGCCTGCTAGGATCAGAAAGCCCGAGCTGAACGCCACGGCCGGTGTCCAGATCCAGTTCCAGAGGCGGCCAAACCAACCGCGTTTTTCGGGGGAGTCTGCCATCTTGGTGCTCCTTTCAGACATGCGTTGGATTAGTTGCCGGACGAGGGTTCAAACACGTTGTCGACCAACGCAGGCGCGTCTGCCTGAGGCACGTGACATTGGTTGCAGAAATAGCGGGTGCCCGCAATGTGATCCAGCTCGTTGCCGTCGCGATCCAGATAGTGGGTCATCGACAGGGTCGGAGCGTTGCGTTCACCTGCCTTGGTCCAGTCGTGGCAGGACAGACACTGATTGGTGCGCACGTCGATCTGGTATTGTTCGATCGAATGAGGAACCAGCGGCGGTTGCTGGCGATAGTTGCGCTGCATGCGTCCTTCGACATTTTTGTGGATCTGATCGAGTGGAATAAGCTCATCCACATCCGCCCCACGCAGGGTTTCCACTTGGGCCGACTGGGCAAGGGCGAACCCGCTCAGGAGCAAAACGGGGATCAGGGCCATTCCGCCTGTCACGATTGATTTTTTCATCTTGGCACTCCCTTAAATAGGTCTGGCTGCGCGCCGGTCGGGCGCGGGAACTGGATCAGAAGGCGCGGCGACATGGTCGTCGAACCGGTGAGTAAAGGTGAAGACATCGACAGCGCATACGTCGATGCAGCGGCCGCAATTGGTGCAGTCCGGGGAAAGGATCAGTGGCGTTGTCCCGGGCTTGCCCTTCAACGCGGGGGATATGATTTGATTTTCTGGGCAGACGGCATAGCAATCCATGCAATCGTCACAGGCCGCCCGGTTTGCGGCGCTGACCCGCAGCAAGCTTTTGCTGCCGATCAGACCATAGAAAGCGCCGATCGGGCAGATATGACCGCACCATCCGTGGCGCGCGACGAACAGGTCAAAGATAAAGATCGCAGCAACCATGGCCCAGATAAAACCCGCACCAAAAATCAGCCCGCGATGCAGCATGGTGATGGGGTTGATCAGCTCCCAAGCGATCACGCCGGTCAGGCCCGACACGACCAGAACCATTGCCAGCACCCACAGGCGTGTGCTGCGTTTTGGTTGCCAACCTTTCGGCAGGTCCAGTCGCCGGTGCAGCCAATTGGCGGCGTCGGTTACCGGGTTGATTGGGCAGACCCACGAGCAATAGACGCGGCCCCCGATCAGCGCATAGGCGACCAGAACGATTAGCCCGCCGATCAGAGCAGTCAATTCAGGCCAATGCCCGGCAATGATGCTTTGCAATACAATAAACGGATCGGTCAGAGGCAACACGCCTAGGGTCAGGGACCCGGCCAGTGTGCCTTGCACGATCCAGATGCCGAACCAGGGGCCCAACAGGAACAGGACCAGAAAGAACAACTGGCTGGTGCGACGCAGTAGCAGAAAACGATGCGCTCCGATCCAGCCTTTGGCTTCGATCGCTTCGTGACCGACAGGAATATGCGTGCGCGCGCTCATTGGCCTACCCCCGGCAGGTCATATGACGGTGCAAAGCCGCCCGGTGTGGTCAGGTTGTCTGTGCCCGGTCCCGGCAAGCGGTCGGGCAGATCGATCAAGCCGTCCACCAAAGGCCCGCCATGGGCCTCTTTTTCTTCCCAGCCTTTGCGATAGTGGTCGGCCGCGCTGCCCCGCGCCAGTCGTTCCGGTAGAACCTTGATGGCAGCTTCCGGTAGGACACAGCTTTTTTCGCACATGCCGCAACCGGTGCAGCGCTCGGCATGCACGGTGGGGATGAACATCGCATGATGGCCCGATCGGGCGTCATGGGCCGCTTCCAGCGTGATCGCGTCATCAATGACGGGGCAGACGCGATAGCAGACGTCGCAGCGCAGGCCCTGAAAGTTCAGACAGTTCTCCTGATCGACCAGAACGGCAACGCCCATTTTTGCGTCGTCGATATTGTCCAGCCCCGGGTCCAGCGCACCTGTGGGGCAAGCGGCAACGCAGGGAATGTCGTCGCACATCTCACACGGCACATTACGCGCCGTGAAATAGGGGGTGCCAGTGGCCACGGCATCCACCCCAAGTTCGGCCAGTTTCAACGTATCGTAAGGGCAGTCCCGCACGCACAGCCCACAGCGGATGCAGGCCGACAGGAACGCCTCCTCAGGCAGTGCGCCGGGTGGACGCAACGCCTCGGCCGGTAACGCACGGGCATCACGGGCCAGCCAGGCCAGCAAAGACCCTGCGACCACGCAGCCGCCTGCCGCGCGCGCCGAATCCTGCAGGAAACGGCGCCGTTGCGGCGAGAGGGGTGTACCAGCCAGAGACATGGGGGCTACCTTTGCGATCCGGGCCGGTTACGCGCGCTCGACCTTGCAGGCGCACTTTTTATAGTCGGTTTCTTTCGACAGTGGGCAGGTCGCGTCCAGCGTCAGTTTGTTGGTCAGCTGGTGTTCGTCGAACCACGGCATGAAGACCAAACCGCGCGGCACCTTGTTGCGTCCGCGGGTTTCGACCCGGCTGGTGACCTCGCCGCGGCGAGTGGACAGAACGATCTCCTGCCCGCGGCGCAGACCCCGATCCTTGGCGTCCTGCGGATGCATGTAGACGACAGCGGATGGGAAGGCGCGGTGCAATTCCGGCACCCGGCGGGTCATCGAGCCCGAGTGCCAATGTTCAAGCACACGTCCCGTGGACAACCACAGATCAAATTCTTCATCCGGCTCTTCAGCCGCGGGTTCGTAGGGCGCAAAGATGATCTTGGCCTTGCCGTCCTTGTGGCCGTAGAATTTTACGTCAGCGCCTTCGGGAACATACGGGTCAAAGCCTTCGCGGAAGCGGTACAGCGTTTCTTTGCCGTCCACGACCGGCCAGCGCATACCGCGTGCCTGGTGGTACATTTCGAACGGTGCAAGGTCGTGTGCATGTCCGCGTCCGAATTCTGCATATTCCTCGAACAGACCTTTCTGAACATAGAAGCCGAAATGTTCGGCGTCGTCGTTGTGGAACCCTTCCGCTGTCTCGGACAGCGGGAACTGATCCACCTTACCGTTGGCATAAAGCACGTCGAACATGGTTTTGCCTCGGTGTTCGGGCATCTTGGCCAGCAGTTCTTCGCCCCAGACCTCTTCGACGGTGAAGCGTTTGGAGAATTCCATAAGCTGCCACAGGTCAGATTTGGCCTCACCCGGGGCCTGCACCTGCTGCCGCCAGAACTGAGTGCGGCGTTCGGCGTTGCCATAAGCGCCTTCCTTCTCGACCCACATGGCGGTGGGCAGGATCAGGTCGGCAGAGACGGCGGTGACCGTGGGATAAGGGTCAGAGACAGTGATGAAGTTTTCGGGGTTGCGATAACCGGGATAGCCTTCTTCGTTGATGTTGGGCGCGGCCTGCATGTTGTTGTTGCACTGCACCCAATAGGCGTTCAGCTCACCATCTTTCAGCTTGCGGTGTTGCAACACAGCGTGGAAGCCTGGTTTGGGCGGAATGGTACCTTCGGGGATGTTCCACGCAGTTTCGCAAATCTCGCGGTGTTCATCATTCGCCACCACCATGTCGGCGGGCAGGCGGTGGGCAAAGGTGCCGACTTCGCGTGCAGTCCCGCAAGCTGACGGCTGACCTGTCAGCGAGAAGGGCGAGTTGCCCGGTTCGGAAATCTTACCCACCAGCAGATGCACATTATACATCAGCGAGTTCACCCAAGACCCGCGGGTGTGCTGGTTGAAGCCCATGGTCCAAAGGCTCATGACCTTACGGGTTGGGTCCGCATATTGCTGCGCGAGTTTCTCCAGCTTGTCTGCTGGAACGCCCGACAGTTCCGAGGTGTATTCCAGCGTATAGGGCGCAACTGCTTCGGCGTATTCTTCAAAGCTGATGCTCTCAAGCGCGCCAGAGTTCGGGTTTTCTGCCTCTTGTTGCAGCGCGTTGGTTTCTCGCAGGCCATAGCCGATATCGGTGGCAGTCTTCGTGATGTTGACGTGATTTCTGACGAAATACTCGTTCACCGCGTTGTTCTGGATGATGTAGTTCGCGATGTAATTCAGGATCGCCAGATCGGTCTGTGGTTCAAACACGATGCCGTTGTCTGCCAGTTCGAACGAACGGTGTTCGAAGGTCGACAGCACGTGGACTTCACATCCCGGCTTGGTCAGGCGCGTATCGGTCAGGCGCGACCACAGGATCGGGTGCATCTCGGCCATGTTCGAGCCCCACAGCACAAAAGTGTCCGCGTGTTCGAAATCGTCATAACAGCCCATCGGCTCATCAATGCCGAATGTGCGCATGAACCCGACAACGGCGGATGCCATACAGTGCCGCGCGTTGGGATCGATATTGTTAGACCGGAATCCGGCCTTCATCAATTTGGAGGCGGCATAGCCTTCCCAGATTGTCCACTGACCCGAACCGAACATTCCAACACTGGTTGGACCCTTCTTGGCCAGGGCCTCTTTCCACTTGGCGGCCATGACGTCGAAGGCTTCGTCCCAGCTGACCGGCTCGAATTCACCGTTCTTGTCGTATTCGCCGTTGGTCTTGCGCAGTAGCGGCGTAGTCAGACGGTCCTTGCCGTACATGATCTTGGACAGGAAATAGCCCTTGATGCAGTTCAGGCCACGGTTGACCGGCGCGTCCGGGTCGCCTTGCGTGGCCACCACACGGCCGTCCTTGGTGCCGACCAGCACCGAACATCCGGTACCGCAGAACCGGCAGGCCGCCTTGTCCCAGCGGATATCGGGGGCCCCGGCCTGCGCGTTGGCCTGACCGGTGGCCAGAGGAATGCCAGCGGCTGACGCAGTGGCAGCGGCCGCTGAGGCCTTGAGAAAAGTCCGGCGAGATTCTGAAGTAGTCATAGCGTGAGCCTCCGGCTGGTGGTTTGGCTTTGGGCATCGGGATGCGGGGTAGCCTCCGCAAGATCCTCGAAATGGTGATAGGTCAGCGTTAGTGAGACCACTCCGGGGATCTGATGCAGATCCATGATGATCTCGGACGCCAGGTGATCGGATGTGTCTTCGACGACGACGACGAAACGGCCGTCTTCGGCCTGGGCATGCACCTCGACGCCTGGTGTGTCGCGCATCGTTTGCGCCGCGGCCTCAGCTTGGTCAGGGACGATATGTACAAGGCAACCGCAAATATTCATTGTATCGCTTCCGTTTTAGATGTGGGCTGACGGTCAAGCGCGATGGCATTGACAGGGCAGGAGGGCACGCAAGCACCACACCCAACGCAGGTGTCGGCATCCAGCGAAGGCTCGGCCAGACCGCCCAGTTGCAACCTGAAGCGGATGGCATTCTGTTCGCAATTATCCTGACATACGCGGCAGCTGACCCCGTTCATGGACAGGCAAGAGGATGTCTCGATCGCCGCGCGCCAGGGCCAGTCCGGCAGGCGTTCGATTTGCAACGCGTCTGTCGGGCAGACCGTGGCGCAATCGCCGCAAAAGGTGCAGGGGTTTTCACTGGGCTTAAACACGGGGAAACCGTCCTGACCGACGACAATCACCGTTTCCTGACAGGCGTCGACGCAGTCGCCACATTTGGTGCAGTGATCCAGGAAACCCGGCACATGTGATCCCGGAGGACGGGCAATGCTGCTGTCCTCCCGACATATTTTGGCGCTTAGAAACGCCCGACGACTGGTCATCTGGCTCATTTGGCTGGACTGTACGCGCTTGATTCCCTTACTAGGTTATCCCAATAGCGTTTCCGAATGTGATGAATCTTGATCCAGATCATTATTGAAACATTTATTTTTCGCCTTTTCGCCAGTCACCTGACAGTTGAAGTTGTCCAATGCCGCTCAGGAGGTGGCTGCACCAACGGTTAGAACCAAGACGGCGCGGCGCAGAGTTGGGTTTGAGTATCATTTCGAAACAAACTATGCTGCGTCGCAGAAATCGACTCGGCCACTGGCAGAATTTTACGGTGGTGGCGCATGTGTTTTCGATGGTTAGAGGACAGGCTCATGGTGACCAATGTGCAGAAGACCTCGTTGAACCTTCGGTCCGAGACGGCTGAAAATGCGGCTGCGGTTCAGGACCGAACGGTTGATATCGTAACCCGCGCTTTGGATCGGTCCGGCGTACAATGGACCCTGTTGTCCCAATCCGCCCGGCTGCAATCGACGCGGATTATCGAAACGCATTCAGAGCGGACCCGAGATCTGATGCAGGGCTTCGCCGAGGTTTCGCAGCGCATTGCGCGTTCGCAATCGATTGTCGACGATTGGACAGCTTATCTGAAAGACGCCACCCAGCGCGTGGTGCTGACCATGGACGCGCTGCGTGAACGCGGAGACGTTTTTCTGGAGCATGAAGCTGCGGGTTGCCCGCCGGTGCTGATCTATGACTATGAGGTCATCGTCGACGGGGCGAACCTGAAACGCCCCTGCAATTACCAACTGCTGCGCATCCTGCCGCCCAAAGGTGTAACCATTGACGACACCCGGCGTCCCTACATCATCATCGATCCGCGTGCCGGTCACGGCGGCGGGATCGGTGGATTCAAACCAGACAGTCAAGTTGGCGTTGCCCTGTCAAAAGGGCATCCGGTTTATTTCGTCAGTTTCGGGCGAGACCCTGTGCCGGGGCAGACACTTGCCGACGTCATGCATGCCGAGGCCGGATTCGTGCGCACTGTCCGCGCGCGCCATCCCGACAGCCCGCAGCCGGTCGTGGCCGGCAATTGCCAGGGTGGCTGGGCCACTTTGCTGATGGCCGCCTGCAACCCGGATCTGACCGGACCGCTGATCCTGAATGGCGCCCCCATTGCGCCATGGTCGGGCGAGGTAGGAGAAAATCCGATGCGGTATAACGCGGGTGTTCTGGGCGGCACCTGGCAACCGATGTTCTGGTCGGACGTCGGCGCGGGCATGTTCGATGGCGCCAATCTGGTGATGAATTTTGAACAGCTGAACCCCAGCCGGAATTATTTCGGCAAGTATTTCGACCTCTACCGCGACTCTGATGGCGGTCGGAAACGCTTCATTGATTTTGAGCGCTGGTGGGGTGGTTACTTCCTATTGAACGAGGCCGAGATTCACTGGATCGTCGAGCAGCTGTTCGTTGGCAATCGGCTGATCAAGAACACCGCGCAGTTGGAACCGGGCGTGCCGATCGACATCAAGGCGGTGAAAGGCCCGATATTTGTCTTTGCCAGCCAAGGTGACAACATCACCCCGCCCCAGCAGGCACTCAACTGGATTGCCGCCACATACGCAGATGAAGAGGAAATCCGTCTGCGCGGTCAGCGGATCATCTACATGTTGCATGATGAGGTTGGCCATCTGGGCATTTTTGTTTCGTCCAAAGTAGCGCGTAAGGAACATACGCAGATGGCTTCGACCCTGGAAACGGTCGAAGCAATGGCACCAGGCCTCTACGAGATGGTGATCGAAAACACCCAAGGCGAAGGCCAGGATAAACAGTTCGAGGTTCGGTTCTATGACCGCACACTCGGGGATGTAGCCGCGTTGGACGACGGCCAGCAGGATGAGGCCAGCTTTGCCGCGGTGGCCCATATGTCCGAGGTGCAGGCGAATGCATATGAAACCTTTGGGCGTCCTTTTGTGCGATCTGTTTCCACACCGATGGGCGCAAAGGCTTTGCGTGATCTGCACCCTCTGCGCGTTCAACGCACGGCGATGTCTTCGGACAATCCGATGATGAAGGGGGTTGCGCAATTAGCCGGGATGACGCGCGAACTGCGCGCCCCGGCGACAGCTGATAACCCGTTTCTTGAGATGGAAAAGCTGACCGGCGACTGGGTCGAACAGGCCATGGATCTGAGTCGAGACCTGCGCGACGCCTGGTATGAAGGGATGTTCTATGCGCTTTGGGGTGGTCCGCTGGCCGCGTGGTTCGGCAAGAAGAACGCTGCCCACCGTACCTTGCCTGATCCTGAAACCCTGAAAGCCCTGCCCGAGGTTGAGTCAGCATTGGCGCATATGAAACAGGGCGGGCTGCCCGAGGCCGTGATCCGGTTGTTGCTGTTGCTGGCCTCAAGCAACCAAAGCTTTCGGGCTGAAATTCTGCATCGCTGGGCGCATGTGTTCCAACATGAGGCCCCGTTCAGGGATCTCACCGTCGAAGACCGCCAACGCATGTTGCGCGAACAGACAGTGATCGTCACGTTTGACGAACAGGGTGCGATAGATACGTTGCCCGACTTGCTTCCGCGGGTTGCTGACAGAAAACAGGCGGTTGATCTGCTCAAGCGTGTTCTGGGTGAAATTCCGAACCCTTCACCTGAGCTTGTCGAGATGGCACAAGCACTGTACGACACGCTTGATCTTGCTGAGATCAAACAGAAAACCGGAACTCGGTCCAAACCTAAAGGGCGCAGTTCGGCTGCTGCGAACAAGGCCAAACAGAAATGAAAATAACAGAAAACCGCACCTACACGCAGATCAAGGTCGGGGACGTGGCGCAGGTGACGCGCTTATGTACGGTCGATGATCTTTATGCCTTTGCCTCGGCCTCGGGCGATCATAATCCATTGCATCTGGCGGGATATGATGGCGATGGCGACGGCCACCCCGAGGCAGTGGCCCCAGCCCTGTGGCCTGCCGGTTTGATTGCGGCAATTTTGGGCAATATCCTGCCCGGCGCGGGCACCCAGGCGCGGTCGGCGAACCTGTCTTTTCATGCGCCTGTTCTGGCTGATGACGAGGTGACAGCGACGCTGATCGTGACCGAAAAGCGGGACGACGGTGATTTGCTTTGTGCGACCGAAGTGCGCCGCGTGGGCGACAACGCTCTGATCCTCAGTGGTGAGGTGCAAGTGACACCGCCAGCCAAACACCTGACCTTTGACTCGGTTGACGTGCCCGGCCTGATCGTTCAGCGCCATCGCCATTTCGATGCACTGATCGCAAAGGCAAAGCCTCTGGATCCGATGCCCACAGCCGTGATCGCCCCGGAAGAGCCGAACTCGCTGGGCGGTGCGTTGCTAGGGCATTCCAAAGGTATTATTGCGCCGATCCTTCTGGGTGATCCTGACAAAATCGCTGCCGCCGCCGCCGAGTTGAAGGCCGATTTGTCGAGTCTCGAGATCATTGAAGCCCGCAGTCATGAAAATGCGGCCCATCGCGCTGTGGACCTGGTGGTTGAAGGTAAGGCGCAAACCCTGATGAAGGGGCATTTGCACACCGATGTTTTGCTGCGAGCGGTTCTGCGACGCGACAAAGGTCTGCGGACAGGCCGTCGCCTGTCGCATGTGTTTGTGATGGACGTGCCGGGCTTTTCACGGCCCATCATGGTGACGGATGCGGCCGTGAACATCGCCCCGGACCTCGAGACCAAGGCAGACATTGTGCAGAATGCCATCCATCTGGCACACTCGATCGGGATAGAAACACCAAAAGTTGGCGTCTTGTCTGCGGTTGAGACGATCAACCCGCATATGCCCTCGTCTGTGGATGCGGCGCTGTTGTCGAAAATGGCCGAGCGGGGTCAGATCACCGGTGGACTGGTCGATGGCCCACTGGCGATGGACAACGCGGTTGATCTGAAGGCGGCGCGAACAAAGGGCATCAAGTCCGCCGTCGCCGGGGCGGCGGATATCCTCGTGGCCCCTAATATCGAAGCTGGCAATATGGTGGCCAAACAGCTGACTTACATTTCCCATGCCGAGGCAGCGGGAATTGTGGTAGGTGCCGCCGCCCCGATCATTCTGACGTCCCGAGCGGATGATGATGCCTCGCGGTTGGCTTCCTGTGCGGTGGCGGCGCTGCATGCGCAGGCAAACAAGGGTAAAATTCATGGCTGACCATGTGCTGGCGCTGAACGCCGGGTCGTCTTCGTTGAAATTCGGGCTGTATGAACTGGTCGAAGGCAATCGCCCCAGCATGCGTTGGCACGGCCAGATCGAACGCTTGGGGGATGCACCGCGCTTGTTGGCGGAATCTGCCGGGGGCCGCTCGATCAACCAGGCGCTGACGGATACCCAAAGCCATGACGAGGCAATCCAGGCCTTTCTGGACATGACACGCGAATATCTGCCGGACATCCACATCCGCGCCATAGGTCACCGGGTTGTGCATGGGGGGACGGTGTATTCCGAACCCGTGCGGATCGACGACAAGGTTCTGGATACTCTGGCCGGGTTCATCCCCTATGCGCCGCTGCACCAGCCATTCAGTCTGGCCGGTATCCGTGCAGCCAGCGCCGCCTTTCCAGACACGGTTCAGGTAGCCTGTTTCGACACCGCCTTTCACCGCACCCATCCATGGGTCAACGATACCTTCGCCCTGCCGCAGAGCTATTATGACAAGGGCGTGCGCCGGTACGGCTTTCACGGCCTGAGCTATGACTACATCACGCAAAAGCTGAAAGAGACCGCGCCCAGCCTGTATGATGGCCGCGTTGTCATCGCGCATCTGGGCAATGGCGCGTCGATGTGTGCTGTGTCAGGCGGGCGGGCTGTGGCGTCGACCATGGGTTTTTCCGCATTGGACGGCCTGCCGATGGGCACCCGCAGCGGTCAGCTGGACCCGGGTGTCGTGCTGTACATGATGCAGCAGGAAGGGATGAGCGCGGATGAAATCGCTGACATGCTCTATCGTAATTCCGGCCTGCTGGGTCTGTCGGGAATGTCATCGGACATGCGCACCCTGCTGGCCGCCGAAACGCCCGAGGCCCGCAAGGCGATCGATTATTATGTCTTTCGCATTCGCCGAGAGCTTGGCGCCATGTCTGCTGCGCTGGAAGGGTTGGACGCGCTGGTGTTCACGGGCGGCATTGGTGAGAATGCAGTACAGATCCGTCAGCGGGTTTGTGACGGGATGCGCTGGATCGGGATTGAAATGGATCCCAACAGGAACGCCGACAATGGCACGGTTCTGTCGACCGATTTCAGCCGCGTGCGCATTCTGGCAATTCCCACGAACGAAGAGATGGTGATCGCCCGCGCCGCCGCCCGGATGGTGCAATAGTCGCTATTGCTCGGGTTTGTCTTTGCGACGCTTGGCGTATTTGATCAGCGTACTCAGAATGGCGCTGATAACATCGGGTGTCAGGGCACCCAGCGGGTCGCGCCGGATGCCTGTCACGGTGTTACGTGCGTCGGACAGAGTGTCTTTGATCTCGGTTTCGATATCTAACAGTGCCATATCGCGCAATTCGACCGCGGCTGTCGTATCCGCCTGCGCGTTCTGCGTGTTGGCCATCAGAACCAGGATCACACCCAGCAACAGGTTGGCCCCAGCCATGATCAGCGCGGCCAGCGGTTTGGACAGGGTTGCTGACAACCAGAAAAAACCAGCCACGTTCAGCATGATGACAGCCAGCCCCACGGCCAGCCCCGCCGCAGCGTAAAAGCCGGTACGCCGTGCGGCCACGGCAACATGGCGTTGGGCAATCAACCGTTCGGCGCGCAGAATGATCGAGATATTGCGGGAAATGCGGCTCATGTTCAGGCTCCTACCGGGATCGGCCTAGCAGATAGCCAAGCGTAAAAATGCCAAGCGCAAACAGGATCGGTCTTTTGTGCGGCAGATCCTCCAACTCGGTCAGGGCTTCTTCAAGCTGTCCGGTCCAGTTGTCGATGTTCTCGGCAATCCTGTCGGCCACAGTATCGTGTGGTTCCGGCCTTTGTGCCTGTTCACGGGTCGCAGTTTGCTCGGCCAGTTGGCGGCGCAGATCGGCAACTTGCGCTTCAAGCTCAGCTTTCGTGACCATTGGACCGGCCCCCTAACAGTTGTTGCGCTAACAGGTCAGGGTTGGAACCCCCACCCACGGTTTCGCAGCCCATGTTAATGCGTTTTTCCGGTTTAAGAAAAGCGACTTATCATTTTGCGGGTCAGGTCAGCCTGAAAACTGCGTATCAAGAGTAGTAATCCGCGACCAACAGGAAATCCGGCGCGACGTCTTCTTCGATGGTTGCAAAGCGCGGGATCGGGTCTTCGAACACGTTGTCGGTTCGGTCGTCATTGACGGTCGAGACCTCGCCAATCAGGCAATCGCCTTTTTCGGCCCAGAAGGCGTGCCATATGCCGGGCATCAGAGTGACGCTTTCGCCGGGTTTCAAGCGAAGCAACTCACCGGGCCGAATTGTGACGGGGCAACCGTCGCTGGGCACGACAACAGGATTTTCACGGTCGATACCGCCTTGCGGGTCCGAGGCATAGATCTCCATCACCAGATCACCACCGCCGCGGTTTATGATGTCTTCGGCTTTCACAATGTGGCGGTGCATTGGCGACAGCTGTTTGTCCCGCGATACCAGCAACTTTTCGGCATAAAGCATGCCCCGACCGCTGTTCAGATCACCCACATCGCCGTTTCGCAAGGTGAACAGGAACAGGCCCAGCTCATCAAAGCGACCCTGCCCGTAATCGGTGATGTCCCAACCCAGCCCGCGTTCGCGAATGCCTGCGGCTTTGTCACTGCGCATTTGGTCAGGCGACCAATTGGCAAAGGGGGGCAGGACCGCACCGAAGGAACGGATAAAGGCATCGGCCTCGGTTTTGATGGTGTTGATGTCAGAACGTTTCATTTAGATCTCTTTGGGGTTCAAAGCTCGTGCGCCCAGGGAGGGTTGGCCCCGGCGCGGGAAACGGTGATGGCTGCAACCTCTGCGCCTTTGGCCAATGCGGCGCGCAGGTTTTCGGTACTCAGGGTGCGTAGCGCGGTTTTGGTCAGTTGCCCACCGCGCTCCAGCTCGGCCAGCACACCAGCGTTGAACGTGTCACCTGCACCGACGGTATCGACAACCTGAACCGGTCGAACAGGGACTGAGGTTTCGGACCCGTCCGCCAGATAGCCTGACGCGCCGTCACCGCCACGCGTTACAATGACCACGGCAGGCCCGGCTTGCAGCAACAGCGGCACTTTCTCAGTGATGCTTTCCGGGCCGGGAATGATCCAATCCAGATCCTCGTCCGAGACCTTTACGATATCCGCCTTTGCGATCATCCGGTTCAGACGGGTGCGATACCGGGTTTGATCCTTGATGAAATCGGGCCGGATATTGGGATCAATCATCACCGCCCGATCCGCCCCTTGCCGGTCCAACAATGCGGCATAAGCGTCTGCGCAGGGTTCGCACGCCAGGCTGATTCCGCCGAAATACAGCGCCGAAATAGCGGGGAGCTGATCCGGCATTTCCTCGGGCATCAGCATGCGACCCGCCGAGTTTTCGTCGATAAAACTATAAGTGGCGTGCCCGTCCTTCAACTGCACAAAGGCCAGCGTCGTGGGGCGATCTGATCGGATCACATGGCTTGCATCCACATGGCTGGTCTTCAGGGCTTCGGCCAATTGCTCTCCGAACATATCCGAAGACAGGCCAGTCAGCAGCCCAACCGGCGACCCCAGTCGCCCCAATGCAATGGCAGTGTTTAAGACCGCGCCACCGGAATGGGGCACAAAGCCATCACCGCCCGAAATGGTCGGGGTGGCGATCATGTCGATCAGGGCTTCACCGCAGCACAGGATCATGCCGGGTCCTTTCTGTCTTGTGGGATCAGGCGGTCATATTAACGCGCGAGCGCACTTTTACAGAAATTGTTAGCGCCAACAATGCCAAATTCGTCCTGTTCCGAAACATACAGGCTCATTGACCTTCGCAAATCGGTAAACCGCCCGCCCGCGTTGAACGCATCGCGGAAGGCTTCCTTGAAGAGCCAGCGGTTTTTCTCGGCCACACCGCCCACAAGGAACACACCGCCCACAGGCATCAGCACGACGGCAAGATCACCCATCACTGCGCCCAGATGGGTGGTGAACATATGCGCCGTTTTTTCGGCGATCAGGTCTGTCTGCGTACGCGCGTCATCAAGAATGTCTTTGGCGCTGCGCATTGGCGTGTCGGCCTGTCCGGCGGCCATACCGGCCGCACGGTACAGGATCGGCAGACCTGTGCCGCTAAGGAACATTTCCGCCTCAAGCACCAAAGTTTCATCAAAGAAACAATCCGGCGCGATGTGCCGGGCGGCTTTGAAAATCTCGACCTCATCCACATGGCGCGGTGACAGGCCAATATGGCCGCCTTCACCAGATGCGGTGTGATACCGGCCTTCAGAATAAAGCAACGCCCCAACCCCAAGACCTGTGCCGGGACCGACAACCAACCGGGTGCCGGGGGGTGGGGTCGCGGCGCCTTGCAACACCTCGACATCATCGCCTGTGATTTCGGCCACCGACCAAGCAGCGGCGGTAAAGTCGTTGATGACAAAGGTATGCTGTGCGCCCGTGGCCTTGCCGATATCACCCTCGGACAGGTCGAGCTTTGCATTCGTCAGGCGGATCGTCCCGTTCTTCACAGGCCCGGCCCCGGCGGCCACCACGGCGCGTGGATCGGTGCCGATCTCATCGCGCAGGGTGTGAAAGGCGTTAAGCAATTCTGGCAGGGTGCCGGTTGGGTATTTGCGCAGATCGGTCAGCTTTCCTTCAGCGATCACGCCCAAGCGCGTATTGGTGCCGCCGATATCCGCAACCAAGTTCCAATGCGCGCGCATGGCCCCAGCTGGTTGAGCCAGAGGCAATGACACCGCGCCACCAGACAGGACGGGTTTAAGGATGTTATACGACACCTTCGGTTTGCTTTCTGGCGCACTAGAGACTGTGTCGACCACGTCTTTCGGTTCAGCGTCGTAAGGGGCCCAATTGCCCCGGTCCAGCACAGACCGGATAAACACCCCCTTCACCGGAACACCCTGTTTCAGCGCGTCCTGCACTGCCGATAGGTGTTGGGTAAGATCGTTACCCCACCCATCCCCGTGCGAAGTTTCGCGGTCGGCCATACCGGTGACAAGGATCGGCCTGTCTTGGGTGTAGTCGTGCTGAAAACGGCTCAGGTCCACAGCAGATGGCCAATGCGTGTCAAAGGTCAGACCGCACCAATCAACGCCAGTTCCAATGGTTTCCATGTCGCCCTGCCAGCTTGCCGGCAGATGACGCTCCAGCGATTCAAGCGCCGTTGCAGGGTAGGTCTTGTTGAACACACCAGCCGGACAGAACCGATTGAGGATGTCACCAAGCAGATCGGTGTTGGGGTCCTTGGACGGTTCCGCGCGTGTTTGATCGAACACAACCCCAAGATTGGTCATGCCTAATCCTCGCATCGCTTCGATGGCACACCCATGGGCCAATAGCATGTGATGCCTTGTCCGGGCGATGGCGCGGGTATTGTCAGGGTCGGGCGTCTGATACGCGAATTTGCGCAACCTGCCAATGCCAGCCGGGATGCTGATCGGCGCAACGCTGTACATACGGTCGCCGACGCGCCCCATAATGATTTCGGTGAAATCCGCAAACCAATCGGCGATGGCGCGGTTTCGCCATCCGCCCAGATCCGCCAGCGCCGCAGGCAATTCGCCGTGATTCAGTGTTGCGCACGGTCGAAGGCCACGCGCCAACAGCGCGTCCGTCAGACGATCGTAAAAGTCCAGCCCGGTCTCGTTCATCGCCCCGCGCCCTTCGGGCAGAACGCGGGCCCAATTGATTGAAAATTGATAACAGTCGAACCCGGCTTCGTGTACCAGATCGAATTCCTGTTCGATCTGATGCGCTGAGGCTGCCACGCCAAAGAGGAAATCCTTTGGGAAATCGGAGCGGGTGTAATTCATGGTCAAAACCTGTTTGCGCCGGTTGGGCCGCCACCTAACAGTTCGGCCCGATGCATTCTAGATGTTAGCGATATCATCGATGGATTAGTGCGTTTTGTCAGCACTTCTGGCGAAATACCAGCCCCTTTGGACCGAATCTTGACAAAAGGGGTGTTGCTGCTTCAACGTTATTGAAACGTTTCAATCGAGGGTCATCCAGTAAGCAGATGCGTATAGCGGCACAGCTTTATACCGTCAGGCAGCTCGGGGGTCTGGCTGCGCAGTTGGATCTGATCCTCGACTGCGGTTTTGCGGATGTTGAAACAGTTGGATTTCACGATCTGTCCCCTAAACACATGGCGTTGCAGGTTGCGCAGTCGGGCCTGACCGTCCGGTCGGCGCATTTCGATTGGGAGGAATTCGAAACCCGGTTTGACGATATTCTGACCCTGCTTGATCTTTTGAACTGCCCGGTTGCCGTGATGCCATGGCTGGCGCCACAGGCCCGCCCCGGCACGGTCGCGGGATGGCAGGATGTAGCAGACCAACTCTCTGCCTGGGCGGCGCGATTGGCGGGCCAGGGGGTTCGACTGGCTTATCACAACCATGATTTTGATCTGGTTGGCCCTGTTGGAGAAACGCCTTTGGACCTGATCTTGGCGCATGACACGCTGCATTGGCAGCCCGATATCGGATGGTTGGCCGTCTCGGTGCCGGAACCGGCCGCGGTGTTGCAGCGGTACGCGGGGCGGATCGTATCAGTACACGCCAAGGATGCAGAACCGGCTTCAGGGCAGGGTGATGATCGCTGGCGCAATCTGGGGCAGGGTGTGGTCGATTGGCCCCGGCTGTTGCGCATTCTGAATGACAGCCCCTGCAGCGATCTGTTTGTCGAACACGATGAAACGCCTGACCACGCCGAGACCTTGCGGACGGGGCGAAAGTTTCTGATGGGACAGATGTCTTCGGAGGTCGGATAATGGCGCGCGCAACGATCAAGTCGATCGCCAAGGAGACGGGCTATTCCGTTGGCACCGTCTCGAACGCGCTGCGGGGGGCTACGTCAGTTCGGGAAGAAACGCGGCAAGAGATTCAGGCTGTAGCGGCCCTTCTGGGGTACCGTGTCAATATGGACGGTTTGAAGCTGCGCACCAAAAAATCCTACCGTATCGCGGTGCTGGTCAGCGTGTCACCTGACGCAGCAGAAGAATGGGAAGGGGTGGAATTCACCCGCATACTGGCGGGTATCTCGGCGTCCTTGCAGGGTTCGCGATACGAGATGTCTGTGTTCAACGTGGCCGATCTGCCGGATGCCATGGCCGTTCTGGCGCGGATTGTTCAGGACGGTTTGGCCGATGGCGTCATCTTTTCGGGCACATTGCAGGACGATCCGCGCATCGCTTTTCTACAGCAACACAGTTTTCCCTTCGTGACCATGGGTATGAGCGACAGCAAGACAGCCCATGCCTATGTCGATTTCGACAGTCAGGCAGCTGCGTTTGACGCCACCGCGCGGTTGGTGGGATTGGGGCACCGGCGTATTGCCTTGATGAACCCCCCGGCCGAACTGATCTATGCAGCCCAACGTCAAACCGGATACGAACAGGCGTTGGCCAATGGCGGCATTGCGCCTGACCCAGCGCTGATTTTCAATGGCCCCACAACCGCTCGTACTGGGCAGTTGTGTTTTGAGGCTCTGATGCAGCTAAGCGACCGACCCACGGCATGTATCTGCGCGAATGAGGCGATGACACTAGGCGTTTTGTCCGCAGCCCATGCTGCGGGTGTGCAGATTGGCCGGGACATGGTGGTGATTTCCACCGATGACCTGCAACTTAGCCGATATTTCGTACCCCCGCCCAGCACCTATTATGTGCCCATCGAAGAAACCAGCCGTCTTCTGGGCGAGTATATGTTGAAAGCTTTGGAAGGGGGCGACCCGTCCGAGACCCAGAAAAAGATCAGGGCCACGCTGATCGAGCGCCAACCTGACACCCCCGCGCCGCAAAAGGCGCCCACCACGTAAACCAACTCAGGAGGACTTGAAGATGTTTAAAAATCTACTGGCCGCAGCGGTCGTGACCGCGATAGCAGCCCCCGCAGTTTTTGCTGCCGACCTGGACGGGCGCGTTCTGAAAATCGGAACCGACGCCACCTATCCGCCGATGGAAACTGTCGATGAGACGACCGGTCAGATCGTAGGTTTCGATGTGGATGTGATGAATGCGATCTGCGAACGAGTCAATTGCGTCCCGAATTTCGTCAACACGGCATGGGACGGCATCTTTGCCGCGCTTCAGCAGGGTGAGTTCGATCTGGTGATCTCGGGCGTCTCAATCACGCCGGAACGCGAAGAGACGATGGATTTCTCAGAACCCTACATTGTGGTCAGTCAGGCCATTCTGCTCCAGGTCGACAATGCGGACATGACGCTTGAGGATTTCAAAGCCGGTGGTCAGAAGCTGGCGGCGCAGACCGGTACCACCAACGCGCAATTGGCCGAGGATCTAGTAGGGCGCGAAAATGTCAGCCTGTATGACAACTTCTCTGCCGCGATCCTGGCACTGCAAAATGCGGATGTGCAGGGTGTGATCATCGACGGCACCTCGGCCGCCGCATACGAGCAGGAGTTCGCGGGTGAACTGACCGTGGGCATCACCGGCCTGCAATCCGACCCGCTGGGTATCGTGTTTCAGGAAGGCGACGCTACGGTCGACGCCATCAACGAAGGGCTGGCAGCGATCAAGGCGGACGGCACGCTGGACAAGTTGGTCGGCAAATACTGGGGCACCGAATAAACCTGTCCGATCCGAAACGGCCCGGTGCCGATGGCAACCGGGCCGCCTGTTTGCAGTGAGGTTCCATGAAGCGTCTAAGCTCGATCCGCCCGAGCAATCTTGTTCTGCTCGCCGCGGCCCCGTTCATTATCTACCTGTTCGCTACCTCTTCAAAATACCTGCGCTCTTTGATCGCAATTCTCGGGATCGGGAATAATGCCGGCCCGATTTTTGTCGGGTTCCTGCTGGTTCTTGCGGTGGCCATTCTGGGATATCTCTGCGCCCGAAACGCGCGGTTTCAGACGGCGCCGAGTTGGGTGCGTATCTCGGCATGGGCGGCCTTGCCCGCAGCGTTGGCGCTGGCGGTCTTGGTTTTCGTCGCGCCGCAGGTGCTGATGCCATTTGCCGAGTCCGTCTTCTTTCATGCGCTCAGCGAAAATACTTCGACCTTGATCGACCGCTCCGCGCAGACTTGGGTACTTTTTCCAGACGTTGTTGATCAGGTTCAGACAGGTCTTCAGGTGTTACTGCTAATCTATGCGCTTGTGGTTGCTGGTATTTTGCTGTCGGGCCGTTTGCCCGTCAGGGCGCGGGGACTTGCTCAGCTTGGGTTTGAGATCCTGACCGGGGCCGCGCTGTTCTATCTGATGTTTATGGCCCATTGGCAATTTGCAACCGGAGTGGCGATCACGTTTCGCGCCGCCATTTTTGCTTATATCTTCGCCGCCATTCTGGGGCTGATCTGGGTCGGGCTGCAATCGTTCAAACCCAAGGCGCGCACGACCGTTGTCTATGGCTGCATCAGCTTGACTTTGCTGGGTGTATCGGCGTTTTTCTTCATGCAGCCACAGGTCAAATACGAACTGATAGGTACGCTGGATGCGCGCATCGCCATTGTGCGCGGCACCCCGCAGGCGCAGGCCGACATCATCCGGTTTGGTGAATTCGACGGGGGCGAAGACCAGCAATACCGCATCCGTAGCGCCCCAAACGCTGCCAGCGCGGTGGAACAGATCGAAACCGTCGAAAGCGTGTCGGGCGCCTTTGTCCCGGTCGGTGCCAACACCAAGGGCTATCCGGTGATCTGGCAGACGCAATTCCTGCCGGATCAGTACCGCAACCCGGCGCTGGCTTTTGCCGTGTTTGGCTTTCTGTTGCTGACGCTGACGGTGGGCGGTGCGCAGCACAAGCTGCATCCGCTGGCCGTAGGGGCCGAGTTCTTCGTGGACACGATCCGTGGCATTCCGATGCTAGTGATCATCCTCTATATCGGCCTGCCTTTGGCTGGGGCGGTCAAGGATGCCACGGGTGGCGGTATCGATATGACCAATATGACCCGCGGGATCATCGCGATCTCGGTCGGCTATTCCGCTTACATGGCCGAGATTTTTCGATCCGGGATCGAGGCCATCCCACGGGGTCAGATCGAGGCTGGTGGCTCGCTGGGTCTTTCGCGCTGGCAAACTGCGCGGCTGATCATCCTGCCGCAGGCGCTGCGCATCGTCACGCCGCCCTTGGGCAATGAGTTCATTGCGATGATCAAGGATACCTCACTGCTGTCGATCCTGTCAGTCCGCGATATGACCCAGCGTATGCGCGAATTTCAGGCCGCCAGTTTTCTGCCCTTTGCGCCGTTTAATACAGCCGCAATCCTCTATGTGGTGATCACGTTGGGCTGCGCCAGCTTCCTCAAATGGATCGAACGCCGTACGGCAAGGGAAGATCGATGAGCAGGTTGGAACTTGGGGTTTGCTATTACCCCGAACAATGGGACCGGTCGCTCTGGCGTGAAGACGCGCAGCGAATGGTCGAGATGGGACTGGATTGGGTGCGCATCGCCGAATTCACTTGGGGCCTGATTGAACCGGAGCGCGGCGTTTTCCACTGGGATTGGCTGGATGAGGTGATCGGCATTCTGGGCGAGGCAGGCCTGCGCGTGATGATGTCCACGCCCACCGCCGCCCCGCCGAAATGGCTGATCGACGAACATCCGGAAATTCTGCCAGTTGGCCCGGACAGGCGCGTGCGAGGGTTTGGATCGCGGCGGCATTATTGCTTTTCCAGCGATGTCTATCTGGCCGAAGCCCGCCGGATTGCCACCGAATATGCCCGTCGTTATGGCCAGAACCCCTATGTTCACGCTTGGCAGATCGACAATGAGTATAACGATCACGACACGGTGCTTAGCTATTCGGATGCGGCGCGGGTCGGGTTCCAGCGGTGGCTGGCGGATAGGTACGGGTCGATCGCGATACTGAATGAAACTTGGGGGACCGTGTTCTGGGGCTCGGTCTATTCCAGCTTTGGTCAGATCGAATTGCCGAACGGGCTGGTGGCCAGCCCCAACCCAACCCACGCGCTTGATTTTGCGCGATACTCCTCGGACCGGGTGCGGCTGTTCAACCGCGCGCAGGTGGATGTGCTGCGTCAGTACGCGCCGGATCGGGACATCACCCATAATTTCATGGCGGGCAGTTTTGAGTTCGATCACCATGCCGTTGCCGCCGATCTGGATATTGTTGGTTTCGACAGTTACCCCTTAGGCAATCTGTTGGGCTCGACCCTGTCTGACGACGAAAAGCACCGCTATTTGCGGACCGGCGCGCCGGATTATCAGGGGTTTCACTGCGATCTGTATCGCTCTCAAGGCAAGGGGCGCATGTGGGTGTTGGAGCAGCAACCCGGCCCGGTGGACTGGGCCGAGAAAAACCCCTCACCCGCAGACGGGATGGTGCGACTGTGGACCTGGGCAGCCTATGCGCATGGCGCGCAGGCGGTGATGTTTTTTCGCTGGCGACAGGCTAAATTTGCGCAAGAACAGTATCACACAGCATTGTTGCGTTCGGACGGCAGCCCGGATCAGGCCGCCGTGGAATTGGCGCAGGTCGCGGCAGAGCGCGACTTGTTGCCCGCCGTGGTACGTGAGCGGGCGCAGGTGGCCATAATTCTGGATTACGAATCCATCTGGGCGGCGGATATCCTGCCGCATGACGATGCCTTCCCAAATGCTCAGATCATCCGCGAATGGTATGCCGGGCTGTGCGCGCTTGGGGTCGATCTGGATTTTGTGGGGCCACAAGATGAGCTGAACGGGTATGCCCTGATTGTTGTCCCGCAAAGCATGATCGTTCCATACGATCTGGCCATCAAACTGCGGGACAGTGGGGCGAAACTGCTGATCGGCGCGCGCGCGGGCAGCAAGACACCCGACATGCACACACCGCACAACCTTGCGCCCGGAGCGTTGGCTGAGCTTACCGGTGTGACGGTCTTGCGGGTGGAATCGCTACCAGAACTGGCGCAGGAATCGGTGCGCTTGCAGGACGGAACGACGTATGACTTCACCGGTTGGCGGGAAATCATCGACACCAGCGGAATGGTAACGGCAGAGTTTAGCAGCGCATACCGGGATGGCAGCCCGGCGATTGTACGCTCGGACCGAGCGATCTATCTGGCAATGATCCCACGCGGCCAATTGCTGCATGCCATACTTTCGGACGCGTTAAGCTGGGCGGGCCTTCCCGTCACGGATTGCGGACCGGATCTGCGGATCACACGTCGCGGAGGATTGAAATTTGCCTTCAATTTCGGGGCAGATGGGTTGTCATTACCGACTGACGAACCACATGCCTATTTGGTTGGGGGCACTGAAATCCCACCCTATGGGGTTTCAATCTGGCGGGACACGTGATCTTGCCAGTCCACATTCCTGTTGGCAGCAAGTAGAAGGCTGCAAAACAACTCAATAGCAGGAGAATCAAAATGGCTGAACGGAAAACCCTTTCCAGACGCTCGATGCTGAAAGGCGCGGGCGCGGCTGTTTTGGCGGCTCCGCTTTACAGCAAAAGCGCGCTGGCCTCTTCGGGTGAGATCAACGTGGTGATGTGGTCGGATTACCTGCCGCCTGAGTTCCTGGAAGGGTTCGAAGCGGAAACGGGGATCAGGGTCAATCATATCGGGATCGGATCGAACGAAGAAATCCTCAACATGATGACTGCGTCGAATGGCCAGGGGTTTGACCTTGTCGCGCCTACCAACATGCGGTCTTTGCAATGGGCGCCGCTGGACCTGCTGCAACCGTTTGATCTGGATAAGGTGAACCTGGACGCGGTTAACCCTTCCATGGTCAGAATTGGGACCGACGCTTGGAATTTCAACAAAAGCGGAGCGCACTGGCTGCCGCATATCTGGGGGACTGAGGGCATAGCCTACCGTACCGATCTGTGGTCGCCCGAAGGTGACGCTCCATCCTATGGGGATGTTTGGGCGGAAGAAAATGCCGGTATGACCATGGGTCGTGCGCATTCTATGATGCTGTGTGCGGGTCTGTATTTGGAACGCTTGGGTGAGATGGAGCCCGAGTCCGTTTGGGATGCCTATGACGACGAAGACACCATGCGCAGGGTCTGGGACCAGATCACGGACTGGTGCATTGAACGCAGGGATCGGATCAAGCTGATTTGGAACGATGCTGAAACTCAGAAATACGGCTTGCTGAATGGCGGCGTGGTTGTGGGGCAAACATGGGACGGGCCGCCGCTGGCTTTGAAATCAGCAGGGGAACCGGTGAATTATCAGGCTCCGATCGAAGGAGCGATGGCGTGGGTGGATGGTCTTGCAATGCCGGTCGGTGCGAAAAACATCGAACAGGTCTATGCGTTCATCAACTATTTGTACCGACCTGAGCCAGCCGGAGCTGCCGCTGCAGTGAACGGATATAACACAGCCGTACTGGGCGCCGAGGATTTCGCGGGCGATGAGTTCAGAAAGAACTTTGCCGAGGCCTATCCGGGCGACGCGTTGGCCAGCCTCAACCCGTGGCTGGCCGAAGCTCCGTGGTATGCCAAAGCACGGGCCGAGTTTGTCGAGAAATTTTTAAACGCCTGAGCATTACCCCTGTGCGGCTGGACCCTTTGGTAGGATGACAACGTCACACGCAGCGATTTCGTGCCCGTTCCAAAGGACGGGTGCGGCGGTGTAGTTGATCAGAAAAATATGCTGCTCGGTTTCCCGTCGGCGCAGGCCCTCGGGCATTGCATGCAAGGTCAGGTCGACCGTTTTGGCGGCCATCGAGATGACCCTGTCCCAAAGAGCCTCATCCGGGAAACCCGCAAGGTACCAAAGACCGTTTTCGCCTTTTAGGGCAGATGTGCCATCAACAAAGGTCAAAAGGTCTGGGGCATCTCCGGAGAGGCGGTCAACCCAGTGTTGCGCCGCGCCACCTCCATTAACATCACGCTGCACGTTAGGGGGTAGGGTTTCCACAAGATCAACTTCGCAATCCAGCCCGGACAGGCCCGGGCGGCCTGAGGTTGGGATTTGGAAATCGCGAGTGATCGCGCTTGTACGGGGGCCAAGGATGGCCAGATCACAACCCTCAGTCAGGCGGGTTTCCAGATCGTCATCCAGCGTGGCAAGACCGGGGGCGAGGATCAGTTTGTAGCCGGTCTTGGGCGTTTCCGAGGCCGCAATGAAGTCCACCGAAAGCCCGGCCCGCCGCAACGCGCGATAGGCTGAAAAAACCAGCCGGAAATAGTTGAACCCGGCCCCTTGCGGTTGTGTCGCCCAGGCCCAGTCCGAGGCATAATCGAACACAATCGCCACGTCCGCCTGCGTTTGCGTCAGCGCGCCAAGCTCGGCCAGATCAACTGCGGTTTGACGAGCCTCGGCCAGTGCCGGGGCGGGTGTGTTGTTCGGTGTCAAAAGGCCCGCGTGCATTTGTTCCTGCGCGAACGGAGCCTGCCGCCAGCGAAAATAGCTGACCACTTCGGCCCCATGCGCCACCGCCTCAAGCGACCACAGGCGCACCATGCCGGGCAGGGGGGCAGGGTTATAAGGAGCCCAGTTCACCGGGCCTGGTTGTTGTTCCATCACCCACCAGCGCCCGCGCCCAACGGCGCGATAAAGGTCGTGATGAAAGGCCTGCATATCCGGATCGCCCTGTTGCAGGAACGCGGCTTTATGGGCCTCGTCCGCCTCAAGCCGGTCTGAGAGAAACCCGATCGGATAGCTGTCCCATGTGGCGATATCCAGATCCGCACCGACTTTGAAATGATCGAAATCCAGAACCCGACCCATATAATTATGCAGCAGCGGCGCGTCAGTCAGTGGCCGCAATGCATCAACCTGCGCTTTGTTGAACATCACCACCTGATCCGAGCTGAACCGGCGGAAGGCCAGAACATGCGCTGGGTTGGGTTCGGTCACAGTCAGATTGGGCAGGTCGATCTGATCGAAACCTGCGTATTCCATCGACCAGAACACATTGCCCCAGGCGGCGTTCAGAGCGTCGACCGAGCCATATTGATCGGCCAGCCACCGCTGAAACTCTCGCAAGGCAGGCTGGCTGTAGCTGACGGTCGTCTCATGGCAGCCATATTCGTTGTCGATCTGCCAGGCGGCGACATGCGGGTTGCGCCCATACCGTTCGCCCATGAGCCGGACAATGCGGGCGCATTCGGCGATATATCCCTGATGACTAAAGCAATAGTGCCTGCGTGAACCGAATTTGCGCGGCTGCCCCTGAGCATCCACCGCCAGCATGTCAGGGTGTTTCTCAAGCATCCATCGGGGCGGCGTTGCTGTCGACGTGCCCAGAACAACCTTAAGGCCCACAGCCCCCAGCACCTCAATCGCTCGGTCCAACCAGTCGAATTGCAGATCACCCGGAGTTGGCTCCATCCGGCTCCAGGCAAACTCACCGATCCGCACCCAGCTCAGGCCGGTTTCGACCATCTGCGCGGCGTCCGTGGCCCACATTTCTTCGGGCCAGTGTTCGGGATAGTAGCAAACACCAAGTTCGGGCTTCATAGAATGACTCTGTGTTCGGCCTGCCCAGTACCCGTGCCGGGGGCGGCAAAGGTCATACCGTTGGTAGGGTGTGCAGCAAGCGTGTCCTTGTCCAGTCCCTCGCGGGCAGTGGTGCAGTAGAGTGTGGTCAAGTCGTTGCCGCCAAATGCGGGGCATGACACATGGGTGGCTTCAAATGGGATGGCCGTCAGGAACTGTCCTGACGGTGTATAGGCTGCAACACGGCTTGCACCCCATTGCGCGATCCAGAGGTTGCCTTTCGCATCAACCACGGCGCCGTCGGGGTTCAAACCGTCGACGCGTAGGTCCAGGAATACCGTGCTGTCGCCCTTGGGCCAGCCGGTTTCGGAATTCAGTGGCCATTGCATGACCTGCTTGGTGGCCGTGTCCGTGTAATAGGCGCAAGACCGGTCCGGGGCGAAGCAGATCGCGTTCGAGATCGTGACATCGTCCACCAGTTGCCGAAGTTCCCCCCGCCAATACCGATAAATCGCGCCTGCACCGGGTTCGGCGGTTTTACCCATCGTCCCGATCCAGAACCCACCCCAAGGATCCGCACGTCCGTCATTTGAGCGCGTGACCGGATTGTCCGCCTCAAGTGGGGCGATCAGGTCTTTCTGGTCGTTTTGCAGGTTGAACCGCCACAGGCCCGTTTCAGAGGCTATCAACAGCGTATCCCGGTCTACCCAGCCCGCGGCCGAGACATGTTCGTCGAACTGCCAATTGCGCTGCGCTTTGCCGTTCCGCGTCATCAGACGTTTGCCCAGGATGTCAAACCAGAACAGCTGTTGCCGTTCCGGGTGCCACAACGGCCCTTCGCCCAGTTCACAGGCGCGGTTGTCGTAGACGATGCTCATCCAGTGGCCTTGTCGTAGGCGGTGACGATTTGGGTCGCCCGCTCTGCGACTTCCGAGGCGGTCATGCCGGGTTTGAACAGCGCCGATCCGATGCCGAACCCATCAGCGCTTGCCTTGATCCACAGGTCGAAATTCTCGGGGCCTGCCCCGCCGACGGCATAAACCTTTGTGCCTTCTGGCAGCACCGCTCGTAAGGCCGCCAACCCTGTTGGTCCAGCCAGCGCTCCGGGGAACAGTTTCAACCCTGATGCCCCTGCTTGGAGCGCGGCGAAAGCTTCGGTCGGGGTAAAAATACCCGGCCAGCTTTCCAGCCCCAGCCGATGTGTGTGCGAGATCACCTCGGGGTCGCAATTCGGTGACACGATCAGACGACCGCCGACCTCTGATACCATGTCGACCTGCTGGGACGTCAAAACCGTGCCTGCCCCGATCAAAGCACGATCACTGAACTCATTGGCCAGAACGGCGATCGAGGCCAGCGGGTCGGGTGAATTCAGCGGCACTTCGATCTTGTCGATGCCAGCGTCGATCAGCGCCCGTCCAACGTCCGTTGCGTCCGAGGGGGCTAGTCCGCGCAAAATGGCGATGATGGGTCGGCTCATGCGGTTTGCCTCGTGAGGTTGCGGGCCTGTTGCAGACCGGCCAGGGTACATTTCGTGCTGTTGGCGGTTTCTACAAACGCGCCCTGTTGTTGTAGCGCCTTGGCATAAACTTCCGACAGGCTCTCGGCCCCGATGATTGCCAATTGCTGACCCAACCAATAGGGGCGGGTGGCCGCCAATTCCGCGCCGATCAGATAACCTGACAGCCGTGCCCGGATAACGCCGCCATCCTGCCCTTGCAGCAGATCAGCGGCCCGCAGGCCAAACAGGCGCGCCGCCAACTGTTCAGGTTTCGACAAGGCATCGGCAGTGGCCTCAGCAAAGGCGGCATCCTCCCAGCCCTCGCCGATCGAGTGTTTTAGCACCGATTGCCCGCCCAGCAGATCGAACATCTCACCCGTCATGAAGGTGCGAAAGCTGACAACCTCTCCGGCGCTGACCTGCACCCATTTCGTATGGGTCCCAGGCAGGCAAATCACCCCGTCCCAGTTCTGACGCGAGGCCAGAAACCCGGCGATCTGGGTTTCTTCGCCGCGCATGACATCGGGTGGTGCGGTTTGTTTCAGACCGGGCACCACGAAGGCGCGAATGCGGGGGTCGGTGCCGGGAACACGAAACGGCGCAACCGGCGTTGGCTCACACGGAACGGCGGAATAGGGGGCTTCGACCCAGCCCTGCCGCGCGCCCACCATTCCGCAGGCGATCACTTCAAGCGGCGCCGTGCCCAACCAGCCTTCGATCAGTTCGAACAGCGCGGCTTGGAACCCGCCTTTGTCCACCCGCGCCATGCCTTTGACCGACTGCGCCTGATCCAGCACCGCATCACCCTGCATCGCCCAAGCCCGCAGATGCGAGGTTCCCCAATCGACTGCAATCCATTCCGTATTCATGGCTTTACCCCGTTACGACAACGCCGCCATCGACGGCCATGCATTGCCCGGTCATCGCGCGGCTGGCGTTTGAGGCCAGAAACAAGGTCGGTGCAACCATATCCTCGGGCGTCAGGTGTTCTTTCAGGCATTGACGGTCCAAATGCGCGGCCAGATCTTCGGGCGTGGCCCACATGTCCAGCTGTTTCTGCGTCAGAACCCAGCCCGGAGCCAGCGCATTCACGCGGATGTTCTGCGGCCCAAGCTCGCGCGCCAAGGATCGCGTCATCCCGGTGATCCCGGCATTTGAAGTGGTGTAAATCGGATAACCTGCATTACCCATCATGTAGCTGATCGAGCTGAAATTGACGATAGAACCTCCCTTATCCTGCATCTGGCGCGCGGCTTCCTGACAGGCAAAGTAATAGGCCTTGAGGTTCACTTCTATCATCCAGTCCCAGAACTCGGATGTAGTGTCCTCAAGCGCGTGGCGTTTGTCATTGGCAGCGTTGTTGATCAGCACGTTCAGGGGGCCATGAGCCTCGGCCGCCTTTTGCATGGTGGCGTGCAGCAATTCGGTATCTGTCATGTCGCCTTGCATGAACAATGGCGCGCGGCCGTGTTTGTCGCGCATCTCTTCGACGAAATCGCTGGCGTCGGACCGGCCGATGAAGGCAACGTTTGCGCCTTGGGCCAGAAACCCGTCCGTGAGCGCGGCGCCCACCCCCGAGCCGCCGCCGGTAATATAGACGGATGCACCGTTCAAATCGTGGAAAGTGGCGGGTTGGTCCATCAGTGGCTCTCTCTGGTCACAAGGCGTGTGTCTTTGCCGACAAGGAAATCAAGGTCCGCGCCCTGATCGGCCTGCAGCACATGATCAATATAAAGCTTCGCGTATCCGCGGGTGTAATGCGGGGCGTCGGGTTGCCATGCTGCGCGCCGGGCGTCCAGTTCCTTTTGGTCCACCAGCAACTCCAGCTCGCCCTTGCTGGCGGATACGCGAATGCGGTCGCCGGTTTTTACCAGTGCCAATGTGCCACCCGCCTGCGCCTCGGGGCTAACATGCAGGATTACAGTGCCGAACGCTGTGCCTGACATCCGCGCGTCCGAGACGCGGATCATGTCGCGCACACCCTCTTTCACCAGCCGCGCGGGGATCGGCATATTGCCGACCTCGGGCATGCCGGGATACCCTTTGGGGCCACAGCCTTTCAGCACCAAAATGGTCTCAGCCGTGACAGGCAGATCGTCGCGGTCGATATTGGCCTTGAGGTCTTCAATGTTCTCAAAGACGTAGACTTCGGCCTCGGTCTCCAACAGCGCGTCCGTCGCGGCCGAGGGTTTCACGATGGCGCCGTTCGGGGCCAGATTGCCGCGCAGCACGCGCAGGCCCGCGGCGGGTTTCACCGGATCGTCAAAGGGGCGGATGACGTCGCGGTTAAAACATTCAGCCCCTTCATAATGGGCCGAGATATCCTTGTTCAAAACCGTTTTCGCGGGCCGCAGGAAGGGTTTCAGCTCGGACAGAACGACGGGAACGCCGCCTGCGTAACAGAAATCCTCCATCAGGTATTTGCCCGAGGGCATGCAGTTCACCAAAAGGGGAATGTCTGAACCGATTTCGAAGTCTTTCAGGGTCAGATCGACTCCGACGCGGCCTGCCAATGCTAGCAAATGAACCACCGCATTTGTCGATCCACCCACGGCGGCGTTGGCCAGGATGGCGTTTTCAAACGCTTCCTTGGTCAGGATGTCCGAGGGTTTGAGATCTTCGTCCACCATCTCGACAATCCGTTTGCCGGTCAGATGTGCCAGCGCCATGCGACGGGCGTCGACAGCGGGCAGGGCGGCGTTGGTGGGCAGGCTCATGCCCATCGCTTCGACCAGCGACGCCATTGTGCTGGCCGTGCCCATCGTCATGCAAACGCCCGCACTGCGCGACATTCCGGATTCCGCACTCATGAAATCCTGCAGGGTCATTTCACCTGCGCGTACGGCTTCAGAGAATTTCCAGACGTCTGTGCCTGACCCGATATCCTGGCCGCGATATTTACCATTCAGCATCGGGCCGGAACTGACCACAATAGACGGCAGATCAACCGAGGCCGCACCCATCAATTGACCCGGTGTGGTTTTGTCGCAACCTCCCAACAGGACAACGCCGTCGATACCATAGGCGCGGATCGATTCCTCAACATCCATCGCCAACAGATTGCGAAACAGCATGGCGGTGGGTTTCATTTGCGTCTCGCCCAGCGACATGACCGGGAATTCGACCGGAAAACCTCCGGCCTCCCACACGCCGCGTTTGACCCCTTCGGCCAGGTCACGCAGGCCCGAGTTGCAGGGCGTTAGTTCCGACCATGTGTTGCAGATCCCGATGATGGGGCGCCCGTCAAATGCGTGGTCTGGAAAACCCTGGTTCTTCATCCACGAGCGGTGGATGAACCCATCTTTGTCCAGCTTGCCATACCAGTGCTGTGATCGGCGTTTCTTAGTCATTTGGTCTGCCTTCTATTCTTAGGGTCAGGCGGCTTTTGCGGGTTTGCACCAGTCCGGCAGCCAATCGGCATGGGCGATGAGAAGATCATCAACCATGTTGCGGATTTGGCGCAGGTCCAGTTCGGCGGCAGTGTGCGGGTCCATCATGGCGGCGTGATATATGTATTCGGGGTTCCGGTCGACCAGCGCACGCACCGTTAGCTCCTGCACGTTGATCTGACTGCGCATCAGCGCGATCAACTGCGGTGGGATGTCCGCGACCACCGATGGCTGCACGCCGTTGCTGTCCACCAAGCACGGGGTTTCAACCGCAGCCCCCAAGGGCAATTGCGGGATTTGGCCTGTGTTGGGCAGGTTGCCATAGGCAACGTAGGGCGTGTCGGTAACGATGGCGTTCATCAGATCGGCGGCGAATTCATGGCTGCGGGTGACATTAATATTGCGCCCGTCGGTCAGGGTCTTAGCCTGTTCTTTCCAACTGGCCACCTGTTCGACGCAGCGGGTGGGGTATTCGTCCAGCGGGATCGAAAACTGCTCGATTAGGTCCGACCGCCCATCCTTGATAAACCACGGCACGTATTCCGCCAGATGCTCGGAACTTTCGGTGCAGAAATAGCCCAGATGGTCCATCACCTCATACCGGACCTTGTTGGGGCAGCGTGGCATCAACAGCGGGGCCTTGGGTATCTGACCACTTGCGTACCCTTGCCGCAATGCGGGGTAGAGATCGCGCCCCTGGTGTTCCAACCGCAGAAAGAAGGCGACGTGATTAACGCCAGCGACCTTATAGCGAAACTCGTCCTTAGGCAGGTCCAGATCATGGGCCAGCTCTTCGACCGTGTTCTGGACCGAGTGGCAGAGGCCAACATGCTTCACCGCTGGAAATTGCTCGGCCAGCCCCCAAGTGTTGATCGCCATTGGGTTGACGTATTGCAACAGGGTTGCATTCGGGCACAGCTGCATCATGTCTCGCGCCACATCCCACAGAACAGGAACCGTGCGCAGGCCGCGCATGATGCCCCCAATGCCCAGCGTATCAGCTATGGTTTGTCGCAGACCGTACTGCTTGGGAATTTCAAAATCGGTGACTGTGCAGGGTTCATAGCCGCCAATCTGGAAGGCGGTGATCACGAAATCCGCTCCATCCAGCGCCGAGCGGCGGTCATTATGGGTGGATACGGTCGCACCCGATCCGACCGAGCGGATCATCGCACGGGCGACCGCCTCGCTTTCAGCCAGGCGTTCGGCGTCGATATCCATCAGCGCAAAGTGGCTGTCGGCCAGCGCAGGGGTCAGCAGGGCATCGCCCACGATGTTCTGCATGAAAATCGTGGAACCCGCACCAATAAAGGTGATCTTGGTCATAAGGCGAACTCCGGTTCGAAGCTATTTGACGGCACCGAGGGTCAGGCCCGCGATGAAGTGTTTCTGCATCAGGAAGAACATGGCCACCGGCGGCAAGGCTGCCACGATGGAGCCGGCGCTCATCAACTGATAGGCGGCGCGGAATTGTGCGTTAAAGCTGGTGATGCCTGCGGTAACAGGTTGGCTTTCGGCCCCTTGGGTCAGGACAACGGCCCAGAAATAATCGTTCCAGATGAAGGTGAAGATCAGCACGCTGAGCGCGGCGATGGCTGGTTTCATCAGTGGCAGGACCACATACCAGAAGATACGCCATTCGCTGATACCTTCGACCCGGGCAGCTTCGATCAGCTCAAACGGAAGGGCGCGGATGAAGTTGCGCATGAACAAGGTGCAGAACCCAGTCTGGAAGGCGATGTGGAACAGGACGAGCCCGGTTTTGGTGTTGTAGAGACCTAGCTGCAGCGTCAGGTCGCGGACCGGAACCATCAGAATTTGAAACGGCACGAAATTGCCTGCCACGAACATGAAGAATATCCAGATGTTCGATTTGAACTTGTAGATCCCCAGCGCGAACCCGGTCATCGTGCTGAGCGCGACACACCCGACCACCGTCGGGATGGTGATCAGGAATGAGTTCAGCAGATACCGTGGCATGTCCGAGTTAAAGAACACCTGCCCGTAGTTGAACGCACCCTCAAAGCTGGACGGCATGCCCCAATAGTTCGCGTTGGTGAAGTCCGCAGCCGGTTTAACCGAGAACAGGGCGACCGCCAGCAACGGACCCAACCACAACAGCAAGGCTAGTGGCAGCATAGCCTGATAGCTGATCTGCGCCGCGCGGGATTGTTTTTCGATGGGTTTGGGAAACATCTCAGTGCCCCTTTTCTTCACGGTACATCGACCACAGGAAGTAGGCGATGAAGCAGAGCATGATCAGGAACAGGATCACAGCGATGGCGGCACCATATCCCATACGGAAGCCGTATTCGGACAGCGCGACCTCGAACATGTAATAGGCCAGCACGCGGGATGATCCGAACGGGCCGCCCTGGGTCATGATTGAAATCAGATCGAAGCTGCGCAGCGCGCCGATGATGGTCACGACAAAGGCGATGAACGTGGCGGGGCGCAGTTGCGGCAGGATGATGTGCCATAACATCCGCAGGCCCTTGGCGCCGTCCAGACGCCCGGCCTCGATCTGTTCGGGGTCCACAGCGTTCAGGCCCGTCAGGTACAGGATCATGCAATAGGCGGTTTGCGGCCACAGACCGGCAAAGATGATGCCATAGGTGACAAAGCGCTCATCCCCTAGCACGTTCAGCGGCTCGATGCCGAACAGACCGAGGAATTCATTGAGCAGGCCGAAGGTCGGGTCATAGAACCACGTAAAAACGAGGCCGACGACGACCTGAGAAATAACGAAGGGGAAGAAAAACAGCGATTTGTACAGGCGGATGCCCCAGACCGTCTGGTTCAAGAGCAGCGCGATGAACAGGCCCGCCGGGATCGCGGCCAGATAGAGGATCAGCCAGATCAGGTTGTTTTTCAACGAGGTATAGAATGCATCCCGGTCAACCCATTCCCAATAGAGGTCTTCATAGTTGCGAAAGCCCACATATTCAGCCGCCCCAAGCCCATCCCATTCATAGAGGGACAGGTTGAAGGACTGGAACACCGGGATGATCACATAAACCATGAAGAACAGCAGGCCCGGGGCCAGAAACAGCCAGGGCGCAATGCGTTGTTGGTTTCTGTGGAACCAGCTTTCCTGTTCTGGGACGTCGACGGCTGACATGAGCAAACTCGGGTTTTAGGTAGGTTGAGTAAGACGGGTTACTACCCGTCTTACGCAGGATGAGGTGCAGGCCGGGCTTTCGCCCGACCCGACCGGTTCAGTTGTCGTAGATGCGCTGACGTGCGCGTTCCAGTTTCGCAAGGATGCGGTCGGCATTGTCCGGCTTGACCATGAATTCCTGAAACCCTTCCATTGACACCTTGGCCATTTCAGCCGGCGCGTCACGATCCCAGAACTGCGCCACGCCACCGGGGCTGTTCGACGACAGCATCTCGAAACCCTGTAGCAGGAACTTGTCGTCATCAACGGTTGATTGCGCGTTCACTGGCAGTTGGCCGAGATTGGCGCCGTTGTTGATCTGGGACTGTTCATCCGCGGATACAACGAAGCGCAGGAACTCACGTGCGGCTTCCTTGTTCGATGCATTGGCCGGGATGTGGAACGTGTCGGTCGGCGCGTCCTCGGCCAGTTCAACGTCAGGGTTGATGGCGACGAACTGGTAGAAATCCAGTTGATCATCGGTCAGCCCGGCCTCGCGCAGCGGAGCGACGGCGAAATTGCCCATCAGATACGCCGCGGCCTCGCCGTTGACCATGAAGGGTAGGGCCTCTTGCCAGCTATAGGTCTGGTGGTTGTCGATGAACGCACCCATGTCGATCAGCTGTTTCCAGTTGGCGAAGGTTTGCTTGACCCGGTCGTCTTCCCAGCTGATTTCGCCATTGGCAAGTTGGTTGTGGAAGTCGAAGCCGTTTGTGCGCATGTTCAGGTAGTCGAACCAGCCACCGGCAGTCCAAAGGAACTTGGTGCCGATGGTGTAACAGGCGCGACCGGAATCGACGATCTTCTGACAGTTGACCAGCTCTTCTTCCCAGGTGGTCGGCTCGGTCAGGCCCAACTCATCAAAGATGTCTTTGCGGTAGTAAACGCCCCATTGATAGTAGGTATAGGGCACGCCCCATTGCTTACCATCAAGGGTCATCGCACCTTTGGTCGAGGCGAGATTGTCTGCGATCTCGGGTTCGGCCCAAAGATCGGACACGTCTTCGAACAGGCCGGCCTCAACATAGGGCTTCATCCGGTTGGCTGCATACCATGTCGCAACGTCCGGTGTGTCCGCCGTAAGGAAGTTGCGGATCTGAGTCTTATACGCCTCGCGGTCGATCACGGTGGTTTCAATCTCGAGCCCCGGATGCTGTTGCGCGAACCGATCGATCATCGCTTCCATCGTCGCGCGGGGCGCCGGGTTCGATGTGTCGAGGAAGATTCGCAGCTCGCCGGACAGTTCGGCTGCTACTGGCGCGGCAAGTGCCGCACTGGCCGCCAACGCCACCGCAGTACGCTTGAACATGGAATGCATGGTTTCCTCCCTTAGCTTCCATTTTTAGTTTCAAATAATGAAACCGTGTTTTATATATTGAAAACTACACATCGACTCGGTTAGTCTTGTCAAGACCCTCGTGAAGATGGCGATGGGTCAATAGGAGGAGAACACACGCCAGTGGCAGGTGACGGAACAATAGGAAAAGCATGTGAGGTGCTGGATCAGGTGGCGGCTTTTGCGCGCCCGGTCCGATTTGCGGAACTATTGGAGAGCAGCGATTTCCCCAAGGCTACGCTCTATCGGTTTCTGCAAACGCTGACCAATCAGGGCATGTTGTCATATGACCCTGATCGGCAAACCTATACGCCCGGTTTGCGGCTGGTGCGGCTTGCGCATTCGGCCTGGACACAAAGCTCATTGGCGCCGATAGCGCGGCCGTTTCTGGATGCTTTGAGCGCAGAGACTGGGGAAACGGTGCATCTGGCGCAGCTGGATGCCAGTCAGGTTCTGTACGTCGACAAGCGCAACGCCGCGCAACCGATCGAGATGTATTCGCAGGCGGGCAAGGTCGGCCCGGCCTATTGTACCGGCGTCGGTAAGGCGATGATGGCGTATTTGGATGAGGTCGCGCTGGAGCGCGCCGTTTCTCAGCAGAGCTATCACCGATTCACGGATAAAACCCTGACCTCTGAGGCGGCGCTACGCGCTGACCTCGACCTGATCCGCAGTCGCGGCTATGCCATCGACGATGAAGAACACGAGCCGGGCATTATTTGCATCGCTTGTCCGATTCTGACGTCGGGCGGGCGGATGCTGGGGGCAATTTCGGTCACCGGATCGACCGAGCGGATGAATTTCGAACAATTGGAAACCTGGGTTCCCCGTGTTCGCCGAGTGGCCGAACAGATCGGAGCCGAAGCACAGGCCTGGCGGTTCCCCGAGACCCGCCAAAGCGCCGACAACAACAGGATGCAAGCGACATGACCGGAGTGACTCTGAACCAGGCGATCAAGCGATATGGCGAGACGCAGGTAATCCACGGTATTGATCTGGACATCGAAGATGGTGAGTTTTGTGTTTTCGTTGGCCCCTCTGGCTGCGGCAAATCCACTTTGCTGCGCATGATCGCGGGGCTTGAAGAGACGACCGAGGGTCAGATTAATATTGGTGCGCGTGACGTAACCCATATGGATCCGGCCAAGCGTGGCGTGGCGATGGTGTTTCAGACCTACGCTCTGTATCCGCATATGACTGTGGCCGAGAACATGGGCTTTGGTCTGCGTATGAACGGGGTGGCCAAATCCGAGATCGACCAAAAGGTTGAGCAGGCGTCGAATATCCTGAAACTGGATCAGTACCTCAAACGCAAGCCCAAGGCCCTGTCTGGTGGTCAGCGACAGCGGGTTGCCATTGGCCGCGCCATCGTTCGGGGACCCGAGGTGTTTTTGTTCGACGAACCTCTGTCTAACCTCGACGCTGAACTGCGTGTCGAGATGCGGGTCGAAATCGCGCGGCTGCACAATGAGATCGGCGCAACGATGATTTATGTGACCCATGATCAGGTCGAGGCGATGACCATGGCCGACAAGATCGTGGTATTGCGGGACGGCCGGATTGAGCAGGTCGGCGCGCCGATGGATCTGTATCGCGACCCGGACAACCGCTTTGTTGCTGGGTTCATCGGCTCGCCCGCGATGAATTTTCTGGAGTGTGATTTTGCGGACGGTAAAGTCTCGCATCCCGCCCTTAGCGCACCGTTGAAGGTGACGGCCAATGTACCTGCGGGACTGAACAAGGTGACCCTGGGCATCCGTCCCGAACATATCGAAGTTGATCGTGCAGCCGAAACCTGCGCCGTTGATCTGACCGAAGCGCTTGGTGGGGTAAGTTATACCTATCTGTTGACCCCCAATGGCGACAAGCTGATCATTGAAGAGCGCGAAGACCAGCGCAGCAAGCAAGGGGAGCGTATCGGTATCACCGTGCGGTCAGATCGAGCAATGCTATTCGATCCTGAAACCGGGCAACGGTTCCGGTAATCGCAAAATCCTGAGTGAAGCAAAACGCACCGGTCTCTGTGATCTGGTGCGTTTTCGTCAGCCGCAAATTTTCTGGATTTTGTATCCAATATCCGTTATGGCGAGTCAAAAGGGTGAATTCAACCCGCCTCTACGTTGCCTATTGGAAGGAAAACTTCGATGACGACCAATGTTTTCACCGGCACCATGCCTGCTCTTATGACCCCCTGTAAGGCTGATCGCACACCTGATTTCGACGCGCTGGTGCGTAAGGGAAAGCAGATGATCGACGCGGGAATGTCAGCGGTGGTCTATTGCGGCTCGATGGGGGATTGGCCGTTGTTGACAGACGCACAGCGGATGGAGGGTGTTGAACGGTTGATCGATGCAGGGTTGCCCGTGGTGGTTGGGACCGGTGCCATCAATACAAAATCTGCTGTGGCCCATGCGGCCCATGCGCAAAAGGTTGGGGCGGTTGGCCTGATGGTAATCCCGCGCGTGTTGTCGCGTGGCAGCTCTCCGGCAGCGCAAAAGAACCATTTCCAGGCGATCCTGACCGCCGCGCCGGATGTGCCCGCGATCATCTACAACAGCCCGTATTACGGATTCGCCACGCGGGCAGACCTGTTTTTTGCCCTGCGCTCCGAGCATCCAAACCTAATCGGATTCAAGGAATTCGGCGGCAAGGAAGATCTGCGTTATGCGGCCGAAAACATCACCAGTCAGGATGATCAGGTCACCCTGATGGTCGGCGTGGATACCGAGGTTTATCATGGCTTTGTCAATTGCGGCGCGACGGGCTCGATCACCGGGATAGGCACCGCCTTGCCGCGTGAGGCATTGTTGCTGGCCGGGTTGTCCAAAAAGGCGGCCCAAGGCCATGCCGAGGCCCGCCAGCGCGCGCGAGAGCTGACCGAGGCGATCCATGTGCTGTCCAGCTTTGACGAAGGCCCTGACCTGGTGCTGTATTACAAGCATCTTCTGGTGCTGAACGGGGAACAGGAATACCGTCTGCACTTCAATGAAACGGACGAGTTGACAGATGCGCAGCGCAACTATTGCGAACAGCAATATGACCTATTCCGCACATGGTTCGCCGACTGGTCCAAACAGGGCGGAGTAATCGCTGAATGCATGTGATCGACAGCCACACCGGGGGCGAACCCACACGGGTTATCCTAAGTGGCGCACCCGATTTGGGTTCCGGCCCGTTGGGCGAACGCGCCCACCGGTTGGCGACAGACCATGAGGAGTTCTATCGCTCGATCATGTTAGAGCCGCGCGGCCAGCCTGCCATGGTTGGCGCGCTGCTGGTCGAGCCGGTTGATCCGACCTGTGTGACTGGCGTGATCTATTTTGACGTGGATGCCGTGCTGGGCATGTGCGGTCACGGAACCATCGGGCTAACCGTCACGTTGGCCCATCTGGGGCGGATCGGTGTTGGACAACATCGCATTGAAACGCCTGCTGGGATCGTAACGGTCGACCTGCACGACGCCAACACTGTCACCGTCACGAATATCGAAAGCCGCCGGGTGCATCGCGGGGTGACGCTGGATGTGCCGGGTTATGGCGCGGTGACCGGCGATGTGGCTTATGGCGGCAACTGGTTCTTTATCGTTGATCCCAGCCCTATACCGGTGGAAACTGAAAATATCCCTCAGCTGACCGATATGACCGTTGCGATCCGAGAGGCCTCGATTGCGCAAAGGATTGGCGGAGAACAGGGTGAACCGATCGATCATGTGATCTTTCAGGGCGCCTCGGATGATCCGGCGGTCCATGGTCGCAACTTTGTGCTGTGCCCGGACGACAATTATGACCGGTCCCCCTGTGGCACCGGCAGTTCCGCGCGTCTGGCCTGTCTGGCCGCTGATGGGGTGCTGAAACCCGGCGAAGAGATTGTGCAACACAGCGTCATAGGCAGCGCCTATCACCTGTCCTATCAGCCCGGCACGAATGGTGGTGTCATCCCGTCGATAACCGGGCGGGCCCATATTATGGCCGAGGCGACGCTAATCTTTGGGGACAATGACCCCTTCAAGGCGGGCATTAACCTATGACCTCGCGGGTCGTCGTGATTGGCGCGGGGGTAATCGGCATCACAACCGCGCTTGAGTTGCAGCGCCGGGGCCATCGCGTTCTGGTTCTGGATCGTGAGGGTGTTGCAGCACAGGCCTCGGCCGGGAACGCAGGCGCATTTGCCTTTTCTGAGGTCGAACCTCTGGCAAAGCCAGGGATTATGCGCAAGGCACCTAAATGGCTTCTGGACCCACTGGGGCCGCTGTCCGTACCACCTGCTTATGCACTGAAAATCGCGCCGTGGATGTACCGGTTTTGGCGGGCCAGCCGACCGGGACGGTATCAAGATCACCTGCGCGCGCAGGCGCGTCTGATGGACTTGTCCCGCGCGGCTTTGGACCGTTTGGTTACTTCGGTGAACGGCGAAGCGATGATGCGGCGTGACGGACAAATGCAGCTGTACGAAAGCGAGGCCGAGTTCCGCGCCAGCCTGCCCGAGTGGGAGCTGCGGCGCCAACATGGGATCGATTTCGAACTGCTGGACAGTCGCGAGGCACTTGTCGAAAAACAACCCGGCCTGAGCCCCCGTTTTACCCATGCAGGGTTCACGCCGAACTGGATGAACACTGTCGACCCTAAGAAATGGGTTGCGCATCTGGCCCAGACCTTTCGCGATCGTGGAGGGCAGATTGAAATTCAGGACACGCGCGCGCTGACTGCTGATGAAGGCGGCGTGCGGATCGCTCTGTCAGACGGTGAGAAAAAGGCAGCCAAGGTGGTTCTGTGTGCCGGCGCATGGTCGCATCACCTTGCGCAGACACTGGGCGACGCGATTCCGCTTGAGACTGAACGTGGCTACAACACTACCCTTCCTGCTGGTGCGTTTGACCTGCGTATGCATCTGACATTTGCGGGCCACGGGTTTGTCGCCACACGAATCAATGGCGGCGTTCGGATCGGCGGAGCGGTTGAATTGGGTGGGCTGACCCTTCCGCCGAATTACAAACGAGCGGACGCGTTGCTGAAAAAAGCGGTGCAATTCCTGCCCGGATTGAACACTGATGGGGGATCGCAGTGGATGGGGTTCCGCCCATCCCTGCCAGACAGTCTGCCGGTGATCGGAGCCTCGCCGAACGCGCCGGACGTCATTTATGCCTTTGGCCACGGTCATCTGGGTCTGACGCAATCGGCAGGAACGGCTGAATTAGTCGGAGCTTTGATTGACGGGCAACCTTCTCAGATTTGCCTAACCCCTTTTTCCGCCACCCGGTTCTAAGGACAAGACATGCGCAGCATCAAAACCATCCACGTGATTTCGGCCCATGCAGAAGGTGAGGTGGGGGATGTCATCGTCGGCGGGGTCCAGCCACCGCCCGGAGAAACCCTGTGGGATCAGCGCGCGTTCATCGCCCAGGATCAGACTCTGCGCAATTTTGTATTGAACGAACCCCGCGGCGGCGTGTTTCGCCATGTCAATCTGTTAGTGCCACCCAAACACCCCGAGGCGGACGCCGCCTTTATCATCATGGAGCCCGAAGACACGCCGCCCATGTCGGGATCGAACTCGATCTGCGTGTCGACGGTGCTGCTTGATAGTGGGATCATCCCGATGCAGGAACCCGAAACCTATATGACGCTTGAGGCGCCGGTGGGATTGGTCCGGGTCCGCGCAGAATGCCGGGACGGCAAGGCCCAGCGTATTAACGTGCAGAACTTGCCAAGTTTCGCCGACAAGATCGCAGTACCGTTGGAGGTTCCCGGCGTTGGTACGTTGACCGTGGACACGGCCTATGGCGGCGACAGCTTTGTGGTGGTCGACGCCGCCGCACTTGGGATCGAGATTGTTGAAAATGAGGCCCGCGATATTGCGCGCATGGGTGTGGCGATCACGAATGCCGCCAACGAACAGCTTGGCTTTGCCCATCCCGAGAACCCGGATTGGAACCACATCTCATTCTGCGCCTTTTGTGGCCCGCTTGAGTCCACCGAGACTGGCCTGACCGGTAAATCCGCAGTTGCCATCCAACCGGGCAAAGTTGACCGGTCACCCACTGGTACCGCAGTCTCGGCGCGTATGGCATTGATGGCGGCCAAGGGACAGATGACGGTCGGCCAGACATTCGAGGCGGTGTCGATCATCGGCTCTCGCTTTACCGGTCGGATTGTCGCCGAAACCCGCGTCGGCGACCGCCCGGCCATCACCCCCGAGATCAGCGGCCGTGGTTGGATCACCGGCATCCACCAGCACATGCTGGACCCAGACGACCCCTGGCCCCAGGGATACCGGTTGAGTGACACGTGGGGCGTGTGATCAATCACCGCGGTTGCGCGTGTGGTTTTTATGGTTCACTTACAGCAGGTTGACGGTAAAGGCATCTTGAGAATGGGCCGGGGATAACCACCTAAAGGTGAGTATCTCTGACCCAAAGGAGCCTAGATGCATATACGCCTTGCTGCCCTGATCGTTGTGATTACGGCATTGCTGCTGTCGAGTAATTCACCGTCCAAACTTGACGCGGTACACGCAGAGCTGACTGCAGCATGTCTGGGTAATAAAGGCAGCACGTCCCATATAACCGGCGCGTGTACTACGTTGATGGACGTTGAGGGGCTCACTCCGGCGTATCAAAGCACGCTACTGGGGGCACGTGGTTGGGCCTTCTACTGCGATCGCCAATATGAGAACGCCATTGCGGATTATAATCAGGCTCTGGCTTTACGATCCAAAAATGCGACTGCGTTTCTGAGACGCGCTATGGCTTTGGACGCTCTGGGAAACAGCGAAGCGGCTGTAGCCGACTACGCAAAAACACTGTTGATAGATCCAAACAACACGAATGCGTTGCTTGGAAAGTCGGAAATTGATGAAAAACAAGGAAGATTTGCTGAAGCTGTTTTGGGATATGAGCGGGTGCTTGATATTAAGCCTGATAGCCGAAAAAGCGGTTATGCAATTGCCTATTTGCTAACTCAAGAAGACGGAAAAGATGCGGTCAAGACGTTCTTGGATCAGGCGTCAATGCGTTGGCCAGAACAGATTTGGGCCTACGAACTGCTTGTGGAATACCACCTAAGCTACACCAGTGATTACCTTGGCGCGTTGGCAGCTGTGTCAGAAATTGATCGGTTGACGTCCGACATTGGGACAGTGCTGCTGCTACAGGCCCGCGTGCACCTTGAGATTGGTGATGAAAAGAAGGGGATAGAATACGTTCAGAAGCTTGCTGCATATCAGCATGAAGATGATGACACAATGAAAGGCATTTTCATAAAACGGTGGTTCTACAATGCCGTCGGATGGTTTTTGTGGAGAAATAAAGAAGAAATGATGCTCCGAGGCTATCTCTACGCGGTTATGGGACGACCGGACTTGGCGGTGTCAGAGCTAGAAAATGCTCTGCCATCGTTTGGATACAAAGGACGAAAAGCGATATTGGATTCCTTCGGCAAGCAAGGAATATCAGTTCCACGCCAAGCGTATGACGGGTCACCTGAGCATCTTAATAAAGCGATTTCTGACTACGTTTTACATGCGGGCAGATTGATCGAGCCCCTAAAGTTTCGCTCCGTAAGCACAGCGCCGCATGATTTGGTAAAAGTTAAGTAAGGCTAAGCTAAACGGCTGAATGTTTAAGCAACCTCGGGATTTCTCAACCCCGTGTCAATTTGCGCCCCCACTAGACGATTGATCCCAAGGCAAACCTGATTTAAGGGAGACCCTGTCAAATCAGAGTCACCATTGGGGCGCTTGGATTCCCGCGCCTCAGTACCAGCCACACAGAAGTGGCGCTACTCTTGGATCGCACGCCCCGAAAGGCTGAAAAAAGGTAAAAGAATATGGCAGAAAAATCGAACTTCGATATATTGTATACCATTGTAGACGAAGCGCCCGAGCTGGCCAGCGCGTCCTTCCTGCCCATCATTCGCAAATTCGCCGGCGCCGCGGGTGTCAGTGTTGGAACCAAGGATATTTCGCTGGCAGGACGTATTCTTTCGACCTTCCCCGAAAACCTGACCGACGAACAGCGCATCACCGATGATCTGGCCGCGTTGGGTGAGCTGGTGAAAACGCCCGAGGCCAACGTGATCAAGCTGCCGAACATCTCGGCCTCGGTCCCGCAATTGGTTGCGGCCATAGAAGAACTGCAATCGCAGGGCTATGATATCCCGAACTACCCCGAAGAGCCCTCGACCGAAGAGGAAAAGGCGATCCGCGCGCGGTATGACGCGATCAAGGGTTCGGCCGTGAACCCGGTTCTGCGCGAAGGCAACAGCGATCGTCGCGCCGCGAAGGCCGTCAAGAATTATGCCCAGAAAAACCCGCATTCGATGGGAGAATGGGCCGCTGACAGCAAGACCAAAGTGTCGTCGATGTCCGGCAATGACTTTTATGCCAACGAAAAATCGGCCACCATCACTGCGGCACAAGCGGGCGATGCAAAGATCGAATTCGTCGGCAAAGATGGCAGCGTGACTGTCCTGAAAGACGGCTGGCCGCTGGACGGAGGCACCGTGGCGGACGCCACCTTTATGTCGGTCAAAGCCCTGTCTGCCTTCCTGACCGAAGCCATTGAGGACACCAAGAAAGACGGCACCATGTTCTCGCTTCATATGAAGGCGACCATGATGAAAGTGTCGGACCCGATCATCTTTGGCTATGCCGTCAAAGCCTGGTTGGCGCCGGTGTTCGAAAAATATGGCGCTGAGCTGGATGCGTTGGGTGTGAACCCGAATTCGGGTCTGGGTGATCTGCTGGACCGCGTCAAAGGCAACGCCGAGATCGTGGCCGCCATTGACGCCCTGAAAGCTGACCGTCCGTCCATGTATATGGTCGACAGCGACAAGGGCATTACCAACCTGCACGTACCGTCGGATGTTATCATCGACGCCTCGATGCCCGCAGTGATCCGCGCGGGCGGCAAGGGTTGGGATGAGACTGGCGCCAAGGGCGACACCAACTGTGTGATCCCTGACCGCTGTTATGCCGGTGTTTATGATGAGGCGATCAACTTCTTCAAAGCCAATGGCGCGCTGAACCCGGCCACAGCCGGTGCTGTCGCCAACGTTGGCCTGATGGCGCAGAAAGCCGAAGAATACGGCTCGCATCCGACCACGTTCGAAGCGCCTGCTGATGGCGTGATCCGCATCGTGCTGGCTAACGGTGACGTCCTGCTGTCACATGAGGTTGAGGCTGGCGATATCTGGCGCGCGTGCACCGTCAAGAAAGCTCCGATCGAAAACTGGATTCAGCTGGCATTGGACCGCCAGCGTCTGACAGGATCCGAGGCGATCTTCTGGCTGGACGCAAACCGCGCCCACGATGCAGAGCTGATCAAATACGTCAAACCGGCGCTTGAGGCCGCTGGCGTGGCGGATAAGTTCCTGATCATGGCGCCGCGCGAAGCGACCCAGCAAAGCTTGCAAACGATTACTGCTGGCAAGGATTCGATCGCTATCACCGGCAACGTGCTGAGGGATTACCTGACGGACTTGTTCCCAATCCTGGAACTGGGCACCTCGGCCAAGATGCTGTCCATCGTCAAGCTGATGAATGGCGGTGGCCTGTTTGAAACCGGTGCTGGTGGCTCGGCTCCGAAACACGTGCAGCAGTTGGTCGAGGAAAACCACCTGCGTTGGGACTCGATGGGTGAGTTCTGCGCGTTGGGTGAATCGCTAAACTTCCTGGCCGACAGCAAAGGCAACGCCAAGGCAGGTGTTCTGGGTGCCGCAGCCGAGGCCGCGACACAGGGCATTTTGGACAACAACAAATCGCCCAGCCGTAAAGTTGGCCAGCCTGACAACCGCGACAGCCACTATTGGTTTGCGCGCTATTGGGCCGAGGCACTGGCGGCGCAGTCCGACGATGCAGACCTTGCGGCCGAATTCGCGCCAATCGCAAAAGAGCTGGCCGAAAAGGAAGGTCAGATCCTGGGTGAACTGGCCGCCGCGCAAGGTGCGCATGCCGATCTTGGTGGCTACTATCACACCGACCCGGCCAAGGCCGCCGCTGTGATGCGCCCCAGCGCAACATTGAATGCGATCATCGGCTGATCGCCGAAAGTCACGCCTTTAGGCGTGGCTTTTTCGCTGAAAAATGGAGATCAAAATAGAAAAAAGGGCCGACCCCCAAAAGTCGGCCCTTTTTTGAGTGAGTGGGGAGGCTGCGCCTCTCCGGTATAGTTGATTTCAGAATATCACTCTGAGCTATTCCGGGTATTAGGGGATTCCCGTAGGCTCCGCATTTGAACCCCAAGAATTTGACCGAATAACGGTACCAGAAACCAAAAAAAGGCCGGTCCTAAGACCGGCCCTAAGGGTTTCAGGTGAACTAAAAGATCAGTTCGACGCTGCGTTCAGCTTTTCGTTCTGCTCACGCAGGGTATCCGAGATGATCGCGTACCACTCGCCGGACTCACGCATCTCGATCAGGCCTTTGTTCATCATCGCAATGTATTCGCGTGCGAACGGGTTGGTGCGGTGCGCGAGGAAGCTCATCGAGGACAAGGTGGATACATATGGGTTTTCAACGATGTCAGCCGAGGTCAAGCCCATGTCATTCATTGTCGATGCGAACAGATCCACTTCGAATGCCGCCACATCTGCGGTGCCGGTCAATACGGCGTCCAGACACTCACGGGCTGTATTGGGCTGGACCACGGTTGTGTTGTTGTGGTTCAAGCCTTGCTCTTCAAGCACCACCATGCTCCAGCCTGCCATGCGGCAGATGGTCGAGCCTTCAAGGTCCTTGAAAGAAGTCGCGCTTGCATAGTCGCTTTCTGGCAGTGTGAAGAAGCCACCTACGATGTCATAGACCGGGACCGATGCGACAAACTGCGTGCAGCGGGCTTCGGTAGCTTCAGACCACTCATACGAGCGGTTAGTGCAGTCCGGAACGGTCCATGCGATCGAGATGTCAAACGCCCCAAGCGGCAACAGGGTGTCCAGGTGCGAGCTCCAGTCATCAACAAAGCTGACCGAGTATTCGCGCTGGTTGCCCGCACGCTGAAGGCTGGTTGTTGCCAGACGGGTCATAATACCGCCACCGTTCAGGGTTTCAGTTGTAAATGGCTCCCATCCGTTGCCCGCGACCATCTTGATCGGCGGAGCATAGACATTCGAACGCTTGACGCTTGCCGCACGCTGTTCCTCGGCAGCAATAACTTCCTGAGCGGATTGACCGTTCGGCAGGCTGCCGTCTTCACAAGGCAGCGCAAGAACCAGACCAGGGGCCAGATCGTTCGGGTTGGTGATCAGGTTGCGGTTCGCGTTGAAGATCGGCTGATAGTTCGACGTGCCATAGGCTGCGATGGCGATGGTGGCCATCGTGTCGCCATCCGCGACGGTATAGTTGGTGCAGGCTTCTTGTGCGGCGGCGGCTCCGGCGCTCAGGGCGGTGACGGCTGTTGCCGACAGCGCGACTTTCTTCAGGTTGAATTCAAACATGTCCACTTCCTCCAGACTTTTTAGTTGTCAGGCCGGTTGAGGCCTTAGCCATTTTCCATTTGATGACGCAGAGCGGTCGAAACGATGTCACGCCATTCGCCAGATTGCTGCATGATTGCCAGACCCTGGTTGAGCGTCTCAAGGATCGCTTCCCCATCCGGATTATCTTTGTGGGTCATGACGTTAAGCGACTTGATCGCCGCCAGGTTGGGGTTTTCGAGAATGCGATGCTCATAGCCCAGGCGGCTGATTGCACCGACGGCCAAGTGAGCTTCGATCGCGACGATGTCGGCAGTGCCTTCCATAACCGCGTGAAAGCAATCATCCGGTGACACCGGGCGCATCAGCGTGATCGCCGGTTCATAAAGACCCACTGCATCCATATGCGACAGTGACCAACCTTCGGGGCGGCAGATCGTGGTGCCTGCAAAATCGGCATAGGTCAGCGTCTGTTCATAGCCCGAGCCTTCGCGGGCAAAGAAGGTGTCCACAACCTCATAGAACGGGTTCGAGAAATTGTAAGTCTCGCACCGCGCCCGGTCATTTTCCGAGAGGGCTTCGGCCGTTTCGCAATTGGGGCGCGACCAGGGGAAGGTGCCGTCAAAGGCCAGTGTCGGCATCAGCAGGTCAAGATGCGAGGACCAGTCGTTGACGAATTGAATCTTGTAGGCCTGCTCGGGTGCGGCCCGAAGCATCGCGGTTTCCACCAGATTTGTATAAAGGCCGCGATGGGGCAGGGCCTCATCTGTGAACGGCGCATAGTTGCCGCCGGTGATCAGCAGCAACTGGCGATCCCGAATATCGGGGCGGATCCCGCCATCCGCGTCGCGGATCAGTGCGGCACCCTCGGCGCGGGCGGCTTCGATCTCTTCGCGGGCCGCGGCTTTGGCTGCAACCACCGCGTCCTCGCTTGTCTTTTTGGCTTCGGCCTCGGCTTCTGCTACGCGGGCTTCGGCCTCGGCTATTGCTTTAGCTGCCCGCTTTTCGGCTGCTGCAACCAGTTCGGCCGCCATCTCGGCTGCCATGGCTTCTGCTTCCGTTTGCGGAACTTCCCGCGCACGCCCGATATCTTCCAGACAGGGCAGGGTCAGTACGTCGCCCACGCGGATGATGTTCGGGTTGTTGCCGATCACGTCGCGGTTGGCGTCAAAGATGATGCGGAAATCCTCGGTCGAATAAACATTGATCGTCAATTCGCGCAGGCTGTCGCCTGATTGGATTTCGTAGGTTGAGCACGCCTCTTGTGCCGAGGCGGCTCCGGCCGCGGCAGCAAGTGCCAGGCTGGATATGAACAGATGGGTTTTCATGGGTCCTGTATCTTTGCCTTGGTTAGTTTCTTGTTAATTTCACAACACCGATCGAGGCATTGTCCTGATCGGGGTCAAACTTGGCGTGAAGCGCCTGCAACAACGCTTCGGCGATGTCCTGCGCCCATGCATGTGCGTTGGCCTGCACAATGGTCTGAATTTCCGCGTCGCTGAGGAACTGCAACCCGTCGCTGCCCAGGATCAACACATCTGCTGCAGTCAGGTGCAGCGGCTCTTCCGGGCAATCGACCTTGGGGATTTCGGCCCCCATGACCACTGATGTCAGTTGGTTGCGATCCGGGTGAACCTGCGCTTCAGCCTCTGTCAGAGTGCCTTGGGCCACCTGCGCGTCAATGACCGGAGCCATGGAGTGATCTTCGTTGATCTGGCGCAGCACCCCGTCGCGGAACAGGTACAACGGGCTGTCGCCGATCGAAATCCAGAACACGCGCTGTTCCAGCAACAGCACCCCCAAAAGGGTAGACCCCATGTTGAGGTCCTCGCCGTTTTCCTCGCAGCGCGCGGCAATTGCGGCATTGGCTTGCATGGCAGCCAAGGGCAACGCGTCGATTATTGCGCTTTCGGTTGGGGTATTGCTTTCAAGCTCAGCGTCCAGGGCCTCGCGCCAGGCGGCAATCACAAGTTCCGAGGCGACTTCGCCTGCCGCATGACCACCCATGCCGTCGGCGACGACAACATAGCTGGCATTGGCCGCATCGAACATGCGCGCCGCGATCGCGTCTTCCTGCGAGTCGCGCTGACCCTGTTCCAGGATCAGAGCAATGTCATATGCCGGTTGCGCCAGCATCTATTAAGCATCCCGCCAGTCAAAGCCGTCATCGCAAAAGGCGGCAAATCGAACTGAGGTTTCGCTGATCCGGATCAGGTCGCCACTGGACAGCGCAACGGTACTCAGCACCGGTTTGCCGTTCAGACGGACCAGGTTGGCTTTGCCGCCGTGACCCAGATAGCATTTGCGGTCTTCGGGATCATAGGCGATCACCGCATGATTGCTGCGTGAAATACCGGTGTCGCCAAAGTCCAGTTGAATAGCCTGGTCGTCGTTGCGACCAATCTGCATCAGCCCCTCAGTCAGGGTGATGCAGGATCCACGACCCGGTCCGGCGGTTACGACCAGCCAACCCACAGGGAAGGTTTCCTGCGCAGTCTCGGTCTTGGCTACCGGTTCTGCGCTTTCGATCATCTCCTGAACGTGCGTGTCGGCGCGTTCAAAACCAAGGAACGTGGTTTTGACGCGGCCACGACGGTCCTCGGAGGCGGGCGCTTGAACCGGCTGAGGCGGTTCCGGTGCAATTTCTGGTTCAGGCGCGATTTCAGCGACTGGTTCTGGTTGCGCAGGTTCAACCGGCTCGGGCTGAGCGGTCTCAAGTGTTTCAACAACAACCTCAAGAATGGCCTCTTCCTGCGGCTCCTCGGCCTGTGCGGTTTCTTCCGCCTCGATCTCTTCGTCGGTGGCGATGTGCAGGGTTACAACCGGCTCTTCTGGTTCGGGCTGGGTTTCGGGTGTTTCGAAGATGTTATCCTCGGCCTCTTCGACCACTTCGGTCACCACGACGTCATCCGAGGCATCTTCTTCCGGCTCGTCGGAAAACTCGGGCATGTCCTTTTCGGGGATCAGTTCGTCAGCTTCTTCGTAGGATTCCGACGACATGTTGCCACCGGCCAGCGCGTTACGCAGTGCGTTGAAATCCGCAATCGGCTGGGGCTTTTCCGCCTCGGGCTCTGCGGCTTCTTCCGCGACCACTTCTACTTCGGTTTCTGCTTCTTTAGGTTTGCCGGCACCTTCGAGAAGCCGGCTGAGAGGGCTTTTATATTTGAACATGGTGTCGACACCTTTGCTTTTTGACACAGGGTTTTCGTCCTGCGGGGCTGCTACTCGCCTCTGCGCGCATCGGCACAACGGCACTTACAATTTGGAAACCAAACCAACTTTTATCTGCCGCGACGGGCCGGTCCCCGTCAGGGTGGCGGATTTCCAGGCACCACCCTTCGTTTTCACTTTGCGGCAGATCACTTTCGAACCGGTCAGATTACTCCTGCGCTAGCTGCATCACGGCCTCAGCTTCGGCCCCGTTGCGCAGCACGGTCAGTCGGGCCTGCGTGAGATTGTCCGAAACCAGAGCTTCCAGCAGGGCATCCAGGCTTTCTTCTTCGTTCAGGATGGCCCCGGTTTGCGCTTCCGAGATTAGAACGTCACCAGCCCGAAGGCTTCCCGCCGTGTCGGTGGGGGTGCTCGTTACAGTCGCCTTCCAGCCCTGACCGTCTTCATTGCGGACGGTAAAGCCAATGCCGTTTTCCAAACCGATCACACGGATGGCAGGCAGGGCCAGCAAGCCGTTCTGGGCCAAGGTCTTGCCCAGCGGACGATAACGCGCGGTCACACGGATATACCCGTCAGGATCAACGGACAGATCATCCAGAACATGCGCGGCGAAGCTTGCGTTCTCGCGGATGGGTTTGCCATTCAGCGTATAGATCGCAGCGCCGCGCGTTACCCAATCGCCGATTACCGACATGTCTTGTGCCGGGTCAACACCGGTAACGGCGATGATGCTGCCGGTGGATACACGACGTCGCGAGAACTGGAACGGAATTTCGACATCCCAATGCGAGAAGGCAACTTGCGTTTCCGCAGGGGTTCCCGACGAAACCTCTGCGGGTGAAGGTTCGGCTGTCTGGGCTTGGGCCTCTTGTGTTTCAGCCGAGGGGGCCTGTGTCTGCTCGACAGGCTCTGGCGTCGGTTCTGCCGTAACGGGCGCCGGTTCAACTGGTTCCGGCGTAGGTTCGGTGTTGGCCACCTGCTCGACAGGGGCTTCGGTATCAGCAGTCTGCTCGACAGGTGCTGCCGTTACAGTTTCGACCTGGGTTGTTGCTGGGGTGGTGGTCTCGGTCGTTGCGGGTTCGGCCACAACCGCAATGTCCTGTGCGGGTTCCGGTTTTTCGCTGGTCATCAGGAAGTATCCGCCCGCCGCCAGACCGGCCACAACAACGGCAATGCCCGCAACCAGTTTTCCGCTGCCGCCTGATCCACTTTTGACCACAGTGTCAACGGCGACGGCCGTGTCTTCCTTGGACGTGAACTTGGCCAGTTCATCGTCGTTTTTATCTTCGTTGCCCAGAGCCAGATCTGCGTTGCCAGCCAGTAGTGCGGTGACCACCGCCTCGGCGTTTTCGCTTTCGGCTTTGATCCGGGCTTTTTCAACCTCATCATCCTTGCGGTCCATCGCAACGATGACGGAAACCGGACGATAGTCGAACGTATCGAACATCACGCCCGGACCGCGGAACATGCGCAACCAATCCAACGCGCTTTGCAGGCGGTCAGTGACGTGAACCTCCATCGCCTTGTCGATCGCTTCAAGGAACCCATCCGGGTAGCCTTTGAACTGTCCAGCCAACGGAGAGTATGGGTCGTCCTGGTCATTGTTGAATGCGTTCAGGCGGGTCTGACCATCAATTGGGCGTTCTCCGCTGATGGCGTGATACAGCGTGGCGGCCAGCACATAGAGATCACTGCTGGGGCCTTGATCGGCGCCACGCACATAGAATTCGTGGGGGGAATAACCGTCCTTGATAACCCGCAGGGTCAACAGAGCCGCGGATTGCTGTGCCGCTTGCTCGCGCGCGGCGCCAAAGTCGATCAGCACCGGATCGCCGTTCTCGTTGATCAGGATATTGTCGGGTGAGATATCCCGGTGCAGCATGCCGCTTTGGTGGATGAAGGACACCGCAGACAACATCCTTTCGGTCACCTGTACGATGAAATCCGGCCCGGCCTTGTTGTCGGAGTTCTCAACGTAATCCAACAGATCGCATCCCTTGATGAAATCCATCGCGATATAGGCGGTGTTGTTGTCTTCAAAGACCTGGTGGACGTCTACGATATTGGGATGCACCAGACGCGCGTGGTTGCGTGCCTCTTGAATGAACAAATCAATGATGGCGCGCAGATCGTCCTTGTGGTCAGGATCGGCGGGTTCGACTATGTCGCCATTGCGACGGCACAAGGCACCCGGAAAGCACTCTTTGATCACCACGTCACGCTCTAGGCTGTCGCGGGCCAAATAGGTGATCCCAAAGCCGCCATTGCTTAGGAAACGCAGGATTTCATACTGACCGCGCAGTAGTTTTGCGCCGGGTTGAAGTCCTTCAATTTTCGGTTCGTCGTGCGATGCACCGACCGCCTGGTTGTGGCTCATTTCTTTCCGCCCGTTCTGATCGTTTTGCGGTTTATTTAACTGGGCTAAATCGCCCTCGAACTCACAACCAAACACAACCGCAGGACACTTAAGACGGTTAGACGTTTCAAATTTGACTTTATTGGGGCCGCCTCATGGCTTCACTATGGACCGTTTTCGGATCAATACTACATATTGTATTTCGATGAGGTGGTTTCCCTAAATGTTGAAAATCAGCTTGCACAAAATGCAAGCTGATCGACTGTTTGTCTCCGCTTGGTCAACGGAGTCAGAAAGTTTTAGGTGCGATTCTGGGGCATTCGAATCGCTGTATCGCGACTCAATTTTAACGAGAAGTTATCAGGTTCCGGTTTTTGGCTGCGCCGAATCCACTCGGCTGCCTGCCCAGGCCAGGTTATCGCTGAGCTGTGCCAGAATGCTGATCGCGTCCTTCAAGGGGGCGTCACCGCTTTCAAATTGCAACAACAATAATAGGTCGGTGGCCTTTTCGAACTCGCCCGGGATCCAATCGGCCGTGGGGTCGATTTCGCCCCCTTGCTCTAACCGTTCGGCGAAATCTTCGACGATTTCCTGGCACGAATGCAAAAAGGCCGACGGTTCGATATCCGACGATTCACGCAGGTCTTCGTAGATACTGGCAATTGCGGCCAGCCAGTCCTCGAGGATCGGGTTTTCAAGCGGCGGCAGTGCGGATTCCAGCGTGGCATGCATCGAGGTAGTGTCGGCCGGCTGCGGCTCGGCCTCGGGCAGGTCCAGCGTTTCCAGAAAGGGCAGAAAGTCCTGTTTCAGGTCTGCCTGTGCGGCTTCAAGGTCAGCCAGGCGGCGGGCGGATGCGATCTCTAAAACCTGTTCGGCCAGATTTTGGCCACCACAAGTTTCCCACAGGGTAAAATCGGGCTCGGGCTCCTGCGCCATGGCGCGGACGGCAACCGGCGTGCCAATAGGCACGACCGAGCGGAACAAATCGCCCTTTTCCTTGTTGAGCCGCGACAGAACCCGATCCAGTGCTTCGCTGACATGCGGCAGATCGGTGTGGGTGACGGCCAGCAGACTATTGGCGCGCAGCTCTTGTGGGACTTGTACCCACAGATGCCGTTCGGTTTCACGCCAGGCATTGGTCCCGTTGGTACACCAGATCGCACAATCGACGAATTTCAGCAGATCGAGCGTCTCTTTGTAATTGTCGTCCAGCGCGCCGGTTCCCGGCAGATCGAACAAAGAGATTTCCTGCAGGGCAGGGGTGTTCAGCCCAACCGAAATGAAATCGGGTTCATCCGCGGCTGCTTTTTCCAGAGCGATGCCGGAATAAATCTTGGGTTCACGATCCCACCAGCCCACGGTGGTTTCCGGAGTTTCGGAATAGGCGACGATAACCAGTGGCAATTTCAGGTGTTGTGGCCCGGTGGGCAGGATATCGGCCCCGGCCAACATGTTGGCAAGGCTGGACTTGCCAGCCCCGAATTCCCCGGCAAAACCGATGTTGACCGCGTTGGACAGCCGTTCGGCATGGGACAGCGCTCTATCGCGCATATCGCCCAGTGCCTCATCGGCTGTCAGGTTTTCGGTCACGGTCAGAAAGCGTTCAAGTTGTCTTACTTCCTGTTCGGTTCCGGGAAATTCGATCATTCCGCCGCCTCTGCTAGTAATTTGTCTACGTCATCCGCGCCGAATACTGCGCTTAGTTCTGCCACGATGCGCTGTGCCTGATCAAAGGCCATTTGAGCCTCGGTGCGCTCATTGGTTTCACCGCTTCCAATGCGATGTTCAAGATGCCCGGCCAGCAAGGCCAGATAGTGATCCAAAACGGTGTTCAGGCGTTCCAACAAATCGCTGCGGGCGGTGTCTACCAGATCATCGCCGATCATCTCGAATTCCTGAACGATCATGCGTTCGGCGCGGGCGACAACGCTTTTGCGTGAAATCAGACGTGACAGCCAGCTGACCCGCAGTTCAACCGTAATGCCGCGGGTCAGAGCTGTGGTATCCGGGCGGAACCAGCGCACGGCACTGGTATTCATGCGGTTGTCGCTTGGGTCTTGCCAGCCGGGCAGGGCGCGCAAGGCGGCATTGCTTTGCATGTCAATCGAGTACAATTCGCTCAGCATCCGCTGCCGCACCACTTGCGTGGCCCCTTGAACCAACTCGCGCATTCGGTCGCGCAGCGGAGTGAAGTTCAGTTCGGTATCCCCACCCTTAGCAAGCAGGGGTGAGTCGCCGTTCGGTCCCCGAACCACAGCCGAGACAGACTCGGCCACGGTATCGTCCATGACCCCGCGCAGATTGGCCAGAACATCGTCCATGTCATTGACGATTTCCGAGGTTTTTTGCGTTACCAGTGTGCGCAGATCGGCGAGCGTCTTACTATTCTCGTCACCGCTGTCGGGGGCAGGGCTAATTTCCTCTTCGATGACGCGCAGATGGGCCTTGCTGCGCTCTAGCTCGCCTTGGGCAAAACTGTTGAGGTGCTGCCAAGCCATCCGCAGCTGTTCATTGCGCGGTCCCTCGGTCAGCGCACTGGTCACGTGACGGCGCAGGTCTGGCAAGCCCGAAGCGATCATGGCGGCAAACCGCAAGACGCCTTCGCGGCTGATCGGGCCCGAGCCGCGTTTGATTTCTTCGACCCCGTCCAGATATTGCTTCATTTGTTCCGGATGCGCGCGCAGCCAGGCCAGGACTTCATCATGGTTGATACCTGTTTCGTCCCCGGTCAGCGCATAGTGCGCCCACTGGGCGCTGCCCATCAGCACATCGATATCCGAATTGCCAAGTGCTTTTTCCAGACCGTCCATCACATCGGCCCGGACCTTGCCCGCATCTTCGGCTCCACCGCCCAATTCGTCGACGCGGTTGATGAAGACTACGATCTGACCCAGTTCCAGCGCCTGCATCAGGCGGAACAGTTTCAGATCGGCGCGGGACAGGGCCTGATGCGCAGACAGAACCACAACAAAGAAGTCGGATTCCTTAAGGTACTGGCGCGAAATCTCCTCGCGGATCAAAAGCGGGTCGTTGACGCCCGGCGTGTCCGTCACCGTCAGCGGGAACGGGAAGTGGCCGATGTCGAAATAGACCTCGGCCTTGCGGGTGATGTCGCTGTAGAGACCACGATCTGATCCAGGGTCGTGCTCACCCTCTTCGGTCGGATCATCCCCGGCACAGACATAGCGCGCCAGATCGTCTGAATTCAGGTCATCCAGATCGTGATGCTGACCCAGCAGGTGTTTATAGCTTTCACCCAGACGCAGTTTGGCGCGGGTTTTCATCGCCTCGACCTGCTCTTCGATCATTTCGCGCTTATAGCTGTCCTCGTCATCGGGGAACATGTTGCGCAGCTCTTCGCCTTCGGCGATCAGCGCTTGCCACTGGCGGTTGTCGAAAAAGTGGAATTCGGCCCCTGCGGTGCGTCCCGATGGGTGGCCGAAATGCATATCGGTAATCACCGTCGTCCACGGGTTCACATCCGACGGCAGGTATTCGGCCTGCCCGGTGAAGCCGTTGATCAAACGGGATTTGCCGGCCTTGATCTGCCCGACAAAGGCAATCGAAGGTTTCAGATTCGTCAGGTCGCTGACAATTCGCGAAATGAACTGGCGGGTCTCTTCATTAGAGGTGCCGTTCATGTCATCGGCAATACGGATTAACTCGCGACGGTTGTTCTCACTCATAAACTTTACCCTGGTAACTTGTAATCACGGATAGAATTAGTCGAAAAATTGAATGTTATGGCCGAAATCATCCGTCCGGCCTCTTCAGATTGGTCCACAGATTGACGACGGCACCCAGCTTGCGCGCCTCGTGTACGGCCATTGCCAGGTTTTTACCATCGTTCAGGATTGCCAGCCCGGCGTCTTTGCCACCCGAAGGGCGCATGACAATCAATTGCGGATGGTCCATCACGGCGGCGCTGTCGCCATTCCAACCAGCAAGATCGCGGGCAAAGCGGGCCAGCAGGTCAGAATCGGGGTGTAATGATCCATTTTCTTGGCAATCACCTGCCATATGCAGTGCTGCCCCGTCGGCCCCGGCTGCCAGAACACGCCCCTGTGCAAACCGCTCGGACCCGTCATAGAAACGCTGCGCAAGAGTGTCGTTTTCTTCGCTTTCCAGAGCTTCATCGGCGGATGCTATTTCGTCCGGGTTGGCATCCGCAACAATGGAAATAACCGGCTCTGTCGGCACTTCTATGTTTTCACAAGCGGTTTCGATCTCGCTGTAGGTTATGCCAACGTCATCCGCCTCAAGCGCCGTGTCCGGTTGCAGGGAAACAAGCTCAAGCGGAGCAGGAGCGCAGGCGATGTCCGTGACCAGCTGCGCCAGTTTGACGGCCAGATCCTCACGCGATTCCGTTTCGAAATCCGGGGCAATACCGGATTGCACGCGAAACACATCCGTCACCCGAGAGCTGTTGACCTCAATCGCCAGGCAATCGCCGTTGGCGGCGGTGAATTCCAACCGACGTGGCAGGATAGTACCGCGAATGGTACGCAAAACCTTTTCGCGCCGCGCCTGGGCAGTTTCGCCTGGTACGGTCACCGCCGGATTCAGGCGGGCGACAGATGCGCGACCGATATCGTCGAGCAGATCAAGTATGTCCGTGTCCATCATGCCGTGACCCCCCTCTGGTCCGGTCTAAACTGCAGCCGCTACCGGCCCCAGGCTGAGATGCGATTTGGTCAACGCCAACCCGACATTGGCGCTGTTGTGACAGATGTAGCAGACCACGTGATCGGGATATTCCCGGGTCCGCAGAAAGATGTGCAGCCGATCGTTCGAAAACACCGCGATTTCCCCAAATCCCGGACTATCCGACTCTTCTGCTGTGGCCGAGCGCAACAATTCCTCAAAGGCTTTGACGCCGCGACCCTGAAACAGGTTAGCCACGGCAATGGCCAAAGTGTCCAGAACGTCCGCGCTGTCTGTGTCCAAGGTGTTGGTCGCCAGCAACATCCCCGTTTCCATATCGACATACCCGGCTGCAATGCAGTCGGGTATGGTGTCCATCGCGGTGTTCAATGCGGCTTCGATTGTCATCGCTTGCTACCTGCGCTTCGGATCACAACACATGGAATTCCGCCCCGCCGTTTTTCGAAGCGTTCGGAACCGTATGCATCGAATCCTTGGCCTGACGTGCGTAATGCTCGGCTGCGATCTGGTCGAATTCCTTGAGGAACGCGTCGAACACATTTTTCATGCCTTCAGCGTCGTCCGGCAAATCCTCATCCGCAGTGATGTCGCGCCACATGGAAGCCGCGCTCAGCGGTTTTCCTGCCGGTACGTTCAGCAAGTCTTCCAGTTTTTCGCCGTTTTTTGCGGCCGGGGTTGCCTCGTCAGGGGCAGTACCGTTGGACAGCGGCACAACTTGCATGTCCACAAGACCACTGGATTCGGGCTCGGGCTCATACTCATCATCTGCGCCTTTCGCCTGTTCCGCCAGCAAAGCCGTAATTGATGACACCGAGACATCGGCGCGACGGTCTTCCGGTGCTTGTTCGGCGCTCTCACTCTGCTCGGACTTGTCTGCCAACTCGCCTTCGGGCGAGGAAAGGATCGGGTCCGAAGCGGCCAGTTCTTCGGCAGGGCTGTCCACTTCGGGGTCAGACAACAGGTTGATATCGTCATCTTCGTCCAATTCGTCATCATCCAGCAGATCGAACGAGTCTTCCTCGTCGAAACCCCGCACGTGCTCGGACAAGTTCAGGCCGGTATCCGGTGTGTCGCGGAAAAAGGCGCGCAGCTCGTCCTCTTGGGCGTCCTGGACGGGTTCAGCATCCTGCTTTTCCGCCACCATTTCGGCGCGCAGGCGCTCGGCCTCGGCCGCATCGATGCGTTCTTCCCGGTCGGTATCCTCGGCGCGGCGCTCGACACGCGTTGGACGAATTGGAAAGTTGGTGACCACTTCGTCTGCGCCACCCGCCTCGGATTCGGATACGGGGTCGACCAGTTTCAACGGCGCCGGTTCGTCGGCCTGTTCTTCCTTTCGCTTGGGGCGAATTGGCTGAACACGAAGGTCGCCTGACAGGCTGTTGTCGATCTGGTAACGCGCCAGCATATCAGCGCGGTTGTCCATGATCTGTTCGGTGATTTCGAGGAAGCTGTCGACCATCTTGCCGCCACCGCTGCGGGCCCACAGTTCGGCGTCACCGCTTTTGTCCCGCGCCGTGATCGCGTCACGAGCCGAGAACAGGATTGATCTGTTAAACAGATGACCGGCTTCGCGGTTCACGCGGCGCAGCACTTTTTGGCGATCTTTCTGGCCCAACACATCTGCGCGGGTCACCAACAGCAGCGAGTTATGCTGCAACCGTTCGGGCAATGACACCCATGTCGCCCGCTCGGTCTCGCGCCAGGCTTGGGTGGCATGAGTACACCACAGCACGCCATTGGCTTGCCCGACCGCGCGACGCCAGACATCGCTGGAAATTTTCGGGTCGGAAATGCCGGGGGTGTCGATCAGGTCCACCGCTTCCAGAATGTCGGATTCAAGGAAAATGCGAACGAACTGAACGTCGTTGACCCCTACGGTATCAAGCTGGTCCAGCGTAATGTTCTCGCGGCTACCATCATGGCGCTGCACATAGGCCGAACCTTTTCCCCAACTGAACCAGACGGGGGGCAGTTGCGTGGCCGTGACCTGCGTTGGCAGCGCGTGCGAGCGCAGCAAAAAGTTCATCAGCGTCGATTTTCCGGCACTGAACTCTCCCATCAGCGCAAAGATCGGTTTGCGCCGGGACCACTGCTCGATGCGTTCCCATGCCTTAGGAGAGACGAAGCGGGTTTGTGTGTCTTTTGCCATATCGCTACTTATGCTGCCTCGTTACTAAGATCTTTCAGGATGTCACCCAGGATATCGTCGCGCGATTTCTTGGGTGCTATACCGGCCATAAGCGCGGCCTGGCTTGGGTCTTGCTCGGCTGAGGCCGAGATGTTCAACAGGGTCTCGGCCTGCTCGCGCAGGAAGTCAGACAACCCGGCCCGGACATTTTCCAGAACCGCCGCGATCTGATTTTCCTCAAGGTCCTTGGTGATCGAGTTCGCCTCGGATGCGATCAGGCGCGTATAATCGGCAGCGTATGCTTCGAACCCTTTGCGTCGTTGCCACCAGCGACGCCACCATGTGCTTTGCAGGTCCAGCGCAATGGTGCGCCCGATGCCCAGTGGCGGAGGTACGCGAGGGACGATTGGGGCTTCGATGCTGAATTCACCCAGATGGTTGCCCAAAAGCTTCTGATACAGCGCTTCGACATCCGCCGCGGCGGTACTGTAAAGCGCGCCTGCCTCTTTGCGCATCGCGCGGGCAAAGCTGAAATAGGCCGCTTTCTGCAATGTGCGCAGACCCGCCGGGTCATATTGCCAAGTGCCTTCCTCGCCATTCTGTTCGAGATGCGAAATCAAAGAGTCCGTTGCGCGTTTGACAAAGTTCGCCTCGGCCGATTTCAGACGTTCCAGCACTTTGTCGCGCAAGGCGGTCGTCAGTTCCGCAGCCTTCTTATCGTATTCCTCAGCAACCTTGGCGATTGCCTCTTCGGGGGTCACACCATCCAGATCCCGCACGATCCCTTGGCCGTCGGACAGGTTCTTGGCCACAGCCGTCGCCCGAATCTGGCTGGCGATATTGCGGGCGCGATGCCGGACGCGATCCAACAGGCGAGTACCCGCTCCGTCAGCGATCCGTTCATTCATCGCCAGCAGCAGATCGGGAAGACCCGACAATGCCCAGATTTTATCCAGCGACGGGGCCTGATCACCAAACCCTGCTGCCAAATAGAAGGTATTCAGGGCTTGCCGCGACTCTTCTGTCAGAATGTCGGGATTGCCGGTCAGGGCGGCTTCGGCCCAAAGGGCACTGCCGAACACAACGCTTGTGCTCGTGTCGATATTATTTTGTTTCAGCGTGTCCTGAATGCGGTCGCGGATTTCCGGCACTTGATTGACCGGATCTGACAGTTCGTCGATGCGGTTCACAAACAGGATGATCTGGCGGTTTTCAAACTGTGCGATGATCCGCATCAGCGCCATGTCCATGGTGGTCAGCGCCTGGCTAGCGGCCAGAACAACAACGCAAACCTCGGACCCGCGCAGGCTGCGCAGCGTGATCTGTTCGCGCACCATAAACGTATCGTTCACGCCGGGTGTATCGCAGAGTTTCAGCGAAATCGGATATTGCGGAATGTCCATGAACAGTTCCGCAGATTTGGTGACGTCGGCAAAACGCCCGGTCTTGGGGTTGATATCCGGGTCTTCGTCATCGCCCAGACAGACATAGCGCTGGATCAGTTCGTCGTCGAAATAGTCATACTGGTGGCTTTGTCCCAGGATCAGGTCAAAATGCTGACCCAGCCGGGATTCGGATTTGGCCTTCATCTCGCCGATCTGGCGGCGAATATCTTCCATCTCATCATCGGCCCCGGCGCGATTGGCCAGTTCTCCCAATCGGCCACCGCCGACCATCAGGTTGTCCCACTCTTCTTGTTCGAAGAAGGTGAACTTGGCTTTTTTGTCGCCTTCCGTGCGGGTGTTGATGTTCAGCGTGGTTACCACCGAGGTCCACGGGTTCACATCCGACGGCAGCAGGGCGGGGCGCCCGGCCAGAATGTTCACGATCGAGGATTTGCCAGCCTTGACCTGCCCAACCAGTGTCACACTGGCCGTAAAATTCTCCATCTTCGTCTTTAGCGTTGCAAGCCGCGCCGAGGATCGCGCATCTGCCACCTCTGTCAATTGGTCGATCTGCGTAGACAGGGCAGTCATGGCCGAAGTCATCGGCGTCAGCGCCTCATTTCCTACGGACAGAAGATGGTCGTTTCGGGCCATGGTCAGCCTCCGGTTCCAGTGGCAGCAATGGGATTGTGGTCCTGACCGTCATGAGAGCTGGTCATGATGTCGATACGAGCAATCAGATTCAGCGCGGTGCCTAGAATATCGGCCTCGTCACCGGGTGAGATCGTTTCATAAGCTTGAGAATCGGCAAGCACTTCGATCTCGCTGAACTGTTCACTGTTTTCCAGCAGAGCCAGGCGACGCCCGGTCGGAAAACTTTTTGATTTCGTTCGAGGCAACGGCATGCGCGAGTTGGCCAACAGGTAGTGACCCCCCGAATGCGTACGCAATGACACGCCGAAGCCTGTGTTTGGATGATTCCGGTTCAAGGACTTCAGTTCACCAAGAAAACTTTCACGGGCAAGACCAATGGCGTCTTGCTCGGCAGAAGCAGCGTTCATCATATTGGTCACGGTTAAGATCCTCGTGTTCGAGTTGAGCAAAAAAGAAACTCGTACTTGCCCGAAGGCAAAAAGACTCATTAATTCCCGCACTCCATAATTGTTGGCAAGGCGGTGTTATTTTGACGCGAATAAGATTTTTTGGCGTTTGAATTGTGGCGCAAATATGGTCACAGCCCCTACAATCGCTCAACTCATGGCCGAGTGGGAAGAATTTCGACACTGAAGGATCAAGGCGCCATAGCTGAGCAAGGCGTTGATTCTAGGATGAATTCTCTTGAGGAAGTGGCGGATAATATATTGTTTTATAACAATATAAATTAGAAGAGAGATTTTATCTACGAGCCGGTTTTCCGACCCTCCCGGTGCGATGATCGAAGCAACCGTGTTAGGTGCGCCCATCTTTCAATCAGATAACTCAACGTAAGCGAGTGTAATTTTTCGACCATCTTTAATGTGCATGAATCGTCAACTATTGGTAGGACGACCAATTGAGGGATCAAATGCTGTCGTACTGATTTTCGCCAGGGATCTAAGTTCCAAACATTCAATAAATTGGGACTATTGGCCCGATTCAGTCTGCTCACGAACCCTCAGAGGCTTGGATTCTGCGCGCCGGGTATGACGATCAGCCTCGCCAAGATTGTCGCCAATAAGGGGGCAATAATCTTTGCCAAAAGCCAATTTCCCTCTCGCACTCGGTCGCAGCCTTTGTTATTGAGCACGTCAATCCGGCGCTCAAGGCCGGTCGTGCGGGTGTGGCGAAATTGGTAGACGCACCAGATTTAGGTTCTGGCGACGCAAGTCGTGTAGGTTCAAGTCCTATCACCCGCACCATACTGTTTTTGCACGAAAAATTCAAGGTGATGCCTGCGTCTGGTTTGCG
>NZ_JBQFUX010000002.1:0-372903 GCF_056539405.1 Ruegeria sp. BB5 | reverse complement strand
AAACACCGCCGCCTTCTCACGACACTGCTTATGCTCACCCATAATCCCCAGCGGATACTGAACAGGCATCTCCCAACCCGCAAAATCAACCAGCTTGCCTCCCGACTCAACATGGAGATCGTAGAGAGGAGTGCGTTTCGGTTCGGTGCTCATAATCCGGGCCTTTCGAATGCCGTTTTGAAAGATCACCGTGCGGTCTGCAATGGCAACCCTTTTACAATCAACACCAAGGTTCCCGGGACGCTATTGCGAGTCAACAGGATTTGCCATGATAGCCGATACAAAGCGTATACAGCCGCATGCAGCGGCCTTGTATCGTATAGGAAACTATTTTCCGTTGGGCAACAATCACATCGCGAAATCGCGGGTCTGAAAACGAACACGCAAAACCTTTGACGAGGGTCGGTTTTTGCCCGCCCCCTGACAAACGCCTCTGGCCCCTATCCAAATCCTGCCCTAAGACTTCGCCCAAGAGGAATTGCAATGTCACATATTACACTGGTGCGTCACGGACAGGCCAACACCACCGCACGGGATGAAGAAAGCTATGACAGGCTCAGCGATCTGGGCCATCAGCAGGCCCGCTGGCTGGGGGCGCACCTGCAGGATACGCGCGCCCATTACCCGCGGGTCTATTGCGGCACGTTGCAGCGACATGTGGAAACTGCGGCCAGCATGGGCTTGCCTGACCCAATCCGGGACGCACGCCTGAATGAGATCGAGTATTTCACCATCGCGCAGCTATATGAACAGCAGCACGGCGTGGCGATCCCCACCGACCGAGAGGGCTTTGTCGAACATCTGCCCCGCACCTTTGCCGCCTGGGCCCGGGGTGAGATCACGGATACGCCCGAAACCTTTGCCGAGTTCGAAACCCGTGTCTCGGACGCTTTGCGCGAGATTGGAACCGAGGGCGGGCCGGCCATCGTTGTGACTTCGGGCGGGTTGATTTCGATGGTGGTACGGCAAGCGATGGGTCTGGATATCCCGGCGATGGCACGGGTGGCGCTGGCCATCATGAACACGTCGCTGCATCGCCTGCACCCGATCGGCGCGCAGCTAAGCCCGGTTCTGTTCAATGCGGTGCCGCACCTGGACTCGCCCGACAGGCAATACGCGCAAACCCACCTTTGACCTCGGAGGCCATTATGATGCAGCTATACTATGCCCCCCGCACAATCTCGGTCGCTGTTGCCATTGCGTTGGAAGAGGCCGGGCTAGAGTATGAAGCGATCCAACTGGATTTCGCTGGGGGAGAACAAACGAAACCAGCTTATAAGCAAATCAACCCCAAGGGCCGGGTTCCGGCACTGGTGGTCGATGGCGGTATCCTGACCGAAACCGGCGCTCTGCTGGAATATATCGCGGCCAAGGCGCCCGAAGCCGAATTGGTGCCCAAAGATCCGGTCATAGCCGCCCGGATGCGCGAGGTGATGTATTACCTGGCCTCGACCATGCATGTGAACCACGCGCACAAATTGCGCGGCGCCCGCTGGGCCGACAAGATATCCAGCTGGAAAGACATGACGGACAAGGTTCCACAGACGATGACCGCGTCCTGCGACTATATCTCCTCCAACGGGTTGCGCGGGCCGTTTGTATTGGGCGAGGCCGTCTCGCTGGCAGATGCTTATCTCTATGTGGTTTGCAGTTGGCTGGAAGTCGACGGCGTCGACGTCTCGGCCTTTCCCAAAATTCTGACCTTCCGCGCGGCGATGGAGGCACGTTCTTCGGTTCAGGCGGTGCGCGCCGCCGGAATGCTCTGACAAAAGGATAACGCATGACACATCTTTGGGTCCGGGCAGAACAGCGCCCGAATGAGGAACGGGTCGGGCTGACCCCCGAAGGCGCCGCTGATCTGATCGCAGCCGGCATCCGCGTAACGGTTGAGGAAAGTTCCGTGCGCGCAATCCCGATTGATGGCTACAGAGAGGTCGGATGCGAGATCGCGCCCGAAAACTCCTGGCCCCGGGCACCACTGGATGCGATCATCTTCGGCCTCAAGGAACTGCCCGAAGACGGTACGCCCCTGCCCCACCGCCACATCATGTTCGGCCACGCCTATAAGGGTCAGCATTCAGGCCGTGCGCTGCTTGCGCGTTTCAAGGCCGGCGGCGGAACGCTCTATGATCTGGAATATCTGGTGAGCGAAGCCGGCCGCCGCGTCGCCGCCTTCGGCTATTGGGCTGGATATGCGGGCGCTGCAGTGACGCTCAAGACTTGGGCAGCGCAGCAACGAGGTCAGCAATGCCCGCCGGTCGGTGTGTATGCCAGCAAAGACGCGCTGAACGCGGAGTTGCTGACTGAATTGGATGCAACGGGCGCAACTCGCCCCCGCGCCATTGTCATTGGCGCTCTGGGCCGAGTGGGCACCGGGGCTGCAGACTTATGCGAGGCCATGGGGATCAGCGTTACCAAATGGGACATGGCCGAAACGTCTAGCGGCGGACCGTTCCCGGAAATCCTTGACCACAATCTGTTCCTGAACTGCATCTTTGCGCGCCCCGGCACCCCGGTCTTTGTACCGCGTGAGGCTTTGACCGCGCCGCGCAAGCTGACCGCTATTGGCGACGTGGCCTGCGACCCCGATAGCGATTACAACCCGGTGCCCGTTTATGACCGTGCAACCTCCTGGGACGCCCCTGCCCTGCGTGTGGCGACTGATCCGGTGATGGACGTGATGGCCATCGACAACCTTCCGTCAATGCTGCCGGTCGAAAGCTCGCAAGATTTTGCCGCGCAATTGCTGCCTTCGTTGCTGACCCTGACCAATCTGAACGCCGGTGTCTGGGGCCGGGCGGCGGCGACCTATAACACTCATATCGAAGGATTCTGAGCGATGACGATTCATTGGTGTGGCACCGGCCTGTCGGCCATCCCCGGCCTGCGCCGCCTAATTGAAGGCGGGCACAAGGTCACCGTCTGGAACCGGACCATCGAAAAAGCCAAAGCCGAGGTCGGTGACCTGACCGACGACATCCACGCCTTTGACATCGATGCGCTGGGTGCGGTGCTGAAAAAAGGCGACGTGATCGTCTCGATGCTGCCGGGTGACTGGCACGTGCCGCTGGCCGAACTGGCCATCGCGAAACAGGCCAATTTCGTCTCCTCGTCTTATATCGCGCCCGAGATGCGTGCGCTGGACGACAAGGCCCGCGAAGCCGGTGTGGCACTGGTGAATGAAGTCGGGCTGGACCCAGGCATAGACCACCTGATGGCGCATTCACTGGTCGATGACTACCGCGCCTCGGATGCGTTCGATGCCCAGAACCACCTGAGCTTCATTTCGTATTGCGGTGGAATTCCGAAGAATCCCAACCCGTTTCGTTATAAATTCAGCTGGTCGCCGCTGGGTGTGCTCAAGGCGCTGCGTTCGCCGTCCAAGTCGATCCGCGATTACGCCCCGCTGGACGTGGCCCGCCCCTGGGACGCAATCACCAGCTATATCGCGCCGCTGCCGACGCCCGAAAGCTTTGAGGTCTACCCCAACCGCGACTCGATCCCGTTCATGGAGCAGTACCACTTTGAAAAGCACTGGCCGGTCAAGGAATTTGTCCGCGGCACCCTGCGCCTGAACGGCTGGGCCGATGCGTGGTCTGATGTATTCCGCGAAATCGAAACCCTGTCCGGCCCCGAAGGTGACGCGCGCTTGAAAGAGATGTCAGACCAGTTCTGGGAAGAAAACGCCTATGACGCGGGCGAACCCGACCGCGTGGTCCTGTGCGTCGGGCTGAAGGCGGAAAAAGACGGCATCCCGGTCTGGCACAAGACCTATGTGATGGACGCCTGGGGTGACGCGCGTGGCACCGCCATGGCGCGACTGGTGTCGATCCCGGTGTCGCTTGCGGTCGAGGCGGTCCTGAACCGCTCCATCCCAGCCGGCGTCCACGCCGCCCCCAGTGACCCGAAACTGGTACAGGACTGGATGGCCGAAATCGACACGCTGGCTCAGCATCTTCAGATCGTAGACCAGTTGAAATGAATGGCTGACACCGCCCGTTCGAGAATGGGCCGCTTAAAGGTTAAAAAAAGCCATCCCGAAATATCGGAATGGCATTTGGTTTGTCTTGCTAGGTGATCCGTTAGATATAGCGATCGATTACGGTTTCGATATCACTGCGGTTGATGCCCAGTTCGGCGAGTTCGGAATCGTTCAATCGGTTCAGATCTTGTGCGGCGCGTACGATGCTGGAACTGATCGCCTGCAACCGCATCGCCCGGTCGAACAACAACACGGAACTGGCATTTATCGACTGGTCGCGATTTGGGTTAAAATCAAACATTTTCTCCTCCAAGTATTTTACGGTATTCGGCGCGGCCCGTGGATCAGTGTGCGGTGCCCGAGTAAGGCTTCTTGTGATAAACGCTCTCATAGGCGCGTTGCTTGATCTCACTGCGTGGGATGCCGATGTCTGCCAATTGACGATCACTGAGGTTTTCCAGTGCCCGAACGGATTTGGCAAAGATATCGCGGCGAAAATGTTCGACCCGTGCTTCGGCGTAATTCGAGAACAGACCGAAGAAGAGCCCCTTTTGCGGCGTAACTGTTTGTGCGTATCCCATGACTTTCTCCTTTAACTCTGAATTGCGTTTGTCGTTGAAACAGAGAAAAGGGTTCGGGGTTAAAAGCGTCGGAGGGTTGGATTAAATCCGCTTAATCTTCGCAGGACCAGACGCCGACAACATGGCACGGTCAGGTGTAATCATCTGAAATAAAATAATTTAATCAAAATCACTAATATCCAGCGCGTTTTGAACCAGAAACAAAACCGCGGCATCAAGGTCTTCACGCGCCAAAACTTGTTTGAACGACGCCGTCAATGCATCCGTTTCCCATGTCCGTACAGACAAGGCGATCCAGCCTGCCAGTTCCGCGCTGCGTTCAAGCTCAAGCTTGTAAATCTCCAGTATTTGTTCTTGCAATTCCGGCCATGTGGAACCGCCAACGGCAAGAACCTGAATCAGCTTCTGCTTATCTTCTGGCGACCAGTTCGCCTGCGCTAACGCCTGCCCAATCGCTTCTACTGCGTCTGCGCCGTCCACCTCGATCCCGGCCAGCGCCCAATCCGCTATGTTCCGGTCACCGGCACGCAACGCGGGCTGATACCGCTGTCGAACGAATGCCTGCGCGGCAGGATCGGATTGCATACCCAACAATCGAATGACAGCCGGCGCATAAGCAAGGCGATTTACATCGCGCAACTCCTGCAACAAAGACGCGGTTGTCACAACGTCCCGCACCTGTCGGGCAGTCGGATACGGTGCGCGATGAACCTCTGCAAGCGCGGCATTGCGCAACAGCCTGTCTTCATGCGTCAGATATTGGCTAAAAAAAGTGACGCGTGCAGGGTTAGCCGTCTTTCCGACGATCCAGTGTTTACCCTGAAAACGCACCCCTTCCAGAAAAGCTGCCCGCTCTTGCGTCATCAGGAAACCTTTGGACCAGGCGCTTGCGAAGCTGCGGCCTGACTTGTCCACAGATCCGCTGCCGTAGATCATCAAAACAACTCTTTCAGGGTCGACGCGGAAGGCTGATCGCGTCACGCTGTCAACCAGGAATGGGATATCCGGCAGGGTCTCTAGCTGCGCGGGCGCGCCTTTCAGCACGGAAACCGAGGCGTACTTAAAGGGATTGGTCGGCGACGGCGCAGCCAGAACAATCACACGCGCAGACAGAATACGGTCTGCAAGAGAGTATTCCGGCAATGTTGTACAAACCGAACAGGCGTTCGAAACGCGCGGAGCGGCCATGCTGGCCACGGCAAACACAAGTCCCACTAGAATACGCCAATCGAGTCGCATGGTTCGAGCATCCACCGGTTTACGGCCCTGCTGCAACTGTTCTTTGCGCCGCCGAATTGGCGGTCGGATTTGATGACCACCAGGCATGGGGAAAAGGCGCTTCGTTCAAACCGGCCTACATCAGATCGTTTTCCACGTCCTCGGCTGAAATCCCCAGCGCATCCAGACCGTTTTCTAGGTGATCTGATAGGTGTGGTGTGCCGATCAGATAATCGGCGCAGGGGGTCGAGGCCTCGGATTTTGCGGTTGCGATGGCTTCGGCCAGATCCTCGGCGAAAAAGCTTTCGCGTCCGATCCACATGACAGCAACCAGCTCGGCCTGCTCGTCCTCACCCATACGGTCGATAAAGGCGCGCAGTTCGCCCTCGGCGCGGTTCAGTTCGCGCCCCATCATGGCGACCTGAGCGATTTTTCTTGCCGAGATTTCCAACATAACCCAACTCCTCGTGTTCGCGGTTTCATCCTAGCACAACCACCCCACGGCGCCTGAGTCTTTGATCTTACGCAAACTATGCCAGCTTAAGGCTCGCGAATGCGGGAAACCGGGTGGTCGGGAATGGGGGCTGTACGAAACGGGCGGAACCGGGCCTTTTTCGCCTTCAACTTCACCGCCTGCCACAGGATCAGGAAAAACGCGCGGCGCGCACCAAAAGGTCGGCGCAGCAAAGACCACAGGATCGTGCGATTGGTCAGCGGAGCCCGCCGTCCGGTCAGGGTTGCAATCAGTCCACCATCGTCGCGCCCGTAATCGATCCAGACACCCACTCGGTCCGGGCGATAGTCAAACCGGAAGGTATAAGACCCTTCGACCTTTTGAAACGGCGAGACATGCATCAGCTTGTCCGCCACGATCCGGTCCGAGGGTCGGATCGGGGCAAAGTTGGGGGTGTGGCACAGATAGCTGTGGCGCGTGCCATAGGTGTTTGTGACCTCGGCCACCACGGCGTAAAGCTGGCCGTCAACATCAAAGCAAAACCAGAAGCTGACCGGATTGAACACATGGCCGAACACTCGCGGCTGGGTCAGCAATGTCACGTGATCCGGTTGGGTCACGCCCATCTGGTCAAACTGCTCCCGCAGCCAGGCCGCACCGCGCCCCTGCCCTGGCTCACCCCCATGGTCGCGCTCCCGCCAGTTGGTGACATTCGTCCGGTTCAGGGAAAACAGCGCCGGAGTGGCCGGATGGCTTTCCGGATCCAGCAAGATGTAGTCGACGGAATAGCGAAAAGCGTTCTGGATTGCGCCCTTGCGCCCGTGAAAGGTATGGCCTGCAATATGGTCGACCGTGTTCACGCAGTTTTCTCCGATCTCCGTGCAAACCGTTCCGGCGGCATTCTTTTCCTCATGTGTTTCTATCAGATAGTACGATATTTGACGCGACCCGGATCAAAAACAGCAAATAAAGTGATCCGTCTTGGGCTGGGCCGCGTAATGTGATTATGTTTACCGAGATCGATACCGTGACCTTGGATGAACCGGCGGCCGAAAGGCCAGCACTGAAACCTTGGCGCGCAAGCAAACGCATCAGGGGCAAGCCGGTGAACAAAGCGGATGGCAGTTGCGACACCAGAACTGAGTGGGTGAGCCACGTCAGGCGCATTCGGGACGCGAAGGATCAGGCGGCCTTTGCCGAATTGTTCCAGCACTTCGCGCCTCGCATTAAGGCGTTCCTGATTAAGTCGGGGTCCGACGCCGCGATGGCCGAGGAATGCGCGCAAGAGGTGATGGCGACCTTATGGCATAAGGCGCATCTGTTCGATCCCACTCGTGCGACCGTGGCCACATGGGTCTTCACGATCGCAAGGAACAAGCGCATCGATGTCCTGCGCAAACAACGCCGACCCGAACCCGAGGATCTGTGGTGGGGGCCTGAGGCGGAACCAGATCAGGACGACGTGGTCGCGTTGCAACAGGAAACCGCGCAGCTGCGCGATGCCATGGCGGCGTTGCCCGAGGCGCAAAGACAACTGATCGAACAGGCCTATTTTGGTGATCTGAGCCATCGAGAAATCGCATCTCAGACCGGGTTGCCCTTGGGTACGATCAAATCACGGATACGGCTGGCGCTGGACCGCTTGCGCCATGCGATGAATTGAGATGACGAAGATGAGCAACGATATCAAACATCACCTGACAGACGATCTGTTGATGGCCTACGCCGCGGGCAACCTTCCCGAAGCGTTCGACCTCATGGTGGCAACACACCTGTCCCTGTGTGACCACTGCCGCGCCCGGGCCGAAAGCTTTGACGCTGTGGGCGGATGTGTTCTGCAAGAGCAGGACAGCCCTACCAGCATGAGCGATGGGTCTCTAGCCGCAACCATGGCACTGATCGCTCAGGGAGCCCCGATTGCAAAACCCGCACGTCCGGGATGCACGGTTCTGCCCGCACCCTTGCAGGATTATGTCGGCGGCGATGTGAATGACATCAAATGGCGATCCATCGGCATGGGTGTAAAACAGGCGATCCTACCCACCACGAGCGAGGCCACCGCCCGCCTGCTGTTCATTCCGGCCGGTGCGGCCGTGCCCGATCACAGCCATAACGGCATGGAACTGACGATGGTTCTGCAAGGTGCGTTCTCGGATGAGGTCGACCATTTCGGTCGTGGAGATGTTGAGATTGCGGATGAAAGCCTGCACCACACGCCGACGGCCGATATCTCAGAGGATTGCATCTGTCTGGCCGTGACTGACGCGCCCTTGAAGTTTACCAAGTTGATGCCGCGCCTGTTCCAACCATTCTTGCGAATCTGAAACACTGGGGTGGCTCGTGCTACACTGACCCTTCAATAGGTTCGGGAGACTTTTCATGAGAAATCATCTGATACTGACTGCATTGATCGCAAGCCTTACCAGCACGGCCTGGGCGCAGCGTGCAGCAGAAGTAAAATTCGAGCCCGGCAATTTCGGCACGATGGTGAATGGGGCAATTACCGGCAACGAGTATTTCGATTACATGTTGGGCGCGCAGGCTGGTCAGGAAATGTTCGCCGATCTCAAGGTCAGCGACACCAATGGCAATGGCGTGATTTACTTCAACATCCTGCCACCCGGCAGTGACGGCGTTGCGATCTACAACGGCTCTATCGATGGCAACACCGCGCGCATCGACTTGCCCGAAGACGGAGATTATACGATCCGCGTCTATCTGATGGGCAATGATCGGGATACTGATAAGACAGTCGGCTACAATCTGGATTTGTCGATCCAGTAAAGCCTAGCCTTCGGATTTGCCCAGCGGTACCACATTATTGTGGTCGTCCGGGGCAAGCTCTTCGAAATCGAAGTTGTCCAACCGCTGTGCCCGACGCCCGGCTTTTTCGGCGCTGATCTTGATTTCCGAGATATCCTTGGCTGCCTGACCGAAATGGCGGTCGAGGTTCGAAACCCGATCCCCCAAACGCTCCACATCCTTGTGCAACAGGCCAAGTTCCTTGCGGATTGCCCCCGCCTGTTCTCGCATACGCGCGTCCTTCAGGATCGCCCGCATCGTGTTCAGCGTCGCCATGCAGGTGGTGGGGGAAACGATCCAGACGCGTTTGCTGAAACTCTCCTGCACAAGTTCTGGGAATTTGGCGTGCAGTTCGGCATAGACCGCCTCGGACGGCAGGAACATCAGCGCACCATCGGCGGTTTCGCCGTCCAGAATGTACTTTTCGGCAATGTCGTTGATGTGTTTGCGCACCGTGCTGCGAAACATCTGCACGGCTGCTTTAAGCTCGGCGTCATTGGTCGATCCGATCAGCGCTTCATAAGCCTCTAACGGGAATTTGCTGTCGATCACAATCGGCCCCGGCGGGTTTGGCAGGTGGATCAGGCAGTCCGCCCGGCGCCCGTTCGACAAAGTCGCCTGCAATTGGAAGCTGTCCGACGGCAAAGCCTTGGAGACGATATCGTTCAACTGAATTTCCCCAAACGCGCCGCGTGTCTGCTTGTTCGACAAGATATCCTGCAACGACAGCACATCGCCCGACAGCTTGGTGATATTGTCCTGCGCCTTGTCGATGGCGGCTAGACGCTCCTGCAATTGTGTCAGAGACGTCGCGGTCTGTTTCGACGAGCCATGCAGCGATTCCTTCATTCGCTCCTGCATCTCGGCCAAAGCCCGAGCGGATTTCATCGCATTGTCTGCCAACCGGTCATTCATTTGCTGCTGTACCGAGGACAGGCGGGATTCAACTGTCTGTATCACCTGAACCTGCGCATTGGCTTGCGTGTCTGAGACATGCTGCAACCCTCCGCGCAACTGTTCCTGGCCCTGCCCCAGTTGCTGCACGTGTTGACCCAAATGCGCCATCTGCCGCACCAGCGGTTCTGCCATTCGGGCGGAACGATTGGCTGCCCGCAAGGACAGGAATAGCAGCAGCAGAATCAATGCCACCACTCCACCCGCGATCAGCACCACAGGGTCGTTCAAAGCCATTTCTGTGCCAGCAATCTCGATCATGTCGCCTCGGATGTTCTTGTTTTATTCTTCATAGCCCGGCGAAGCGCCGGGATCAACTGCGCCCGAACAGGCGTTCGATGTCGCTCAGCTTCAGTTCCACATAAGTGGGTCGCCCGTGATTGCACTGGCCGGAATGGGGAGTCGCCTCCATCTCGCGCAGCAGGGCATTCATTTCCTCGGCCCGCATCCGGCGGCCAGACCGGACCGAGCCATGACAGGCCACCCGGCTGAGGATTGCTTCGATCCGCGCCTGCACCGTTTGGCTTTCGCCCTGATCGGCCAGTTCATCCAGAATATCCAGGATCATTGCACGGGCATCCACTTCGCCCAGAATGGCAGGTGTTTCGCGCACGGCGATGGCGCCGCCGCCAAAGGGTTCCAACGTCAGCCCAAGTCGCGACAGGTCATCCGCAACAGCCATCAGACGCGCGCAGTCGCCTTCGGACAGCTCGACGATTTCCGGGATTAGTAATGCCTGCGCGGCGACGCCGTTTTCGGTCATCTGGGTTTTTAGCTTTTCATAAACCAGCCGTTCATGCGCGGCGTGCTGATCGACGATCACCATACCATCAGCGGTCTGGGCAATGATGTAGTTCTCATGTACTTGCCCGCGCGCCGCACCCAAGGGCAGGTCCTGCATCGGGGGCTCTTCTGCTGTGGTCGAAACTGGCGGAGCCGCCTCCACGATGCTACCGCTATAATCGCGGGACAGTTCGGCAAAACCCGGCGCCTGCGCGTGAAACGCGGCCTGCCGGGCTGCGGGCGAAGGACGATCCATCTGATACACCCGGGCGGGAGTGGGCTGTGCCGGTTCGGGCCGCATCGCGCCCAGCGTTGCATTTGCCACGGTCGAGGACGCTCGGTGCCCCGCCTCGGCCAACGCATGCCGCAAGGCCGAGACGATCAGCCCCCGCGCCACGCCGGGATCGCGGAACCGAACCTCAGACTTTGCCGGGTGAACATTTACATCCACCAGCATCGGGTCGCAGTCGATGAACAGCGCCGCCGCCGGATGCCGGTCGCGGCTGAGAAAGTCGAAATAGGCCGCCCGCAACGCACCGGTCAACATCTTGTCGCGCACGGGACGGCCGTTGACGAAGAGATACTGCGCCACTGCTGCGCCACGCGAATAGGTCGGCAAGGCAGCATAGCCATACAAGCGAATACCCTCACGAGTCGCATCGATCTGCAATGCGTTCTCGGCAAACTCGCGCCCGATCACGCGGGCCAGACGGGCGTGCAACGCATCGAACAGATCGCCATTTTCGCGATCAGCGCGAAAGGTCACGCGACCTTCACCCCCGCCCGAGACATCGCGCAGCGTAAAAGTGATGGCGGGCTCGGCCATGGCCAGACGTTTGACCGTATCAGTGATCGCCTGCGCCTCGGCCCGGTCGGTGCGCATGAATTTCAGCCGAGCGGGCGTGGCAAAGAACAGATCCCTCAGCTCGACCACCGTGCCTGCACGCAAGGCGGCGGGTTTCACCGCCTCCATCTTGCCACCAGATACAGATATCTGGGCCGCATCTGACCCCGGCACCCGACTGGTTATGTTCAGCCGCCCAACCGCACCCAGCGACGGCAGCGCCTCGCCCCGGAAGCCGAACGTGTGAATGTTCAGCAGATCCGACCCGTCGATCTTGGATGTCGCGTGGCGCGAAAGGGCCAGTGGCAGATCGTCCGCCGAAATCCCGCACCCATCATCCGTGACGCGAATCAACGTCTTGCCACCATCAGCGATATCGATGGCGATCCGGGTCGATCCGGCGTCGATGGCGTTTTCCACCAGTTCTTTGACAGCCGAGGAGGGACGTTCCACCACCTCACCCGCAGCGATGCGGTTGATTGCGGCATCGTCAAGTTGACGGATTACGGGGCGGATTTCGCTGATATTGGGGTTTGCCTGCACCATACCACCAGACCTAGCATATGCGCGCACGATTCTGCCACTGATTTGGCAGTCCTATTTTTAGGAGGGAGGGGGCGTTCGAACAATCGCGCTGTGCCGATGTCAACAGACGGCAAACCTTGCTACGATTGTCCGAACGATCCAAGTGAGTGGTGGTCATTCAGAAATTTATTGCGGCGGGCCTAACACGAAACGCGGCGCGACAATCATTAACTCTGTCCTCGCTGGGCGTCTGGGCGAATTTCAGCCGACCCTTCGCATTGACCAACAGCGGGAAAGCGCCGTGTCAAGTGGCTTGGGGCGCTCCGGCGCGGGAGCGGCACGGGCCCCACAATGCGGCGCAGGCCAGGATCAGGCCGGACATGGTTGCGATCATCCCCGCCGCGCTGACCGCATCCGTACCGCCCAACCAAAGCGGCCCGTAGCCCGCCAGCACATAGCCCGATATTGCCGACACGCTGGCGAAAATGACGCTCCAGGCGATTTGGGTTTCCAGCCGATTTGTCATCATCCGCGCCGCCGCCGGGGGGCAAATGAACATGGCGATCACGATAATTGACCCCACTGCATCAAACGCGGCCACGGCCGATATTGCAGCCACGATCACCAACGCCATACCCAGCGCGCCGGTGCGAATGCCGATGGTGCGTGCGAAGCCTTCGTCGAAGGTCGAAATTTTCAACGGACGCCAGAACAGCCAGATGAACAGGACCACCCCGACCAGCGTCAGCGCAATCCGCGGCAGCTCCGGCGGCAGCCCGGCCAAAGCCGTCAGGTCCAACAACGATGACCAGCCCACAGCATCCAGCCAGATCAGACTTTCCAGATTGCCATACAGCGCATGTTCCACGTCCAGATGCACGGTCGAGGTATCGGTCTGCTCCAGCAGCAGCACACCGCCTGCGAACATGGTGGTGAAAACCACGCCCATCGCAGCACCGGGTTCAATCTGGCCCAGCCGCCGGATCGCCTCGATCATCACAACGGCAACAATGGCTGCACCCGCCGCGCCCAGCATCATGGGCCAGGTCGAGATCGCTCCGGTCAGCAGAAAGGCCACAACGATGCCGGGCAGCACCACGTGGCTGATTGCGTCCCCAATTAGGGCTTGTTTGCGAAGTACAAGAAAATTCCCCGGTAGGGCGCAGGCGATGGCGGCGAAGATCCCGATCAACAGAGGCGTCAGGGACAGGGGGACAAATTCTTCACCGCTCATGGCTGGACCTCCTGCGGGCCACCGATCAGGCGGTCGATATCCGCGATCTGATCGCCGGTCAGCACCGTTTCGATATCGCGCAGCCCGTCATAAAGCGCCGCCGTCGCCTCATGCGCCTGATCCGCGCGCACGAATTCCCACCGTCTTTCGTCGCGCAACGCCTTGGCGGCACGGGCTTTACCAGCCTCGGTAGCAACGCCATCGGCGCGGGCAAAGCCAGCGCGTTTCAACAAGCGCAGAGTCAGCGGTTCATAGATTTTCTGGCCTTGTGCCAGCGCCAGCAAACCTTGCCGAATATGCACTCGGCGCTGGAATCTCAGATGTTGCAACACCGCCGCCAGAACACCGCGAACAGGTGCAAACAGTAGGGACAGCGCGAAAAAGCCAAAACTGACCAGCACGATGATCGGACCGGTCGGCAGGTTCGGCGCCGAGGCCGACAGGGCCGCGCCCAGATACCCGGCCAACCCACCCGCCAAACCAGCGAGCAAAACAACTCGGTCCGAGCGGTCGGTCCAGAACCGCGCAGTCACGGGCGGTATGATCAGCAATGCCACAATCAGGATCAGCCCGACGATCTTCAGCCCGACAACGGTGACGGCCATCACCAATCCCATCATCGCCAGATCAATCCGATGCACCGGCAGACCCCGTGCGGCGGCATATTCCGGGTCAAACGCCACCATGGTCATCGGACGGCGGATGATCATCACCAGAACAAGCGTCGCTGCCCCGCCAATCGCAATGATCAGCGCATCCGCCCACAACATCCCGGCAGTGGAGCCCAGCAAGAACCCTTCGAGCCCCGCCTGACGACCAACGCCCATGGTTTGAATCACAGTCAGCAGTACGATGCCAAATCCGAAGAAAACGGACAGCACCGCCCCAATAGCTGCATCTTCGGCCAGCCGCGTGCGCCGGGTCAGCCAATTCATACACAGCAGACCAATCCAGGCCGAGATCGCCGATCCGGCAAGCAGACCGATCAGATTGCGTCCATCGCCGCCAAAAGCTATCAGCACCATGAAGGCCAGGCACACGCCGGGCAAGGTCGCATGGCTGATCGCATCGCTGACCAGCGCGCGTTTGCGCAGAAACAGGAAAGTGCCGGTCACCCCGGCGGATACGCCCAGCAAGGTCGCACCAATAGCAACCAGCGTGGCGTTATAGCCAAGCTGCAGGCTCAGAGCATCCCAAAGCATGATTTACCCCAGCGCGCGTGAGATCTGGTCGATCTGCGCGGTGGCCAGACGGCCCCCATAGGCCGATTGCAGGGTTTCGGCGGCAAAGGCCTCGGCCACTGTTCCCTCGGCCACCTTACGGGTGTTGATCAGGAAGACGTGGTCGAAATAATCGGTAACGGTGGCCAGATCGTGATGCACGACAACGACGGTCTTGCCCGCCTCTTTCAGCGATTTCAAAACCGCGATGATGGCCTTTTCTGTGGCCGCATCGACCCCGGCAAAAGGTTCGTCCAACAGGTAAAGATCAGCCTCTTGCGCCAATGCGCGGGCTAGAAATACCCGTTGCTGCTGACCGCCGGAAAGCTGGCCAATCTGACGATCCGCGAAGTCGCGCATGCCGACCCGGTTCAGGCAATCCATGGCCCGCGACATATGTCGGGCTCGAATGCGGCCCAACAGGCCCAACTGCCGCGACAGGCCCATCAGCACCACGTCGATCACGCGAGTCGGGAAATCCCAGTCCACACTGGCGCGCTGCGGGACATAGGCAATGCGGGCACGCTGCTGCTCCAGCGGTTTGCCAAAGACAGTGACCTGCCCGGAGAGCGGCGATACGATCCCCAATGCGGCTTTGAGAAGGGTCGATTTCCCCGCGCCATTAGGTCCGATGATCGCCGTCATCGCACCGGTCTGCACGGTCATATCCACCGAGAACACCGCAGGTTTCTGGCCATAGGAAACGGTCAATCCACGAATGGCCAGAGGGCTCTCGTCCAAACTGTGCCCGGTAATTGAAACACCCTGATCAGCGGCCAGTTCCAGCATCATTCAAAACCCCGCCGATAGTTTGCCGTTCATACCCCGATCAGGCACATCCGCGCCCAGCGCCCCGGCGATGACAGTGATGTTGTGATCCAACATGCCAACATAAGTGCCTTCATACGTGCCAGGCTCTCCCATGGCGTCGGAATACAGCTCGCCGCCCACACCCACGTCGTGATCTTTGGCAGCAGCTCCTTCGATCAGCGCCCGCATCGACCGGTCAGAGACCGAGCTTTCAACGAACACCGCCGTCAGCTGTTGATCGACCAACGTATCCACCAGCTCTCCGATCCGGTTCAGCCCGGCCTCAGATTGGGTCGAGATGCCCTGAATGCCCATCACCTTATAGCCGTAAGCCGCGCCGAAATAGCCAAAGGCGTCATGCGCGGTGACCAGCACGCGGTTGTTTTCGGGAACAGCTGCAAGCGCCTGATTGGCATAGGTGGTCAGCGCATCAAGCTCGGCCAAATGCGCTTCCGCATTAGCGGCAAAAATATCCGCCGCTTCGGGGCGCGCTGCGGTCAGGGCCTCTTGCACCTCAACCACCACATCACGCCACAGGGTCGGGCTCATCCACACATGCGGGTCGTATTTGTCGGCATAATCGTCATGCCCACGCAGTTTGGACTTGTCGATCCCTTCAGCCACGGCCACCACAGTGCGTTTGCGGCCGAGGTCATGGAAGAAATCTTCCATCTGCGCTTCCAGATACAGACCGTGCCACAGGATCAGGTCCGCACGGGTCATCGCAACGATATCGCTGCGGGTCTGGCGATAGGCATGCGGATCGACTCCTGGACCCATCAGGCCCTTCACCTCGACCTGGTCTCCGCCCACCTGACGCGCGGCGTCAGCAATCATACCAGTGGTTGCGACCACTTTCAGTGGTGTCTCGGCCAGTGGTGTCTCGGCCAGTGGTGTCTCGGCCCAAGCCGTCAGAGGCAAAGCAGCCGCAAATGCCAGCGCTGCAAGAAAGCTGCGACGAATCATAGTCAGATCCCAATTTGGTGTCCTGTTGAGAATGAATATGCGAACCATTCGCAACTAAGTCAACGCTATTGCGAATTATTCGCAAGAAAATGCCTATTTTTGTCCATTTGGTCAAAAAATTTGCAGATCGAACCTTGCTGCACCTTCCCTTTACGTGCGGCTCGTGCGATTTTGGCGCAAACCTCCCAAAGGACGTGACTATGGATACGCAGAGCTCAGAAAGCCCCGTGCGCACCGCGCATCTGCCGCAAGTGACCGAACCCAGAAACCCCGGCATGGACCTTGATCTGGATTGGGTACGCGCCGTGCAGGCCAATACCTCGGCCATCGAACGCCGGGCCGCGACGCTGCCCGGTCGCCGCTCGGTTAAAAAAGAGTATCAGGCCGCGTGGCTGTTGAAGGCGATCACCATGATCGACCTGACCACCTTGTCCGGCGATGACACCGTGGGCCGGGTGCGCCGCCTGTGCGCCAAGGCGCGTCAGCCGGTGGCACCTTCGGTATTGCAGGCGCTGGACATGCCGCCGATCACCACCGGGGCTGTCTGCGTCTACCACGACATGATCGGCACGGCGGTTGAGGCGCTGAAAGGCACCGGCATTCCGGTTGCGGCTGTGTCAACCGGTTTCCCGGCGGGCCTTTCGCCGTTCCACCTGCGTGTAGCCGAAATCGAAGAAAGCGTAAAAGCTGGCGCCGAAGAGATCGACATCGTCATCTCGCGCCGCCACGTGCTGTCCGGAGATTGGCAGGCGCTGTATGATGAGATGAAAGCCTTTCGCGTGGCTTGCGGTGATGCGCATGTAAAGGCCATCCTTGCCACCGGAGAGCTGGGCAGCCTGCGCAACGTCGCGCGCGCCTCGCTGGTCTGCATGATGGCCGGGGCGGACTTCATCAAGACCTCGACCGGCAAGGAAAGCGTCAACGCCACCCTGCCCGTGTCGCTGGTGATGATCCGCGCGATCCGCGACTATTATGACCGCACCAGGTATCGCGTTGGCTATAAGCCTGCGGGCGGGATTTCCAAGGCCAAGGATGCGCTGGTGTATCTGTCGCTGATCAAGGATGAGCTGGGCGACCGCTGGCTGCAGCCGGACCTGTACCGCTTTGGCGCATCATCCCTGCTGGGCGATATCGAACGGCAGTTGGAACATTATGTAACGGGCGCGTATTCCGCCGGTTACAGGCATTCACTCGGCTGAGCCTGTGACAAGTGTCAGGACAGTGAGTATTTGGGAAAAGATGAAGTCATGACTGTGAAAGAAATCTTCGAGACCATGGACTACGGCCCCGCCCCCGAAAGCGCCGCCGAGGCACTGGCCTGGCTGGTCGATCAGGGTGATAAGTTCGGTCACTATATCGACGGCGCCTTCACCAAGCCCGGCAAAGGGTTCGAAAGCCGCAACCCCGCGACCGGAGAGGTGCTGGCCAAGCTGACCCAAGCCAAACAGGCCGATGTGGACGCAGCCGTTGCCGCCGCCCGCAAGGCGCAACCGAAATGGGAAAAGCTGGGCGGTGCGGGCCGTGCGCGATACCTCTATGCCATTGCGCGGCTGTTGCAGAAACACGCGCGCCTGTTTGCCGTGCTGGAAAGCCTCGACAACGGCAAGCCGATCCGGGAATCGCGCGACATCGACATCCCGTTGGCGCAGCGGCATTTCTACTACCACGCGGGCATGGCGCAGCTGATGGAAAGCGAGCTGCCCGATGTGCAGGCGTTGGGTGTGTGCGGGCAGATCATTCCGTGGAACTTCCCGCTTCTGATGTTGGCATGGAAAATCGCCCCTGCGATCGCGATGGGCAACACCGTGGTTCTGAAACCGGCTGAATACACCTCGCTGACCGCGCTGCTGTTCGCTGATATCTGCTCCCAGGCCGGTTTGCCGAAAGGCGTGGTCAACATCGTCACCGGCGACGGTGCCGTGGGCGAAATGATCGTTTCCGCAGACGTGGACAAGATCGCCTTTACCGGCTCGACCGTTGTGGGCCGTCGCATCCGCGAAGCCACTGCGGGCTCAGGCAAAGAACTGACTCTGGAGCTGGGAGGCAAGTCCGCTTACGTCGTCTTTGACGACGCCGATATCGATTCAGCCATTGAAGGTCTGGTCGACGCGATCTGGTTCAACCAAGGCCAAGTCTGCTGCGCAGGCTCGCGCCTGTTGGTGCAGGAAGGCATCGCCGACCGCTTCCACGAGAAACTGCGCGCGCGGATGGACAAGCTGCGCATTGGCGACCCGCTAGACAAATGTATCGACGTGGGCGCGGTGGTGGACCCGGTTCAGTTGCAGACCATCAAGAGCATGGTCGAAAGCAACACCGCCGGTCACGTTCATCAGGCGGCCTGCGACCTGCCCGCCAATGGGTGCTATTACCCACCGACGCTGATCTCGGGGCTCGAAACCTCGGACCCGCTGATGCAGGAAGAAATCTTTGGCCCGGTACTGGTATCGTCCACTTTCCGCACTCCGGATGAGGCGGTCGAGCTGGCCAACAACACCCGCTACGGGCTGGCCGCGACGGTCTGGACCGAGAATGTGAACCTTGCACTGGATATTGCACCCAAACTGGTCGCGGGCGTGGTCTGGGTCAATGCCACCAACCTGTTCGATGCTGCCGCCGGATTCGGCGGTGTACGCGAAAGCGGCTTTGGCCGTGAAGGCGGTTGGGAAGGTCTGGCGGCCTATACCAAGCCCAAGGGCAAGGTCAAACCGCTGGCCAAGGTTGAGGCGACCCTGGGCGAAGGTGCTCCGGTTGATCCCATCGACCGCACCGCCAAGATGTACGTCGGCGGCAAGCAGGCAAGACCCGATAGTGGCTATTCCAAACCTGTCTGGGGTAAATCCGGCCTGTTGGGCCATGTGGGCCTGGCCAACCGCAAAGACGTCCGCAACGCGGTTGAGGCTGCGGCGGGCGCCAAGGGCTGGTCTAAAACCACCAGCCATCTGCGGGCGCAGATCTTGTATTACATTGGTGAAAACCTGTCGGCCCGTGCTGATGAATTCGCGGCTCGTCTCGATGCCATGACCGGTAAGAAGGACGGTGCAAAAGAGGTCGAGGCCTCGATCCAGCGCCTGTTCACCGCTGCCGCCTGGGCGGACAAATATGACGGTCAAGTGCATGGCGTTCCGATCCGGGGCGTTGCCATTGCCATGAAAGAGTCCGTTGGCGTCATCGGCGCACTGTGCGCGGATGAGGCACCTTTGCTGGGTCTGGTCTCGGCCATGGCCCCGGCGATCGCTATGGGTAACCGGACAGTTCTGGTCGCGTCCGAGCCCTATCCGCTGACAGCAACCGACTTCTACCAGATTCTTGAGACGTCCGACGTGCCCGCAGGTGTGGTCAACATCCTGACCGGCAGCCATGCGGAACTGGCAAAACCGCTGGCGTCGCACCTGAACGTCGATGCGGTCTGGTCATTCTCATCCACCGATCTGTCGAAAGAGATCGAGGTCGTCTCGGCCGGGAATCTGAAACGGACCTGGGTCAATAACGCGACGGCATTTGATTGGGGCGTGGACCATTCGCGCCGCTTCCTGCAGGCTGCAACCGAAGTGAAAAACATCTGGGTGCCCTACGGCGAGTAGGGCTCCCGTTTTAGGGAGGCCTACATGGATTTTTCAGGACAGACCGTCATCGTCATTGGCGGCACCAGCGGCATCAACCGCGGCATTGCCGAGGCGTTTGCGGCCTCGGGGGCCAAACTGGCCGTTGCCAGCCGGTCGCAGGACAAGGTCGATGACACGCTTGCCACGCTAAAAGAGGCCGGCGCAGCCGAAGTAGTTGGCGCAGCCTTTGATGTGCGCGATGCGCAGGCAGTGGCGGACGGGCTGAAACAATTCCATGACGCCTTGGGTGATTTCGACGTTCTGGTCTCTGGCGCAGCGGGGAATTTCCCGGCCCTGACCTCCGAGATGTCGGTCAATGCGTTCAAGACCGTGGTGGATATCGACCTGATGGGCACCGTTCATGTGATGAAGGGGGCCTATCCTTACCTCAAACGCCCCGGCGCCAGCATCATCAATATCTCGGCCCCACAGGCGTTTCTGCCCTATGAAGGGCAAGCCCATGTTTGCGCAGCCAAAGCCGGGGTCGATCAGATCACTCGCACCCTGTCGATGGAATGGGGGGTCGAAGGCATCCGCGTGAACTCGGTGGTGCCAGGATTTATTGAAGGAACTGAAGGCGCACGGCGTCTGGCACCAACGGAAAACGCCCACGAGGAATTGCGCCGCGATGTGCCGCTGGGGCGTTGGGGAAATACACAGGATGTAGCCAATGCCTGCCTGTTCCTCAGCTCGGACATGGCCAGCTATATCAGTGGCACAGTTCTGTCCGTTGATGGCGCGCTGTATCAGCGCGGGTCCGGCAAGTTCGGGCAGATGATGGGGCAGATGCTGCGCAGCGCAGCGGGGAAAAAGGGCTGAGCGTTGCTCAGCCCCCTTTGATCAGTTTGTGGTTTCCAAACCTTCGGGTTTGCCGACAACAGTGAAATGCAGCCCCTGGGGGTCCAGCAATTCACTGGCCACGCGGTTCACCTCGTCCAACGTCACCGCGTTCACCTTGTCGTTGCGGGTGGCGATATAGTCGATGGGCAGGTTTTCCATCTGCATACCGACCATGATCCCGGCGATCGGGCCATTGCCATCAAACCGTAACGGATAGGCTCCGGTCAAATAGGTCTTGGCGTCGTCCAGCTCTTTTTGAGTCACACCTTCGGTCGCGGCACGCGCCCACTGGTCGCGGATCACCTCGACCGCTTCGGCGATGCGGTCATTGGCCGAGGACACTGAGCCCAGATAGACCGAAGCCAGATCCTTGGGTACCAGATAGGTCGCGACGCCATAGGTCAGGCCTCGCTTTTCGCGCACTTCCTGCATCAGGCGGCTCTCAAAACCACCGCCACCCAAAATGTGGTTCAGAACAAAAGCGGCAAAGAAATCCGGGTCGTCCCGGTCGATCCCCGCGTGGCCAAACAGGGCCACGGATTGCGGCGTATCGAACTCGACCACGCTGACGCCACCGGGGATGTCCACGTCAGCGCGGCCCGGAATGGGTTTTCCGGCCTCAGGCAGGTCGGCCAGCAACGTGTCCAGTAGCGCGCCCAGCTCATCGGGGGTGATATCGCCCACCGCACCGACATAGAGGCGGTCCTTGGCGAACACATTGTCATAGGCGGTGACCACATCATCACGGCTCAATGCGCTGACGCTTTCGATCGTGCCTTTGCCCTCGGACCCATAGGGGTGATCGCCATATGCCATCTGTGCAAAATTGCGCCCGGCAATGTCATTGGGGTCAGTCTGGTCCGAGCGCAGCCCGGACAGAATCTGCGCCTTCACCCGCTCAACCGCGTCTTCATCGAACCGAGGCTCGTGGATCGTGGTGCGTAACAGGTCGATGACTTCGCCCCGGTTCTCAGTCAGAAATTGCGCCGAAATCGAAACGGAATCATCCGACGCATTGTACCGGAACGAGGCCGCTAGTGATTCCAACTCGCGCGCATAGGTGCGGGCGTCCATGTCACCTGCGCCTTCCTCGATCAGACCGCTCATCAGATAGATGGCGCCGCGTTTGCCGGGCTCATCCAGCGAGGTACCACCGCGAAAACGTAGTTCCAGCGCGGTGAAGGGGATCGAGTGATCCTCGACCAGCCATGCGGTGATACCGCCGGGTGAGGTGACCTCTTCGATCTCGATCTCGGCCCATGCGGGCAGCGCGATGACAACGGCGATCAGGGTTGCAAAAATCCGTTTCATTGCGTCACCTCATCGTCGCGCATCAGCCATCCGGTGACCGACGCCTCGGGCTGTAGAACCTCACGGGCGGCGGCGATGATTTCTTCCCCGGTCACGGCCTGCAGGATATCGGGCCACGCCTGCACATCCTCGACCGTCAAGCCGCTGGTCAGGGCGCGGCCATAGCGGTTGCCGATCCCGTCCACATTATCGCGCGCATAAGTCTGGGCGGCGCGCAGCTGCATCTTGATCCGGTCAAGGTCTTCTTCGTTCACACCTTCAGCGATGAAGTCGGCGACGGCTTGATCCATGGCTTCTTCGGCTTCTTGCAGCGACACGCCCTGAGCCGGGACGACCAGCAGATCAAAGGTCGTGTCGTCCAGCGAGACGCCGCGATAGAAGGCACCCGTATAAACGACCTTTTGCTGTTCGAATTGCAGTTTTTCGTTCAGGTAGGACGTGGTGCTGCCCCCCAGCAATTCGGCCAGCAGGAACAACGCAGCGGCTTTTTCCTGCGCACCGGCATCCCGTTCGGGCGCGAGATAGCTGCGCTGGACATAAGGCTGCGAAACACGCGCGTCCTTGAAGGTCAGGCGACGTTCGGCCGATTGCGGCGGTTCCTGCGAGCGTACGCGTTCAGGCAAGTCCGGGTTGGCGGGGATAACGCCATAATACTGTTCGGCCAGAGTTTTGACCTCATCCGGCTCCACATCGCCGGTCACCACAAGAATGGCGTTATTGGGCGCGTAATGGGTCTGATAGAAGGACAGCGCATCCTCCATGTCCAGCGTCTCCATCTCGTGCTTCCAGCCGATGATCGGCACGCCGTAACGATGGTTAAGGTACTGAGACGCGCTCATCTGCTCGCCAAAAAGCGCCCGCGGGCTGTTTTCGGTACGCTGGTTGCGTTCTTCAAGGATCACGTCACGCTCGGTTGCGATATCCTCTTCGCTCAGGCGGATATTGCGCATCCGGTCCGCCTCCATCCGCATCATCAACTCCAACCGGTCGGCGGCTACACGCTGGAAATAGGCAGTGTAGTCATAGGAGGTGAAAGCATTGTCATTGCCACCGTTGGCGGCGACGGTAGCGGAGAACTCGCCCGGTGCCAGCGTATCGGTGCCCTTGAACAGCAGATGCTCCAGGAAATGCGCCACGCCGGACGAACCAACAGGCTCATCCGCAGATCCGGCGCGATACCAGACCATGTGCTGCACGACCGGGGCGCGGTGATCTTCGATCACAACGACATCCATGCCGTTATCCAGCGTGAAAGTGGTAACCGCCTCGTGCCCTTCCTTGGCAAGCAAAGGGGTGGCGGCGAACAGGGCGGCAGATAATGCCAGGGCCCGAACCATGGGGCGTCCTCCGTTTCGTTTGATGGTGTTCAAACTACGGTTGTGGTGCGCAGGTTCAAGGGTGATGACGGAAAGTTAAGATTTATTCATCAGCCGGTGGGGCCGAGGGCGTCTCAATCCCGGCCTGACGCGCTGCTTCGTTCTGCCGATTGGCATCAAGTGCTTCGCGACTGTAAACCTGCGAATAGCGGTCTATCTTGAACAGGCGCAGACGGGTCAAGCGGCCCTGCTTTCTGCGAAACTCGGCGTCTTCGGTGTCGACGACCTGACGCGTGTTGGATGGCACGCCATAGCGGCTTGAGGCCGTCACCAGCGCGCCATCAGATGCAGGAATTGCGGCATTCGGGTTCAACGCCGCTTCGCTGCCGCCCAGCGCCACCACGGCATCCGCCTTGGGGTTTGGGTCGGTCAGGTTGGAACCGCCCGGTGTGGGCGCAGGCAGGAACTTATAGTCCTTGGGCTGGGTCAGCGGTTTGACCGGCATGACCGAAAACTCATCCGGTCCGTCCCCCGGTGCCTCAAGATGGCGCAAACCGATATCCGAGCACCCGGCAACCGCAAAGGCCAATGTCACAGCAAAAATAGAACGCGGCAACCGCATCAGAGTCTCCAGCCAGTTTCAGGCGCTTTTATCGCATATCACCCGGCGCGTCACGAGGGCTTTTTGCCATCGAACAACACAAGTCCGAAAGCACCCGCAAAGATGAACACATCGGCCAGGTTGAAAACAAACGGATTGTTGAGGCCGCAACAGGACATGTTCAGGAAATCCAGAACATAGCCGTACAGCACCCGATCCACCACATTCCCAAGCGCGCCACCAATCAGCAACCCGCCGCAAAACAACATCAGCTTGGACGGGGTTGTCCGCATCAGCCAGATCAGCACGCCAATCGCAACAGCCAGCGAGATGCCGATCAGCACCCAACGAGCGGTGTCGCTGTCGCCTTGGAACAGGCCGAAATTGATGCCCCGGTTCTCACCGTATTTGAACACCAAGAGCGGCGGCAGCACGTCGATATTGCCCTCGGCCACACGCATCACGTGAACGACCAGATACTTACTGATCTGGTCGATCGCAAACGCGGCCAGCGCGGCCCAGAGCAGAATACGAGAGCGCATCAGTGGCGGAAGTGGCGCATGCCGGTGAAGACCATGGCCAATCCGGCCTCATCCGCGGCCGCGATCACCTCGTCATCACGCATTGAACCGCCCGGCTGGATGACACAGGTCGCACCAGCCTCAGCGGCTTCCATCAGCCCGTCAGGGAAGGGGAAGAATGCATCAGACGCAACGGCCGAGCCGATGGTGAGCGGCTGCGGCAAGCCGAGCGCGTCGGCCATGCGTTCGGCCTTCTTGGCGGCAATCATGGCAGAGTCCAAGCGGCTCATCTGGCCTGCACCAACGCCAACAGTCGCGCCATCTTTCACGTAAACGATGGCGTTGGACTTAACGTGTTTCGCCACTTTCCAGGCAAACAGCAGGTCGCGCATCTGCTCTTCGGTCGGCGCCTTTTTGGTGACGACCTTCAGATCGTCCATGCCGACAAAACCATTGTCCTTGTCCTGCACCAACAGGCCACCCGCTACCTGACGCACGGTCTTGCCGCCTGCGGTCACGTCCGGCAGGGCTTCGGTGGTTAGAAGGCGCAAGTTCTTCTTGGCCGCGAAGATCGCTTTGGCCTCATCCGATGCACCGGGGGCGATCACGACTTCGGTGAAAATCCCGGTGATTTCCTGTGCGGTTTCCGCGTCGAGCGGTTGGTTCAGTGCCACGATCCCACCAAAGGCCGAAGTACGATCGCAGTCGAATGCCGACTTATACGCGTCCAGCAAGGTCGCGCCTGTGGCAACACCGCAAGGGTTGGCGTGTTTGATAATCGCACAGGCCGCACCTTTTGCAGGATCGAACTCAGCCACCAGTTCAAACGCTGCGTCGGTGTCATTGATATTGTTGTAGCTCAGCTCCTTGCCCTGGTGCTGAACGGCGGTCGCCACACCCGGACGGTTGGTTCCATCAGTGTAGAAAGCCGCCTGTTGATGACTGTTCTCACCATAGCGCAGGGTCTGTTTCAGTTCACCGGCAAAGGCGCGGCGCTTGGGCGCATCAAGCTGCAGTGCGTCGGCCATCCAATTCGAAACCGCGGTGTCGTACGCTGCGGTCCGGGCGTAAGCCTTTTGCGCCAGCCACTGGCGGAAACCGTAGGATGTCTTGCCGTAATTCTCTTCCAACTGATCCAGGAGCGAAGAGTAATCCTCGACATCCACAACTACGTTCACAAAGGCATGGTTCTTGGAGGCCGCACGGATCATCGCAGGGCCGCCAATATCGATGTTCTCGATGCACTCGTCATAACCTGCGCCTTTGGCCACCGTCGCCTCGAACGGATAGAGGTTCACAACCAGCAAGTCGATCGCGCCAATACCATGTTCATTCATCGCAGCCACGTGGCCGTCGTTGTCGCGCAGCGCCAGCAGGCCACCATGCACCATCGGGTGCAGAGTCTTGACCCGACCATCCATCATTTCGGGGAAACCGGTGATCTCGCTGACATCCTTCACCTCAAGCCCTGCATCACGCAGCGCCTTGGCTGTACCGCCAGTCGATAACAGCTCGACCCCACGTTCGGCCAGCGCCTTACCCAGCTCGATCAGCCCGGTCTTGTCGGAAACGGAAAGCAACGCGCGGCGCACGGGGTGAAGATCGGTCATGGGTCCAAAGGTCCTTTTGGCGTCAGTCAAACTCGGGCTCGTCCCGGTGCAGATCGCGCACGGCATAGGCTGTATCCTGAGCCTTACTCAGCGTCCACCGGGTGCGGGTCGCATACTCCATTGCGCGCCCGGATAGAACGATCTGTTTTGTCGCGCGTGGCTTTAAACGGCCTTTTTCAAGGTAAACGCTTGGTTCAACGGATAATTTTCCCACGCCATCATGGCGGAAAATCCAAATTTCGCCGCTTTTGAGCGCCATCGACACCGCCGCGCCGCCCAAATCAATGGCCGCATCCACGTCTGGATGCAGGTGAAACCGGATATCAAACCCGATCCCGTTCAGGCCCGAAGCGTCCAGCGCCCGGTCAAACTGCCGCTTGGCCTTGTCGGTAGCAGTCAGCAGAATATCCTCGCCCGTCAATTCTCGCCCATCAAATCGCAGCTCGAACGTACGCGCATGGGTCAGACCGAACACTTTGGTATAGCCGTCATGCCCGACCATAAAGCGGGTGCCTTCGAATGCCTCTTCGAAATCAATCGGTACGTCTTGCGGTGCATCGACCAAAGCCTCTCGTTCACCTCCATTCCCCGCTGGTGCCAAACGCGCGCTAGAATAGCCATCCAGGCACAGGGTCGAATGCGAAGGTGTTGCGCGCCCGGCTCGCCGCCATTCCGTTCCGAAACTTTCGCCTGATCCGCAGTTCACAATCAGTGGCCGCCGCCCCGAAGTTAGCTCAAACGCCAGGGTCGAGGCATGGGCATTATAGGATGCAGCCCCCTTGGGCGGCACGTTAGCATCGACGATCACGCTGGTCCGGGCCGCGTAAAGCCGTGCATACCCCATCGCCAACCCAGTTGCGTGTTGCGGGCGAACCCCGCTTTGAGCCAACGCCTGATCCAGCCGCCCTTCGATCCCGCGCCCGCCGCCATGAAAGCGGGCCAATGCGCCGTCTGAATGGCGCAAGCTGCGCAGGGTCGGCGCCATGCGTTTGATCGCGTCGGCCTGCGCGCCGGGGGTGCCCCGCCCCTGATCGCTCAGCGCGGCCGAGGTCCAGGACAGCAGGGTGAACACCTCAAGCAACTCTTCAGGGTTGCGGGTGGAAATACCGCCCTGCGCGTCGATCTGCCGTTCGCATTCCTTTGCCAGGGCGCGCAGGGCCGGGTCAGCCATCTGCTCCAACCCTTTCAGCGCCAGTCCGGCCTGAACCAGACCGGCCAGAGCCTCGAACCGGGGCAGGCCTGGCGTGGCCGCTTTCCAGCGTTTGGACAGGAACCAGGTTTGCTGCGCCAACGCGCGAAAGAACACAGCGCTCTGCTTGTCATCCATTCCGCGCAGAAGGAAGACGGCGTGGTTGATCCAGCGCATCACCCGTCGGCCGGTCAGATCGGGTGCCCAGCCAGGCCCTTGCCCGCGGCCATGCGCGTCGATCCAACCCCACACCCAACGCTGCGCCTTTTCCCGCGCCCGCATATCGCCGACGGCGGCCAGATCATCCAGCCAGGCAAAACCGTGGCGCTCATTGTCAAAGCCGGTGCTGGGCGCGGTCACGTCCCACAGGCCGGTATCCTGTGCCTCGACCAGATACCCGGCAAACAGCAGATTTCCAGCGACCAGCTGCCGCCCCCGGGCAAACGATCCCACAGTGCGCGGTTCAGGCTCGGTGACGAAGCCGGCAGCGGCCTTGCGCCGCTGACTGAGCCGCGCATACAGACGGTTCTGAAACCGCGTCCACCGGTTTGTCATGGTATCTGAGTTTGACATGACGCTCGTTACTCTGCCTCTCACGCTCTGCTGGCGCCTGAGACCCAACGATAGACCGGTGTGATCGTCAAGTCATCGAAAAGCGTGCCATCAGGCGGATTTGTTCAGGCAGGCGATATAGAACCCGTCCATGCCACCGCGATCCGCCCAATAATCGGGCCGCAGACGCAGGCCACCTTCTTCGGTGATCCAGCTTTGATCCACCCCGGTCACGTCCAGCGCGGTGCGGTCGATGCTCATGTCAGGATATTGTTCCAGCGCCTCTTCGATCTGCACCTCGCCTTCGTCAGGCAACAGGGAGCAGGTGCAATAGACCAACCGTCCGCCGGGTTTCAGCAGGTTCCAGGCATGGGCCAGCATCTGCGCCTGCAATTCAATCAACCCGCGGAATTCCGAGCCGTCCTTGGCAAAGGGCAGGTCCGGGTGGCGCCGAATGGTTCCGGTGGCCGAACAGGGTGCGTCCAGCAGGATCGCGTCATACTGGCCTTGATGCTCCAGCGCGTCACCAGCGATGACTTGCGCTTGTAAGCCAGTGCGTTTGAGGTTCTCGCGTACTCGCTCCAGTCGGGACTCCGAAATATCCAAAGCCGTCACCTTGGCCCCGGCTGCCGCCATTTGCAGCGTCTTGCCGCCCGGTGCAGCACACAGATCCAGCACGGTTTCCCCGGGCTTTGGTGCCAGTACACACACCGGCAAAGCCGCCGCCGCGTCCTGCACCCACCAGTCGCCCTGATCAAACCCCGGCAGGTTTGAGACCTGCCCCACATCTTGCACCCGCATCGATCCAGTCGGCAGCGCCTCCCCCGGTCCAGTAACCCCAGGTTTAAGTGAAAGGTCCAGCGGCGCACCAGTGAAATGCGCCTGCTCCATGCCTGCAACGGCATCAGTGCCCCAGGCCATGATCAGCGGCTCGCGCAGCCAGTCCGGCAGGCGCGGCACCCGCATCTTGGGCCAGGCTTCCGGCCCTTCGGTGGCAACCTTACGCAGCACAGCGTTGACCAACCCCTTGAGCCGGCCATGTTTGCGCGACCGCCCCACAATTTCGACCATCGAGTTCACGACACCATGTGCAGCCTCACCCTGGCACAGTTCAAGCGCGCCCAGGCGCAGCGCGTTATGGACGGTCAAAGCAGGCGTCCTATAAAGGTGATTGTCCAGAAGACGGTCGGCTCGTTCCAAACCGCGCAGGGTTTGCAAGGTCAAACGCTGCGCCCGCGCGCGATCCTCGGGGGCCAGTCGATCCAGCGCGCCTGCGGTCAGGCATTCGGACAACAGCCGCCCCTCACCCAATATCTGATCCAACAGATAGATCGCGCTGCGTCGCGCCGCTGTTGCGTTGTCGGACATGAAACCGCCTTTGATGTGACTCTCGTCCGCATTGCCAAAGGCGGACGGGGGCGTATATCAAGCCCGTGCCCGGAAAGGAACCCGATGTCATGCCCGACACCACGAATGACGACCACAAAGACCTGCCCCCCGCCGCCCAGCGCGCCCTGGCCGAGGCGGAAGAACGCCGCAGCAAGGCCGAGGCAGAAGCAAAAGAGATGCCCAAGGAACTGGGCGGGCGCGACGGTCCTGATCCGGCCCGCTATGGCGATTGGGAAAAAAAGGGCATCGCCGTCGATTTCTGATTGATCAGCCCTGAAGGGCCTGCAGAAAATCGGCAATCAGGGCACGCTGTTTTTTCGATTTGACCCGCTCTTCGGGCCAAGTCAGCCAATAGCCGTCTTTGGTCTGCAAATCGGGCAGATCCAGCCGACACAGCCGACCGGCCTGCAAATCCGGGCTGGCCAGAGGCACCGAGCCCAGCACCACTCCAATCCCCTGCCGGGCCGCCGAAATGGCATGTTCCATCGAATCGAAACTGATCTGTGACGGTGGCATCTCGCCATGCCCCGTCTTACGCGCCCAGTCCCGCCACGCCGGGCGCTCGCCACGCAGCTCAATCAGCGGCACCCCCCATTTTACACCGGGCGCGGCCATCGGCACCAAAACCTCGCGGGCGATCAGGGCCGCATCCCGACCGGGCCAGGCCCCACGCCCATAGCGGATTTGCAACCAGGTCCGCTCCTCATCCAAGGACGACCGGCGCGCCACCGAGTCGGTCATCACCCGCACATTGGGTCGCGTTTCCTGAAACCGGGCAAGCCCAGGCAGAACCAGCGCGTGGATGTTCGAAGACAGGCCCGCGACGCGTAGCTCTTGCGGGGATTTGCCGAACAAATCTTCGGTGTTGCGCTCCAACGCCTGCAAACTCTCTTGCACCAGTGGCAGATAGCTTTCGCCTTCAACCGTCAGTGACACGCCTCGTGCCTCGCGCACGAACAGGGACCGGCCCAGCCAAGCCTCCAGGTTACCGATCCGCTGACTGACGGCTGCCTGTGTCAGCCCAAACTCTCGGGCGGCGGCGGAAAAACCACCCAACCGACCGGCGGCCTCGAACACGCGCAGCCAATCCAGCGGCGGTAATCCGATCTTTTTCTTTGCCATAAGATTTTCCAAGCCTCAGCCGAAAGAAGGATTAATTGTGTTAATGCCACAAGAGGCGTATCTGCTCAATCAAAGCCCGCGCTGAACAGGAGATCCCCCATGCTGCGCACTGCCAATCACGATACTTCGGTTGTGACTGTTGAATTTGACACCGGAACTCAGGCCCGTTTCCACGCGATCTGGCTGCGCGATAATGCGCTGGATCCGGAGACACGCGCGCCCGGAAACGGTCAGCGTCTGATCACCATCAGCGACATTCCCGTCGATATTTCAGTCAGCTCCGCCGAGATCAGCAATGGCGATCTAACGGTCACTTTCCAGCCCGAAGACAAGACCGTGACCTTCCCCGCCGCTTGGCTGGCCGATCACGTCTATGATTGCGCCCGGTCCTTAGAAACAGGCCGTGTCGCACACGGCATCACCACGTGGGAACGCGGCATCGAAGCGCCAAGTGCTGATTGGAGTGAAGTCCACGCCAATCCCGCCGCCAAGCGCGGCTGGCTGGCTGCGGTGGCTAAGTTCGGTTTTGCCAAGCTGACCGGCGGCCCGACTGAGCCGGAATCACTGCTGAAGGTGGCCGATCTGTTCGGCTACGTCCGCGAAACCAACTATGGCCCCTATTTTGAGGTTCGGACCGAGGTAAACCCGACCAACCTAGCCTATACTGGCCTTGGTCTTCAGGCGCATACCGACAACCCCTATCGTGACCCGGTGCCGACGCTGCAAATCCTCTATTGTCTGGAAAACAGTGCCGAAGGTGGCGATTCCATTGTAGTCGATGGTTTCCGTGCCGCCGAAAAACTGCGCGATCAGAACCCCGAAGGCTTCACCCTGCTGGCAGGCTATCCCGCGCGATTTGAATACAAAGGTTCGGACGGCATCTGCCTGCGGTCTCGCCGCCCAATGATCGAGTTGTCGCCGGACGGTGAGCTAGTCGGCATCCGCTTCAACAATCGGTCTTCCGCCCCGTTTGTTGACGTGCCATTCGATCAGATGGAAGCCTACTATGCTGCCTATCGCCAACTTGGCGAGATCATCGACGATCCGGCCATGGGCGTGTCGTTCAAGCTGGAACCGGGTGAAAGTTTCATCGTCGACAACACCCGCGTCCTACACGCGCGGCTGGGCTATTCCGGCGCAGGATCGCGTTGGCTACAAGGCTGCTATGCCGACAAGGATGGATTGCTGTCGACGCTCGCAGCGATGGACATGGCGCAACCGGAGGCAGCGGAATGAAACCCGATTTCTCAACCCTCAACCGCGACAACATCGTGGCCTTTATCGGGGATATCTTCGACCGTCGTGGTGGCGAGGAATATCTGGGTGAACCGGTCACGATGGCAGAACACATGCTGCAAGGTGCCACAATTGCCGAACAGAACGGCCAGTCCGAGGAAATCATCGTTGGCGCGCTGCTGCACGATATCGGCCATTTCACATCCGAGTTCGGCACCTATCACCCCGACGATACCGAGGATCGCCACCACGAGGATGCGGGGGCCGAAGTTCTGGAACAGTTCTTCCCGTCAGTCATCACCGATTGCTGCCGCTATCATGTGGCGGCCAAACGGTATCTCTGTGCCACCAAGCCTGAATATTTCAACCGCCTATCCACAGCTTCGGTTCACACTTTGGAGCTGCAGGGTGGTCCGATGAGCGCCGAGGAAGTCGCGGAATTCGAGGCCAACCCGAACCTGAAAGAAATCATTCAGGTCCGCTATCTGGACGAGGCAGGCAAGCGTGCGGATATGAAGACGCCGGATTTCACCCATTTCGCGCCGATGGTGCAACGCATGGTCGACAAACATCTGGGGGCGGCATGAACGCCCCCGAATATATCTTTGAGGCCAGTTCAAAGCCGTCCCTGCCCTGGCATGAGGTACCCCTGATCCGGGCCACAGACGCGTCGGTCAAGGGCTATGGCTGTCTGGTCGATGACCCGGACGGCTTCGAGATCGAAATCTCTCGCTGGCCCCAACAGGGCTGGCGCCCCATCGACGAAGGCACCGGCGATGAAGGTGGCTGGGTTGAGGGTACGTTTAAATGCGACTGGCAGGGCGACGTGCTGTATGGTGAGAACGAGGCGGTAAAAGGCCACTATGTTCTGGGCTGGTCCGTCGACCCGCAACAGGCACAGACCGACCAGAAAACCGCGCCGCGTGATCAGGTGCTGCTGTGGCATATGAACTATCACCCAGACGGCGGACAGATGTTCTGGCCGTTGGACAACAAGCCCTTCATCGTTCCCGCTGCGCTGCCCGGGGACAATTTGACCCCCGAAAAGGTGGTCGCGTTCTGGTGTGACGGCTCGCGAGGCCTCTATATCCACCCCGGCATCTGGCATGAGGGGATTTTCCCCGTCGAAGACAATCAACGGTTCCTCGACCGCCAGGGTCGGGTCCACGCCCGTGTCAGCGCCGATATTGGCAAAGAATTCGGCGTTTATCTGGCCTGCCCGCTGCGTGATGAAAAGGTGAAGGATCTGTAACTGCACCTCAGGAAGCCTGTCTTCAGAAACCCTTAACCCTTAGCCGAAACATCTGTGATACTCTGATGCCACGTCCAACAGGCACGGGAGGTATCCGATGGGATGGAACAGGCGCAAAGTTGTCCAACTGGGAACCGCAGCAACGGTCGGAACCTTGTTGCCGCGCATGGCAACAGCAGCGGAAGACCAGAATGCGGCGTTCGAACAGGAATTCAGCACGACGCTCGATCATCTGAGAAAAACATTCTCGGGGCTTGGGTTCAACGAAGCAGCGCCACTGTCCGTTGCTTCCGGGCGCGATGACTATAACGAGGGGCTGCGGCACGATTTTGACCAATCCGCGCTGCCCTCGAACGCTTTTGTCATTCAACCGTTGGCTCGGGTTGCCGATGTCAGTGAGAAATCTCGTGCGGACGTGTTACCGCTGTTTCATGAGGTCGGCTGCCATCCCGCAGACGCAGACGGTCAAGCCACGACGCGTCTGATGATGCGCATTCTGACCGAAGCCTTCGATCTTGACCCCGCCCGCATTGCCTTTGTCAGCGTGCCGCAGTCCGAGGATATGCGCACTGTGCTGGACGAGATGGCCCTACCATTTACCGAAAAAGTGCTGCTGCGCGATGAGGTTGAGGCCCTGGCCGCCCGCGATGCCTCGGGCTTTTTCTTTCCTGATCCGTTCGGCGATGCCTACATCGTGACGATGGGCGTCTATTACCGCGTCGGTGATACGGATGAACTCGCCCCCGCGGCCTATCCTCCGTCCGCCAACTGGACCGAGATCGGCGAGATCGTGATCGGAGGTGAGGCCGCGCCCCTTGGCATTTCCATCGGGGCCGAGCGCCTGACCTATGCCCGGACCGGCCAGTACCCGACATGGGATCAACGATTGGGGCTGCTCTTTGCAACGGCAGAACAGGATGGTGCAGAACCGCCCGGTCTGGCCGCATTCCGCTAAACGGGGTTACAGCCCCAGCACATCCACCATGTTATACTGGCCGGGGGCCTTGCCCTGCCCCCATAGCGCCGCCTTTAGGGCACCGCGAGCAAAGATGGCGCGGTCGGTGGCCAGATGGCGCAGAACGATGCGTTCTCCGGGGGCGGCGAACAGCACGTCATGCTCGCCGACGATGTCGCCACCGCGAATGGCGTGGAATCCGATGTCTCCGCGTTTACGGGCCCCAGTGATCCCGTCGCGGCCCCGGTCGGACACGTCGGCCAGATTGACACCGCGCCCTTCGGCGGCGGCCTCACCCAGCATCAGCGCAGTGCCTGAGGGCGCATCGACCTTGTGGTGATGGTGCCCTTCAATCACTTCGATGTCGAAATCCTCATCCAGCGCGGCGGCAACTTTCTTGGTCAGTTGCACAAGCAAATTGACCCCAAGGCTCATGTTCCCGGCCCGCACGATAACGGCATGGCGCGAAGCTGGCTCCAGCGCTGCGATCTGCTCATCCGACATGCCGGTGGTGCCGATCACGTGCACGCAGCGCGCCTGCGCGGCCAGCGCGGCAAATTCCAGCGTCGCTTCGGGTGCTGTGAAATCGATCACCGCCTGCGCCTGCGCAAATGCCTCAAGCGGGTCATCGGTCACGGTGACGCCCAACGCTTGACCGCCCATGGCCGTGCCCACGTCCTGACCGATCCAATCATGGCCTGTACGCTCGACCACACCGACCAAACGCGCCTGATCGCTGTCGGTGACGGTCTTGATCAGCATCTGCCCCATACGGCCCGAAGCCCCTGTGATGACGATCCCCGGAATATGGGTCATTGCGCTGGTCCTTTCTAAAGTCGGCTCAAAGCCTCCTACCCGGTTCGCGCCCGCTTGGCAAAGCCCAGCTTTGCGCTTAGATCGGGGATATGGCAAAGAACAAATTCCACGATGGCCCCGGCCCCTCCCAACGACAGCTGCGCGTCGGCGAACTGATCCGACGCACCCTGTCCGAGGTTCTGGCGCGCGGAGATGTCCACGACCCCGACCTGAACCGCATGTCGATCACTGTAGGTGAGGTGCGCACCTCGCCCGATCTGAAGATCGCCACCGCCTATGTGCTGCCCCTTGGAGGCAAAGGGCAGGAAGATGTGATCGAACTGCTCGCTCGCAACAAGGGCGAGTTGCGGCGCGTGATCGGCAAAAAGCTCAACCTTAAGTTTTCGCCCGATCTGCGGTTCCGTCTGGATGATACTTTCGATCGTCTGGACGACACCCGCCGCATGTTCAATCAGGACGCGGTGCGCCGCGATCTGGACGAGTGATCCGCATACTGGTCACGTTGGGCGCGGTTTTCTGGGCCGCACAGGCCGGCGCGGTCACCTGCGAAAAGCTGACCCACGGGAATAAGCGGTACACCGTTTGCGAGGTGGACGCCGCCAATGAAGACCTGCGCCTGTTTCTGAACGACGAAAATGACGACCTGCTGGGGCATTTCTCATCGGTGAACGAGGCGCTTGAACCCAGTGGAAAGCGTCTGGCCTTTGGGATGAACGCCGGTATGTATCACGACGACCGCTCGCCCGTCGGCCACTATGTCGAAGAGGGCGAAGAGGTCATGCGCGTGATCCCGAATCCCGGCCCCGGCAATTTCGGCCTGCTGCCCAACGGCGTGTTCTGCATCCGCGACGGTCGTGCCGATGTGTTCGAGACGTTGGATTTCGTCGAACAGGCCCCCGACTGCCGGTTTGCCACCCAATCCGGCCCGATGCTGGTGATCGACGGAGAGCTGCATCCGCGCTTTCTGCCTGACTCGACCTCGCTCTATGTGCGCAACGGGGTGGGCACTAGCGCCGATGGCACGCGGGCGGTGTTCGCAATCTCGGATGACTACGTCACTTTTCATGAATTCGGCAGCCTTTTCCGCAACGTGCTGGAAACGCCGAATGCGCTGTTCTTCGATGGCAATATCTCACGCATGTACGACCGGGCCAGCAACCGCTCGGATGTTGGCTTTTCGCTGGGGCCAATCGTGGGTGTGGTCGAAGACACACCGGGAAATTGACAGGACCCGGGTGATCCGTTAGGTCGCGCGCCTCAGCAAAGGGCAAGGTGCAAGATGGGACGTAAACGCAAGGGTCGAGACATTTCCGGCTGGCTGGTGGTGGACAAACCCGCGGGCATGACCTCGACCGCGGTGGTCAACAAGGTACGCTGGGCGATGGACGCGAAAAAAGCGGGCCATGCAGGCACGCTGGACCCCGAAGCGACCGGTGTTCTGGCCGTGGCATTGGGGGAGGCGACCAAGACCGTTCCCTACATCACCGACGCGCTGAAAGCCTACACATTCACTGTGCGTCTGGGTCAGGCCACCAATACCGACGATGCCGAGGGCGAAGTGATTGCACAAAGCGATGCGCGCCCCTCGGATGAGGATATCAAACAGGCGCTGGCCCCTTTTTTGGGTGAGATCATGCAGGTTCCGCCCAAGTTCTCGGCAGTGAAAATTGACGGCCAGCGCGCTTATAAGCTGGCCCGCGATGGCGAGGACGTGGAACTGACCGCCCGCCCCCTATGGGTTGAGGAACTGGTCCTCGTCGACCGCCCCGATGAAGATCACGTCGTACTGGAAATGACCTGTGGCAAAGGCGGTTATGTCCGCTCGATCGCCCGCGATCTGGGGGCGGCACTGGGATGCCACGGCCACGTCAAGATCCTCCGCCGCATCTGGTCCGGCCCGTTTGAGGCCGAGGACGGTTTGAGCATCGAACAGATCGACGAAATGGCCAAGACAACCGCGTTGGACGAGTATCTGCATCCGCTGGAAACCGGTCTGTCGGATCTGCCCGAACTGAAATGTACCCCCGAAGGGGCCAATCGCCTGCGCAACGGCAACCCGGGTATGGTGCTGGCCTCGGACGTGGAATACGGCGACGAGGCATGGGCCTCGCTGGATGGCAAGGCTGTGGCCGTGGGCATCTATAAATCCGGCGAATTGCACCCCAGCCGGGTGTTCGTCGCCTGAGCCACGTGTTAGGCGAAGGGCATGATCACCCGAACGCATACCAAGGGCGATGCGCCCTCGACCGCCATTTATTCCGATTGCGAGAAGTATCGCTATAGCCTGACCCGCATCTGGGACCCGGAGGGATGCAAGGCGCTGTTCGTGATGCTGAACCCCTCAACCGCGACCGAGGTGCAGAACGACCCCACCGTCGAACGCTGTGAACGGCGGGCGCGGGCGTTGGGGTTCGGGGCGTTTCAGGTGACCAACATCTTTGCGTGGCGCGACACAGATCCGCGCAAGATGCGCGCCGCCACCGATCCAGTGGGGCCTGCGAATGACGCGGCGATTCTGGACGGCGTCGAATGGGCCGATCAGGTAATTGCCGCCTGGGGCACCCATGGTGCGCATCTGAATCGCGGCCCGGCGGTGGAAACCTTGCTGCGCGGCACCGGCCAACCACTGTTTCACTTGGGACTGACCAAGGGCGGACACCCGAAACACCCGCTCTATATCGCCTATACTCAACAACCCGAACCGTGGTGACAAAAGGTTAACCACGAGATCAGCTTAGCTTTGACCAAGTGCTTGACCGCATGAGACATTTACCCTCGGGGCAGTACGTTCACGGAGGGTTCCCATGTTTCTGATCGGATTCCTAAGTCTGGCCGCTGTCGGTGGCGCAGCCTTTGCCATGAGCGACGCGTTTGTCCCTGAAGACGCTCCCGAAGATGAAGACAGCATTGACGATCAGCCTGACGAGGTCTCTGACGATAAGCACCTTGAGATCGACGAAACCGACGAAGACCCGACCACGTCCCAAGACGCCGCAGAAGAACAGGAACCATCGACCGGAACCATCCTGTCCGAATTCGATGGTGATCTGGTGATTGCCGGAACCGAAGAGGCGGATGTGCTGACCGGTCAGGACGGGGACGACCAAATCAACGGATATGATGGGGATGACACCATCGACGGCGGTGCAGGCAATGACGTGCTGTTCGCCGGTGAAGGGGCGGATTTCGTGTCAGGTGGCGCGGGCGACGATATTCTGCATGGCGAGGATGAGGATGACCTGCTGACCGGGAGTGAAGACGATGACATGCTTTATGGTCATTCCGGCGCAGATCAGCTGGAGGGGGGCGAGGGTGAAGATACGCTCTATGGCGGGCAGGACGATGACACGTTGGACGGTGGTGATGGCGATGACGCGCTGCACGGCGGGTATGGCGACGACATACTGGACGGCGGCTCGGGTGAGGATGTTCTTTTTGGCGGCGACGGCGACGACATATTGAACGGCGAAGAAGAAGTAGACGCTGTCGATTTCCTGAACGGCGGCGATGGCGAGGATACGATTCTGGCCGATAGCGGCGACATCGTCACCGGCGGCGACGGCGCGGATGAGATTATCCTGACCCCCGAAGCCGAGGATGAAGCGGTGACCGTGATGGATTTCCAACCCGGTCAGGACAAGCTGTTTGTATCATGGGATGGTCAGGAAGACCCCGACATTCAGATCGAAACTGACGCTGAAAACGAGAATCTCACACATGTGCTGATCGACGGGCAGGATGTGGCGCAGCTGCTGGGGGCCGAAGGGTTGACGGCCGACGACATTCAGCTGATCTCTGAGATCGATCTGGCACAGCTGATCGCATTGGGCTGAGCCCGAAGAATCCTTTTGCCATTCGCCAAAATTACGCTTATACGCGCGCATCCGCATCGGAATCGGTGCGGTCTTCTCCATGGGCCTGTGCTGGACGACATCCCGGCCTGCGCCATCAACTCTAACCTTTTAAAGGAGACCCCGATGTCGATTACTGCCGCTGAAAAAGCACGCGTTATGAAAGAATTCGCAACCAAGGACGGCGACACCGGTTCGCCAGAAGTCCAGGTTGCCATCCTGACCTCGCGCATCACCACCCTGACTGAGCACTTCAAGACCCACAAAAAAGACAACCACGGTCGTCGCGGTCTGCTGAAAATGGTCGCCCAGCGCCGTAAGCTGCTGGACTACCTGAAGGGCAAGGAAGAAGCACGCTATCAGGACCTGATCAAAAAGCTGGGCATCCGCCGTTAAGATCGGACTGTACAGCTGGTACAATTCAGACGCCCGCCTTTTTGGCGGGCGTTTTTTTGTTTTACCCTTGCCAGTGATGGTAAAGCGCATGAATCGCGAACGTGCTGAAACGAACACAGTTTTTCTTTACACTTCGCCAACCTTAGCGTCGGAACACACTTTCCCGATGCCGCGAAATGACCTAATTGCGGCCTTGATTGAACCCCCGCACATGGATTTTGTGTCCGCGTAAGATTTGGGACCGAAGAAATTAAATGACAGACTTCAGCATCAGTGGTGGTGGCTCCACCGACTTTACAGATACGTCCCCTGGTGGCGGATTCGTTATTGACTTCGATAGTCTGGACAACAGTTTCAGTCTTCAGATCAATGACGTCGATCTGTTTGTCGGCGGGCCTGCCGGAGCCCCAAATGAGCTTCAATTTCAGATACCTGGAACCGCGGGCCAAACGGTTCAGTTTGCTGACGGTGACAGGTATGAGATCGACACACCTGCCGTTTGGCAGCTGGGAAACACGAATGGGGAGCCCGTCGTCCGGTTAGAGGTAAATCCGGACGGAACCATCGCGCTGTTTGGTGTGAAGGTGAACAATGGGCCGCTGGAACCGCTGGCGCTGTTCAATGGATTGACCGTAAACACCGATGCAATTGCTGCGGCTTGGAATGATAGCGGGCAAAACGAAATTGACATCAACCAGTCACAAACGGGCCCAACAAACGCAAGCGGCGAGTTTGTGGACGTGCTATGCTTTGCGTCCGGAACCCTTATTGAAACGCTTCAGGGTCCAAGGCGGGTCGAGGACCTGCAAGTGTCAGATCAGGTTCTGACCTATGATCATGGCCATAAACCTATCCGATGGATCGGGTCACGCTGTCTCAGCAACGCTGAACTTGAGGCCCAGCCGAGACTTAAACCGATTTTGATCCGCGCCGGTGCCTTGGGGGCAGGATACCCCAAGCAGGATCTTGTCGTCTCACCACAGCATCGTGTTCTTGTTTCCTCAACGGTCGCTCTGCGCATGTTTGATTGTAAGGATATCTTGATCCCGGCGAACAAGCTTCTTCCGCTTGACGGCGTTGAGACACTGGAAAACACATTAGACGGGGTGGTGTATTTCCATCTTCTGTTCGATACGCATGAAATCATCTGGTCCAACGGCACACCAACGGAAAGCCTTTTTACAGGGCCAGAAGCCATAAAATCAGTCTCGGAAGAGGCCCGGCAAGAGATAATGGATTTGTTTCCCGGATGCGGCGACCCGCAGGTTCAGGCGCTGTCGGCACGTTATATTCCCCAAAAGGGCAAACAAATGCGAAAGCTTGTCCAGCGGCATCAGAGCAATCAAAAACCTCTGTTCGGCGAATTCCCCGCTTAGAATTCTTCTGTTTGATAGCAAAACAAAGCTTTCAGGTTTTAGGCCGAGAACCGACCTAAGGCGCAACAAAAAAACGCCCGCCTGATGGCGAGCGCTTCCGTTGTTTCAGGGATTACCTCACATCTTCGCCTTCTCTGATTTCAGTGCCAGCCATAGGCAATAGCACATGATCAGAACCACCAGCGTGAAGGGGATACCTGTCGACACCGCTGCGCCTTGCAAGGCGGCAAGGCCACCGCCCAGCAGCAATGCGATGGCGACCAGACCTTCGAGCGTACACCAGAACACACGCTGGATGACTGGGGCGTCCATCTTACCGCCCGCCGTGATCGTGTCGATCACCAGCGAACCCGAGTCCGACGAGGTCACAAAGAACACCACGATCAGGACCAGCGCAATTGGGGCCACGATGCTATACAGCGGCAGCTCTTTGAGGAAGCCGAACAGCGCGCCTTCGGGGGCATAACTGTCGATCACCGTGGCGCGAACACCTTCCGCTCCGCCTGCGTTCAGCATGTCGATGGCTGCACCGCCAAATGTCGACATCCACAGGGCGCAAACCGCTGTCGGCGCAAGCAGGGCGCAGATGACGAATTCACGTACCGTGCGGCCCTTCGAGATACGGGCAATAAACATGCCCACAAACGGTGACCATGCGATCCACCACGCCCAGTAGAAGGTGGTCCAGCCATGGAAGTAGCTGGTATCCTCACGTCCGAACGGGTTGGACAGCGCTGGAAGGTGCAGCACATAATCCGTCATCACGTTGAAATACCGTGAGATGGCTGTGCCAATTCCGGTGACAACAATGACGAAAATGAACAGCCCTACGGCCATGATCATGTTGATCTCACTCAGCCGTTTGACGCCTGCATCCATACCCATCAGGACCGAGCCCAGTGCAATCATGGTGATGCCAATAATAAGCAGGACAACGACGGTCGGGCTGGATTCGATGCCGAACACTTCGTACAGCCCCGCCGCAACCTGCTGCGCGCCCAGACCCAATGATGTGGTCAGGCCGAACAGGGTGGCAAAGACGGCCAGCGTATCGATGAAATGGCCCCACCAGCCCCAGACACGTTCACCCAGGATCGGGTAGAACGCAGACCGAAGGGTCAACGGTAGGCCCAAATTGTAACTGAAGATTGCAAGGCTAAGGCCAACCGCGGCGTACACCGCCCAACCTTCAAGACCCCAGTGGTGGATGGTGCCGACGATACCGGCATATTCGTTGCCCGGCACTGCGATATCAATGCCTAGTGGCACGGCATTACCGTCCTCGGCAAAGTTGTAATAGACCGGCTCCATCACTCCAAAGAACAGCAGACCGATGCCGATGCCGGCGGCGAACATCATCGCGATCCAGCCTGCATAGGAATAATCGGGCTTGGCGTCTTTGCCGCCGATCCGGACCTTGCCCACGGGCAGGATGATCAGCACCAGGCAGAACAGCGTGATCGCGTCCACGGACAGGACCAGGAACCAATCAAACGTGCTTGTCAGCCAGGGCCGGAGCCAGCCAAAGAACGTCGCTGCGGCCTCTTGGTTGGCTAAGGCGATCAGAACAAAGGCAAAGATCAGGATACTAGAGATCAGAAAGACCGGGTTGTGGATATCCAGCCCGAAAGGCCTGACATTATCCTGGCCCAGCTCATATTCGGTCTCGAAATCATAGATCCGTGGATCTGGATCCAGCATTTTCTTGGTTTGTGCCATTCGACTTTCCCTCAGTTTGCTGCGTGCAAACGCCAAGGTCTTCGGTCGGTGGACGGCAAGTTTTCTGGTTTTCCCTTGGCGCGTTTCCCGTCATGTCGACCGCGAGTCTTCTGGTAAGAGCTTACACGATCATCAAAATTTCGCCAAATCCGCGCAATTTTCGGGGTTTTTCTGCCAAAAACGGCAAAACGGGCAATTAATCCTGTAACGGCGCCCCACGGGTTTTACGACTGCCCGCCGCGCGCAACCGGTCCCTGAGGGATGGCGTCCAGGTGGATTGACCCTCTTGATTTTCCAGCGTCTCGACAAGGTCGACATCCATCCGGAATGTGGCACGCATCGGCATTAGCCCGTCAACGACGTTCATCTCATGGTCCGAAGGATCGATTACCAGTTGCCCGGTCAGGCGCACCGGCTCATGCGTATAGGCCGGTGTCCAGCCGTTGCGCAATTTCACCCGGATCATCTGGTTCGGCGCGGGCGGTGGCAGGTGACTGCACATGCCGGGCTTAGGCACCAGATAGGCCACCGATTGGCCATCTTCATCCGATGGCGCAGGAATGGCATAACCCATCAGGGTCACCGTCTGACCGTCAAGACCCGGATTGCCGCTTGTGTTGGCCCTGTTTCGGCGCTCGGACACGTATTCGCGCTGGGACAGCAGCCAGTCGACGTCAATCTGGTCGGCGGCAAGGGCATCTTCGGTTTCCATCAGAAGTGTTTGCCATTTCTGGCGGTCTTCCGCGCTGCCGACGTCTTGCTGCAACCTGCCGCGCAGGCGGACCGCGAATAACAGATCATCAAATTGCTCGGGGGTAAGCGCGCGAAACGGGTCGTCATAGGTCTGGACCGACGGGTCCGGCAGCGCGGCCCAATCCAACGCAGCACCTGGCGCGGCCGAAACCGGGCCGATGAAACCCAGCAATGCCAGCGGTAAAATCTTTAGCCAGGCCGTCATCTGCATTCTCCGCCCGAAACCCGAAATGCCCCCGTACCTTAGCGGCCTGTACCACCCCAGGTCCATGCCGGCATCATCACGAATTCAGCAGGGCGGCTGACCGCCAACCCGGTTCGGTTTCGCTTTCCTTTGGGCGCAATCTCATGTATGCGCGCGATATCTGAGACGTTGTGCCCTGACCCCGGCACTCAGACGAAAGTAAAAATGGGGTCGGCGGCAATGGGGCCGCCATGCAAACGGGAGACCCGGAGGGCCGGGAGCGCTCCCATCTAGGATACGCATATGTTTGATGTAACAAAGAAATCTATGCAGTGGGGCGAAGAGACGCTGACACTGGAAACCGGCAAAGTTGCCCGTCAAGCGGACGGCAGCGTGATTGCCACGCTGGGCGAGACCAGCGTCATGGCAAACGTGACCTTTGCGCGGGCACAAAAACCCGGTCAGGACTTTTTCCCCCTGACCGTGCATTATCAGGAAAAATACTATGCCGCCGGTAAGGTTCCGGGTGGCTTCTTCAAGCGCGAGGCGCGCCCGACCGAGAAAGAGACGCTGACCGCGCGTCTGATCGACCGTCCGATCCGCCCGCTGTTCGTTGACGGCTTCAAAAACGAAGTTCTGGTGATGTGCACCGTGCTGAGCCACGATCTGGTCAACGATCCCGACATCGTTGCGATGATCGCTGCCTCCGCTGCTCTGACCATTTCCGGCGCGCCGTTCCGTGGCCCGATCGCCGGTGCCCGCGTTGGTTTCGAGGATGGCGAATACGTTCTGAACCCGACCGTCGACGACATGCAGGACCTGCGCCTGAACCCTGAACAGCGTCTTGACCTGGTTGTTGCCGGCACCAAAGACGCCGTGATGATGGTGGAGTCGGAAGCCTACGAACTGTCCGAAGCGGAAATGCTGGGCGCGGTGAACTTTGCGCATGAGCAGATCCAACCAGTCATCGACCTGATCATCTCGCTGGCTGAGGAGGCCGCGAAAGAGCCGTTCGATTTCCAGGCGCCGGATTACTCCGAACTGTCAGCTGCCGTTAAGGCCGCCGGTGAAGAGCAGATGCGCGCCGCCTTCGCAATCACCGACAAGCAGGAGCGCACCGCTGCTGTTGCCGCTGCCCGTGAAGCGATCAAGGAAGCGCTGACCGAGGAACAGCTGGAAGACGGCAACCTCGGTTCCGCGATGAAAAAGCTGGAAGCAGGTATTCTGCGCGGCGACGTCGTCAAAGGCGGCAAGCGGATCGATGGTCGATCGACCACCGATATCCGCTCGATCGTTGCAGAAACCTCGATGCTGCCGCGTACGCACGGTTCCGCCCTGTTCACCCGTGGTGAGACACAGGCGCTGGCCGTGACCACGCTGGGCACCGGCGACGACGAACAGTTCATCGACGCGCTGCATGGCAACTTCAAATCGAACTTCCTGCTGCACTACAACTTCCCTCCGTATTCGGTTGGTGAAGTTGGCCGCGTGGGTGGCCCCGGCCGTCGTGAGATCGGCCACGGCAAGCTGGCATGGCGCGCTTTGCAGGCGGTTCTGCCTGCGGCGACCGACTTCCCCTACACGATCCGCATCGTGTCGGAGATCACCGAATCCAACGGCTCCAGCTCGATGGCGTCGGTCTGCGGCGGTTCGCTGTCGATGATGGATGCGGGCGTTCCGCTGAAAGCACCTGTTGCCGGTGTGGCCATGGGCCTGATCCTGGAAGATGACGGCGAATACGCCATCCTGTCGGACATTCTGGGTGACGAAGATCACCTGGGCGACATGGATTTCAAAGTGGCTGGTACCGAAAACGGCATCACCTCGCTGCAGATGGACATCAAGGTCGCAGGCATCACGCCCGAGATCATGGAGAAAGCCCTGGCGCAAGCCAAGGACGGCCGGATGCACATCCTGGGTGAGATGGGCAAAGCCCTGTCCGAGACCAACGAATTCTCGGTCCATGCCCCGCGCATTGAGACCATGAACATCCCGACCGACAAGATCCGTGAAGTGATCGGTTCGGGCGGTAAGGTCATCCGCGAAATCGTCGAAGTGTCGGGTGCTAAGGTCGACATCAACGACGACGGCGTGATCAAGATCGCCTCGCCCGACGGTGAATCGATCAAGAAGGCCTATGAGATGATCCACTCGATCGTCGCAGAACCCGAAGAGGGCCAGATCTATACCGGTAAAGTGGTCAAGATCGTCGACTTCGGTGCCTTTGTGAACTTCTTTGGCAAGCGCGACGGTCTGGTCCACGTGTCCCAGATCGAAAACCGCCGCCTGAACCATCCGTCAGATGTTCTGAAGGAAGGTCAGGAAGTGAAAGTCAAGCTGCTGGGCTTTGACGATCGCGGCAAGGTGCGCCTGTCGATGAAAGTGGTCGATCAGGAAACCGGTGAAGAGATCGTTCCCGAGAAGAAAGAGAAGAAAGAGGAAAGCGCAGAGTAATCTGCCTTTCTATTCCGAACAGGAAAGACCCCGGTTTCAGCCGGGGTCTTTTTTTGTTTGGGTTGCCCTTGAAACGTCCTCGAACCATGGCGACAGTTAAAGAGTTCTTCTGTGAGGCAATGCAATGATCCTGGAAATTCGTCATTACACGCTGAAACCCGGCCTCCGGGAGGAATTTATTGCGTTTTTTGAAAAGCATAACCGCTCTGCTCTGCGCGATGCAGGCATGCTTGTTTTTGGGCCACTCCGCGATCTGGAGGATGCCAACAAAGTACACTGGATGCGCGCTTTCCCCTCTTTGGAAGCAAGAGAGCGGATAAAGAATGACTTCTACGAAGGGCCAGTCTGGCACGAGCAGATCGAGCCCATCGCAATGTCAATGATTGCCCATTACGAGGCAGAACTGACCGAGACAACCAACGGGTTCGAGACATTCAAAGGCGCTCGAACACTCGATATGTAGTGAGAACTGCGCCGCAATTCGGGTTTTGGACAAATGCGGCGCTGCTCGACAATCAGTGCGCCACCCCTGTCGGCCCGTGCTTCATGACATGCCACTGACCGTAGCTGTCGTTCAGGTCCAGTTTGATCGCCGCGTCTGCCTTGGTCGACGCGCTGCCGATCTCGGCCAGGGTGAATTCGATACCGCCGGGGATATCGATCCGTACGCGATGCGGGCCACCGCCATGCGGTGCCTGAATCGGTTCGCCGGAAGATTTCAGCACATCCCCGATGGTGACCTGGGCCGTACGCCCGTCCATGTCCATCTCAAAATCAATCGGCACATACAGAGTCTCGTGAACGTTGTCGCACATCGTACGGAAAACGTGCCAGTGGGTCGCCATTTCCTCGGTCTCTTCGCCGTGAAAGACCTTTTCCAATGCGGCGCGTTGGGCGTCCGAGGCACTTGGATCGATGATCACCTGCATTTCACCGCCGCCCTCGAAAATGGGACCCGGCCAAGCATAGATAAGAGCAGCCTTCGTACCACTTAGATTCGTGTCGCCAAAATGCCCCTTTGAAACTTCCAACACTTCAAACCCGCGGCAATGGCCATGGGTTGGCAATTCTTCGAACTGGCAAGGGCATGCATACCCGCAGTTGCAGTTCCCAAAAGCGTCGCCTTCAATATACCAATCAGTAAAACCCATCGTCTTCTCCTGTTATGCACAGTCTGAAAATCCCGACGTCGTTGGTCGCATGCCTGTAGATTATTCCCCCGACAACACCCTACCACAAATTGGTTGCGTTCAGAACCGTAAGGCCTAAATGCCCCTGTTTCGTTGAAATTGCGGCGTAAACCTTGGTTTAAACCCGCCAGTTTCAACCAAAATCCAATCGCAGCAGCCGGGGGCCATCCCCAGTTCGATCGCATCGACGCAATGCACAAAAGGAGATGCGATATGGAAACCTTCAAGATGCTGACACTGACCGGCCTGATCGTAACTGCCCCGGCCTTGGCTCTGGCTAACGTAGGGCTTGGCGACAAACTGGGAACCAGCGAGGCCGAAATCCGGGCGACCCTAGAGGCGCAGGGATACCAGATCGAGGAGATCGAGTTCGAAGATGGTGAGATCGAGGTTGAACTCAGCAAGGATGGCGTGGAAACTGAACTGGTCCTGACCGAGACGAATGGCGAGGTGACCGCCATCGAAATCGAAAAAGACGACGACTGACCGCGCGAAATCAAAGGAGCGCCATGAAGCTCTCACAGACGTCTTTACTCTGGCTTCTTCTGGTGGTGCAGGCCCTCTGCGCCGCCTTTTTCTTGACCGACGCGATCCTGGATTGGACCGGAGGCGAAAGTGCAGGGTTCCGCCATCTGCACGGGTTTGAACTGGTTCTGTCGCTGGCGCTGATGGGGGGACTGGCCGCAACCATTACCCTGATACGCACGCAAAATCGGCGCGTGCGCGAAATGCAGCGTCAGCTTGGCGTGGCGCAGGGTGCCTTTGCCCAAATCATCGACAACCAGTTCAGCGAATGGCAACTCAGCGACGCTGAACGTGATGTCGCGCTGCTGTCCATCAAAGGGCTGTCCATCGCAGAAATCGCCGAACTCAGGCAGACCAAAGAAGGGACGATCAAGGCACAAAGCGCAGCGATTTATCGTAAGGCAGATGTCACGGGGCGGCTTCAACTGCTCAGTTTCTTTGTCGAAGAGCTTTGGACCGCTCCCCTGATGAACGAGCCCAAAGCGCCCAAGCCCAGGAAAGATCAAACCTGAAATTCAAGGCGGATTTATTCACTCACACCGTGCAAATAACCTGTGACTCAACGTGAAGGTCCCGCGCCTTCTTTTCGCGTCTCAATTGCCCACATGTGCCTTGTACCCAATTCGGAACAAAGGACATGGTTATGGTTTCTCGTCTCATTCTCGCCTCGGCGGCCCTGACGGTCAGCGCGTCGGCACTGGCTGCCCAAAGCCTGACTGATGGCCTTTATATTCAAGGCTTCGCAGGCTACAGCCAATTGCAAGACAGCGACTTCGGCGGCACGGTCAACGGATCGGCACAATCCGTGGACACCGATTTTGACGCGGGCTATGGGTTGGGTATCGCCGTTGGCAAGGAAATTCCACAATGGTCTAATGACCGCATCGGCACCCGGGTCGAACTGGAATTGTCCTACCGCGACAACGACGTGGACGGCGTCAACTTCTCGGGCAACGGCCCCGGAAATGAGGGGAATACATCGGGCGATATCACGCAGACCTCGCTGTTTGGCAATGTGCTATTCGACATCAAGCAAAACAGCGCTTTCACACCCTATGTGGGTCTGGGTCTTGGCGTAACCTATTCCGATATCGACATCTCTTACGGGCCGGGCGTGCGGCTGGACGACAGTGAGACGAACTTTGCAGCCCAAGTCATCGCCGGCGTGGCTTATGAGGTCAACGAAACCACTGCATTAACCCTCGATACCCGCTATTCTCGCGCCTTCGACGTCTCAACCAACCGCGTGGCACCCAACGGAGCCTCCACCGGCTCTGTCGAAGACGATATCGACACGTTCAGTGTCAATGTCGGCCTGCGTTACGGGTTCTGAGTGCGCACGGGGGCAGAGTTTCTATCCGGTTCCTCTTCCCCCGCATGGTCCCGTGTTCTATGCACGGGATCATGCGATCTTTTATCATCCATATGTCCTCTAGCACCGCCCGGCGACCCAATGCCGACAAGCTGTGCGCCGATCTGCCAAATGCCGAACTGTTCGAGGCCGTGAATGGCCGTGATCCTGACCAGATCGCCGGTGTTCAGCTTCATCCCGGCAATCTGCACCGCCCGCATTACCCCTTTGCTTTGCGTCCGGCTGAAATCGGCGTGTTCGAAAGCCATCGCCGCATCTGGCGCAAGCTGGTCGATGAAGAAATTGATCTGGCCATCATCACCGAAGATGACCTACGTATCGACCCCGCCCGCATGGCCGAGACGCTCAAGGTTTTGGCCCCGATCGCCACACCCGACCATTATATCCGCATTCCGGTAAAGCAGCGCGAGGTCCCGGTTCAGACTCTGGCCGAACAGAACGGGCTTCGGCTGATCCTGCCCAAGGTGATCGGGTTGCAATGCGTCTGTCAGATGGTGGGTCGGCACGCGGCCAAACGATTGCTTGCCGCCACCGAACAGATTGACCGCCCGGTAGATACCTTCATGCAAATGCACTGGCTGACCGGCCAACCCATCCACGCCCTGCTGGGCAGTGGCAATCAAGAGGTGGCGCGCGAAATCGGTGGGTCGACCATCCAAACCAAACCGCCACTGTCGGATAAACTGACCCGCGAATTCAAACGCGCAGCTTATCGGGCAAAGCTGCACCTGCACCCACAGCGCCCGCCTACTTCATCTGGCTGAAGATACCTTCGGGGGATGTACGCGGTTAGGCGCGAGGGGGGCAGACAGCCCCCCAGACCCGGTGCCGCCTTACGACGGTGCCTTGGTCTTGCGCAGATAGGGAAAGATCGTCTCGAACTCGCCGAACTTTTCTTTCGCTTCATCGTTGGACACGGCAGGCGGGATGATCACGTCTTCACCCGGCACCCAGTTGGCAGGCGTCGCAACGCCCTTGGCCGACATCTGCAATCCGTCCAGCGCGCGCAGAATCTCGGCAAAGTTCCGGCCCACGGTCATCGGATAGGTCATCGACAGCTTCAGTTGCTTGTCCGGCCCGATTATAAAGACCGAGCGCACCGTGGCGCTGTCTGCAGGCGTGCGACCGTCGGGCAGATACGCCTCGGCTGGCAGCATGTCGAACGCCTTGGACACCGCCAGCCCGTCATCGGCGATGATCGGAAAGCCGGGGTTGGTGTTGCCGTAAGCCTCGATGTCTTTTTTCCATTTCTTGTGATCCTCGACCCCGTCGACCGACACGCCCAGAACCTTGGTATTGCGAGCCGCCCATTCGTCATTCAGCTGCGCCACAGCCGAAAACTCGGTGGTGCAAACAGGAGTAAAATCTTTGGGGTGCGAAAACAGGATCGCCCAGCTGTCACCGATCCAATCATGGAACTGAATGGTGCCCTGATCCGTCTCTGCAGTGAAGTTCGGAACCGTATCATTGATGCGCAAACCCATGGCGAATCTCCTTTATTGTGAAAAACCCGAGTCGGTTGCCGTAAACCTAAACACTTTGCGCGATTGTTAAACCACATAAGGGCGTCAAATAATTTGATCAAATTTTCCCTTGCCGTGCCCTTGCCCTGGTGACAGAGTGGCCGCGATTCCCGGCTTCGGGCTGTTGGCACAGGAGGATGCGCTATGATCGAAAAACGCGATTTCTATATCAACGGTCAGTGGGTCGCCCCCTCGGCGGCCAATGACTTTCACGTGATCAACCCCTCGTCCGAGGAACCCTGCGCGGTGATCTCGTTGGGCGCGCAGGCCGATACGGATGCCGCCGTCGCTGCGGCCAAGGCGGCTCTGCCCAGCTGGATGGCCACTCCGGTTGCGGAACGGATCGCGCTGGTGGAAAAACTTGTCGAGGTCTATCAAACCCGCTCGGAAGATCTGGCGCAGGCTATGTCGCTTGAGATGGGCGCACCGCTGGATATGTCACGCAGTTCGCAAGCAGGTGCGGGCATCTATCACCTCAAGAACTTCATCCGCGCCGCAAAGGATTTCCCGTTCGAACGCCCGTTGGGCGATCATGCCCCCAATGACCGCATCATTCACGAGGCCGTCGGCGTTGCGGCCCTGATCACACCGTGGAACTGGCCGATGAACCAGATCACGCTCAAAGTCGGTGCTGCGGCGATTGCGGGCTGTACCATGGTGCTGAAGCCATCCGAGCAAAGCCCGCTGAACGCGATGATCTTTGCCGAGATGATGGACGCCGCAGGCTTTCCGCCCGGCGTGTTCAATCTGGTGAATGGCGATGGGGTGGGCGTCGGCTCGCAACTTTCGGCACACCCAGATGTGGATATGGTCAGCTTTACCGGATCGACCCGTGCCGGAACCGCGATTTCCAAGGCTGCGGCCGAAACGCTGAAGAAAGTGCATCTGGAACTGGGCGGCAAAGGCGCGAACGTGATCTTTGCCGATGCCGATGAAAAGGCCGTTAAACGCGGTGTGCTGCACATGATGAACAACACCGGCCAAAGCTGCAACGCGCCCAGCCGCATGCTGGTCCAGCGCCCGATCTATGATCAGGCGGTGGAGATTGCGGCAGAGGTAGCCAACAAAGTCACCGTTGGTCCCGCGCTTGAGGAAGGTCGCCATATCGGCCCTGTGGTGAACGAGGTGCAATGGACCAAGATTCAGGACCTGATCCAACAGGGCATTGATGAGGGCGCGCGTCTGGTTGCTGGCGGCACCGGACGGCCCGAGGGTTTGAACAAGGGCTACTACGTCCGCCCCACCGTCTTTGCCGACGCCAATAATCAGATGACTATCGCGCGTGAAGAAATCTTTGGCCCGGTCCTGACCATGATGCCCTTCGACACCGAAGAAGATGCCATCGAGATCGCCAATGACACGCCTTATGGTCTGACCAACTATGTCCAGACACAAGACCCCGCGCGCGCCAATCGTATGGCGCGGGTGCTGCGGTCGGGCATGGTTGAAATGAATGGCCAGTCACGCAGTGCCGGATCACCGTTTGGTGGGATGAAGCAATCCGGCAACGGACGCGAAGGCGGCGTTTGGGGCTTGGAGGACTTTTTGGAAGTCAAATCCGTCGGTGGCTGGGCCTCAGAGTAATCAAGTTTGATTAATCCAATTGTGAGGCACCTTACGGTGCCTCGCTCTGTTTTCAGGCTTCCGCCTGTGCAGCCTCATAGGCCAGCATGGCGCGTTTGACCGGCAGACCCCAATGGTACCCCCCCAACCCACCAGATTTCCGCAGCGCGCGGTGACAGGGGATCAACCAACTGACCGGATTGCGCCCCACCGCCGTACCAACCGCTCGCACGGCCTGCGGGGACCCCACCCACTGCGCGATCTCGGAATAGGTGGTGACCTGGCCCGAAGGGATATGCATCAGCGCCTCCCACACCTTGATCTGCAGAGGTGAGCCGATCAGGTATAGGGGCGTAGGCTCCAAGCGGTCGCTGACCGATCCAAACGCGCTCAGCACCCACGGGCGCAGGCGCATAGGGTCCTCGACAAAGTCCGCCTGTGGCCAGCGCGACAGCATATCCTCCATCGCGTCTTCTTCACCGGTCTCGGCGCCGAAGGCCATGCCGCAAATGCCTTTGTCGGTGCCCATCACCAGCGCCGGACCAAAGGGGCTTTCGAACCAGCCCCAATAAATCGTCAGTCCTGCCCCTTTGCGGGCATATTCGCCGGGGCTCATGGATTCCCATTTCAGGAACAGATCGTGCAGACGGCCAGAGCCGGACAGACCGACATTGTGGGCGGTTTCCAACGTCGTGAACCGTTCGCGCAGCAGCGCCTTAGCGTGACCCAAAGTCAGGTATTGCTGGTACCGTTTCGGTGACACGCCGGTCCAGCGTGAGAACAGGCGTTGGAAATGCGCCGGGCTCATGTCCATCTGGCGGGCCAGCTCATCCAGGCTGAGGGGCTCTCCGCCCTGATCAATCAACTCGATCGCGCGTCGCATGACGTTGTAGTGATAGCCGCTTTCAGGAGTCTGGACGTTCATGTCTTTCACCTCATTATCTGGGGTAAACCATAGCGCGCAGGCCACGTCCAAGCGACCCGGAACTTGCGCATTGGCTTTGGGCTTGTGTCACGGGCCAGCGGGCGGCATTAAGGCCCGGATGGCAAAACAACTCGATTATCATACGATCCGCGAGATCTTTACGCGTTTCCATGACGCCGACCCCGAACCCAAGGGCGAGTTGGAGCACGTCAACGTCTACACCTTGGTCGTTGCTGTGGCGCTGTCTGCGCAGGCGACGGACGCGGGCGTCAACAAAGCCACACGCGCGTTGTTCAAGGTTGCCGACACGCCGCAAAAGATGCTGGATCTTGGCGAAGAGGGCCTGATCGAACATATCAAGACCATCGGCCTGTTCCGGCAAAAGGCCAAGAACGTCATCAAGCTCAGCCGTATTCTGGTTGAAGACTATGGCGGCGAGGTTCCCAATTCCCGTGCGGCCTTGCAATCACTGCCGGGGGTGGGGCGCAAGACGGCGAATGTGGTGCTGAACATGTGGTGGCGCTATCCGGCGCAGGCGGTGGACACCCATATCTTTCGTGTCGGCAATCGCAGCGGCATCTGCCCGGGCAAAAACGTGGACGCGGTCGAGCGTGCCATCGAAGACAACATTCCAACCGACTTCCAGCTGCATGCACATCACTGGCTGATCCTGCATGGCCGCTATCACTGTAAGGCGCGCAAACCCATGTGCGGCACCTGTATCATCCGCGATCTCTGCGAATTTGAGGACAAGAACCTATGAAAACCTACCAGCTTGTTGGCATCGGAAACGCCGTTGTGGACGTGATTTCCCAGGCCGATGACAGTTTCCTGGAACTGATGGGCATCGAAAAAGGCATCATGCAGCTGATCGAACAGGAACGCGGCGAGGTGCTGTATGCCTCGATGGAAGGTCGGGTTCAGACACCGGGCGGGTCTGTGGCAAATACCATCGCCGGGGCCGGCGCACTGGGGCTGGATGCCGCGTTTATCGGGCGGGTGCATGATGACGCGCTGGGCCGGTTCTATGCAGATGCGATGAACGAGGATGGCGTGGATTTCGTGAACCCGCCGGTGCCGGGTGGCGAACTGCCGACCTCGCGCTCAATGATCTTTGTCTCGCCAGATGGGGAACGGTCGATGAACACCTATTTGGGGATTTCTTCCGAGCTGTCCTCAGCAGACGTCTCAAGCGACGTGGCAGGCAACAGCCAGCTTATGTTCCTTGAGGGGTATCTGTTCGACAAGGAAAAGGGCAAGGCGGCGTTTCTTGAGGCTGCGCGAAACTGTCACAAAGGCGGCGGAATGGCGGGCATCGCTATTTCGGACCCGTTCTGCGTGGAACGTCACCGGGTCGATTTCCTGCTGCTGATCGAGAACGAGTTGGATTTCGTCATCGGCAACGAGGCCGAGATCAAGTCGCTGTTCGAAACCGACGATCTGGAAGAAGCGCTAGCAAAGACCGCCGCGATCTGCCCTCTGGTTGTGTGTACCCGGTCGGGTGACGGGGTAACGGTTCTATATGACGGCCAACGCACCGATGTTCCGGTGGAAAAGGTGGTGCCGGTGGACGCGACCGGCGCGGGCGACCAGTTTGCCGCCGGGTTCCTGTATGGCATGGCCACCGGTCGCGATTATGAGACCTGCGCCCGCATCGGCAATGTCTGCGCCCGCGAAGTGATCAGCCATATCGGCCCAAGGCCCGAAGCAAATATGCAGGAACTGCTGCGCGCCGCAGGCTTGCTGTAAAAAGTCAGGGCCGGACAGAGGGCATCGCATGAAAATAGCTGCGCTGACGATGGTGTACCGCGACTATGAAATGCTGGCGCGCTGGTGCGATTATTACGGCGACATGCTGGGCCGCGAAAACCTTTTTATCGTCTCTCATGGTGCCGACCCACGGCACCGTGAGATTGCCCAAGGGTGCAACTGCATCACTGTCCCAAGGGAGCCGGTCGCGAATTTCGACACGTGGCGGTTCGAAATGCTGCATCGCTTCGTTCAATTTCTGTCCAGTTCCTATGAATGGGTCATTCGCACGGATTCGGATGAGTTCATTGTCGCGGACAGGGCATATGGAACCGTGCCCGAGATCCTGCAGCGTCAGGATGTTCCGTTCGCCTTTGCTCTCGGCCTTGAGGTTTTCCAGCACGAAAGCGAAAAGGAACTGACGCCAGACCCTATCACCGCCCAGCGGCGCTATGGTCTGGTTCTTGCCAGGTATTCCAAGGCGTTTGCGGTACGAAATGGCATGCGGCTGGAAAACCATGGGGTTCACATAAACCCTCGAGGGTCATCTTCCTACACTGTAAACATGCCTGAAGGGCTGTATCTGCTGCACATGCGGATGTGTTCGAACGCCGTGCATCAGGCCCATCGTGACCGAAAGATCATGATGAAGAACGCGCCGCGTTCGTGGAAGAATCTGGACAAGTGGGAACGGATTATTCTTGACCACATTGCTTTGGGTCAGGTCGATGATAGCGATGCTCATCTAAGTCACGTCCGGAACGTTCAAAGCAATCGCCACAGACCGGCCTGGTATCGGCGCGGTATCCTTGTGCCTGTTGCGACACCCGACATGAACCGCGTCGTGGAACTCCCGCAGGGTATTCTCGGCCAGGTGTGATCGGAAGATCGTGCTATGAACCGGCCGCGTCGTTCAGCCGCCAATCGTAATCATACGCCCTGACCCGCTGTGTTTGCTGCAATCGGGCCCGCAAGTCGGGATCGGCGGCCGTTCGAATATAGGACAGCACGGCCTGTTCATTTGGTCCAAAATCTTCGCGGAACCAGATGTAGATTTTTGACAGGACAGGCCTCCCGCGATCATTGAACCGCACCCCGCGCGGATCATTGACATAGGCACGCTCGGCCGCGGCAAAGTCCTGCTCCAAGGTCTCGGCCTGCCAAGCGCGGCTCATCAGATTGGGACAACCCACGGCCGCGCAGTTCAACGCATAGTGAATGCGGGGCTCATCATATGTGGGTCGAATGATGCGATGTTCGATATCGTTCAGGGTCAGCGTCTGCCCCGCCACCTCAACCAGAGGTCGGTTCCAGGGGCCGATCGACAGCGGCCCGTCTTTGATGTCGCGGATCGAGGCCACGGGATAGTTATCAAGAACCACATCCACCGTCACTGCATTATAGAGATTGATCCAATAGGCCAGCTGCTGATCGCGGGTCAGTTGCATCGGATCCACGGCTTGCAAATCGGTCAGATAACCATCCAGCCGCGCCCGGTCGGCCTGCGTCACCTGCCCATAAGCCAGCCGATTTACACCTTGCGCATCCGGCGCGACATAACGGGACAGGAAAGCCGTCCAATCACCGTGATCAACCCGTTGTCCGGGCAGTGGCGCGTAGCTGGTCAAGGTCTGCCCCGGCAAGGTCTCAGGCGCGGGCAGCGCCAAACGCTCAACACTGGCGCAGGCGGCCAGCAAGGGCAGCAGCAGGATCAGCAGGTATCTCATGACGCGTCCTTCCGGGTCTGGCGCAGGGCCCGCATCTGACCCTTGAGCCGCTTCAGCGGGGCAAGCGAGGGGTCGCCAAGCTCGGGCAGATCCGGCCCACCAGACAGGCGCGGCACGGCGGCGTTCCACCAGCTTGGGCCGGTCGGGCCTTCGATCCGGTCCGGGCTGACCAGATGCATATCGCGCTGCGCATTGTGTACACACATCGACAGCGGTCCGTTGGCCGTCGCGACCATGAACACGCATGAGGCGCAGCGATCCTCCTCAAGCGCATCCGCCGCCATGAAGTTATGGATGAACACGGCCTGCCGCCGCACCGGGCCGCGCAGCAGCCCTGATCCCAGACGCACCACGCTTAACGCCAGATGACCAAGCGCCCGCAAGGCCAGAAGCGGGTGCCGCCAGATCATGCGCCGCAGTTTGGGGCGGATGCGGATATGCGCGTCCTGCTTATCGTCAACGCCCTCAAGCGCGGCGATCACCCGATGCACCAGCCGCCGGTTCGACAGCAACGAGACCGCGCGCCCTCCAGCGGTGACCACACTGGCATAACGATTGCATTTGGAATGCCCAACGGCAGCAGTGTCGAAATGCAGCGGCGTGCCGTAGCCTGCTTCGATCGCGCGCGTCACACTGTCCTGCGTGATCGCATCGGGCCGCACGCGCAGAACACCACGCCCGGTATCGGCCTGCATCTGGAACGACACAAAGGTAACCTCGGGGCGGTCACGCAGAAACCGGGCCAATTTCGGTATCTCGCCGAAATTGCCGCCAAACACGGTGGTATTGAACAGGATACGCAACCCCAACCCGCGCGCGCGGCGGATGTAGGCGCGGCGCACGGTGTTCAATTCGACCTCGGAGCTGAACCCTTTTCGTTCCTGGGTCAGGTCGACGTGAAAGGCGACATCATCCAACCCTGCCGCTGCCAGCCGCGTCAGAAAAGCCCGGCTGGCGCGGATACCGTTGGTCATCAGGCAGGACCGCATGCCCAGACGGCGGATCTCGCAGCACAGGGCCTCAAGATCCTCGACCTTGCGCAGGGTCGGATCACCGCCCGTCAGTTGTACCGAGACACCTGTGCCATAGTGGCTGCGGATCGTGGCGAGCCGTGCAAACAGAACCGAAAGCGGTGGGTCAAAGGTCATCTCGGCCCGGTCCGAGAGGTAGCATAGCGTGCAATCCAGATTGCAGTGCTGGGTGACCTCAAGCGCGACGCAGGCGATGGGGTAAAACCGCCCCGCTGTCTGTCCCGCGCCAAATTCACTGCAACTTTGCAAACCGCCACGCAAGGGGGCACGACGGTCGGTGCCTGTGAACTTGCGTCCGGCAGGGGCAATGGCGGGCTGGGGATGCGCGGTGTCTTTCATACGCACCAAGCTAGAGAGGGCTAGGACATGCGACCACGCCCTCTCACGCCAACGTGCGGGCCGGTGAACGATCAGCCGCAGCAGCCACCGGATTGTTTCACTTCGGTCGCCGACGGAGCCTCGTTCACATTCGCACCCCGACCCAGCCAGGTGCGCTCAGTCAGATAGAAATCGGTGAAGCGGTCGTGAAAGTCGTCGGACACGGATTTCTGCGGAATGCCCGTGGCCTGTAGGGCCCGCTGCCACGCTTTCACCTTGGGATAATCGGCCAGCATGTCGTGCCCACTGTGATCGGCGACAATCGCAGCGCGGTGCAACAAGGGCAGCCATGCCATATCCACATTGCCCAGCGTTTCCCCTGCAAAGAACGGACCATCGCCCAGTTGTTTTTCCACCTTGGCAAAGGCGGCGTTCAATTTGGTCACGCGTTCACCAAATACCGCGCTGTCCGCACTTTGCATGGTGCTGCACTGAACCAGATAGTGTTTGCTGGCCTGATAGCTCCACGCTCGGTTCAAGGCGCGCTGTTCGGGCGTCAGATCGGGTTGCAGCAGGGCAGCGACTTCATCAAGATATTCAGCGATTGCGTCTGACTCGAACAGCGGCGTGCCGCCTTCGGTCACCAGCACCGGCACCTGGCCTGTGGGCGACAGCTCAAGAAACCAATCAGACTTGTCGCTAAGGCTGATGAAGTCAATTTGATAAGGCACCTGCTTGGCTTCAAGCAGCGCCGTGACGCGCTGAACGAAGGGGCAGATTTTAAAGCTGATAATACGGATCATTGGTCTTTCCTTTTGGTTGCTTCACCTGTCAGACGAAGCCCACGCCAAAAAGACGACGATCAGATCAACATTTTCTGCAATTGGTGGATTTTTCCTGCACGTCCGAGATGTTTCCCCGCACATCCATCGAAATATTGCAGCAGTCTTCAAACGCCTTGCGCAGCTCGGACCGACCTTTTTGAACGCGTGACTTGAGGGTCGAATAGGACAGCCCATGCGCCTGTGCATAATCGCGTTGTGACATGCCATTGATGTCTATGGCCATCAACCTATCTGCGGTCTCGGCGGGCAAACCCCGAATGAAGGGTTCGACACAGCCTTCAAGATCCTGACGGGTTTCGGGATCATCACGATGATACCACAGGTCATCCGGATGCGCCTGCGCACGGCCCGATTTGCGATAGTGGTCAATGATAGTGCGATCCGCCGTCTGAAACAGCCACGGCTGCAGCTTGGCCGGATCTTTCAAATCAGGCAGGCCGGTGAAGACCTTGACCGAAATCTCTTGCAGCAGGTCATCCACATCCGCCGCATTGGACACGCGCGAATGCAAAAACGCCTTTAGACGAGCGCGATATTTCGGCCAAATATCTTCGATCTGCATGCTGGTTTATGACAGATAATCGGCGAACGCGTCCACCACCTGCTCATAGACCTCACGCTTGAAGGGCACGATTTCCGCGATCAGCTTGCCGGGGTCTTGCCATTTCCAGCGGGTGAATTCCGGGTGATCCGTTGCGATATTGATCTGATCGTCGCGGCCGGTAAAGCGCAGCAGGAACCATTTCTGTTCCTGCCCGCGAAAACGGCCTTTCCAGATATTGGGCACAATCTCATGCGGCAGGTCATAAGGCAGCCAGCCATCGGTCTCGGCCACCACCTTGACCAGATCAGCGGTCACGCCTGTTTCTTCCCATAGCTCACGCAAGGCAGCAACGCGGGGGTTCTCACCCTTGTCCACCCCACCCTGTGGCATCTGCCACGCGTCCTTATGGCGGTCATTACGCTGGCCGACAAAAATCTTGCCGTCGGCATTCATCAGCATCAACCCGACGCAGGGGCGATAGGGCAGTTTGGCGATTTCTTCGGGGGTCATGCGTGGCCTCATGGGGATGTTCAGGCAACCTCTAACAAGCGCCGCGAGGTCCGCAAAGGGGGTGACGTTAGGTTTCGCGTGACAAAGTTTACGCGCGCGTCAATTTAGGTTGCAAATTCGTGAGGGAGAGTTTCGCCATGACTGCGTACCCAAACATGCTGGCCCCGCTGGATCTGGGTTTTACCACGTTGAAGAATCGCGTGCTGATGGGTTCGATGCATACAGGGCTTGAGGAAACCGGCGACTGGAACCGCGTGGCCGAGTTCTATGCCGACCGTGCGCGGGGTGGCGTGGCACTGATGGTGACGGGCGGGATTGGCCCGAACCTTGAAGGCTCGGTCCTGCCGGGTGCGTCAATGATGACCAACGACAAAGAAGTGGCGAACCATTCCATCGTGACGCAGCGGGTACACGAAGCAGGCGGCAAGATCGCGATGCAGATCCTGCACGCGGGCCGCTATGCCTATGGCCCGAAATGTGTGGCCCCCAGCCCTGTGAAGTCTCCGATCTCGCCGTTTCCGCCAAACGAGTTGGACGAAGACGGCATCGAGAAACAGATCAGCGATATCGTCAACGCTGCCCGATTGGCCCAGAAGGCAGGCTATGACGGGGTCGAGATCATGGGCTCTGAAGGGTATTTCCTGAATCAGTTCCTTGTAACCCACACCAACAAGCGCACCGATCGTTGGGGCGGGTCGTATGAGAACCGGATGCGCCTGCCCATCGAAGTCGTACGCCGCACGCGCGAGGCGGTGGGAACGGACTTCATCATCATCTACCGCCTGTCGATGATTGACCTGATCCCCAACGGCTCGACCCATGATGAGGTGGTGGAATTGGCGCGGCGGGTCGAACAGGCCGGTGCGACGATCATCAACACCGGCATCGGTTGGCACGAAGCACGGATTCCGACGATTGCGACCAGTGTTCCCCGCGCCGCCTTTGCGTGGGTGACCAAAAAGCTGATGGGCAAGGTCTCGATCCCCGTGATCACCTCAAACCGGATCAATACACCGGAAGTGGCCGAAAAGGTTTTGGCGACAGGCTGCGCCGATATGGTCTCAATGGCCCGCCCAATGCTGGCGGATGCGGATTTCGTGAACAAAGCGATTGCCGGGGACAGCGCCAAGATCGCGCCCTGTATCGCCTGCAACCAGGCCTGCCTGGATCACACGTTCAGCGGCAAGCTGACCTCATGCCTGGTTAACCCGCGCGCCTGCCACGAGACCGAGTTGGAGATTGCCAAGGCAGATACGGTCAAGACGGTGGCTATTGTCGGTGCTGGCCCGGCTGGTCTATCCACCGCCATGACCGCCGCCCAGCGCGGCCATGAGGTCACCCTGTTCGACCGCGCCAGTGAAATTGGCGGTCAGCTGAACATGGCCAAACAGGTACCGGGTAAAGAAGAGTTCTGGGGCCTGGTCGACTGGTACCGCACCATGATGGCTGATCTGGGTGTGAAAGTGGAACTGAACCGCGAGATTAGTGCCGATGACCTGACCGGTTTTGACGAAGTGATCATCGCCACCGGTGTTACCCCTCGCGATCCGCAGATACCGGGACAGGATCGGGACAACGTCCTCAGCTATATCGACGTGCTGCGCAACAAGGCCGAGGTCGGTGCGTCCGTCGCCGTGATCGGCGCAGGCGGCATTGGTTTTGATGTGTCCGAATTCCTGATTGAAGACGGACATAGCCCCACAACCGAATTGCCCGTCTGGATGAAGGAATGGGGTGTGACCGACCCCGAGGATCACCGCTCGGGCCTGGCCCCCGAAGGCCCGCAGCCCGAGGCTCCTAAGCGGCAGATCACCCTGTTGCAGCGCAAGAAGCAGGCACACGGCAAAGGGCTGGGCAAAACTACGGGATGGATTCACCGCGCAACGCTAAAGATGAAAAACGTCAATTTCGTAGGCGGCGTGAACTATGAACGCATCGACGAGGACGGCCTGCATGTAACCTTTGGCGAAGAACGCGCTGATCCGACTGTCATCCCAGCGGATACGATTGTTCTGTGTTCTGGTCAGGTGTCTGAACGCTGCCTTGCCAACGCGCTGATCGATCGCGGCATCACCCCGCACGTGATTGGTGGCGCGGATGTAGCGGCAGAGCTGGACGCCAAGCGGGCGATCAATCAGGGCACACGGTTGGCGGCTAGCCTCTGAGTTCGTACAAAGGTTACTCGGAAAGCGCGAGCTTGACGCCCAGCGCACCAAACGCGGTTGAGAAACACCGCTTGATCCAGGTCATGACGGATGGTCGGTGAATGACATAATCCCGCGCCAGCGCCGCGCAGGCTCCGTATCCAACAAAGACCACAAAGGTCAGTGCCATGAAGGCAAGGGCGAGCTTGATCAGTTCCAGCCCTGCGTTCGCCGTACCTGCCGGTAAGAACTGTGGCAGGAAGGCCAGAAAGAACAAGGATAGTTTGGGGTTCAGAACATTGATCAAAGTTCCGGTCACCGCGATTTTGACGTGGCTTACCGAGGATTTCTCGGCATTGACCTCCAATGCGCCGCCATCTTTGAGAATCCCCCAAGCCATATAAAACAGATAAAGGACACCCAGATACTTGATGAGCTGAAACGCCAGCGCGCTGGTATGCAAAAGCGCGGCAAGCCCGATGATACTGGCAAGCGCTGCCGGAACGATTCCAATTGTACATCCAACTGCGGCCGCAAGGCTGGCGCGAAAACCGCGCCCAAGACCAACGGCCAGCGTGTATATCACACCGGTCCCGGGCAATAGCACCACAATTAGAGATGTCAGAAAAAACTCAAGCGACATGCCGCCTCCAACTTGTTCCGAGGCAGAGTTTCCGACAATCAAATTAATGTAAACCGTTTTCGCTGGCAGTTCTGGTGACTACTCCACCGTAATCGTAATCACCTCGGACACAATTGGTGTTGCATGCGGCACGTGCCCTGCATCGCCCAACACTAGTTGCAGCGTGTGTTCACCGGGGGCAAGGTCCAGCGTCACTTCGGTCTGACCGCCACCAAAATGCAGGTGATTGTCGTCTGCGGGCAAACCATAGGCCAGCTCATCTGCGCCGTCTTCGCCCTCACCTAGCGGTGGGCGGTCAATCAGCAAATGATGGTGACCGGTGTTTTCCTTCTCGGTCCCAGCCGGGGCCACGCCCATGCCGCTAAGACCAAAGACCACCGTCACAGGGGACTTGACGGTATCCCCGTCCGCCAGATTGACGAAATAAACCTTTGCTTCGGGGTTGGATGGCGTTTCTCCACCGGCCAACGCAAGGGTTGCGGACAGGCACAGGGCAGCAAGGGCGAAAAAGGCTTTCATGATCTCCTCCGTGGTCACAAATTTGCCATTCTCATCTTAGCATATTCGCGCCAATGCCCCTAAACCCTTTGTCTTTTTTGGGGTGTAGTCACCTTGGAAACTATTGTTTCCGCGTTTCCCATCTGCAAACGATAGCAATTAAATCCCTGATATTATCCCATGTCTGCCCCGTTTCCGCCCAGATTGGGCGCCAAAGTCAGGCAGAGACAAAACACCCGGGGAACGAGTATGGACCGACTGACCGAAATGGAAGCCTTTGCCAATGTGGTGGATCAGGGTGGGTTCACCGATGCGGCCAAGAAGATGGGTATTTCTAAATCTGCAGTATCAAAGCATGTATCAAGCCTTGAGGCACGGCTGGGCGCACGATTGCTGAACCGCACCACGCGTCGGGTATCCCCGACCGAAATCGGGCTGGCCTATTACGACCGCGCGCGCCGCGTACTGAATGACGCGGGCGAAGCGGATGCGCTGGTCACCTCAATGCAATCGGCACCTTCTGGCTTGCTGCGAATCAGCGTGGCGACGGATTTCGGGGTGAACCATCTGTCGCCGGTGCTGTCGGACTTTTTGGCCGCGTACCCGGATATCACCGTGAATATGGTTCTGAACAACCGTTACGTGGAATTGATTTCCGAAGGCTTCGACGTCGCCGTACGCATTGGTGAGCTTGAGGACAGCACCCTGCGCGCACGTAAACTGACCGAAACCGTGAAACGGATGGTCGCCGCGCCCAGCTATATCGAGAAATTCGGTCGTCCGCAGAAAATCGACGATCTGAATGAACACAAGCTGCTGCATTACTCGAGCCAATCCTCGGGCAATGTCTGGAGGTTGACGGCACCGTCAGGTGAAAAAAGACAAGTGCGCACCGCCGGTTGGCTCAGCGTGAATGACGGTCAGTCGCTGTTGAACGCGGCGATCTCGGGGCTGGGGATCGCGTATCTGCCCAGCTACCTGTATGCCGAGGCGCTGAAATCCGGCGAGGTACTGGATGCGATGCCGTCATTGCCCGATGAGGTGCAGGGTATCTATGCCGTCTATCCACCCGGCCGCTTCACGCAGCCCAAAGTACGCGCGTTCATCGATTTCCTGGTTCAGTCCTTTGCGGAAAAAGGCCTGATGGATTGGGTGGACTGACCCGATGCTCAACAGGCTGAACAAATGAATACAGCTATTCAGACCGAGAATAGCACCGAGCACGCCGATGGCGACGCACGTCCTGCATCGTCAACAGGGTCGAAAACGCCCCCGGTTTCAGCCGTAAGCGAAATCACTGGCCTGATTGGCGTAGTCGGCCTTTTTGCAGCAACATTGGCAGCCGTCTATTTCGACACGCCGTTGTTGCAGTCCATTCAGTTGTTGTTGGCGGGTGCCGCGCTTCCGATGATTGTGTCGTCTATCCTGCTGGACAAGGCCCATTTGCGCGCCTCAACAGGATTGGATTATAGGCTTAGGAGGCACTCTTCAGATGTTGTCTCAATCACGGTAACAAAGACCCTGGGCCTTGGGGCGACCTTTTTCGTCATCGCCATGGCCTACCAGATCATTCCGACCTACGACTCGTCGAAATACGAGCTGGTTCGCGCACTGACCCTTGCGTGGTTTCCTATAATTTGGATTCTGTCCCCAGCTTATATTGCCTTCACCACCCGCCACATGGTCGAGCCGCGCGACGAACTTTGGCACTTTGGTAAGCTGATCACCCTGCAGCTTTCCGTCGTGGATTCTGACAAGATCAAAGACCATTGCAGGACATGGCTGGTCAAAGGGTTTTTCCTGGCCTTCATGATCACCATCCTACCGCAGATCGTCAGTTTCGTGACCAACGCGGATCTAGAGAGCTTTTTTGCCGATCCAGTGTCGCTCATCCTGCTCTTGATCCAGGTTTCCTTTCTTGTGGATGTGTGCATCGGGTCGATTGGCTATGTCTGCACGTTCCGGGTTCTCGATTCACATATTAGAACTGCGAACCCGTATCTGTCTGCCTGGGTCGCTGCGCTGGTGTGTTATCCCCCCTTCGCGTTGATGACCGCTGGCGGCCCGCTCGACTATCGCGCAGGCACGCAATCATGGACGGATTGGCTGTCGGATCAGCCTGTGCTTTTGATTGTTTGGGGCGGCGTAATTCTGTTGCTTGCCATAATCTATGCCTGGGCAACCGCTGCGTTCGGGCTTCGTTTTTCGAACCTGACCCATCGCGGGATTATCACGACCGGGCCGTTTCGCTATTCCAAGCATCCTGCCTATCTGTCCAAAAACATCATGTGGTGGATGCTTTACATGCCATTTCTTTCGGCCGTCGGACCAGCGGCCGCCCTTCAAAGCTGCATTTTGTTGTTGGGGGTGAATGCACTGTATTACGCGCGCGCCAAGACGGAAGAAAAGCATCTTATGACCGACGAGGACTATCACGCCTATGCTGACTGGATCGCGGAAAATGGCCTGATTGCGCGCTTGCGAAATCAACGTCGCAGTCAGAAACCCTGACGGTCAGAGCCAACCGAAGGCGATTAGTCTAAGAACAACCACAGATCGTCTTCGTTTTGTCGACAAATCGTCTCTTTTGCCAGTGACAGTGCAAGTAACAGGAAATATCTCCCCCGGTGAACCTCGACGGCCCGCGCATCAGTGCGGGTCTTTTTTTCTTGATTGTCTTTTAGAAACGCTCGACCCAAGGACGCAAGGTCAGCTCGTTGCTCCAGGCGGATCGGTCCTGATGTACCAAATGCATGTATTCCCGCGCGATGGCGTCCGGGTCCAACATGCTGTCGGGGTTGTCCGTGGCCTCAACCCGTTCCGGACGGGACGCATTGCGGATGCCACCGTCGATATTGACCCACGCCACGTGGATGCCTTTGGGGTGCAACTCGCGCGCCATGGATTGCGCCAATCCGCGTTGTGCAAATTTGCCCATGGCAAAGGGTGCGGACAGCGGAAAGCCTTTGACCCCAGCCGAGGCACCGGTGAACAGAATCGTTCCGCGCCGGTTGTCCCGCATCGGCTGGTCCAGCATGCGGCGGGCAGCGGCCTGCCCTAACAAAAAGGCCCCGTGGGCCGTTACTTCAACCGCCATGCGTACCATTTCGGGGTCCAGATCGGTGATGGGACCACGCTGCCGGGCCGAGGGGTTGTAACAGGCCACACGCAATTCACCCGGCAGATCGGCGACCAACGCCGCCACGCCCGTGGCATCCGTACCGTCCAGCTGATGAAGCGTCGCACCCGTTTCGGCAGCCAGTGGTTCCAGTTTCGCGATATCGCGCGCGGTCAAGTGCAGCGCATATCCATCCCGCGCCAAGGCCCGCGCGAATGAGGCCGACAGGCCTGCCCCCGCGCCGATGATCAATGCCTGAGGGGTTTGTGTCTGATCGGCCATGGCGGGCTCCTTCACTCTTGGTCCTCTCACTGACCTAAGTCGGTGCGATCAATTGACCAGCAATACGGCCTCAACCCGGCGATTCAGGTCGCGCCCTTCGGCGGTCGCGTTTGACGTCAACGGCGCCAGATACCCAATCCCCCGCGCCTCAAGCCGGTCGGCGGCAACCCCATGCGCCTCGATCAGGCGGGTTCGCACCGCTTGCGCCCGACCCGTGCTAACCGAGATGTTAGCATCCAGCGCGCCGGTATCATCTGTGTGGCCCACCAACGCCAGCCGCGTACCCGGATTGTCGGCCAAATACCCGGCAATCAAATCCAGAGAGGCAAAGGGCCCGTCACCCAGCGTGATCTCACCGGTACGGAAATGCAGGTCGTCCAGAATCACATGCCCGTTCTGGGCCAATTCGCTCAGCAGGCCGTCCGAACCACTGACCGTTTCCTCGATCACCAGCGGTGGTGGAGCAGCGACACCAACCGGGGTGACACGGATCATCTGCACATAGCCGCTGGGCGGGTTGCGGCTGACCAGCAGGCTCAGCACCTCATCCCCGCGCGTGGCAGCCAAGAAGCGGTAATCCTGGATCGAGACATACATGTCGGGGGTCGGCACCACCTCGGTTCCGAAGCGAAAGTCGAATCCGCCGCAGTTCCGAGCTTCGCATTCGAACAAGACCTCATAGCCCTGCGCGATGATCTGTTCACGCAATGGCGCCAACAATTGCAACGTGGTGCTAGAGCCCGATTGCACACGCCATGTGATGCGCTCAACCTGCCCTTCGACGTGGCGCACGGGCAGGCTGCCATCGGCAAAGGGACCAGTTGGCAGATCGTAACTGTCCAAGGGGCTGACACGGTCGCTGAGCTGGCGCGCGCCGCTAGGCAGGGTCAGGTCTTGCGCGGCAAGCGGTCCGGCCAGCAACACCAGGATCAGAAAGGCAATTCGGGTCATCGGGCCTGCGTGTGATATTCGTCGTTCGGGGCCATGGCCGTAGCACTGGCAACCCGGTTCGACATGTTGAAAAATCCGGTGACATTGGCAAGGTCCCAGATATCCCGGTCTGTCAGCCCGACATCCCGTAGGTGTTGGCGATCGGGCTCTTCGATCTCGGCGCTGGAAGTCGTCATTTTGGCGGCGAAATCCAGCAGCGCGCGCTGTCGCGGGTCCAGTGGCGCCACACGGTAGTTCATCACCAGCATCTCACCCAGTTGTGGATCGCCCGACAATTGCCGCACCGCTGCGCCATGGGCCACAAGGCAGTAAAAGCATTTGTTGATCGCCGACACGACCACGGCGATCATTTCCCGTTCCAGCTTGCTCAGCCCACTGTCGCCCAGCATCAGATCGTTATACGTCGTCGTAAATGCGTTCAGCTTGTCGATATCAAACGCATAGGCCCGCAGCACATTCGGTACAAAGCCCAGCTTTTCCACACAGATATCAAAATATTTCTGCGTCTCGGGCGGCAGCGGGTCCACCATCGGCAAATTCAGCGCGGTGGGCATATTCTGGTCGGTCACGTCAGGCTCTCTCCTTGGACAAGCTGACGGTAGTGGTATTCGCCGACAATCTCCATCCCAAGTGCGTGATAAAGCCCGTTGGCCGCAGCATTCGCCTTGGTGCAGATCACGCTGAGTGTTTCGGCACCGTTTTCCTGTGCCCAAAAGGCTGCTGCGCGCATCGCCCAGGCACCCAACCCGTGTCGCCGGTGCTGCGGCAGAACCTCAAGCGCGTGAACCATCGCAACACCGTCCTGTATCGCGACAAATACAGTACCGGCGGGTTGATCGTCGCGGCGCAGCAGCAGCCCTGTTTTTAGGCCTTTCACCCGATCCATCACGGAAACCCGCGCCGGGCCAATTCCCCCCTGCGCCCAGATTTCACGCATGATCGCAAGGGGTTCCGGCGTGGGAAAGACCATCACGCGCGGGATCGGTGTATCGGTGAGGAGGCCTGTCGGACAGGCATAGATGTTAACCGGATCCAGAACCTCATACCCGCGCGCGGCAAGCTGAGCATCCAATGCCTCATCCCCCGGACGCAGACAGAACAGGTGCTTTTGCCCCATCGCCTGCATCGCAGCCTCGGCACCGTTGATATCAGCTTCGGTCGCCGGACCCAATGCACTGGCCGCTGACACCCGCGATCCGCCGCCCTGCCCTTGTCGCAGCTGAAACGGACCCAGCCGTTCATAGCCCGCAGCGGGCCAGGTGCCGTCAACGATGTCGGACCAGTTGACGCTCACAGATCAAGCTCTTTCGCCAACCGGGTGACAGCCGCGTCGATCCGTGCCCCGTCTGTGCCGCGCACAACCACGTTCGCCCCAAACACGCCGTTGATCTGGTACGGGTAGCTGCCGATGGACAGGTCCGAGAAATCTTCAGCTAAGGCGGACAGCGGTCCCGCGATATCACCCTCACCACGTTCTACGCGCAGGGTTTGCGACAACAACGGGCTGCCACCGGTCAGGCCGGGCAACACGCTGGCAACCATCGCCTGAAACACCGAGGGCACCCCGGCCATCACATGCACGTTCTGAATGGTGAACCCCGGCGCGGTCGAAACCGGATTGTCGATCAGCGCCGCCCCGTCCGGAATGCGCGCCATACGCAGGCGGGCCGCGTTCAACTCCTGCCCGGATTTGTCATAGCGGGCCTGCAACAAAGCGCGCGCATCCTCGCGCACGTCGATAGGCGTGTCGAACGCACGGGCAATGCTGTCGGCGGTGATATCGTCATGGGTCGGGCCGATCCCACCGCTGGTAAAGACATTGTCATAGGCTTCCGACAACGCCTTGACCGCCGTTTCAATGGCGGATGCGTCGTCGCTGACAATGCGCACCTCTTTCAGATCGATGCCATGTTTGGTCAGTTCACCGGCGAGGTAATGCATATTCGCATCTCGGGTGCGGCCTGAAAGGATTTCATCCCCGATCACCAGCATTGCAGCGGTTGGATTGGCCATGGCGCGTGCCTCCCTCTTGATCGACCTTTGGGGCAGGTATAGGCCCTGAGGCATGAAATTTGAAACCCCCCTTGTCCCCGCCCGCCTGATCCGACGCTACAAACGCTTCCTCGCCGATTGCACGTTGGAGGACGGGCGCGAGGTGACCGCACACTGCGCCAATCCGGGCTCAATGATGGGTCTGGCGGAGCCGGGCGAGAAAATCTGGCTTGAGCCCAATGACGACCCGAAGAAGAAACTGAAATACGGCTGGCGTTTAGTCGATCATGAAAATGGACACTTTACCGGGGTCGACACCTCGGTTCCCAACAAAGCCCTGCGCGCGGCACTGGAAGCTGGTGAGATTCAGGAACTTGCTGCCTATAGGACCGTCCGCCCCGAGGTGAAATACGGCGAAAACAGCCGCATCGACTTTTTATTGACCCAACCGGGCCTGCCAGATGCCTATGTCGAGGTCAAAAGCGTCACCCTGTCTCGCCAACCGGGACTGGCCGAGTTCCCGGACAGCGTCACTGCGCGCGGCACAAAACATCTGGGCGAATTGGCGGAGATGGCGGCGCAGGGGCACCGCGCGATCATGCTGTATCTGGTGCAGCGCACCGATTGCGACCGGTTCGCGCTGGCCGCGGATATCGACCCAGCCTACGCGGCCGCGTTCGAGGTCGCGCAGGGGCAAGGGGTCGAGCGGCTGATTTACGGCACGCGCATTGCACCCACCGAAATCACGGTCGGCGAAAGGATTCGAGCGCAACCCGGGTAAGGCCGGATTTTATCTGTTGCACCCGTTGCCATTTCCCGGTCCGCGCGTTTGACTATGCCCGGGTCACCCGCACCAACGATTTACTAACCAGTCAGGGGAACGCACTTGGAGTCCAATCAAGAAAAGCTAGTTGCCTTGCGGCAAGATTTTCACCGCTTCCCGGAACTTGGGTTCGATGAGACACGTACCAAGGCCAAAGTAGCGGAGTTTCTGCGCGACCTTGGGCTGGACGTTCACGAAGGCGTCGGCGTCGTGGGGGTGTTGAAAGCGGGTACAGGCAACCGGGCCATCGGGCTGCGCGCTGATATGGATGCCCTGCCAATCCATGAGACCAGCCAGCACGATTACCCTTCGGAGACCGACGGCGTGATGCATGCCTGTGGGCATGACGGCCACATGTCGATGTTATTGGGCGCCGCGCAGGAACTGGCTGCTGATCCCAGCTTCGATGGCACCATAGTTTTTTTGTTCCAGCCCAATGAAGAACATGGGCTCGGCGCGCGGGCGATGATTGATGAAGGGATTCTGGAACAGTTTCCGGTGGACGAGATCTATGCCATTCACAACCTTCCCGGTGCCCCTGTCGGGCAGATATCGACGCGGACCGGGTTGATCTGTTCCTCAGAAAGCCTGTTCGAGATTGCCATCACCGGTCAGGGGGGTCATGCCTCGATGCCGCAAGCAGGGCGCGATGCGATCACCATTGGCGCGGACATGGTGCAGGCATTGCAGACCATCGTATCGCGCAAACTTGCCCCCGGTGCCGGGGCCGTGGTGTCAGTGACCGAGTTTCTGACCGATGGGCAGCGCAATGTTCTGCCGGGACATGCGACCTTGAAAGGCGACGTCCGCGCCCGCAGCCCCGAAGACCGCATCACTATCGAGGGCCTGATGCGCGAAATCGCACGCGGTGTGGCCATCGCCCACGGGGTCTCGGTCGATGTCATGTTCAACACGGAATTCATCGAAACAATCAATGCCGAGGAACCCACACAGGCCGTTGTTCGGACCGCACAATCCATCGGCGCCGACACCATCCCCGACCGCCAGCCCATGAGCTTTTCCGAAGATTTCGCCCATTTCAGCGCGGCCGTTCCGGGCTGTTTTCTGCTGATGGGGAATGGCGAAACCGGACCGCATGGGCAACCGCTGCACTCCAGCGATTACGATTTCAATGATGAATTGCTACCCTTGGGGGTCGATTTCTGGACTGCGCTTGCGCGCGATCGTTTGCCCGCAAGGGACTGAACCGAAGCGGCCCCAATGGTTGAGGGCGCAACCGGTTTTAGGCTTGCTGTTCCTCAGCATCGCCTGGCGCATCCAGAAACTCTGCCCACAACTCGGCATCCAGTCCGTTCACAAACGGCTCGAACTCATCTGTCACCGCCTGCCAGCCCCCGACCGAGGCGGCATTGACCGGCTTGCGCGCCTGTAGGTTACTGGCCGTCTTAATCGCGTTCGGGGACTTGTCCGGTGACAGCATCGCTTCCTCAAAGGGCAAACCGCAGGCCTGAGCCAGTTCTTTTGCGGTTTTTTCCAGATTGCCAACCAACGTCTCATACCGAATGTCGTGAATGCGCCCGGGCAGTACCTTGTGCCAGTGCCGCATATAGCGCTGATACCGGTTGGCCTCGGCCGCCATCCAGTCCAGGTCATGGGTGAAATACAACCCGCCCGCGCCAAAATTCGCGCGCCACATGGACAGCGCGACATCGCGCGGGTCTCGCAGCACGTTAATAATCACGGCATTGGGGAAAGCTTGCGCAATCTCACCCAAAAAAGCGTAGTTGCCCGGTGCTTTGTCCACAAAAGCCACTGCGCCATCTGTCAACGAAGGCAGCTTACCCATGTAGAAATCGGCCAGATTATGAGCCTCGCGCCATTCGGGTGGTTGCGCTTCGGCCTGTCTGGCCCATTGGTGTACTGATGCCAGCTCACCCAAACCTTGAACAGCAGAGTGACGGCCCAGAATACGCTCGACCAGCGTGGTGCCCGACCGGGGTAGACCAACCACAAAAATCGGCCGGGTACCGCCCTTGGATGGTTTGGGCTGGGCAGCGGGCAATGGCGCAGCCAGCCGTTTATCGCATTCCTGCACGCTGCGTTCTTCCCAAGAGTCAAACCCTGCACGCTGCATCAAATGAGCCTCAGACAGGTGCTGCATTTCAAGCGGTGTGTTCTTTTCGCGGCGTGCCAGGCTGGCCGCAGCAAAGCAAACCATCACAGCATCCTTAGGGTTTGGCACGCCGCGCTCCAGCGCAGCTGCGATCTGCGTCTTCAGCGTTGCGGCATCCTCGAAGGTCAGGTTGGGCAACCCCGCCATCATCTCAAGCGCCTCGGGGTGACCAGGCGCTAGCACCAGGGCTGCGCGTAGGTTCTTTAACACCTCGCCAAGCTGGCCCAAACCCAACTGAGATCTGGCAAGACGTAACAGACCGGGAAGAAATCGCGGGTTTTTTTGAACCAGCGTATTCAACATGTCTACAGCACTATCCCATTGCTGCAACGCGTCCAGAATGTCCGCCTTCAGAATTTGCGCATTCACATTGGCGGGTTCGCGCTTCAGGACTTGTTCGATTGCTACAAGGGCCATTTCCGCTTCTTGCTCTTGCAGCTGGGCCAACGCCTGAATGAACTGCTGCGCCGGGCTGAGAGGACCACGTGCGCTAATTTTTTCCAGAAACTTCAAGGCAGCAGCCGGTTCGCCGCCTTGAATCAAGCTCAGACCATAGTTCTGGATCAGTTCGGCATTGCCGGGGTCCAGCCGCCAAGCGCGTTCAAAATACATCTGGGCCTGCTTGAAGTTCTGCTGCTGAATTGCGCACAGACCGGCAATTCGGGGCAACGCCGCAGCCTTAGGCCATTTCTTGGCCGCCTTGGTGGCGCGTTTAAAGGCCTGATCCAGCCGACCAGCCTGGAGAAGCGCGCTGATATTGGTGATCTCGGCCCTCAACTGGTCTGCTTTTCTTTGCATTTGCACGCCTTCTCCTGTTTCGCGCACCCGCGCAGCCTTGCTTTGTGCTAGTTGAAAATTACCTGAGGGTCTATATGCGATCAGGTACCAGACCGGGCGCGGACTTGACATTACGACCCAACGCCCTCTGGTACTTTCTGCACAAGCAGCGTAAAAGGAGTGCTGCGCGAAACATTTGGAGCCTCGCATCCATGAAAGAACATCGTGGCCGTCTGACCAAGGATGGCATCCGCATCTATGAACAGGGTGACTTTGCCGGCATGCACGCGGCAGGGGCACTGGCTGCGCGGATACTCGACGATATTGCGGATCATGTCTTTCCCGGCCAAACAACCGGTGAGATCGACCGCCTGATCACTCAGATGGTCGAGGATGCAGGCGCAACGTCGGCCACCATCGGCTACAAGGGCTATCAGCACGCAAGCTGTATCAGCGTGAATCATGTGGTCTGCCACGGCATCCCAGGCGACAAGCGCCTGAAGGATGGCGACATCCTGAATATCGACGTTACCGTCATCGTTGACGGCTGGTTCGGCGATACTTCGCGCATGTTCGTGGCCGGTAAACTGCCCCGCAAGGCAGAGCGTCTGATTCAGGTGACCCATGATGCGCTGTTCAAAGGCATTGAGATGGTCAAGCCGGGCAACTCCTTCGGCGATATCGGCCACGCGATTCAGGCTTATGTCGAGGCGCACCGGATGAGCGTTGTCCGCGATTTCTGTGGCCACGGGTTGGGTCGTGTGTTCCACGCCCCGCCCAACGTGCTGCACTATGGCCGTCCGGGGACCGGAGCGAAGCTGGAAGAAGGCATGTTCTTCACCATCGAGCCGATGGTCAATCTGGGCCGCCCCGAGACCAAAACGCTGGCCGATGACTGGACCGCCGTGACCCGTGACAAGTCACTGTCGGCGCAGTTCGAACATTCGGTGGGTGTCACGGCAGATGGGGTTGAGATCTTTACCCTGTCACCGGGCAACAAGTTTCACCCAACCTATTCGTCCTGATTGATGGCCTGATCGCGCAATAGCTTCAGCAGCAATGTCTCATCCCGCCACGGCGTCACTGCGTCGTGGATGAATACCGGTGCGCGCATGGGATTGCGTTCGGGGCCGGTAGTCGATTCCGTATCCTTTGAAAGGGTCCAGATCGGGGGATTTAAGGTACGGTCCATGCCCCGAATGCTAGCACGTCCGGGTCAGATTCCCAAAAGCGTCGGGACCTCGGCCATATCGGTAAAGACTTCGGCCCCAAGTTCCGCCAGCTTCTCGCCCTGCCCATGCGGCGCGTAGGCCAGACAGCGCATGCCCGCGCGTTTGGCTGCCATTACGCCGTTCTGGCTGTCTTCGATCACCACTGGTGCGGTGGCCCCGAATTGATCGGCGGCCGTCTGGAACATGACCGGATCAGGCTTGGCGGTTCCCAAGACATGGGCGGAGTACATTGCGCCGCTAAAACGCTCCCACAAACCGTTCTGGCCCAGAGTGATCTGCATTTTGTCGGGACTTCCATTTGACGCCACACAGAAGGGGATGCCCTTGGCATCCAACGCGGTCAGCAGTTCCGGAATACCCGAAACCAGTTCCACGCCCTGCCGCAAACGATCATAGGTTTCTGCATAAACCTCATCGACCCAATCTTCGGGCAGGTTTGCGCCCAGCGCGCTGGCCTTGTCGCGCACTCCGGTCATTGTACCCCCAAGAAAGAACGCAACACTGTCTTCCAGCGTCAAGTTCAGCCCATACCGTCCAAGATTGTCGACCAGCACCTGATTGGACAGCGGTTCACTGTCCACAAGAACACCGTCGCAATCGAAAATGACCAGATCGTGCATGCCTGCCCTCGTTGTTTTGCACTGTGCCTAACCAACCGTGCGCGCAGGTGCAAACCGGGTGTCAGCAGAACCTTGCCCGCAGGGTTTCAGCCTGAAACATTTCGCCACATCAACGAGATATGCGTGTCACCGTATTTCCGGCTGTCCTGCAGGTCGAACCCCTGCGGAGCTGCCATGGGGCTGTTTTCCTCCCACACGATCAGCGCGTCGTCGGCGATCCAGCCATGGGACAGGGCAGCGATGGCCTTTTGCCCCATGGATTTTCCATAAGGCGGATCCAGAAAGATCAGATCATAGGGCGCGCCTGAATTTTCGCCCAGCCGCGTGGCGTCCCGGCGGATCAAGGTTGTGCGATCGGCACTGCGGGTCAGGTCGATATTCTTGCGGATCAGCCCCTGCGCCACCCGCCCGTCATCCACAAAGGTCACCTGTGCAGCGCCACGCGACAGCGCCTCAAGCCCCAGCGCGCCGGTTCCGGCAAACAGGTCCAGAACGCGCAGCCCGTCAAAGTCGATTTGATGACCCAACACGTTGAACAGGCTTTCGCGCACCCGGTCGGTGGTGGGGCGCAAATGAGCGCCCGCATCCCCTTTGCCGACCGACGCCAAGGCCCGGCCCCGGAACTCTCCGGCGATGATCCTCACGCCTTGAGCAGCGGTTTCAGATCCGCGTCAGGGTCGGCGACCACGGCCGGATCAGCGGTTTTGCCCGCCTCAATCAGGCGCTTGCCAACCATATACGCGCGCGGATCATTCATCGCGTCAACGGCGATCAGCTGATCGCCGTTGTAGTACCAGAAGGACACGGTCTGACCGTCACCCTGACGGGTCACCACGCGGTCATAGCCGGTGTTCAGGCCCGCGATCTGCAGTTTGACGTCATACTGATCCGACCAGAACCACGGTGTCGCCACATAGTCCTTGGCTGCGCCCAGCATGTTTTGGGCCACGATCTCGGCCTGATCAATCGCGTTCGGCACGCTTTCCAGACGAATACGGGCATCGCCATGTGGGAAGGACGCGCAGTCGCCTGCCGCCCAGATCGCCCGATCAGAGGTTCGACCATGCGCATCGGTCTTGATGCCGTTCTCCAACTCAAGCCCTGCGATCTCGGCCAGTTGGGTTGATGGGACGATGCCGACACCGACAACAACAAAATCAACCTCGATCTCGGTGCCATCGGTCAGAACCGCACCAACCACCTTGCCGTTGTCGCCCACCAGACGATCCAGCCCGACACCTTCGCGGATATCGGCGCCATATTCACTGTGCAATGCGCGGAAGTAATCGCTGGTCTCGGGCGCGGCGACCCGTTGCAGGATGCGGTCGGCCATTTCGACCAAAGTCACCTTGACCCCGCGCTTGGCGCAGACTGCCGCGGCCTCAAGCCCGATATAGCCGCCGCCCACGATCAGGGCGCGCGCGCCGTCTTTCACGCGGGGCTCCATCTCGTCGATATGGGCCAGATCGCGTACTACGTGGACACCTTCAAGATCACCGCCAATCGCGGCAGGCAGGTAGCGCGGGTCCGACCCGGTGGTCAGGGCCAGTTCGTCATATGCGATGACCTCATCCCCTACGGTCACGGTTTTGGCCTGCGGATCAATCGCCGTCACGCGCTGACCCAAACGTAGGGTAATATTGTTCTCGGCATAGAAACTTTCGGGCCGCAGGAACAGGCGCTCCAGCTCCATTTCACCCAGCAGATAAGCCTTGGACAGCGGCGGGCGCTGATAAGGCAGATGCGGCTCGGCCCCGATCAGAGTGACGTCCCCTTCGAACCCGTCTTTGCGCAGCCTGGCAACAAGCGACGACCCCGCCTGCCCGGCACCGATGACGACAATATGGCTCATGTTCCTCCCACCGTGTCGAATTCCCGTGGTCTCATCCACGCGACCACCTATATTGCGGCTAAGCCCGACTCTGCAAATCCAAACGACAGGAGCTTAAAAAATGATTTCAAAAGGTGAGACACTGCCCGACGCCACACTGACGCAACTGGGCGCAGACGGCCCCGAAGAGGTGCGGATTTCAGACAAAACCAAAGGGCGCAAAGTGGTGATATTTGCGGTGCCCGGAGCATACACGCCGACCTGCAGTTCGGCCCATGTGCCCAGCTTCATTCGCACCAAAGACCAGTTTACCGCCAATGGCGTGGATGAGATCATCTGCGTTTCGGTCAACGACCCGTTTGTTATGAAAGCCTGGGGCGAGGCCACAGGCGCGGCCGATGCAGGCCTGACTATGCTGGGCGATGCCTCAGCCGAATTCACCAAGGCCATTGGCATGGAATTCGACGCCCCGCCCGCCGGACTATATGCCCGTTCCAAACGCTATGCCATGCTGGTCGAAGACGGCAAGGTCACTGCGCTGAACCTGGAAGAAAGCCCCGGCACCTGCGAGATTTCGGCAGGCGAAACTTTGCTGGACGCGATCTGATCCTGCGCGCGGCCCTGGGTCACCTCGGGGCCGCAAACGCATTTAACTTGATGCAACGCCCTGATCAGCCAATAGTTGTGGCATACAATCAGGGAGTTCATTGATGAAACTGAAAGTATTCACTCTATTACTGGGCACAGCGGGGGCATTGGCCGCCTGCGGCCCGGCACCCACCCCTCAGCAACAGGCGGCGCGGCAGCATGAAATCGCATGTCTCAGCGGATCACTGGGCGGTGCATTGATCGGCGGCGCGATCGGCAACCAATTCGGTGGTGGATCAGGTAAATCCATCCTGACTGCGGCAGGCGCAGCCGCAGGCGCGATTGAAGGCAACAGATACGCATGCTGAGGAGAGCCGAGATGACACGTGGAATTTTGATTGCTGCGGCCCTTATACTGGCCGGTGCGGCCACAGCCGAGACCGTGGGCGAGTTGCATGAAAACGAACTGAAGGCCATCGACAAGAACAATGACGGCTTCTTGTCCCGTGATGAGTTCGATGCCTTTTCCGATTATGCCTTTCAGGAAATGGATGACGACAAGAACGGCACGCTGGGATTGGACGAAGCCAAGCCGTTTCTGGACATAAAACAGTTTCAGGACGTTGACCGCGATAATGACGACTTTATCTCTCGGGCGGAATACGACGCGCAGATGAACGACGATTTCAACGCGGCGGATAAGAACGGCAACGGTCAACTGGACTAGCAACAGGAGCGCACGATGAACAAATGGATCCGTTTGGGTGCGCTTTTACTGGTGGCGGCCTGCGATGTACCGCAGGCGCCGGTTGTGAACGGACCGGACGGGCAGACATTTATCCAGATCAACACTTCCGGGCTGACCTGCTATAACACCAAATGTCTGGATATTAATCCGGCAGCCCGCAGTGTGCGCCAAATCGGCAATCGGACGACGCAAATTCCTGGCAATATCAACGTCAGCGACGGAACCGTGACACCTGATGAGTTCCGGCAATTGGGTATTGCTGCATCCCTGGCCGGCGGCGAAGGCTCGCAGAGCGACAGAGGCTAAACCAGGCTGTCCATCTTGCGCGCCAGCTTGGCATCCAGCGCCGAAATGCCACCGACGTCATGGGTGGCCAGCGTCACCTCGACCGTGCGGTAGACGTTGGACCATTCGGGGTGGTGATTCCACTTTTCGGCAAAAATCGCCACCTGCGTCATCCAGCCAAAGGCATGCACGAAATCTTCGAAGATAAAGGTCTTGGTGATCGCATCCCGGTCTTCGACCATGGTCCAGCCGTTGTTGAACAGCGGGTCCAGAAGCGGTCCGCGGGTCTCGGGCGACAATAGTTCGGTCATTGCTGTTCCTCCGGGTTCGATTTCCTGAACGGGCCGTATTCCGTCAGAATCTCAATCTCTTGTCCCACTGCGTGGGCCTCGGCGTCCAGATATTTCTTGATCGCATCGGCAAAGCCGGGGTCGGCGACCCAATGCAAGCTATACGTGCGCATGGGAAGATAGCCCCGCGCCAGCTTGTGTTCGCCCTGCGCACCGGCCTCAACACGGGCCAATCCTTCTGCAATGGCAAAGTCGATCGCCCTATAGTAGCACAATTCAAAATGCAGACAGGGGTGATGTTCGACGCAGCCCCAATAGCGGCCATAAAGCGTTTCGCGCCCAATAAAATTCAGTGCCCCGGCAATCGGATAGCCATCCCTCTCTGCCAGAACCAACGCCATATCGTCAGTCATGGTTTCCTGAGCGATATCAAAGAATTGTCGCGTCAGGTAAGGCGATCCCCACTTCCGCGCGCCGGTATCCTGATAGAACCGCCAGAACGCATCCCAATGTTCAGGGCGCAGATCATCACCGGAATAGGTGTGAATTTCTCCGCCAAATTCGCAGGCCTGCGCGCGTTCCTTACGGATATTCTTGCGCTTGCGCGAGGACAGCGCGGCCAGAAACCCATCAAAATCCGCATATTGGCCGTTAAGCCAGTGAAACTGCTGTGATTGACGCAGCAACAGACCCATCTGTTCGCCCGCCAGCGCTTCGTCCTCGGTGCAGAACGTGGCATGAACCGAAGACACCCGGTTATCGGCTGCAATCTGCACGGCCCCTTGCACCAGGGCCGACATGCCCGGAACCTCGTACCCCGGTCGCACCAGAAACCGCCGCCCGGTGGCCGGAGTGAACGGTACCGCGATCTGCAGTTTGGGGTAATACCGCCCGCCTGCGTTTTCATAAGCATGGGCCCAGCTGTGGTCGAAGATGTATTCGCCTTGACTGTGCGATTTGGCATACATCGGCGCGGCCGCGATCAGCATCCCATCCAGATATGCGGTCAGGTATTGAGGCTGCCAGCCAGTGCCCGGCCCAACCGAACCGCTGTTTTCCAGCGCCAGCAGGAATCGATGCGTGGTAAAGGGATCTAGCGGTCGACCACCGTCGGCGGCCTCGGGGCAGGCGCAGGCATCCCATTCGGTCGCAGAAATCTGCGAAAGCGATCTCAGAACCTGAACTTCGATTTGCGCCTGATCCATGTGCCCTCCGCGTCTGATCTTTATCTGTGACACCGAGGGGCAGGTTCAACCCGGATGTGGGGCCAAATACCCTTCGAAGGTCACGTTATCGGCAACCCTTCGGGCCTGAGCCTCTTGCTCGGCCGAGCGTACGGTCCAACACAGAACCGGCACGCCGCGCGCTTTCAATTCGGCCACGCGGGGGCGGGACAGATCGGCGACCTCATGGCTGATAAAGCTGGCACCGACCCTGTCAAAATCGGGTATGTCGCGCAGGCGATCGCAGACCTTCTGCGGCAGCAGCTCGACCTTGGGCTGGTAAGAACAAGTCACCAACCCGCGCGGCAAATGGGGGGCAAGACGCGCCAGTTCGGCCACGCTGTTGGGATTGAAAGACATCAAGGCCACCGATCCGTCATACCCTTGCAAGGCCCGCACTGCGTCAGCCTCAAGTGATCCGACATTGGGACCCATCGCGCCGTCCTGATCCTTGAACTCGATCAGCAGGGGAACCTTGCCGTCCACCAGTGCAAGCACGTCGTCCAGCGTCGGAATACCATCATCAGCATGCAGCAGCTGCGTCGCTTGCGCCTGTGTCGCCGTCACCTGCTGAATAGGGCCGGGCTGCCCGGTCAGGCGTGTCATGTCGTAATCATGAAACACCATTGCCCGGCTGTCCGAGGTTCGCTGCAAATCAATCTCGATCCCGTACCCGGCCTCGACAGCCGCACGGATGGCCGCCCGGCTGTTTTCCGGGCGGTTATCCGAAAAGTCATGCAGCGCCCGATGCGCAATCGGGGCCTGCAGGAATACGGACGGCAAGGACGGTGTCATTGAACCTCGAAAATACCTTCGATTTCGACGGCCACGCCCAGCGGCAGTGCCGCGGCGCTGACGGCCGAGCGGGAATGACGGCCAGCCTCGCCCAGCGCCTCGACCAGGAAATCCGACGCCCCGTTGATCACCTGGGGCTGTGCTGTGAAATCGGCGGTCGAGTTCACGAAACCGGTCAGCTTGATCACTTTCACCAGCTTATCGATGTCACCGCCACAGGCTGCCTTGACCTGCGCCAGCAGATTGATGGCGCAAACCTTCGCGGCAGCGGCACCGGCTTCGATTTCCATGTCATCGCCCAGCTTGCCGGTGATCAGATCGTCATCCTTGGAAATCTGGCCCGAGACATAGACGATGTTGCCCACCCGAACGAAGGGTACATAGTTCGCCGCCGGCGCAGGCGCGTCCGGCAGGGTGACGCCCAGGCTTTCCAGTTTTGCTGCGATGCTCATGAAGTTTCCTCCCAATCTTTGAGTCGGGGCGAAGCTAACCGGGAAGACCGGGATCGGAAAGTACGAAAACGGGGATAGACGACCCAGAGCGGTCAGCGTAACTCTTCCTATGCCGAACAGTTGAACCTGTACCACTTTACGTAAGTACGTCGCACAGGTTAAACGCTTTTTGTTTCATACTGGTTGCGAAACGTATATGTGACATCGGATTGGGCCATGCTATGTGGCCACGGGCAGTATTGATTGACAGTTCGGGCGTGTGGAACCCGAACGTTTAGGAGTGGCAAAGACCGTGTTGAGCAGACCCCGCCTGAAGCACCTTATCGTCCTGTCCGTGATGGCGGTCCTTAGCGCCTGCGCCACGCGACCGCCGGAGGGGACCCCGTCGAATGAGGTGTTCGATCCCTATGAGAACACCAACCGGGGCATTCACAAATTCAACCTGGGCGTTGACCGGTTTCTGTTCCGTCCGGCCTCGAAAGGCTATGTCAAGATCGTACCCGATCCGATGGTGACAAGCTTTAACCATTTCGCTGAAAACCTGACGATGCCCGGGCAGGCGCTGGACTACCTATTGCAAGGCAATGTCAAACAATCCGGCAACGCTTTGCTGCGCTTTGTGGTCAATACCACTGTGGGCGGCTTGGGCCTGTCTGACCCCGCTGCCGAGTTGAACTTGCCGCCGGTGGATACCGATTTCGGCGAGACCCTGCATGTTTGGGGCGTTGGCGAGGGCGCTTATGTCGAACTGCCTTTCTATGGCCCGTCAACCCAACGGGATGCGATTGGTGTTGTAGTCAATCTATTCTCGAATCCGATCAATTTCACACCGGTCCGTCCGGTGGACAATATCGGCGTATATGCCGAGGTCGTCCGCCGCATGGGTGATCGGGGCCGGTTCTCGGATACGGTGGATTCAATCCTGTATGAAAGCGCCGACAGCTATGCGCAGGCACAGACAATTTACATCCAAAACCGCCGCTTTGAACTGGCACGCGACGATGAGGACGCCTATCTGGGTCTGTACGATGACCCTTATGCAGATATCGGGACTGACCCAGTCAGGGACCCCTACCTAGACCCCTACGAGGACCCCTATGCCGAATAACCATCTGAACCGACGTGGTTTTATTGCCACTGGCCTAGCCAGTGCGATGCTGACCGCCCTGCCCGCCTTTGCCCAGACCGAGGCCAGCGCCAAGGCACTGGTTGTCAGTGTCGTGGACGATATCAACCGCGTGATCGCCTCCGGCAAATCCGAAAAGGCGATGATCCGCGATTTTGAAAAGATCTTCGTGCAATATGCCGATGTGCCGATCATGGCGCGCTATGTGCTGGGGGCCGATGGCCGCTCAGCCAGCCCCTCGCAGATCAAGCAATTCACCAAAGCGTTTCAAGGCTATATTTCCAACAAATATGGCCGCCGCTTCCGCGAGTTCATTGGTGGCCAAGTCACTGTTCGCAATGCCCGCAAAATCAAGGCGGGCTACGAGGTGCGCACCTCGGTCAAGTTGCAGGGGTCTTCCCCGTTTGAGGTGACATTCCTGGTGTCGGACAAATCGGGCCGCGACAAGTTCTTCAACATGTTCATCGAAGGGGTGAACATGCTGCTGACCGAACGGACAGAGGTCGGCGCCATGCTGGATGCGCGTGGGGGCGATCTGAACCGCCTGATCAAGGATATGAGCCGAAACAAGCTCAGCTGATCCGGTTCACAAATGAAAAAGCGCCGCGCGATTGGTTTCGCGCGGCGCTTTTTTGGTTTTAGTTCAGGCGTTCGCCAGTTTCCTTGGCGAAATAGGACACCTTGCTCATGTCAAAGGCCAGGTTCAACATCTTGCCCGCCTGCGCACTGGTTTCCGCGTGCAGCCGCGCAGTGACCTGCTTGCCGCCCAGTTCCGACACCACATAAGTGTCAGCCCCCGCCGGTTCGACCATGTCGACCATACAGGAGGCCTCTTGCACACCATCACCGGCACGGAACCCGGCCTCGGCAATGTCTTCGGGGCGTAGGCCCAGAATCACATCCTCGGGCAGTGACAGATCGCGGGCATCGTTTAGAACCAGTGTCTCGCCCGCTTCACGTGCAATGGCGATCTGCGTGCCCGGGCCGGTCTTGGACGCTCGCGCCGGGATCAGGTTCATCGCCGGTGAGCCCATGAAATCAGCCACAAACAGGTTGGCCGGGTTGTTGTAGATTTCAGCCGGGCTGCCGATCTGCTGCACGATTCCACCTTTGAGAACCACGATCTTGGTCGCCAGCGTCATCGCCTCGATCTGGTCATGGGTCACGTAGACGATCGAGGCATCCAGCGTTTGATGCAGTTTCTTGATCTCGGTTCGCATCTCGACCCGCAGCTTCGCGTCAAGGTTCGATAACGGCTCGTCAAACAGAAACAGTTTGGGATCGCGCACCAGTGCCCGACCCATCGCCACCCGCTGACGCTGACCGCCTGACAATTGGCTGGGGCGGCGGTTCAGCAGCGGCTCGATCTGTAGCAACGAGGCAACCTCGTTCAGCTTGGCCTCCTGTGTCGCCTGATCGACCCCGCGTACCTTCATGCCAAAGGTGATGTTCTTGGCCACGGACATTGTCGGGTACAGGGCGTAGGACTGGAACACCATCGCGATGTCGCGATCCTTGGGGCTGACATGCGTCATGTCCTTGCCCCCGATGGACAGCGTGCCGCCGGTAATTTCCTCCAGCCCCGCAATACAGTTCAGCAGGGTGGACTTGCCGCAACCCGAGGGGCCGACCAGCACCAGGAAATCACCCGGTTCGATCGAAATGTTGATGTCCTTCAGAACCTCGGTTGCGCCGTAATTCTTGTACAGATTGTTGATATCGAGGATGGGAGCCATGGGTTATCCCTTCACTGAGCCAGCGGTCAGGCCGCGGATGAAATATTTACCGGCAACGACATAGACAAGCAGCGTCGGCAGCCCCGCGATGATCGCGGCGGCCATGTCGACGTTGTACTCTTTGACGCCGGTGGTGGAGTTTACGATGTTGTTGAGCGCAACGGTCACGGGCTGAGTGCCTGCCTGGCTGAATGACACGCCGAACAGGAAGTCGTTCCAGATCTGCGTGAACTGCCAGATCACGGTCACCACGATGATGGGCAGCGACAGCGGCAGGAAAATCGACCAGAATATCCGCAGGAACCCGGCCCCATCGACCCGGGCCGCCTTGGTCAGCTCGGCCGGAATGGTGACATAGTAATTGCGGAAAAACAGTGTGGTGAAACCGAGGCCATAGATCACGTGGACGAAGATCAGACCCGGAATGGTCCCGGCGATCCCCATCATGCCCAGCAGCCGCGCCATCGGCAGCAGCACAACCTGAAACGGGATGAAGCAACCAAACAGCATCAGCGAGAAGATGATATTAGCGCCTTTGAACCGCCATTGCGCCACGACATAGCCATTCAGCGCGCCCAGCAGGGTCGAAAGAGCCACCGCAGGCACCGCGATCAGGACCGAGTTCCAGAAGTAAGGCCGCAGCCCTTCACACTGGATACCGGTGCAAGCCCCGGACCACGCGGTTTTCCAGGCGTCAAAGCTGACCTCACGCGGCAGCGAGATCAGGCTGCCTGTGCGAATTTCCTCAAGGCTTTTAAGCGACGTGGTCAACATCACGAAAAGCGGCATCAGGTAATACAGCGCGAACAGGCCCAGCAGGACATACAGCAACCAGCGCAAGGCGATCTTGCCCGTGGCGCTTTGGGTGCGGGTTTGTGTTTGGGGCATCGACAGATCAGTCATTTTTCGCCCTCAGCTCTGAGTAAAGATAGGGAACCACGATGGCAAAGACGACAAGCATCATGATCATCGCGGAGGATGCCGCCTGACCGATATCGCCGCGCGAAAACGCCATGGCATACATGTAAGTGGCAGGCAGATCGGTCGCGTAGCCCGGACCGCCGCCTGTCAGGGCGATGACCAGGTCAAAGCTCTTGATCGCAAGGTGCGCCAGCACGATGAACGCCGACAGGAAGATAGGAGCCATCGACGGGATGATGATCGCCGTATAGATGCGCCAAGTGGGAATACCATCGACCTGCGCGGCCTTGATGATTTCGCCATCCACAGACCGCAGACCTGCCAGAAACAACGCCATGACAAAGCCCGAGCTCTGCCAGATAGCAGCGATTACGATCGTATAGATCGCGTAGTCAGGGTTCACCAGCCAGTCGAACTCGAAATTCGGAAAGCCCCAACCCTGCACCATGGATTCAATGCCCAACCCGGGGTTCAAAATCCACTTCCAAGCCGTGCCAGTCACGATCATCGACAGCGCCATGGGGTACAGGTAAATCGTCCGGATCGCTCCTTCGACGCGGATCTTCTGATCCAGCAGGATGGCCAGAAGCAGACCCAGTACCATCGCGATCACGATGAACAGAGCACCGAAGATGTACAGGTTGTTGATTGCCGTATCCCAGCGGGGTGAATCAAACAGGCGCTCATATTGGATGAACCCGTTGATCTCATATTTCGGCAGTAGTTTAGATCGTGTCAGCGACACCCATGCGGTCCATCCGATAAATCCGTAAACAAAGATCAATACGGCGATGAACGACGGTGCCAGCACCACCTTGGGCAGGTGGTTTTCCAGCCATTCGGACATTTTTTCCTCCGGGGAAAGATGCTCTGCCCCGCATTATAGGGGGCAGAGCGTATTGGATCAGTAGCTGTTTGCCACCGCGTCCGCCAGTTGCTGAACCGCGTCAGCCGAGGACATATCCGAGTTAAAATGCGCGGTCACAACGTCGGTGATCGCACCGGACTGCGACCCGCGCAGCGCCATGCCATGGGCATAGGACGGCAACAGCGAACCAGCTGCCGAGGTCGACCCCATGTCTTCGGCCGAAAGATTGGCGCAGATGTCAAAGTCATCCAGCGCCACGTCGGTGCGAGCAGGGATCGAGCCCTTGTTCAGGTTGAACACTTTCTGGAAGTTCGGTGCGACGATCAGCTTGGCCAGCAGATCCTGACCGGCTTTCTTGTCGTCACCGTCCACGTTGAACATGGCAAAGCTGTCGACGTTGTACAGATAGCCGTCGCCGGGGGTCGAGGCGCACAGGAAGTCTTCGCCGGGCTTCTTGCCAGCCGCCAGGAATTCACCCTTGGCCCAGTCGCCCATGATCTGGAAAGCGGCCTCGCCATTCATCACCATCGCGGTGGCCAGGTTCCAGTCACGACCCGAGAAGTTCTCGTCCACGTAACCGCGCATCATGCGCATCTGGTCAAACACCTGAACCATCGTGTCCGAGGTCAGGGCTTCGGGGTCCAGATCAACCAGTGCTTTCTGATAGAACTCGGGGCCGCCGATACCCAGCACAACGGCTTCGAACACAGTGGCGTCCTGCCACGACTGACCACCGTGGGCCAGAGGGATAACACCGGCATCCATCAACTTGGTCGCAGCGGCGTTGAACTCATCCCAAGTTGTCGGCATCTCGATGCCGTTTGCGGCCAGAACATCAGCATTGGCCCAGATCCAGTCTACGCGATGTACGTTCACTGGTGCGGCGCACCATGTGCCCTCGCACTTCATGTGACCTGCGATGGATGCGGGCAGCACATCCGCCCAGCCTTCGGCGTCGGCCACGGATGAGATATCGGCCAGAACGCCCTCTTCGTACCATTCCTGAATTGCGGGGCCTTTCAGCTGAACTGCGGTCGGCGCGTTTCCGGCCAGCACCCGGGCACGCAACGCGGTCATGGCCGCGTCACCGCCGCCACCTGCAACCGGCATATCGGTCCAGGTTCCGCCATTCGACGCGAACTCTTCCTGCAGTACGGCGACCGACTTGGCCTCACCACCCGACGTCCACCAATGCAGAACCTCGGCCTGCGGCTCGGCCAGAACCGACGACCCGGCCACAACGGCCAATGTCGAAACGGTGGCGAATGCAAAATGCTTCATTGTCTGTCTCCTCCCTAGAGAACTTAGTGACTGCTGATGCAGCGATGCCCGTTATTCTGAGACCAGTTCGTCATCTGGCAACGCTGAATCCGCGCCAAAGCCCGGCAACCACCCAAAAATTCACTGCTTTTGTTACAGCGTGTTACGTTGACATTGAATCTGTTTCCGTTCGTTACAATGGATGATGTCGGAGCAGCAGAAACTGGGAGGACAAACCGCGTGAGCATTCCGCGACTTTTGGTGGTGGATGACGACCCTGAAATGCGGTCGATGATGACCCAATTCCTGCATCAGAACGGGTTCGTCGCCCTGCCCGCCAGTTCCGAGGCTGAAATCCGCAACCATCTGACAGCGGGACGGATCGACCTGATCCTGCTGGATGTGATGCTTGGGGATGAGAACGGAGTTGAGATCTGCGCCCGCCTGCGGGCTGAACAGGACGTGCCGATCATTCTGGTTTCGGCCCTGTCAGCCGACCATCAGCGCATGGCGGGGTACGAGGTCGGGGCCGACGACTATATCGCCAAGCCTTTCAATCCGCAGCTGATGCTGGCGCGGGTTCGTGCGGTGATGCAACGCGCCCGGCGTACGCCGTCGCTGGCCTATCGCCGCCGCACACACAGCTTTCGGTTCAACGACTGGGCCTATGACGGCAAACGGGATGAGGTGCATTCACCCGAAGGCTACCTGGTTCCTCTGTCGCAACGGGAAACTGCGCTGCTCAAGGTTTTGCTGGCCAACCCGCATATCCCCCTGACCCGGGATGAAATCGCCGCTGCGCTGGACGTCACCGGCAGCGCCGACAAACCCGAGGCGCAAGGGCGGGCCATCGACATGCTGGTTGGTCGGTTGCGTTCGAAAATCGAGGTCAACCCGAAAGACCCGCAGATGCTGCGTACCGAACGCGGGGTCGGCTATGTCTTTGCGGCCGAAGTGTCGGTGGAAGAGGACGCATGACCACACACGCCCCGCGCCTGCGCAGTCTGGGCTGGATCTGGACAGGGGCCGCCTTTGCCTCGGGGCTTCTCTCCGCCGGGCTGTGGTTTTCTTCGGCCCGCGCCTGGGACAACTTTCTAACCCGCGCCTATGTCGCAGGGTTTTCCGTCTATGAAGAGCTGCGGGTCAGCAAAATCCCGCCGCCGGGGATCAGGATCACCCCCTTGTCCCCCGAAGCTGCGCAGTTGGCCGATGCCGGGCGGTTCGAGCAACTGCCCGGCCTGTCGGATCGCAGCTTTGTCACCAACCTGTCGATCCTGACCGACAACACCGCCCCCCTGGCCGGGCGCGAACTGACGCTGGCGGTGATGTCCGACCGGCTGGTTTATCCGGTGTCTGATCTTCTGTCCCGCGTTGACCAGACCGGGGCCGAGAAGATGGGCAATCTGACCCGCCTTCTGGCCACCTATTGCAGCGAGCCAATCCTGGTCGCCCGGTTCGGACACAGGGGCTGGCAGCAGGTGGACGGCACCGATATCTGGGGTTGCAAGGCCGCCCCTGCCGACCTGCGCCTGCCCGCCATTCTGGCCGCCATCGTGGCTTTGGCGGTCATCCTGACATCGATCGGCAATGTCTCGGACAGTTTCACCCGGTTTTCCAACGCCCTGCGCGGCCGCAAGCGCCGGGGCGGGCCGAGCAGCTATGATGCCGACGGCCCGGCGGAACTGCGCGACATCGTGTCAGCCGTGAACGACCATCTGGATGCAGAGCGCATGCAGCTTGAAAAACGCGCTACCGTTCTGTCTGGTGTCAGTCACGATCTTGGCACCCCTGCCACGCGTGTTCGCCTGCGCGCGGCCCTGATTGCCGATGACGAACTGCGCGAAAAGCTTGAGGCCGATGTGGATCAGATGACGGGCATGATCGAAAGCGTGCTGACTTACACACGCTCGGAACTCAGCGTTGAAGACCCCCGTCAGATTTCCCTGACCGCGCTGGTCGAGTCTGTGGTCGCTGATTATCAGGACATGGACCTGCCGGTGACCCTGAAGAAAATCGCCCCGGTCGCAGTCGAAGGCGCGCCATCGGTCTTCATGTCCCGACGCGGGCATGGATCCTTGCCCGAGACACGGCGGATGCTGGTGATGGGGCGGCCAATCTCTCTGAAACGGGCGTTAACAAATCTGATCGACAACGCCCTGAAATACGGCCGCCATGCCGAGGTGCAGCTGGAAACCGACGCCCGCACCGCGACCATCACGGTCGAGGACAAGGGTGCCGATCTGTCCGTCACTGATATTGAAAACCTGATGGCACCGTTCCGGCGCGGGTCGAACACCGGATCCTCAGACGGGTTCGGTCTGGGCCTGACTATCGTGGCCACAATTGCCGAACAGCATGGGGGCACCCTCAGCTTCGAGGCCGGGGATCAGGGTTTGCGTGCGCGGTTGCAAATCACCCGGCAGTGATATCTCATGTCATATAGCTGCGCACCAACGCGCCAGCGATCAGAGACCATCCATCCGCAATAACAAAAAACGCCAGCTTGAATGGCAGCGATACCGTCGCAGGCGGCACCATCATCATTCCCATCGACATCAGCACCGCCGCCACAACCAGATCAATGATCAGAAATGGCAGGAAAATCAGAAAGCCGATCTGAAAGGCGCGTGCAATCTCGGACAGCATGAAGGACGGCATCAGGATCGACAGCGGCGCCTCGGGCGTCAGGACGATAGCGTCACCGCCAGGTCGCAAGGCCGCCATCGCGTGAAACGTATCCGGGTCCAGCCGCGCGGTCATAAAGGCTCGGAAGGGCTGAATGGCAATCTGCAACGCGGGTTCGACCGCCATGGTTTCTTCGACCATCGGTCGAATACCGGTGGCCCAGGCCTCGGAAAATACGGGCTCCATGATGAAATAGGTCAGGAACATCGCCAGGCTGACGATCAGCATGTTCGGTGGCGATTGCTGCAATCCGATCCCTTGACGCAGAATGGCCAGAACGGTGATCAGAAACGGAAAACAGGTGACCATGATCGCCAGCCCAGGTGCCAGGCTGAGGATCGTGATCAAAAGGATCAGCTGGATGGTCCGCGCCGAGATCGACCCCCCCTCGCCCAATGACAGCGACAGCTCTTGCGCCGCAGCCAGAGACGGGGACAGCGTCGCCAGCGCAACAACCAACCAAAGCAGAAGCCGCATCAACCGATCCCGTTCTGCAAATCCGCAATCTCTGTCAGGCGCACAGCAAGCTGCCCGGCCTGATCGCCCTCCATCTCCTCTAGCAGGCCGCGGGCGACCAGTTGGTCTCCGACATACAGGTCGACCGGGTCCTCGATCCGCTTGTCCAGCGTCAGCACGGCGTTCTCCCCCATGTTCAGCAGGTCGCGGATCAGCGGGCGCGCACGCCCGACCGAGACCGTTACCTCAATCGGAACCGCCTCGAACGGATTGGCTTTTTCGGGTTTCGGAGTCTGGGGATCATTCATGGTTCACTGCCTCTTTTGCCTCAAATACATATGCGTCAAATGCCCCCGCGACCGCGGCGAGCAGACCGCTGCAATCCACCTCACGCTGGGTTGTGCCGACCTGCAACCGGGCCTGTCCTGGCTCTAACGATGGGTCTTCGATCATGCGAGTGGGTAAGGACAGTTCCTGCGGTAGCAGGGCCTCTACCCCAGCCGCGCGCCCCTTGGGCACGAAGATTTGCATCGGCTGGCCAATCTGTTCCCGCGCCATTTCGGTCAGCTGTTCGGCCAACCGGACAGCAAAACCGCGATCCAGCGTTTCGGGCAGGACAGTGTCCACCAGGCTCTTGAACATCGGGTCCAGCGACAAAGTCATGCGGGTGACAGCCTCATGATAAGTAAAGGACATATCCTCCAACGATCTGGCCAGCCCGTCTGAGACCTGACCTCGGCTTTGTTCTTGCGCCTGAAGCGCGTCTTCCCAACCGGCGCTATAGCCTTGCTCGAACGCTGCCAGCCGCTGTTCCTCCAGCGCGTCCTCGTCCAGCAGGTGCAGCTTGCCACCCCCGGCTTGCAGCGTGAAATCCTCAAGAAGATGAGCAATCGACATCAGACACGCTCCTCACCTTCTTCAAGCCAGCTGCGCAGGATCTCGACGGTTTCTTCCTGTTTTTCGCCGATCATAGCCCGCAACCGGTCGACCGGATCAGCGCCCGCCTGCGCGGCCAGCGCCGGGACGTCGCCAGCGGCAGTCTGGCCCGGCAGCGCGCTAAATTGTCCGTTTTCGTCAGTCGCTATCTCGCCGGTCAGAATGGCCTCGGGCTCAGGAGGTGCCCCGGCGGGCAGCAAGGCCGGGGCCATCGCCGGTTGAGTCAGGATCGGACGGATCACGAAGAGCCCAAGCACCAGCGAGACAATCGCCAACACTGCCATCTGGATCAGCGACATCGCGTCGAAATGAACCTTTTGCCAGATCGAGGCCGCTGCCAATGTGCCCTGCGGCTCTACCACCGGCAGGTCCAGCGATTTCAGGGTGATGACGTCCCCGCGTTCGGCGTCGAACCCCACGGCCGAGGCCACAAGCTCCTTCAAGGCCTCCATCTCGGTTTCGGGCATCGGCTCAAATGTCTCGACTCCGGTCGCATCCACGGACCGTGTGCCGTTGACCAGAACCGCAACCGTCAGACGCTTGATCGCACCGGGTGCATTGTGGACTTCGAATTCGGTTTCCGAGACCTCGTAATTCACCCGTTCCCGCGTCTGCGTTGCGTTCGAATTCGATTCGTCTCCACCCGCGCCATCGCCATCCGGCAGGTTCGACGCCACGGTGACATCGGCGGATTGATTGCGGGCGCTGTCCGATCGTTCCTCGACATCAGTACTGATGGCAACGCGGCCATTGGGGTCAAAACGGCGTTCGCGGATGGATTCGGTCTTGGTCACGGTGTCGACGCTGACCTCAACGACAGCATTGCCCGTACCGACGCGCGCCTCGACCAATCGCATCACACGCTCGCGCAACTGGCGCGCCTTGTCATCTGCCGTATCCGCAGCGACTGCGGTCTCCTGCGCGCCGATCACCGCCCCGTTCGAATCGACCACGGTGACATTCTCAGGCGCCAGACCACTGACGGCAGACGCCACAAGAAACCGGATCGCCTTGGCCTGATCGGATGTGATCTGCGCCCCTGACGGCACCAGATAGACCGAGGCCGTCGGCGCCACGCTGCGCTGAAACGGGTTGTTCGATCCGTTGGCAATATGAACCCGTGCCTGGCTGACATGAGGGCTGCCAACGATGGTTCGGGCCAGCTCACCTTCTTTTGCGCGCCAATAGGCGGCATCGAACATCTGCGAGGTGGTGCCAAACCCGCTAAGTGAATCCAACAGCTCATAGCCTTGATTGCCGTTGGCGGGCATCCCCTCGCTGGCGAGTGTCATGCGCAGCTCATCTCGCTGTGATCCGGGCACGTAGATCGAGCCGCCCCGAATCTCATAAGGCACCCCGCGCTGATCCAGCGAGCGGACGACATCCCCCGCCGCGCCACTTTCCAGCCCGGCATAAAGCAAGGTCATCGACGGCGCCGTGACCAGTCGCGACATCGCAAGAACCCCAAGAAAAACCAGCACTACTGCACCGGCGACGATGATTTGTTTACGCCTGTCCAAACTTGCCCAGACAGTTCCGATCTGCTGCACGATCACCTCCGACTCGCCGACATTCTGCCCGGCGCATCCCTTGTTTGAACGATTGCCCTTAACAATCGGTTAGTCCCTGCCGGGTTATGACGATTGCAGAACGGACAAATGAGGACGTCATGACTGACGCGACTGCAGAACAGGCAGAAGTACCAAAAAAATCTGGGAAAAAAGGGATGATCATAGGGGTGATTCTGGCCGTGGCCGGGGCGGCTGGTGGCTATTTCCTGACCACCTCCGGGTTGCTTCCTTTTGGTGGCAAGCCCGCAATGGAAGACGTCAAGGAAACGGATAAGGGCAAGGCTGTAAAGGCCCTGCCGCAAGTGGGATTCATCGATCTGCCGCCGGTGATCGTGTCGGTGAACGCAGGCGATTCGCGGCATCTGAAATTTCACGCTCAGCTTGAGGTAAACAGCGAATACGCCGCCGATGTCGAAAAGATGAAACCCCGAATCATGGACATCCTGAACGGGTATCTACGCGCGGTCGAAGTCTCGGACCTTGAAGATTCTTTGGCCCTGATGCGCATCCGCGGCCATCTGCTGCGCCGCATTGAAATCGTCGTCGGAGAAGGCCGCGTGCGCGACGTTCTCGTGATGGAATTCGTTTTGAACTAGGAGGCGAAATTGGAGCTGATTGCAGATATTTTGCTGGTCGCCGGCGCGCTGGGTGCGGGTCTGTATTGTTTCGTGCTGTCCCGACGGCTGAAACGCTTCACCGATCTGGAAAAAGGCGTGGGCGGCGCGGTTGCTGTTCTGTCGACCCAGGCGGATGAGCTTAAGAAATCCCTGGGTGCCGCACGAGCAGCCTCGGACCAGTCCGGTGCGGAATTGAAAGAGCTGACGCAGCGGGCAGAATCGGTGGCGCAGCGGTTAGAGCTGATGATGGCTTCGATGCACGACGTCGTTCCATCGCAAGACAAACCCGACCAGTCGACCGACCCCGAAGAAGATATCAGCGCCGCACCCGAGGAACAGGCGGAATCCGCCGTGCCTGAGTCAGATGAAGTCGCTGAAACGATCGAAGCGCCCGAGAAGCCAAAAAAGGACGCGACCGCCCCAGAACCGGCCAAGCGGCCGGGCGGCTTGATGTTCTTCCGCCACGATCGCTCTCAGGGTGAGGTCGCATCATGACCCGCCGGAAAGCCGATAGGCGCCCAAAAGGTGGCGTGCTGGCCGTCATCTCTTTGCTGATGATCGGGTCTGCCGCGATTCGTCTTGGGCTAGAAGCAGGACCAGCGTTGGCAAAAACTGCCGAACCCTATGCCCCCAAAGTCAAACACGCACAGGCCGATCTGCCCGGCGCACAGGTCCTGCTGACCGAACTGCTGCGCCGGGAAGAAGCGCTGAAAAAGCGCGAGGCAGCAGCGCTTGACAAGGAAAAGGCATTGGCCATTGCGGATCAGGCGATCGAGACGCGACTGATTGCCCTGCAAGAGGCCGAAGAGGCGCTGCGCGCGACGCTCGCCATTGCCGAAAAAGCTGCCGAGACCGATCTGACGCGCCTGACGGATGTCTATCAAAGCATGAAACCCAAGGACGCCGCAGCGTTGTTTGAGACGATGGACCCAAGCTTTGCCGCCGGATTCCTGTCTCGCATGCCGCCCGATGCGGCTGCTGGTGTTCTGGCCGGGCTGCGCCCCGAAGCCGCCTATACCATCAGCGTCATAATGGCAGGCCGCAACGCCGCCGCCCCACAGGAATAAAACTCTAACCCCGCACAGGATTTTGCTGGAGATCACCCATGATCGGAATAATCGGAATTGTCGTCATTTTCGCCATGGTGTTCGGCGGTTATCTGGCTGCGGGCGGCAAAATGACCATCATTTTGAAATCGCTTCCTTTTGAGATGATGATGATCGGCGGTGCCGCTGTTGGCGCTTTCCTGATCAGCAATGACATGAGCGCCGTCAAACACACCCTCAAAGACATGGGCAAAGTGTTCAAAGGACCAAAATGGAAACCTGAGGACTACCGCGACCTGCTGTGCCTGCTGTTCTCGCTGATCCGTATTGCCAAGGCCAACCCGGTCGAGGTGGAACAACATATCGAAGACCCGGAAAATTCATCTCTGTTCTCGGCTTACCCGAAAATTCAGGCAGATAAAGAGGCCGTTGACCTGATCTGCGATACGATGCGCGCCGCCTCGATGAACTATGATGATCCGCATCAGGTGGAAGAAGTTCTGGAAAAGCGGATGGAGGCGAACTTCCACCATGCCATGCATTCCAGCCACGCCTTGCAGACGGTTGCGGATGGCCTGCCTGCCTTGGGCATCGTTGCGGCGGTTCTTGGCGTGATCAAGACGATGGGTTCGATTGACCAGCCCCCCGAAGTGCTGGGTAAATTGATCGGCGGCGCCCTGGTGGGGACCTTTCTTGGGGTGTTTCTGGCTTATGGCCTGGTCGGACCTTTCGCGGGCAAACTGAAAGCTGTCGTCGAAGAAGACAACCACTTCTACCAGCTGATCAAAGAAGTGTTGGTCGCCAATCTGCACAACCACAACGCTGCCATGTGCATAGAGGTTGGGCGTCAGAACACCCCAACCCACAACCGCCCTGATTTCACCGAGTTGGAAGAAGCGTTGAAAGAACTCATACAGGCAGCCGCATGACCCGGTTTGCATTCTTATTCTCGGCGTTCATCGCCGGGGCCAGCGGAGCCGCAGCGCAAGATCTGACGGTGCGCTCGGGTGAGCATGAAGGTTATACCAGATTGGTGGTTCAAGTGCCTCAAGACACCGATTGGGTTCTGAAACAGACAAAAAACGGCGCACGCCTGAACGTCGCGCTGAAGGATGTGACATACCGAACCGGCACCGTCTTCCAACGCCTGACGCAAAACCGACTTGCCGCGATTTCGCAGGCCGAACCAGGCGGTGCACTGGAACTGGAGTTCGGTTGCGATTGTGTCGCTTCAGCCTTTCTTTTCAAAAGTACGATGATTGTGATTGATATCGCACCCGGCACCTTCCTGCCGCCGCTCACCAGTGATATTCCGGCCCCGGTCCTGCCCAAAACCCCAAAAGAAATCAAAACGACAGGCCCGGAGCAGACCATTGATGCACTGGCCCTGCCGCTGTTGAACCTCAACGCGAACGGATTCGAAGACCAGCTTTCGACCCGGCTGCTGCAGGGGGCGGACCGCGGATTCATTGATCTGAACATTGCGCCGGTGGGGCCACGCGCATCCAACGGGAATCAAAGCGTATTTTTGCCAGCCGATGTTGAATTGAATGTTCAAGTGACTTCGATTTTGGACGGTTTGAACGGGCTTTTGGGTCCGGATGTTCCAAAAGTGGAACGGCGCCCACCCTGCGTATCCAGCGCCGAGCTGGCTTTTGACCGTTGGTCTGACGAGCGTCCGTTTCCAGAACAAGCCGCGCAGCTTCGATCAGAACTGTACCAAGAATTCGATACCATCGACAAAGAGAGCGCGCTGAAACTGGCGAAACTGTACGCGCATTCCGGGTTTGGCGCCGAAGCGATCCGGGCGTTGGACCTGCTGGACGAGCGATCTTTGGAAACCGAACACATCGCGGCCATTGCCCGTGTTCTGGATGACGGGCCGCTGATCGAAGACAATCCGTTCCAGGGCTTGCAGCGTTGCGAGGGCGATGCGGCTTTGTGGGCGGCGCTGAGTGAGGGCGACTTGCAAGGCGACGCCAGTCTAACGGCTATCGAACAGTCTTTTGCCCGCTTACCGGACCATCTGCGGCGCCATGTCGGCCCGGCCTTGTCGGACATTCTGGTAGACGGGGACGAGTTAGAAGCCGCCCGGCGGATCTTGCGCTCGGTCGATCGCGTCAAGACGCAAACCAGCGCAAATGTCGCGCAGGCAAAGGCCAAGGTTGCAGCGGCCGAAGGTGACGCCCCCCGGACCGAAGTCTTGCTGACTGAAGCGATCGAAGCGTCAGACGCCACACTTGAGGCGCCGTTGGCACTGGCCCGACTGGTCGACAAACGTTGGCTGGAACGTGGCGCAATCTCTCCTCAGGAACTGGCTCTGGCGGAATCCTACACGATTGAGTTTCGCCGTTCTGACATCGGCCCCCTGATGAAACAAACCCATATGGTCGCGCTAAGCCTGAGTCAGGAATTCGATGCCTCTCTGGATTTGGTGGCAGAGCTGTCAGAGGATGCGGAATCCGCGGACGCTCTGAACCGTGCGGTGCTTATCCTGACCGAACGCGCTGATGATGCGACCTTTTTGCGCCGCGTCCTGATCTTGTCACATAAGCATTCTCAAAATCTGACAACCGACACAGCCATTGCCGTTGCTGACCGACTGGCAAAGCTTGGGTTTTCACGACATGCATACGCACTAGCAAAGCGTCCTCAGGACAGGCTGAGGCGGGGTGAGCGTGCCCGTCTGCGGGCCAAAGCCGCGCTATTGGATCAGCGTCCGCATCAAGCGATGCTGGAACTGGACGATGATCAGACGGACGCAGCGATTATGCTGTGGACTGAAGCCCTGATTGCAGCAGAGGATTTTGCGGCGGCGGGTGATCTGATGCGCAACTCAGGTCGTGAGGATGAAGCAAACCGCTTGTTCTGGTTGGCCGATCTACCAGAGCAAGTGAATTTGGAAAATCACACCAAATTCGATCAGGTCGTCCAGACATCCCAAGGTCTAACAGCCGCACCGGCCCGACTTCCTGAAACGCCCCTGGCCGACGCGGAGAACCTATTGAGGGACAGCGTGGAAACCCGCAACAGGATTGCGGAGTTGTTTGCCATATTGAGTCAGCCGTGAATACGGCTCTAACGCGGACACTTTCCTGATTTTTTGTCGACACGCGCGACGTAAGCGACACATTTTCTAAGGATCAAATATCAACGGAGACAAGTCAGACATCCGAGAGTCCGGCGCGACCCAGCCCAAAATTGCATCCCGAATTGCCGCAGCCCGGGTCGGGCCGATGACTGGCGTTGCGAATTCCGAGTACTTGGTGATCACTTCTTCGCGGCTGATGGGGGCCTCGGGACCGCCTCGGGCGTGGACATCTCCCGAGTCGAAAATCTGCCCATCTGAGGTTTCGATACTGACATCGGCCCAACGACCCTTGGGGAAGCGGGCATTGTGACGATCACTCTCGGCCACGTGAATACGGGGTATCAGCGCGGCCACTGCCGGGTCAGAAAGACCGGAACCGGAAATATGCTCGACCCCGATCCGACCGTAAAGCGCCTGCACGGCCACCGCGAAAGGCAACGAATACTGTGCCTGAGAGGTCGTGCCGGGCATTCCGGCATACAGGCAAGCACCCTGATGGAATGTGTTGATCTGAATAGACCGGATTTGCGCATGAGACAGGTCATTGTCCCGCATTACCGCCCGGACACCGTCGATTGCGGCATGGGCCCAACGGCAGATTGGGTAGGGTTTCACGTATTGATGCTCGACCTGCCAAAACTGGCCTAGATCGGCCCAATGAGGCGCGGCGGTTTCTGCCTCGATCGTGATGGCGGGGGCACCGATAAAGCCACGTTCGGCCAGAATAGCGGCTGAAACTCCGACAAGCGCACCCCAACCCGATCCGTCATGCAGCATCGTGGGGTTGGCAATCTCGCGCATCATCTGACTGCGGGGACCGTGATATTCGGCGATACCCATTGCCTGCCGCATCTGATCCTGCGAATGGCCGCGCAGACGGGCGGCCATCGCGACTACGCCCAACGCGTTCCATGCACCTGACGTATGGTAGTCACTGACCGAGGCATGCAGCGACAACCCCGCGCGCCCGGCAATTTCATAGCCGGTGATCACCGTCGCCAGTGCTTCGGGGCCCGTCAGATCCGGGCGATGGGCGGCCATGGCGACCAGTGCGGGCAAAACCACAACACCAATATGCCCCTTGGTCGGGTTATAACCGTCATGCCCATCCAGGTTATCCGTCTGGGTCGCCGCCGCATAAGCCGCCCCGGCCATGCTGACCGGACGCCCGTCGAACATCATCCGGGCGCTGTAGTCCGGATCAGAGCTGCCATAGAGCAGGGCCGCCGTGTCGCGTGCGATCACCCCGGCCTCCATCGGGCCAGAGGCGATCAGGATGCCCATCGTATCCAGCATCATCAGCGCAGCCGCTTCCTTGGCGCTGTCGGGCATCTGATCGGCAGATCGGTTCAGGGCAAAATCTGCAACGCGGGCGAAGGTTCCAGTCATGAGACGCCTTCGGCGACCGGCTGAATTTCACGCAACTTGTGACCATTGGGATCGAAAGGCGGTTCCGAGAGGATTCTGGCGCTGTGCGGCTTGCCCAGAATGTAGATTTCGACCGTATCGCCGGGGCCGGCCACCTTGGGGTCGGCATACCCAATGGCCAGGGACTTGCCCACCGAATAGCCATAGGCACCCGAGGTCACCCGGCCCACAGGCGTACCATCGGGCATGAATATCGGCTCACCTCCGGTGGCATCAGCGTCAACGGCATCAACCTCAAAGATCCAAAGCATTTCGCGGGCAGAATTATCTTTGATGGACAGATAGGCGTCTTTGTTCAGGAAATCCTTGTCCAGTTTGATCAGGCCGGCCAACCCGACTTCTTGCGGCCAGTATTCCTGAGAATATTCCCGGCCCCAAGAGCCGTAGCCTTTTTCGATGCGCAGCGATCCCAACGCGCGGCCGCCAACCGGGCCACCGTTTAGCTCTTTCGCCGCGTTCAAAATCGAGGAATAGAGCCTGATTTGATCGGATTCGGCGCAGTGTAGCTCCCACCCCAGATCACCGGTGAACGAAACGCGGATGGCCAGACAGGTCACCCCGGCCACTTCGATGGTCTGGGACCGCATAAAGCGGAACGCTTCGTTCGACAGATTTGCGTTGGTCAGCCGTTGCAGCAGGTCGCGCGATTTTGGTCCCGCTACGTTGAAGCCCGCAATCCGATTGGTGGCAACCTCGAACGTGGTGCCTTCGGGCAGATCGACCATGTTGAAAAAACGCTGATGATACCGTTCCGCCATGCCAGAGCCGATCATCATATACTCATCCTCGGCCACTTTGGTGATGGTGAAATCACCGGCCACGCCGCCTCGGACCGAGATCAGCGGTGTCAGGCAGGACCGTCCCACTTCGGTCGGCACCCGATTGGCCACCAGACGGTCCAGCCAGTCATACGCGCCCGGCCCCTTGATCACGTAGTTGGCGAAGTTCGAGATATCGATGACGCCTACGTTGTCGCGCAGCATCTGTACCTCGCGGCCCACGGGTTGCCACCAGTTCTGGCGGGTGAAGCCGTTGGTTTCGGTCGCACCGGGCTGATCGGCGAACCACAAGGGGTGTTCCCAGCCACAGTTCAGGCCGAACACACAACCCATCTGCTTCTGCATCTCGTAAGCGGGGCGCACACGGGCGGGACGGCCAGCGCTGCGTTCTTCGTTCGGGAAATGGATGGCAAATCGATGGGTATAGACATCTTCGACCCGCGCCTTGGTGAATTTCTTATCGGCCCAGTCGCCAAACCGCGCCAGATCCCAGGCGAACATGTCATATTGCGGTTCACCCTCGACCATCCATTGCGCCGCCAACAGCCCGAGGCCACCGGATTGCGAGAAGCCGGGGATGATACCGGTACAGCAGAAATAGTTCTTCAGTTCTGGCACCGGCCCCCAGATCGCGTTGCTGTCCGGCGACCAGATCATCGGGCCGTTGATCACCCGTTTGACCCCGGCCGTTGCCGCTACCGGCACACGTTCGGTGGCGCGGATCACGTTTTCCATGATCCGGTCCAGATCGTCGGGGAAGAGGTCATGGGCGAAGTCCAGCGGTGTGCCGTTTTCGGCCCAGAACCGCATATCTTTCTCATAGGCTCCGATCAGCAGGCCGTTTCCTTCCTGACGGAAATAATACTCACCATCCCGATCGGCGATCGAGGGCAGGCGACGGCCCAGTTCCGCAACCTCGTCAATCGCCTCGGTCACGAAATACTGGTGCTCGGTCGGTTGCAGCGGCAGTTCGATCCCGGCCAGAGCCGCGACTTCTCGCCCCCACAGACCCCCGGCATTGACCACCCACTGCGTGTGGATATCACCCTTTTCGGTGCGCACGATCCACGAGCCATCAGATTTCTGTTCAGTCCCTATTACAGGGCAAAACCGCTCAATCGTTGCCCCCATCGCGCGCGCCCCTGCGGCGTAGGCGTGAGTCACACCCGACGGATCGACGTTGCCGCCATCGGGTTCAAACATGATACAGCGGATATCGTCGAACTGCGCCAGCGGATGCAGTTCCATCGCCTGTTCGCAGCTGACCTCATAGAAGTTCAAGCCGTAGAATTTTGCCTTGGCCTCTTGCAGGCGCAGCTGGTGTTCGCGGTCCTCGGTCTGCGCCAGATACAGCGAGCCCGACTGGAACACGCCGCAGCCCTGTCCGGTTTCCTTTTCCAGCTCTTTATACAGGTTCATCGTATAATGCTGGATGCGGGTGATGTTGTTGTTGTCGTGCAGCCCATGAATATTCGCCGCCGCATGCCAGGTCGAACCCGAGGTCAGCTCATCCCGCTCCAGCAGCACCGCGTCGGTCCAGCCGAGCTTGGCCAGATGATAAAGGATCGAGCAGCCGACAAGACCTCCTCCGATCACAACGGCCTGGGCGTGGGTTTTCATGGGTGTGACCTCCTGCTGGCGGGCGCATGAACCGCACCCTGTCAGGAAAGTCAGCCACAGGTCAAAGGTGGCTTATGCTCTGTTCCCGACGCGAAATGTCGGGAACAGAGTATTCTCGGTATGAATAATTTTCACGCAGAGATGAGTTAATACGGTGCCTCGACATCGTTCATTGAGACATAAACCGCCTTCATCTCGCTGAAATGGTTGATCGCCAGTTTCGAATTCTCACGTCCGACACCCGACATTTTCGACCCTCCAAACGGTGCCTCGACCGGAGCAAGGTTGTAGGTGTTGATATAACAGGTGCCCGCCTCGAACCCGGCCACAATGCGGTGGGCGCGGGTCAGGTCGTTGGTGAACACACCGGCGGCCAAGCCGAATTCTGTGTCGTTGGCGCGGGCCAGTACCTCTTCCTCGGTGTCGAAATCCAGCACCGACATGACCGGGCCAAAGATTTCTTCGCGCGCGATGGTCATATCATCGGTGACATCGGCAAAAACAGTAGGCTGCATATAGAACCCGTCACATTCGATGCGCTCACCGCCAAAGACCAGCCGTGCGCCCTCGGTCTTGCCCTTTTCGACATAACCCAGCGCGATATTCATCTGGTTTTCGCTGACCATGGGGCCGAAATTGACCTCTTCATCCAGCGGATCGCCGATTTTCGCCGTTGCCAGACGTTCGGACAGACGGTTCAGGAAGGTCTCTTTGATGCCTTTCTGCACGAACACGCGGGTGCCGTTGGAACAGACCTGACCCGAGGAATAGAAATTGCCCAAAATCGCACCCGACACGGCGTTTTCGATATCGGCGTCATCGAACACGATCATTGGGGACTTGCCACCCAATTCCATGGTCACGTGTTTCATGCCATCCGCCGCGGCGGAATAGACCTTGCGGCCCGTCGGAACGGAGCCGGTCAGCGATACCTTGGCCACGCGCGGGTCGGTCACCAGTGACGCACCTACATCGCTATAGCCCTGCACCACGTTGTAGACGCCTTTGGGCGCGCCGGCTTCGATCAGAATCTCGGCCACCTTCAAGGCCGACAGGGGCGTGGTCTCAGAGGGTTTGAACACCATCGTGTTGCCGCAGGCCAGCGCAGGGGCACCCTTCCAGCAAGCGATCTGGGTCGGATAGTTCCACGCACCGATTCCGATGCAGACACCCAGCGCCTCGCGGATGGTGTAGACGAAATCGCCACCGCCCAGCGGGATATGCTCACCCGTCAGCGACGCCGTCAGCCCACCGAAATATTCCAGCGCATCGGCGCCACTGGTTGCATCGGCCACCAAGGTCTCTTGCAGTGGTTTTCCGGTGTCGTGGGTTTCGAGGATCGACAGCTCACGATTACGCTCACGCATGATATCGGCGGCGCGGCGCAGAACCCGGCCACGTTCAGTTCCGGACATCGCGGCCCATTCCGTTTGCGCCGCTTTGGCACTGATTAGAGCCTGATTTACAATCTCTGGCGTGGCGGAATGCAACCGCGCGATGACCTCGCCAGTGGCCGGGTAGATGACGTCGATGGGGGCGCCATTGGTGTCTTCGACATATTCACCGTTGATGAAATGGCTGGCCTTGGGCTGAAACTTCATGCCGCGTCCTTTTCTTGATTGCACCCACGTCGGGCAAAGAGCGTTATCCGCGGATTTAGCTTTTATTGATTGGTCAGTCAATAAAAGCCGTAACAGGCAATATCCCGCCGAGTCGCAGCCCCCTCTCTTGAAATTAGAAGTTAATGTTCCATTTATGTTCTACATAGTCAGGGGAATATCCGATGACCCAGAACTTGCGAAATTCCGCCCCAAGCGGCCCGACAAACGACTATCACCTGCTGCCCGTCACGGACCGGCAGATGCGCTTTGCCCGCGCTATTGCGGAACAGTCGGCGCTGGAAATCCCGGTCGAAGCACAACGTGACCGCCGATCAATGTCAGCCTGGATTTCGGCACATAAACCACACGATCCGTCACCTTTTGCCAATTATCCCACAGGCAAGCAGGTCGCCTTTGCCGAACGGATTTCGCGCAGCAAACGCAGGCCAATCCCGTCTGAGTGTTTTCGCGACAAATACGCAATGTCCCAGTGGATCGACCACAACAAGTGACCGTTCAATTCTGGCTGTGTCCGCGCGCGTAAATACCCACGGCCGCCGCTACGAACAGGCCCAGCAGGATATACCCAGTGATCGCCTCAGCCACGGCCAGCCCGCGGCACAGGCCTGCGGGATGCAGGTCTCCGAACCCAACCGTCGTGAATGTGACATATGAGAAATACAAAACGTCTGACGGCCCTTTGGCCCCGACCACACACAGATCGTTATACCCGAACGAGCCGTAAACGGCTGCGAACAAGAAAGGCACGACCTGAATAAAGGATATCCCCATCAGCAACAGTTGGCGCTTTGGGGATTTCACTTGGGTCATGTAGTACCAGGTCTGCGACACCAGCCAGATCGTCAACCCTACGGTTGTTGCAGTCCCTATTTTGTCGCCAGCAGTGGTCTCGCTCAGCCGCGACAGGCCATACCAGGCAACAAAGCTGACGACCACCAGACCCAGGGCCGCGACCAAAGTCGATTTCCACTCATCCAGAGTTGTCGGGTCGCGGTGCATTAAACCTCCGATACGGTGATGCAGGTTCAATGATCGACATTCCGACCCGCGCCTGCAACCTTATTTATCAGAGAGTTAGTCGGCGCCCAGATGCTCTTGCCCGCGTTGCCGCGCCAGACCGATCTGCTTCTGCCGCTCACGGAACCGCATTTTGTCGGCTTCAGAGGTTTCGTCAACACACCGGTGGCAGGACACGCCATGTTCGTATTCAGGGCGCTTCATATCCTCGGGCAGAATCGGACGGCGGCAACCGTGGCACAGGTTATGCGGCCCCTCGACCAGCCCGTGCCCAACGGACACACGGTTGTCGAACACAAAGCACTCGCCCTGCCAGGTGCTGTCATCAGCTGGCATTTCCTCAAGATAGCGCAGGATGCCGCCCTTCAGGTGATACACATCCTCAACCCCCTGCCCCAGCAGGAAGTTGGTGGATTTCTCACAGCGAATACCACCGGTGCAGAACATGGCGACGCGCTTGTTGTGGAACCGCTCTTTGTTCTCTTCCCACCAAGCCGGGAACTCACGGAAGCTGGCCGTTTCAGGGTCTATTGCGCCCTCAAACGTGCCAATCGCCACCTCATAATCGTTGCGGGTGTCGATCACCACCACGTCGTCCGAGCGGATCAGATCGTTCCAATCCTCAGGCTCGACATAGTTGCCGACACGGGCGCGCGGATCGATATCCGGCTGCCCCATGGTCACGATCTCTTTTTTCAAGCGCACCTTCATCTTGCCAAAAGGCGGATGATCGGCGGTGGCCTCTTTCCAGTCCAGATCGGCACAGCCGGGCAGCGCTTTGATATGCGCCAGCACCGCATCGATCCCAGCGCGGGGGCCGGCAATGGTGCCATTGATCCCCTCTTGCGCCAGCAGCAATGTGCCTTTGACAGATTGCGTACGGCACAGGTCCAACAAAGGCTCGCGCAGGGCAGCGTGATCCGGGAAACGGGTGAAGTGATAGAGAGCAGCGATGGTATACATGCGCGCGGTCTAAACCTGACGCAACAGAGTCGCAAGGGATCGAATTGACGCTTCGCAGCCAGATTGACGATTGGGCCTGCGCGCCCTACCGATAGAGCAACCTGAGGAGAAACCGCGATGACCCACGCCCTGCTTGTAATCGACGTCCAGAACGATTTCTGCCCCGGCGGCGCGCTGGCCGTACCCGGAGGGGATGAGATCGTGGCCCCGATCAACGCCATGATGGACGAATTCGATGCAGTGATCCTGACGCAGGACTGGCATCCGGCGGGCCATTCGTCGTTCGCCGGGTCGCATGAAGACAAGAACCCGTTTGACATGACGGAAATGCACTACGGCCCGCAGGTACTTTGGCCGGATCACTGCGTTCAGGGAACCGAGGGCGCCAATTTCCATCCGGATCTTAACACCCATGCCGATCTTGTCCTTCGCAAGGGCTTTCGTAGCGGTATCGACAGCTACTCGGCGTTTTTCGAAAATGACCAGAAAACACCAACAGGGTTGGAGGGGTATCTTAAGTCGCGCGGGATCACGAAACTGACGCTCGTCGGCTTGGCCACTGATTTTTGTGTGTACTATTCCGCAATCGACGCAGCACGCCTGGGTTTTGACGTCACGGTCCGAATGGATGCGTGCCGAGCTATCGACATGGATGGATCACTGGCCGCTGCTGAAACCGCGATGCGGGAAGCCGGCGTTATCCTGGCCTAGGGGGCAGACCCCTCGGACGCCAGGTATCTCAGCACGACAATCACAACCACGGCCAGACCAAGCGCAAACCCGATACGCCCCTGAACCGAGCGTCGTTTTGGTTTGACCACATCAGGCGCTTGAGGGCTTGGCGTCAATTCCTGCAACTCGCGCGTCGCATTTGCCCGGGGGCGTGCCCGCCTTACGTCGTCCAGGAAATGCCAAAAGTCGAAATCACCACAATATTCCCCCTGAACACCCATATTGCGGATATTCGAAAACAGCCGTTTCAGGATGCGTTCACGATCCGGTGCATCTTCGGACAGGAAATAACCATGTGGAAGGCTGCCACCCTTGGATTCCAGGCTGAAGCCCGATTCCAGAAAAATACGACGAATCTTGGGGGATGCACTGTGCAAGGCCTCAACAGTCTGAGTATTGCGAAAGGTCGCGCGAACGGCGCGGTGGCCCGTCACGGCAGCCATGCCATGTTCCGGATCCACTTCATCAGGCGCAATCGCTACAATATCAAAGTCGTACTCGAGACCCATTAACCAACTAAACCTTGTTCTTCCAACCCCTTCTTTTCACTAACCAATGAAAAGATTACACAATATGCTCGATTTGTGACCTCACCTTGTCATTGTCTTCAATCTAGCGACTCTTGCCAATTCATGCACCTATTGATCTAACAACAGAAATCGCAGGAGTTCTGCCATGGTCGATATTGCGACGCGCGTGTACAATCATAAATGGAAGATTGACCCGATTGTACGGTCTTTAATCGACACAGACTTCTACAAACTGCTGATGTGCCAGTCAGTGTTTCGAAATAAGCCCCAAACGGATGTGGTTTTTTCGCTGATCAACCGGTCGAATCACATTCCACTGGCCAAATTGATCGATGAGGGTGAGCTGCGCGAACAGCTGGATCATATCCGGTCTCTTAGCCTCAGCCGGGGTGAAAGCACCTGGCTGCGTGGCAATATGTTCTATGGGAAACGGCAGATGTTCCGCTCGGGTTTTATGGAATGGTTCGAGAATCTGCGCCTGCCGCCCTACCACCTTGAGCGCAAAGGCGATCAGTACGAACTGACCTTCGAGGGCAAGTGGCACGAGGTCATGCTGTGGGAAATCCCGGCGCTTGCGGTATTGATGGAGCTGCGATCCCGCGCCGTTCTAAACAATATGCGCCGGTTCGAACTGCAGGTGCTTTATGCCCGTGCCATGACCCGCGTTTGGGAAAAAATCGATCAATTGCGCAGCATCGATGGGCTGGGCATTGCTGATTTCGGCACCCGTCGGCGGCATTCCTTCCTGTGGCAGGACTGGTGCGTGCAGGCGATGATCGAAGGGCTGGGGCCCGCGTTTACCGGCACCTCGAACTGCCTGATCGCCATGCGACGCGAGGTTGAGGCGATCGGCACCAATGCCCATGAACTGCCCATGGTCTATTCCGCGCTGGCGGAATCCGACACCGAACTGGCGCAGGCCCCCTATGACGTCCTCAGCGACTGGCACGAGGAACATGACGGTAATCTGCGCATCATCCTGCCCGACACCTATGGCACGCAGGGCTTTCTGGACAATGCGCCGGATTGGCTGGCGGGATGGACCGGTATTCGTGTCGACAGCGGAGATCCGGCGACAGGTGCCGAGATTGCCATCAACTGGTGGAAATCCCGCGGTGAGGACCCGCTGCAAAAGCGGGTAATCTTCTCGGACGGCCTGGACGTGGACAAGATCCACGAACTGCAGAGCCAGTTCGCTCATCGCACGAAGGTCTCGTTTGGTTGGGGCACCTTGCTAACCAATGATTTCCGTGGACTTGTCCCGAATGACGTACTGGCACCGTTCTCTCTGGTCTGCAAGGCGGTGTCCGCCAATGGCCGACCAACCGTGAAACTGTCCGACAACCCGGAAAAAGCGATGGGCCCAAAGGATGAGATCGAGCGCTATAAGCGCGTCTTCGGTGTGGGTGCACAACAGTCGATCGAAGTGATTGTTTAGACCCTAACCATGGTAAGCCGCTACTGTTTTCACCTGCGAGAACCCAAACAGCGCCTCGAACCCCTTTTCGCGGCCATGACCGGACTTGCCGACACCGCCAAACGGCAACTCTACCCCGCCCCCCGCACCATAATTGTTGATGAACACCTGTCCCGAACGCAGCTGTTTCGCCAACCGCATCTGCCGCGCACCGTCGCGGGTCCAGATGCTGGCAACCAACCCGTATTCGGTGGCGTTGGCGATCTGAACCGCCTCCTCCTCGGTTTCAAAGGGGATCAGAACCTGCACCGGTCCAAAAATTTCATCCCGAGCCAGAAGGTGATCTGACGGGACATCGGCAAAAAGGGTTGGCTGCACATATGCCCCCTCGCCGGGTGCATGATCTACGATACGCCCTTGTCCTGCGATGTTGAGGTCCGCGCCTTTGGCTAAAAAACCCTCGACGATCTGTTTCTGACGGGCCGAGATCAGGGGGCCGACCCGCAAATCTTCAGGTGCTGGACCAACTGTCAGATCGGCATAGGCGGCTGCCATGCGGGTTTTGACCTGCTCATACACCCCACGCTGCACCAGAATACGGGACGAAGCCGAGCAGGTCTGCCCGGCATTCTGAATACCCGCGTTCACCAGAAACGGCAGTGCGGCATCCAGATCGGCATCGTCAAATACCAGCTGGGGCGATTTACCGCCCAGTTCCAGCGTCACTGGCACCACGTTGCGCCCCGCCGCCTGTTGCACCAGCGCGCCGGTGGCAACTGACCCTGTGAATGAGATATGCTGCACGCCTGGATGCGCTGACAATGCCGCCCCGGCCTCGGCCCCCATCCCCGGCACCACGTTCAGCGCTCCGGCAGGTAGGCCCGCCTGTTGCGCCAGATGGGCAAAGGCAAGCGCGGTCAAACACGCCTCTTCCGCTGGCTTCAGCACGCAGGCGTTGCCCATCGCCAAAGCTGCCCCGACAGAGCGGCCAATGATCTGCATCGGGTAGTTCCACGGCACTATATGCCCGGTCACCCCGTGCGGTTCGCGCAGCGTGTACACGGTGTAGCCGTCCAGATAGGGGATCGTCTCGCCCATCACCTTGTCCGCCGCGCCGCCGTAGAATTCGCAGTACCGCGCCAACGCCACGGCATCCGCACGAGCCTGTGTCAGCGGTTTTCCTACATCCATCGCCTCAAGCTGCGCCAAGTCATCTACGCGTTCCAAAACCAGTTGGCCAAGTCGGGTCAGGACGCGGCCGCGCTCCAACGCCGTCTTTCGCCCCCAATCCCCATCCAACGCCGTTTGGGCAGCCTGCACAGCGGCATCTATATCTGAGGCATTCGCGCGAGCAATCCGGCAGATCTCGGATCCGTCAGACGGATTGATCGTCGAAATCGTCTGCTGTGACGCAGGCGCGACCCAATCGCCGCCGATCAGGCAAAGGCCGGGATTGAACCAGAGAGAATTGGGCATTTTGGCCTCCATATCGACTCTAACAAAGGAATTACACGACATTTGCACCGATACCGGGCAAGACCGGTGCGGCATCGATCAGGGTCCGAGTGTAAGCGTGCCGCGGGGAAGAAAATACCTGTTCGGTCTCACCCTGTTCAACAATTCTGCCCGCCTGCATCACCATCACCCGGTCTGTGATTGTCCGTACGACACTTAGATCATGGCTGATGAACAGGTAAGTCAGGTTGTAGGTGGCACACAGCTCGGCCAGCAGATCCAGAATCTGTGCCCGGACGGATACATCCAAGGCCGAGACCGCCTCATCAAACACGATCAGTTCGGGGCGAATGATCAAGGCGCGGGCCAAGGCAATCCGCTGTCGTTGCCCGCCCGAGAATTCATGGATGTATTTGTTCGCATCATCCGGGCTGAGGCCCACGGCAGTTAACATTTCGGCGATACGGTCTTGCCGCTCGGTGCCGGTGGGTGGGGATTCCAACAGGTGAAACGGTTCGGTGATCAGGCGGGCGACGCGGTGGCGCGGATTGAAACTGCCATAGGGATCCTGAAACACCACCTGCATCTTACGTCGCACAGCGGGGTTCGGCTTGTGACCGGCAAAGACAGGCTGGTTGTCCAGTAAAATTTCACCGCTCTGCACGTCCTCCAAACCCAAGATTGCGCGTGTTAGGGTCGATTTTCCACAGCCAGATTCTCCAACCAGGCCCAACCGCTCACCCCGGTGCAGGGTAAAGCTGACTTCGTCGACCGCGCGGTGGTGATCCGGCCTGCTGAACAGACCTTTTCGCGGCAAGCTATAGTCGCGCACCACATTTCTCACCTCTAGCAATGGCAGGAACTCGGGCGGTTCAGGTAGTGAAACCTGATGCCTCGAGGCCTGAAACAGCATCTTCGTATAGGGGTGCTGCATATTGTGCAGCAGGTCAGTGGTTGCACCGCTTTCGACTACCTCTCCATGGCGCATCACGACGATCTGGTCGGCCATGTCTGCCACCACCGCCAGATCGTGCGTGATCATCAGCAGCCCCATGCCATATTCGCGCGCCAATCCTTTGAGCAGGTCGAGTATCTGCGCCTGCGTCGTCACATCCAGCGCGGTTGTCGGCTCATCCGCGATCAACAATTTGGGACGCAGTGCGATTGCCATGGCGATTACCACACGCTGCCGTTGACCGCCGGACAGTTCATGCGGATATCGCGACAGCGGGAAATGGTCAGGCGGCAGGCCAACGCGGCTCAGAACCTCGTGTGCGCGGGCCCGCGCCTTGGTGCGCGACATGGCCTTGTGGATCAGAATGGTCTCGATCACCTGATCGCCAATGGTTTTGACCGGGTTCAAGGCGGTCATGGGTTCCTGAAACACCATCCCAATTTTGGCCCCGCGCAGGGCGCAAATTTCGCGTTCAGACTGTTTCAGCAAGTTTTGCCCATCCAACCGGATTGCGCCATCCGCCTTTGCGCCATTTGGCAGCAATTGCATCACGGCCAGCGCGGTCATCGACTTGCCCGAGCCACTTTCACCGGTCACGGCAACAATTTGTCCGGCACCAATACACAAGCTGACCCGCTTCAGAATCTCGGTCTCATGGATAGTCAGAGAAAGGTTTTCGATCTCCAGCAAGCTCATGCGCGCGCGACTCGTATTCTGGGATCAAGCCAATCGCGCAACCCATCGCCTAACAGGTTCAGTCCCAGCACAGTGACAATAATCGCCAACCCCGGAATCAGAGCCAAATGCGGGGCAAAACTGACCATTGTCTGCGCATCGGCCAGCATTCGACCCCAACTGGGTGTGGGCGGTTGCGCACCCAGACCGACATAAGATAAGCCCGCCTCGGCCAGAATACCCAGCGAGAACTGAATGGTGCCCTGCACGATCAGCAGATTCGCAATATTGGGCAGAATATGTTCTGCCGATATCCGCGCCGCGCCTTTGCCCGCGACACGCGCGGCCAGAATGAACTCGCGTTCCCATAGGGACAAGGCCGCGCCACGGGTGATGCGGGCGAAGACGGGAACGTTGAAAATACCGATCGCGATGATCGCGTTGATCGCGCCTGCTCCGAACACCGCTGTGATCAGAATGGCGATGACTAGCGAGGGGAAGGCAAAGACCAAATCGTTGCCGCGCATGATCACCTCATCCAGCCATGATCCTTTATGCGCTGCCGCCGTCAGGCCCAGCGGTACGCCCAGCGCCATACCGATCCCCACCGCCACCAATGCCACCGCGATGGACGTACGAGCCCCCACCATGATCATCGAGAACATGTCACGCCCGAAATGATCTGTGCCGAACCAATGCTGTGCATTAGGCGGCTCCAGCTTGTTGGGGATATCCAGCGCCGCATAATCATACGGCGTCCAGACAAAGGACATCAGCGCTGCCAGCAAGACCAACGAGGACAATACTGAACCAAGAAGCAGGTTGCGGCTCATGACCGACCTCTCAGCCGTGGGTCCACGGCGGCATAGGCGAGGTCGACCAGAAAATTCACTGTGATGACAGCAAAGATAAGCAACATGACCACCGATTCCACCACGACCAAATCGCGGGCCGAGATCGCCTGAAACACCAGCCGCCCGAGTCCGGGCAGATAAAACACCTGCTCGATGATGATCGACCCCGCCAACAGAAACGAGAATTGCAGCCCGATGATGGTCAGAACCGGGATAAGCGCGTTGCGCACACCGTGCCGCCACAGTGCTTGACGGCGTGACAATCCCTTGGCGCGGGCAGTGCGCATGAAATCTTCGCCCAGTATATCCAGCAGCGAAGACCGCATGACCCGCGCCAAGATCGCCGCCTGCGGCAAGGCCAGCGCAATGGCTGGCAATGTCAGAGAATGCAGGCCGGTCCAGACGCCTTTGTCCCAACCCGCAAAACCTCCGGCGTTGAACCAGCGAAGGTTGATGGCAAAGATCAGCACCAGCATCATCGCGAACCAGAAATTCGGTACTGCGATACCTAATTGCGTCACCCCCATCACCGTCAGATCCCCCGGCTTGCCACGACGGGCTGCGGCGTAAATACCGGCGGGGAAGGCAATCAGGGTCGATAAGGTCAGGGCATAAAGCGCCAGCGGCAATGACACCCATAGCCTGTCCGAAATCATCTGCGACACCGGTGTTCGATAGGTGTAAGAGGTCCCAAAATCCCCCACCATCATACCGCCAACCCAGTTGAAATAGCGCTGGATCTTGGACCCGTCCAATCCCAGCTCGGCCCGCAGGGCGGCCAGCGTGTCCTCTTGCGCGTTGACGCCCAACATGAACGAGGCCGGATCGCCTGGCGCCACCTCGATCACGGCGAAGATGACCACCGAGGCGACCACAAGGCTGATAAACAGCGATATCAGACGTTTCAGGGCATAGCGGAGCATTGAGGCCACGTTAGGATCACATATCGCGCGGGTCCAGCACCTAAGGCACCAACAGATAGGCAAAAACCGCGTAAGCGACGATGGACGCATAGCCCAGCGGATAAATCCACTTAATTGCGTAATTGTCCAGCTTTCTGGCCCCGTCCTCATGCCCGGACACTTTCAGTTTGCGCAAGGCCACGTTGAACACGATCAATGCCCCTGTCATCAGGAACATGCATTGCAGGATGAAATCCAGAAACGTCAGGTAGCCCAGCTTGGGCAGGTCAGCAGAGATGGCCCAGTTGAAGGCCACGAAGACCAGCAGGTTGCCTCCGGCAATCTCGATCCGGCGGCGGTATTCGTCGAGGAAAAACAGCGCCCAGCCCACCGAGACCAGAACCAGCATCGGCAGGAACACCCGGATCACATAATAGGTCAGGTGCCGCTTTCCTTCGAACGCCAGCACAACCTGATCGCTGTCCCGACCCGAAAGGCCAATGACCGTCGAATGCAGGACTTGTGGGTTGTCCAGTATCCACTCTTCCTCGCCCAGCAGATCACCCAAGCCAGAATACTCTTCCAGCGGATAGTAGGATACGTATTCGGACGGAAAGATCGAGACAACTTCGAAGAAAAACTCCTGGGTGTCGAACGGGTATTTTCGGAAATCAAAATGCGGAGCCTGCAACGTCAGGGAGGACTTCTCGACATAGACCACATGCCCGTCATAGTGCAGCGAGGCTGCAGATTCATGTATCCATTTGTTGGATTGCTGGTTGTGAATGACAAACGCCGGAACCACCGCCCCGATATCCGTGGCATGTTCAGCCAGCGTCCTCGGATTGAAAACCTGAAACTCGCGCCCGACAGTGTCGCGGTCAAAGGCCAGCGCGGGATCGGTCCATTCGGCGCGCAATACGACGACGGCGCCATAATTCTCGGCCTTTTGATCCACGCTGGTAACCTGATCGATACGGATGCCGATCCCCACCTTCAGCGGGTTTTCCGGCGTGCCAACCAGACCACCGAGCCCGCCATCCAGCACATTCTGCGCCTGTCCCTTGCCGCCCAGCGCACACAGGCAGGCAGTCACAGCAACAAAACACAAGAAACGGACCAGATTCATTTTCAGGCTCACTCGGAAACTGGTAATCCGAGGCCGATATCGGCCCCGGACCCGATTATTCGGACCAACTGATCTGGGTCAGGTCGATGGCGGCCGTTGGCGCGTTCTCCCACAGGCCCTGAACGCCGGCCTTGGCGACCCCCAGCTTGGCCAATTGGAACAAGTAGCCGTTGACATAGTCCGTGGCGATCAGGCGCTGCATATCGCCCAACAGCTTTTTACGCTCCTCCGGATCGGTGGTCGCGTTCAATGTCTCCATCAACGTCTGGGCATCCAGACTGTCATACTGGAAATAATAGTCGGGGCGGGCATAGATGCCGATATCCATTGGCTCAGTATGGCTGATGATGGTTAGGCCGTAATCCTTACCCTTGAACACAGATTCCAGCCACTGCGCCCATTCCACATTGATGATCTCGGCCTTGATGCCAACCTCGGCCAGTTGCGCGGCGATGATCTCGCCTCCGCGTCGGGCATAAGAGGGTGGCGGCAGGTGCAGTGTGGTCTCGAACCCCTCTTCATACCCCGCATCGGCCAGCAGTTTGGCGGCCTGTTTCGGGTCATGGGCCGAGGTGCCGGTCAGATCGACATAGGCAGGGTTGTGCGGTGCAAAATGGGTGCCAATGGGCGTGCCATAGCCGAACATCGCACCGTCAATCACCGCCTGCCGGTCGATGGCATGGGCCAGCGCCTGCCGCACGCGGATATCATCAAACGGGGGTTTCTTGTTGTTGGTCGACAGGATGGTTTCCCCCTCGGTCGACCCCACCAGCACCTGAAAACGCGGGTCAGCCTCGAATTGAGGCAGGTTTTCGGGTGCAGGGAAGTTGTCGAAGACGTCCACATCTTCGGCCATCACCGCGGCAAAGGCGGCAGTGGGGTCCGAGATGAACTTGAACGTAGCAGTCTCTAACGCAGGTTGTTCGCCCCAATAGTTGGGGTTCCGGTTTAGCGTGATGCTATCGCCCTGCACCCAGTCACCAAAGGTAAAGGCACCGGTCCCCACCGGGTTGGTCTTGATGTTGTCGATGCTTTCGGGCGCGACGATCACCGCATCCCCCCAAGCCATGTTGAACAGAAAATTGCCGTTCGGCTCGGACAGGGTGACCTTTACGGTCAGCGGATCCACAACCTCAACGCTTTCGATGCCTGCAAACAGCGCCTTTTGTGCATTTGCGCTGTCTTCTGCCGTGGCGCGGTCGAGGCTGAATTTGACGTCCTCGGCATCCATGACGGTGCCGTCATGAAAGGTCACCCCGTCGCGCAGCTTGAATGTATAGACAGTGCCGTCCTCGGAAATTTCCCAGCTTTCGGCTAGGCCGGGCACGACCGAGCCGTCACCCATAAAGCGGGTCAGACCCTCGAAGATATTTGTGTAAACCACCGAATCAATGGCCTGCGCGGCGGCGCTGGTCGGGTCCAGGTGTGGCGGCTCCAACTGCATCGCAATCGTAATGTCCGATTTGGCCAAAGCCTGCGAGGCAAACAGGCTGGCGCCCACCGCCAGAGCCGACGCAATACTCCGAAACATCTGCTTTGTCATGAAAAACTCTCCCTGTTTGAATCCTTGGAACCGGCTGTTTTACAGGCTTTTCTGCACTCAATGTCCCTTTAAACCTCGGGTCAATCAAGGAAATGTTCGCGCAACCGGGGTTTCTATAACCTTGTGCAATCTGCTATGCCGCACTGCAACATGAACCCCGCAGGAGCGATCATGAGCGCCACCGCCCGCAAAACAGCCCCGAATGCCGAGGATATCCGCGCCCGCAAAGGCAGCACACCATTGGTCAGTTTGACCGCCTATACCACACCGATGGCACGGCTGATGGATGCCCATTGCGACTTTGTTCTGGTCGGCGACAGCGTCGGCATGGTGCTGCATGGGCTGACCTCGACCCTGGGTGTGACGATGGAGATGATGGTGATGCATGGGCAGGCCGTTGCGCGCGGTCTGGACAGGGCGATGATGGTTATCGATATGCCCTTTGCCAGTTACGAACACGACCCGGCCCATGCCTTCAAGAATGCCGCTCGCCTGATGGCCGAAACCGGCGCAGGCGCGGTCAAGCTGGAAGGCGGCGTGGAAATGGCCGAGACCATCCGCTTTCTGGTCAAGCGCGGTATCCCGGTGATGGCGCATATCGGCCTGACGCCACAATCGATCAACACGCTGGGCGGCTACAAGGTGCAGGGTCGCGACGAACAGGCGAAGGCGGTGTTGGCCGATGCCCATGCGGTGGCCGAGGCTGGTGCGTTTTCCGTTGTGCTTGAGAAGGTACCGCAAGGCCTGGCTGATCAGATCACCGCCGAGGTCGCGATTCCGACCATCGGCATTGGCGCCTCAGCCGGATGCGATGGGCAGATTCTGGTCGTGGACGACATGGTGGGCTTTTTTACCGCGTTCAAACCGAAATTTGTCAAACGCTATGCCGAACTGGGTCCGCAAGCCGAGGCCGCCATCGCGGAATATGCCTCCGATGTGCGCGCCCGCAGCTTTCCAGCGGATGAACATGTCTTTGCCGATCAGGCTCCGTCCAAAGGACCTAAGACATGACCGCACCCATTCTGCGCCGCCTAAGTGATTTGCGCACGCTGACGACCAAATGGCGCGGCAACGGCGAAACGATCGGTGTCGTCCCCACCATGGGCGCGCTACATCAGGGGCATCTTTCATTGGCCGAGGCCGCGAAGGCCGGAACCGACCGGGTGATCGTTACGGTTTTTGTAAACCCCAAACAGTTCAACAACCCCGACGATCTGGCCAATTACCCGCGGACCGAGAACGAAGATGCGCAGAAACTGGCCCCTTACGGTGTCGACGCGATCTATGTTCCCGATCCCGAGGAGATCTATCCGCAGGGCTTTGCCACCACCGTATCAGTCGCAGGTTTGACCGATGTGATGGAGGGTGAATTCCGCCCCGGCCATTTTGACGGCGTCGCCACTGTGGTCGCTAAGCTGTTCCTGCAAACGCAGGCAGATCGAGCCTATTTCGGGGAAAAAGACTATCAACAATTGATGATCGTCCGCCGCATGGCCCGCGATCTGGACATCCCCATCGAGGTGGTCGGCTGCCCCACGGTGCGCGAACCCTCGGGCTTGGCAATGTCCTCGCGCAACCTCCTCCTCTCGCCCGAGGGGTTGAACATTGCGGCCAACAAGCACCGGATCATGCAGGGTGTGGTCCAGTCGCTGAAAGCAGGAGCCGCGTTTGAAACTGTGGCCGCGCGGGCCGAGTCTGATCTGCTGGCGGCAGGCTTCACTCAAGTTGAATATATTCAACTGCGCTGCGCCGACACACTGGACCCGCTGACCCATGCCACACGGCCCGCCCGGCTGTTTGCGGCGGCCTGGGCGGATGGTGTGCGGTTGATCGACAATATTCCTGTCTGAACGCTCTGGCACGATCGTCATTGTTTGCGCTAAAGTCCGGCAAAACCAGACCGGAGGGGGGGCGCAGGCGTGACCTATATTCTTGCCATTGATCAGGGCACCACATCATCACGGGCCATATTGTTTGACGCGGAAATGCAGCGCGTAGGCACCGCGCAGCACGAATTCACGCAGCATTTCCCGCAGGAAGGTTGGGTCGAACACGACGCCGAAGAAATCTGGGAGAGCGTTCTACGCGTCTGCCGCGAAGTGATGGAAACCACCGGCGTCACCGCCGACCAGATCGCAGGCATCGGCATCACTAACCAGCGCGAAACCACTGTGGTCTGGGACCGCGCCACCGGTCAACCACTCCACAACGCCATCGTCTGGCAGGACCGCCGCACCGCCGAAATTTGCGCGCGCTACAAACGGGCGGGGTGCGAAGATGACGTGACCGCCCAGACCGGGTTGTTGCTGGACCCCTATTTCTCGGGCACCAAGGTTAAATGGCTGCTGGACACCGTGCCCGGCGCACGCGACCGCGCCGAGGCCGGAGAGTTGATGTTCGGCACCATCGACTGTTTCCTGATTTGGCGTCTGACCGAGGGGCGCAGCCACGCCACTGACGCCACCAATGCTGCACGCACCCTGTTGTTCGACATCAACAAAGGCGCGTGGAGTGCCGAAATTTGCGACCTGCTGGACGTACCGATGAACATGCTGCCAGAGGTGCATGATTGTGCCTCGGACTTCGGAAATACGACCCTATTCGGGGGGGATATCCCAATTCTGGGCGTGGCGGGAGATCAGCAGGCCGCAACCATCGGCCAGGCCTGTTTTCAACCCGGCATGATGAAATCGACCTACGGTACGGGGTGTTTTGCCCTGCTGAATACCGGGGACAAACCGGTTGAATCCAAAAATCGCCTGCTGACCACGATCGCCTATCAGTTGGACGGTAAGCGGACCTATGCGCTGGAGGGATCGATCTTTGTGGCCGGGGCCGCTGTGCAATGGCTACGCGATGCGTTGCAGATCATTGAGAGCGCCCCGGAAAGTGGTGAACTTGCCCAAAAAGCCGATCCAAACCAGCATGTGGTGCTAGTACCTGCCTTTACCGGCCTCGGCGCGCCCTATTGGAAGCCCGACTGCCGTGGCGCGGTGTTTGGCCTGACCCGCAATTCCGGCCGCGCGGAGTTCGCCAAGGCCACGCTGGAAAGCATCGCCTATCAAACCCGCGATCTGTGGCACGCCATGCAGGGCGACTGGGGCGCGGATACCGATGTAACCTTACGCGTGGATGGCGGGGCCAGCGCCTCGGACTGGGCGATGCAGGGGCTGTCGGATTATCTGGGGGCCGAGGTCGACCGCCCGGTGATGCAGGAAACCACTGCATTAGGCGCGGCCTGGTTGGCTGGAATGCGCGCAGGGGTTTACCCGGATCAACAGGGCTTTTCGGAAACCTGGGCGCTGGATCGCCGTTTTGAACCGGAACTGTCCGCCGAGGAACGCGACGCCGCCTATCAGCGCTGGAAACGCGCCGTTTCCGCAGCCATGGCGTTCTGAACCGGGCGAAGGATCAGCTGTGATCCTTCATCAGCCGCTGTTTCTGCCGTGACCAGTCCCGCTTGGCCTGAGTCTCACGCTTGTCGTGCAGTTTTTTACCTTTGGCGATGCCGATCTTCAGCTTCGCCCGGCCCTTGTGGTTGAAATACAAAACCAGCGGCACCAGCGTCATGCCCTTGCGCTGGGTCGCATTCCACAGATTCGACAGCTCTTTGCGCGACACCAGCAGCTTGCGGCGGCGGCGTTCTTCGTGCTTGAAAACCTTCGCCTGCTCATAAGGCGCGATATAGCTGTTGATCAGCCACAGCTCGCCATCCTCGACCGAAGCATAGCTTTCGGCAATGTTTGACCCACCAACGCGCAGGGATTTGACCTCGGACCCTTCCAGCACGATGCCGCACTCGATATCGTCCTCGATCGCGTAATCGAAGCGCGCACGCCGGTTTTCGGCGATGACTTTGTAATTCGGGTCTGTCTTTTGCTTGGCCATGACGCGTTGATTTAGGCGGCTTGGGCGGCCCTTGCAAGCCGTTGCGGTCAGGACGTGGCCGAGATGATCAGATCAGGACCGAAAATCGTGTCGGCATGACTGTGCAGATAGATCTTCAGCCACGGCGTGAACCGCTGCGGATGTCGTTGCACTTCAGCCAGCAGATCATGGTAGTCGATCCACCGGATATCCATGACTTCGTCCGGATTAGGCTCGATTTTAAGCGGCCCACGAACATGAGCCAGAAAGATATCGACCACTTCGTGTTCGATCATGTTGTTGCCAACATCGGCGTGATACTCCAGCCGGTGCCGGTATTCCGGGTACAAGCCGGTGATCCCCAACTCTTCGCGCAAACGACGCACGGCACATTCCGAGGGCGTCTCGCCCCAATCGGGATGGGTGCAGCAGGTATTCGCCCACAGGCCCGGCGTATGGTATTTGCCCAAAGCCCGGCGTTGCATCAAGATCTCGGTGCCGCGCACGACAAAGACCGAGACTGCCTTGTGCCGCAGGCCCTTTTCATGCGCCTCAAGCTTGTCCACGGGGGTCAATTCACCATCAACCCAGGCCGGGATCATGTTTCCCATCTGTCGTCTCCTGCTGCCGATCCGCCAGGGCGGCGGGATGTATGGAATTGGCTGCCGCCGGACCGGCTTGGCTTTGCGAAGTCATGCAAGGGCATGATGAACCGCGTATCCCCAAGGTGACCTTGATCCAAGCTGTTATCAATCGCACGAAAGGCCGCAGGGGGCTGCGGCCTTTTGCAATCTTTCGAATGGTCTGGTTTTTCAGACGTTATTCGCCCGAGACACTGACGATATAGGCATAGACGTCTTCGCCGCCCTTCTTCAACTTGAAGGTCATTTTCGACTTGGCCGATGTCTCACCCAGGTAATCTTTCAAAAACGCCTTGGGATCCTGCGCGTATTCGACAAAGGTGGCTTCATCCCAGACCAGACCGTTTTCACCAGCCTCAACGATGCTGTCTCCGTATTTGAACCCTTCGACGGTACCCGCGGTGCGGCCCGCGATACCGTAAAGGTTCGGACCGGTCTTACCGCCCTTGACGATGACTTCACCGGCCGGGTCAGCGATCTGATGGCAGGATTTGCATTTATTGAAGGCCTTTTTGCCGGCCTCGGCGTCACCTTCCGCATAGGCAGGAAGGGCCAGCAGGCCGACAATTGCGGTAGCGAGGATACGATTCATGAGTTTTGCTCCGATACGAATTGGCTGCACCGAATGGACCGTCGGCGCAAAAAAGAGTCAACGCGCAGATTGCCGCGCGAGGGTAATGTGCCCTGCGGCATAAAGACAGTCCTTAACTTTTGTCATGTGGTGCGGTCCAACAGGGCAATAGATCGCCCGCTGCCGGGGTCGCCAGATAAATAGCCCGCGCAATAGCTCGTGCCAGACAGACCGAGGCCGCATGTCCGATCAGCCCCAAGCCGGCTTCGGCGTCGATAGTCTGCGCGCCAGTGCTGACCGCAAAGACCAGATCTCCGTCCCCTGGTGTGTGTGCCGGCAGAATGGCGCGGGCAATGCCATCATGTGCTGCCACTGCCAGTCGCTGGCACTGCGATTTCGACAAGGCAGCATCCGTGGCCACAATAGCGATTGTCGTGTTGCCCTTATCCGGCTCGGCAAGTCGCATCGCCTGCGCCTTGAGGCTGGGAGCAGGAAAGCCAAGACCGGCACTTGAATCAGATCCTAAACCGCCAAATTCGTCTCCAAACTCGAACGGCGCTGCCCAGAAATGGCGGTCGCCGGGTGTTGTCACACTGCCCAACGGGTTGGCCGCAACCAGGGCACCGACGGTCACCCCATTGTCCAGAACCAATGAGGCGGACCCGAGCCCCCCCTTGTGCCGCGCCGCCAAAGCGCCGGTTCCGGCCCCCGCTGTGCCTAACGCAAAATCCACATCTGCGTCGTCAAAAGCCGCTCGTCCCAGCGCGCGATATGGGTTTTCAACCCAATCCTTGTCTCCGCCGTTCAACAAATCAAACAGGATCGCTCCGGGCACAATGGGCACCACGGTATCGCCCACTGGATACCCCCTGCCCCGCGACCGCAATGCATCCGAGACGCCAGAACAGGCATCCAGTCCAAAGGCCGACCCACCGGACAAAGTAATTGCATCCACTTGCGAGACCGATTTATCCGGCGCCAGCAGATCGGTTTCCCGCGTGCCCGGTGCGCCCCCCATCACGTGAACCGAGGCGGTAAAGGCCTGATCTGCCGTCAGGACAGTTGTTCCCGATTTCAACGCAGCGTCCTGCGCATTTCCGACCCTCAGGCCAGGGACATCAGTGATCAGATTACGGGGTCCGGGGATCATGGATAAACCTCAGATACAACGGCCACCGTCGACCTCCAATGCAGCGCCGGTGATCATGCTCGCCTCGTCCGAACACAGGAAACAGGCGGCGTTGGCCATGTCGTCGGGGGTCGAGAAACGCCCCAGCGGGATGGTCGACAGGAACTTGGCACGCATTTCAGGCGTATCTTCTCCCATGAAGGATTTCAGCAGTGGTGTTTCCCCGGCCACCGGGCAGAGCGCGTTTACACGCACACCCGAAGGCGCAAGTTCCACCGCCATTGTCTTGGTGGCCGTGATCATCCAGCCCTTGGACGCGTTGTACCAATTCAGGTTCGGACGTGGCGATAGCCCCGCGGTCGAGGCCACGTTCAGGATCGCACCCGCCCCGCGCGCTTTCATCGCTGGCACCAGCGCCCGTGCGGTCAGATAGACTGATTTCATGTTCACGTTGAAGACGCGGTCAAATTCCTCTTCGGTGACATCCTCTAGCGGCGTCGGCAGATGCGTGACACCGGCATTGTTCACCAAAATATCCAATTGCCCGAACCGATCCATCGCCATATCCGCCATGGCCTGCACCGAGACTGCATTCGCCACGTCGACCATCTGAGCAATCGCATTCGGCCCAAGCTGATTTGCCTGAACCTCGGCCGCGTCACCATTGATATCGGCAATCATGACCCGCGCGCCTTCGGACAGGAATTTCTGCACGATCCCGGCACCAAAGCCAGACGCGCCACCGGTTACAATCGCGGTTTTCCCCTCTAACCTCATGATCTTGCTCTCCCTTGCCTTTTCAAACTAGCAAGGCACCGTGAAACTGCCAGTTCAATCTTCTGCGACCTTGCCGCGCAGCGCCTTCACATCCGAGCGCGCTTTTTTGGCCGCCAGCCGCCGTTTGACCGAGCCATAGGTGGGTTTCGTCGCAATCCGCCGCTTGGGTTTCACCAGCGCGCGGACAATCAGTTCAGCCAGACGGGCGCGGGCAATCTCGCGGTTGCGGGCTTGGCTGCGGGTTTCTTCGCATTGAATGATGATCGCGCCATCTTTGGTCCAGCGCCGCCCGGCCAACCGTTTCAGCCTGTTTTTGACCGGATCGGGCAAGGAGGGCGAGCGCGCAGCCTCGAACCGCAGCTCAACTGCGGTCGAGACCTTGTTCACGTTCTGACCACCGGGACCGGACGAGCGGACAAAGCTCTCGGTCATTTCCCAGTCCTGCAGGGTGATATCGTCGGTGATGCGCAACATGAAGTGGACCTTATCCGGCACAAGCAGAAACAAAAAGGGCCGCCCCGGCGGGACGGCCCTTCGAAAGTACAGGAGGTTGGGTCGGTTAGATCAATCGACCAGCCGGAGCGAGCGCTCCGCCAAGGGCTGCCCTAACAGGCGATCCCCCCGGTTGTTCCGACACCTCTCTCCAATCTCTTTCTCGACACTGGATCACCTCCTTTTCTATCTGTTGCGGTTAACTTTGAGCCTGACACAAGATGCGCCATTCTCAAAGCACTTTTTTTGCAAGCTAAGCGGTCAACCGCGCCTTTATGCCGGGTGCGCGGTCAACCGCGCAACAATCACCTTGAACGGGATCAGCGCGATCATCGCCAGCGACAGCTTCACCAGCCAGTCGGCAAACGCCAACGTCACCCACAGGGGGGTCATCGGACCAGTCAGCATGAAGGGCACAGGCTCCCACGCCCAGTTGATCGCCGCATCAGCATTGGCACCGAAAACCGTGACCGAAGCTGAGAATGCTATGGTGAAAAACAGCGCGGTGTCCAGCGCCGAGCCAACCAGGGTCGACACCAGCGGCGCGCGCCACCAGCGACCACCACGCAACGAATTGAACACGGTGACATCGGTCAGCTGTGCAATCAGAAACGCCGTCCCCGAGGCAACAGCGATCCGCAGCGGCACGGCGGCATAGGTGAACCCGTCACCTTGCAGCATGATCTGGCTGCCGATCAGCGAACAGATGATGCCGGTGACAAACCCAGCGAACACCACCTTGCGGGCCGTGGCCACGCCATAGACGCGGTTCATGATGTCGGTAACCAGAAAGGCCAGCGGATAGGTAAAAGCACCCCAGGTCAGCAGCCCGTCAAAAATCAGGAACTGAACCAGAATGTTCGAGGCCACAACAATGGCGGCCATGGCAATAATGCCGGGTATGTAAGCGCGTTGCATGTTTTCAGATGCCCGTTTTGACAAGGTAGCGGCGACTTGGCCAAGGGACCGTCCCAAGGCAAGCCGTGCGTTTAGACCTTTGGTTGGGATGTGTCAATCCGGTAGCAGATACTCCACCAGTTCAGTGCGCTGAAGGACCAGAAAGTTGTCGTCCGAGATCATCGTGGCGCGCAACCGCCCCTGATCATCGCGCCAAACCGACAACCCTTCGAGGTTGTCATGCGTGCCTGCGCCGGTCGTAAACAGGTTTTCTTCGGCACCGACTGAATCCTCTGTGATCTGCCACCGCCGCAGGCGGGTGCGGAACCCTGTCAGGGACAGGGCTCGTTCCAATAAATAGAACCGACCATCTGGACCAAAATCGGCAGATACAGGCAAGAATTTTTCCCGCTGTGGCAACACGAAAGGGGTCGACCAACCCTGCCCGTCCCAGCGATAAACGGGGATGTCACCTGCGTCGGTCCGGCTTCTTTCGGGAAGGGTATACAGCCACCCCTGATTGTCGATTGCCAAGGCTTCGAACGACCCATTCAGTTTCAGATTTTCAAACGCCTTTGGGCGCGGCAGCACCCGCGCTTCGGCGTCGGGGGTCGCGTACCGGGCAACGCGATGCACTGACTCAAATGAGATGTAATGGCTACCGTCCGGTGCGACCGCAATGCCTTCGGAATCCCCTGCTTCGCCGGATAGGGGCCGTCCTGTGCTAGAGAGAACCGGCCAGTTCCCGGTGATCCGGACCCCTGTAATGTCATCCTCATCCCGCGCAATGGTCGCGCGGACAAGAACCGACCGGTCACTAAGCGCAAGCATATGCCGACCGTTGTCCGAGATATACAGGGCTGAAAACCCGCCAAACCATTCCGCCGGGTGGCGCCAGACAAAGCTGTTTAAGTATGTGGCCGTCTTGACCTCGACCGCCCAAACCGCACCCGCCAGCAAAGTAGCAATCAGTTGGATTGCAAGACTGCGGCGCATTGCTGGGGCAAATCGGTCAGAACATACTCGCGGCGTTTCTTCGGCGCAGGCGCGTTCGGGTCAGGTGGCGGCGGGTTGAGGATGTTGCGCACCCATTGCTGCGCCTCGGCACACCCATCACCTTTGGGCGGCGCGTCCTGATTGACACAGCCGCGCGAGCCCTTGGGGCATTTCAGACGCACGTGGAAATGATAATGATGCCCCCACCATGGCCTGATCTTGCGCAGATAGGCCTTGTTGCCTTTCTCATCATTGCACATCTGAACCTTGGCGCCGGGAAAGACGAAAATCCGCGCCACGCGCTTGTCCTTTGCCGCCTCACGCAGCACGGCGTGGTGCTGTGCCGTCCAATTGCCATTCACATAGGCCCCGTTGGCGCGGCGCAGGGAAATCGACGAGATATTCTCGCGCGCTTTGCGCGACAGCCGCATGTTGTCGCCGGGCAGCATCCAGATATCAATGTCCAACCCCAACTGGTGGCTGCGATGACCAGAAGTCATCGGACCACCACGCGGTTGGCTGATATCCCCTATATAGAGACCATTCCACCCCGGTTGCCGGGCCGCAAACTTGCTGAGGTCCTGTACGTAATCCACCGCCTCCGGGTGGCCCCAGTTGCGATTACGCGACAGGCGCATGGCTTGCCATGTCGGCCCCGTTTCGGGCAGTTGCACCGACCCCGCGGCACATCCGCGCGAATAACTGCCGAACGCGGCCGGTTTTTGCTGTGAACTTTGCTTTTGCGCCCCGAACAATTGCTTGGCCAAGGGCTGCGCCCCGGCTGCTCCTGCCAATGTCATCGCGGCGATTATTGCTAAAAAACGTAGTAAAATCATCTGCTCTGATCCCCTTCCGGTTTAACCCAGCGCATTAGGAACAGGCCCAGAATAAACAACAGAATGATCGGTGACACCCCCAACCGCGCACTGCCCGTAACAGTTGTGGCAATCCCGATTAGCAAAGGCGCGGCAAAAGATGTCGCGCGGCCGGACAGGCCGTAAAGGCCAAAGCTTTCGACTGGCGTGTTTGGGTCGGTATGGCGCACCATCATGGATCGGCTGGCCGATTGCAGGATACCGCCCATACCGCCGATCAGAACTCCGCAGCCAAAGAACACCAGATCCGGCAGGCCTGACCCTTCGGGCAAGGAGATGCCGTAAATCTGCGTCCGATCCATCGACACCACGGTGATGCAGACAAAGATCAGCACCCAGATCGCGACCAGAATAACTGGTTTAGGGCCGTATTTCTTATCCATCTTGCCACCGACCCACGCAAAGATGGCCGAGGCCAGAACGCTGACAATCCCGAACACTCCGATCTTGATCAGCCCCCATTCCAATACCAGCCGTGCATAGACACCGCCGAAACTGTACAGCCCGTTCAGCGCATCGCGGTAGAACATGGATGAACCCAGATAGGTCGCCAGACTGACCCGGTACCGCAAGTCTGAGATGGATTTACCCAGCAGTCGCAATGCCTCACGCAGGCTGCCAGTCTTGTTACTGTCCGGGTCATCACGCACCCAAAGGAAATAGGGCACCATGAACAGGATGAACCAACCGGCGGTAAAGGGACCGACGAACCGCGTGCCCTGCTGGCTCGCCGCATCCAGCCCGAACATCGGGTCCATCCCAATCAGTGTTTTGCCATTGGGCTGTTCGACGAACAGCAACAGCATGATCGCCAATGAAATCAACCCGCCGAAATAACCAAACGCAAAGCCCGAACCCGAAATTTCGCCCACTTCATTGTCATCGCCCAGATCAGGCAGCTGAGAGTTGATGAAGATCAGCGCATACTCCGCGCCGACAAAACCCAGCCCAAAGGCCGACAGCATCAGCCACATGTTCGAGCCATCGGGCAGCGTGTACCAAAGCGCGGCAGATCCCACCGCGTACATCGCCGAAAAGGCAAAAATCCACGGAATGCGCCGCCCCGACACATCCGCCATCGCACCCAGCAAAGGCGCGCCAAAGGCGATGATCAACCCGGTGATGGTCAGGCAATTAGCCCAAACCGTCTGCGCCCGCGCGGCCGCAGCCTCGGCATCCAACCCGGTTCCTGAAAAATACCCCGCCGCAACCCCGGCGAAATAGGGGCCGAACACAAAGGTGACCAGAAGGGTGTGATATGGTTGACTGGCCCAGTCGAAAAACCACCAACCCCAAATGCGCTTGCGCTTGGAAATCTCTGCCATTACTGCCCCTGTTTATTGTTGCATTCATAAAACGGGGCTTTAACCCAATTCGCAAGCGTTGTGTTGGCGCGGGCTTGCTCTTTGTCGCGGGGGCGCTTACCTCTCATCTCACGTATTTACCGGAGGCCCAATGCTGTCGTTGATCCAAATTCTGCTGCTGATCCTGGACATTGTCTGGTTCATCATTTTGGCCCATGTGATCATGAGCTGGCTGCTCAACTTTCAGGTTCTCAACCTGCACCAGCAACTGGTGGCGCAAATTTGGTATGGCCTGAACCGGATATTAGAGCCTATCTATGGCCCAATCCGCCGCGTCCTGCCCGCGATGGGTGGGCTGGACCTGACGCCTTTGGTGGTGCTGATCGGCGTCTACGCGCTGCGGATCATTCTAATTAACAATATGGGCTATTTCGTCTGACCTCTTGTTCACCGAATCTTAGTATGTGATTGTCCTGTCTTAAGAGCAGATAAACCTTAAAACAGGGCAACCCCGCACATGTTCGACGCCGCGCCTTTGCTGCGAGATGTCTTTGGATTCGACGATTTCCGCCCCGGTCAGGAAGAGATCGTCGATGCCGTCACGCTGGGTGAAAACGTGCTGGCAATCATGCCCACGGGCGGCGGCAAATCCCTTTGTTTTCAGTTACCCGCCCTTCTGCGTGACGGGGTGACCGTGGTGATATCCCCCCTGATTGCCTTGATGCGTGATCAGGTGCGCGGGCTGCAAGAGGCCGGGGTCGAGGCCGGTGCGCTAACCTCGGGCAACACCCCCGAAGAAACCGATGCCGTGTGGGAGGCGCTGGAGGCCGGGCGTCTGAAACTGCTCTACATGGCCCCCGAGCGTCTGGCCGCCGGGTCAGCCTTGGGCATGTTGCGTCGGATCAATGTCAGCCTGATTGCCGTAGACGAGGCCCATTGCGTCAGCCAATGGGGTCATGATTTCCGCCCAGATTATCTGCGGATTGGAGAATTAAGGCGCGCATTGGACGTGCCTTTGGCCGCTTTCACCGCCACAGCAGATGCCGAAACACAAGATGAGATCGTCGAAAAACTGTTCGACGGCACCGCCCCGCGCAAATTCCTGCGCGGCTTTGACCGGCCCAATATCCATCTGGCCTTTGCCGCCAAGAACGGGCCGCGCAAACAGATCCTCGACTTCGCCGAGGCACGCAAAGGCCAATCGGGTATCGTCTATTGCGGCACCCGCAACAAAACCGAAGTGTTGGCCCAGGCCTTGCGCGCCGAAGGCCACACCGCCTGTCATTACCACGGCGGAATGGAGGCCGAAGACCGCCGCATCGTCGAAACCCGCTTTGCCCGCGAGGATGGGCTGATCGTGGTTGCCACCGTTGCGTTTGGAATGGGCATCGACAAGCCCGATATCCGCTGGGTCGCGCATGCGGACCTGCCCAAGTCCATCGAAGCCTATTATCAGGAAATCGGCCGCGCCGGGCGCGACGGCGGGCCTGCCGAAACGCTGACCCTGTTCGGCCCCGACGACATTCGCTTGCGCCGGTCCCAGATCGACGAGGGGCTCGCACCACCGGAACGGCGCATGGCGGATCATGCGCGGCTGAACGCTCTGCTCGGGCTGGCCGAGGCGCTCGAATGTCGACGCAAGACCCTGCTGGGGTATTTCGGAGAACAGATCGAACCTTGCGGTAAATGCGACCTGTGCGACAGCCCTCCGGAAGTGTTCGATGGAACCACCCCCGTTCGCATGGCCTTGTCGGCGATCCTGCGCACCGAGGAATGGTTCGGCGCGGGCCATTTGATCGACATTCTGCTGGGTAATGAAACCGACAAGATTCGCGCCCGGCGGCACGACAACCTGTCCACATGGGGCATCGGCAAGGACTGGTCGCGCCCGCAATGGCAGGCGATCTTCCGGCAGATGATGGGGCACGACCTTGTCCGCCCCGATCCCGAACGCCACGGCGCGTTGCGCATGACCGAAGCAGCCAAGCCGATCCTGAGGGGTGAGGCGCAGATCAACCTGCGCAAAGACACGATCCGCAAGGCCACCCGGAGACCCGCCGTCAAGATGATGGTGTCCGAGGAAGACGCGCCGCTGCTATCTGCACTCAAGGCCAAACGTCGCGCGCTGGCGGAAAGCGCGCGAGTTCCGGCCTATGTTATCTTTCCCGATCGCACCCTGATTGAAATGGCCGAAAAACGCCCGGCCTCTTTGGACGATATGGCCCGGATCAGCGGAGTTGGCGCGAAAAAGCTGGAACGGTACGGCGACATCTTCCTTGAGGTGCTGACCGGCGCGGTTGAAGAATTGCACCCAGCACGCCGCAAACTGGCGGGCCGCGAACAAGGGGATATCTATGACCGACTGCTTGAGGTTCAAACACGGCTTTCACGCGGCTCCGACGGGATTGACAAACCGCTGACCTGTTCGGCCTCACAACTGGCCAAGGTCGCACAACTGCGCCCCAATGACCCGCGCGGTATGGAACAGGTGCTGGGCAACCGTCGTCACGAAAGGTTTGGTGCCGCGTTTCTGGACGTGCTGCGTCAGGCGGGCTAGATACCCTGCATCAGGCAAGAAACGAGGGCGGATATGCTGGTAGTGGTTTCCCCGGCCAAGCGGCTGGATTGGGCAGAGCGGGACGTTGAGGTCACGCAACCCGACTTTAAGGACGACGCGATCCGACTGTCGAAAACCGCCCGCAATCTGACACTGGGCGATCTGAAAAAACTGATGGACCTCAGCGACGATCTGGCCCGTCTGAACCGTGACCGGTATCGAGCATTTTCGGACTCGCCGAGCGCTGAATTGACCCGACCTGCAGCGCTGGCCTTTGCTGGGGATACCTATCAGGGGCTGGAAGCGACCTCGCTGGATGCCGAAGAAATGGCCTGGGCACAAGACCATCTGCGTATCCTGTCCGGTCTGTATGGGGTGTTACGCCCGCTGGACGCGATTCAACCCTATCGTCTTGAAATGGGCAGCAAGCTGAAAACCCGGCGCGGCAAAAACCTGTATGAATACTGGCGCGATCAGCTGAGCAAGGCGCTGAACGCACAAGCTGATGAGGTTGGATCGGACATTCTGGTGAATTGTGCCAGTCAGGAGTATTTCGGCGCGGTTGACCTTAAGGCGCTAAAGCTGCGGGTGGTCACGCCGGTCTTTATGGAAGACAAGGCCGGCACGCCTAAGATCGTCAGTTTCTTCGCCAAGAAAGCGCGGGGTGCGATGGCCCGATATATTGTTCAACACCGTCTGACCGACCCCAAAGGGCTGCTGGAATTCGACACTGGTGGATATGAATACCGCTCGGACCTGTCGCAAGAGGACAGACCCGTTTTCGTGCGCCCCTATCAGGCCTGATCCAGCATCGATGGGTCGTAAGCAACCAACTCAACCGTGTTGCCCTCGGGGTCTTCGGTGAAAATGCCGCGCCATCCGATCCAGCCGAATTGTTCAAGGCGGTAAGGCTGACTGATTTTGTCATACCAGCGCATCACGGCCTCTTGTTCGGCAAAGGGCAATGACAGAGCAATATGATGCAGGGATGACCCGGCGCCGGTTGTGGGCTTGTTAGCGCCGCTCGGGTGCAACCCGGGCCGCGGGGCTGCTGTGTGGTGAAACAGGGCCAAGACCTGCGTATGCCCACCGAACCCTTCGGCGATGCGGAAAAAGGTGATGGCGCTGTTGTGATCACCGCTCAGGCGTTCCAGCCCGATCACATCTTCATAAAACGCCACCATCGCGCCCATATCAGCACAGCGAATGGCAATCTCACCCAAGGCACGAGGCTGAAATCCACGATCAGTCATGGCTTACCCTATTCAGCCTGTGCATCTTCGGCAATGACAGGCAAAACATCCTCGGGCTGATGGTCCAATATCATCTGGTGGATTCTCCGCTTTTGCAGCGGTTTGGTCAGATAGTGATCCAATCCGGCCGACAGAATGCCCTGATCATCCCCAGCCATGGCATGCGCCGTCAATGCGACGATCGGCACATGCCGATCCGTGTCAATCTCGCGCCGCCGGATTTCCGCCGTGGCCTGTTTCCCATCCATCTTGGGCATCGAAATATCCATGAAAATCAGGTCCGGGTCGAATTTCTGATGCTGGTCTACGGCTTCCAGCCCATTCGCCGCGAATTGCAGGTCAATATTCAAATCCTTGACCATCTTTTGCAGGATCAACTGATTGGTCCGATTGTCCTCGGCTGCCAAAACACGCATCTGGCGTTCACCCTGCGGCTCTGACGGTGCCTCGGGATCACTTGAAGCAGCTTCAGGCGTGACAGGCAGCCGCCCCAATTTCGTCAAGCGCGAATACAGTTCGGCGCGGGGAATAGGTTTCTGCAAAACCCCGTCAATAAGGTTACGTGCCGGGTTGGCGTGGATGACACCGGGATTGGCCGACATCACCACCACGGGCAAATCCCCCCAGCCCCGGTCTTTCAGCTTGGTCGCCAGTTCCAACCCATCCATGTCCGGCAGGTCGTGATCACACAGCAACAGGTCCACACTGCCATCAACAGCGGCCAGCGCCTCACCCCCCGAGGCGCAAACGGTGACTTTCGATCCCAATCGCCCTAGCTGTTTCGACAGGATGGCACGGTTCACCGCCAGATCCTCAACAACGACCACGTGGCGCAACCGACCAGCCAAATCAGGCGGTGTGGGTTGCGGGCCTTCGATGGTGGGCAACGAGATGCGAAATCCAAAACAGGAGCCCTGCTCAGGTTCGCTTTCCACCCAGACCGACCCGCCCATTAGTGTGATCAGCCGCTTGGTGATCGCCAACCCCAGCCCTGTACCCTCGAATGCGCGGTTTTTTTCATCTTCGACCTGATTAAATTCACCGAAGATGTGCCCGATCTTGTCCTCTTCGATGCCGATACCGGTGTCTTCGATCGCAACGTGAATATCGCATGTGTTCGTGTCTGCATTCGGCACACCAGTGACGCGGATCAACACATGGCCTTCGGTGGTGAACTTGACCGCATTGCCCACCAGATTGGTCAACACCTGCCGCACGCGACCGGGATCGCCCACGAACAAGGTCGGTAGGAACAAATCATAATCGACCAACAAGGACAGCCCTTTGTCGCGCACGCTGGGTTGCATCAGCATCGCAACCTCAAGAATGCAGCGTTCAAAATCGAACTGTTCAGGGTGCAGGATCAGCTTGTCCGCCTCGATCTTGGAATAATCCAGAACGTCGTTGATGATCACCAACAACGCCTCGCCCGAGTTGCGGATGGTGTTGAGATAGAGCCGCTGTTCCTCGTCCAGCGGGGTTTCCGACATCAACTCGGTCATGCCGACAATGCCGTTCATCGGGGTTCTGATTTCATGGCTCATATTGGCCAGAAAGGCAGATTTGGCCCGGTTTGCGGCCTCGGCCCGTTCGCGGGCGGCCTTCAACTCAGCCTCATCCCGAACTGAGGCGGTGATGTTCAGGCCCAAACTGACCACGTCACCGCCATTGCCGCGCTGGTCGATCATCTTGAAATATTCACCATTCCACAGCTTGATCACCACCGCTTCCGGCTGGGGTTGTGCCCAGCGGTTCAGCATTCTGGCCTGCCAATCGGTCGGAGATTCCGCGCCAATATCGATCAGCCCTTCATCGGTCAAAATCTCAAGGATACGCGCATAGGAAATACCCGGCGACACTTCTTCCAAACCGTCAAACAGGCTGAGATAGGCGGCATTGGCCCCGATCATGTGGCTTTGGTCATTGAAAAAGGCGAAACCGTCCTGAATGGTCTGCATCGAATGCCACAAGCGGCGCTCGGCCACTTCGATCTTGGCATTGGCTTCGGTCAGGTCGGATTTGACCTTTTCATTTTCATCCCTGACCGTTTCGACCTCGGCCTGGGTTTCACCGATGCGTTTGGTCAGGGCCATCGCATGCAAACCGAGCTTGCGATTGGCGGCTGACAATTCGACCTGCTTCATTTCCAACAGCCGCTCGGCCGCCAGCCGCGCACGCCGTTCCTGTGCCAGTTTGGTTGCTAGACTCATCGTTTCTGATCCCAGGTAACTTGCGCCCAGCATCCCGACAGAGCGTGAAAAAGTGTTTAAGCCGTTGCCCGAACACGGACCATCGTGCCAGAGTTTTCGAAAACCCGGAGGTCTGCCATGCCGCGAAAAACATACTTGCCAATACTCTGCGCCATCACGCTGGGTTCTCATGCGGTGGCGGATTGCGCCACAGAAGCGCAGATTGACCAATATGTGCAGGACTATCTGACCAACACACCGACGACGGCCCTTTCTGCGGATGGCAGCATGGAAGACGCGCTGTGTACACAGGCCAAGATAGTCAGTGTGTTAGAGCCACATTTGGGGCCGATCATCGGCTATAAGGCAGGCCTGACCAGCGCCCCCGCGCAAGAGCGGTTCGGCGCATCTGAACCGGTTCAGGGCGTTCTGTACCGCGATATGATGCTGGACGACGGGGCCACTGTACCCGCCACATGGGGTGCGCGTCCGGTTTTTGAGGCCGATTTGGTGCTGGTTGTCGGCGACGCTGGCATCAATCAGGCGACTACCCCGGCCGAAGTTCTTGCCCATATCTCAGCCATCCGCCCCTTTATCGAGCTGCCGGATCTTACCCTGGCCGAGGGGGAGCCAATCACGCCGGTTACCCTAACCGCCATTGGCGTTGCCCCGAAACTCGGCGTGTTAGGCTCTGAAATTCCCGTATCCGATCCTACAGCGATGACGCAGGCGTTGCAGGATATGACGGTCACACTCCGCGCCGCGGATGGCGAGGTACTGGCGCAAGCCCCAGGGGCGGCCGTTTTGGGGCACCCGGCAAATGCGGCCCTATGGCTGATGTCGAAAGGTATCGAGTTTCAAGCCGGCGACCTGATTTCGGTCGGGTCTTTCGGCCCGCTTGTGCCGCCTGCAAAGGGCAAGGGCGGGGCATCCGTCACCTATGCGGGCCTGCCCGGTGATCCCACGGTCAGCGTGGTGTTCGAGTAATCAACGTCGCCCTTCGCGCAACCATCCGGCCAGCAAGAAGCCACCGGCCAGCACCAGCACCAGCCAGGGCGGTAAAAGCCCGGCCTGTGTGACATCGCGCGTCTCATAGGCTTCTCGCGGGGTCAGGCCGATCCATCCGCGCCCAGCAGCCGGACGCCCGGCGCGGACATTGCGGATAGACGGCAACCCGTCTTCCAGTCGGATTGTACCCCCGCGCAGTTCGGCCAGTACGGGTTTCAGCACCTCATCAGTGGCGATGGTACGCTCAAACTCTTTCGGCGCAGCGGGGCCCAGCCCGATCACTGCCATCTGGTCACCTTCCTGAAGACGGTAGAGGCCAATCTCGGGTCCAAAATAGGTCGCCTCGAACCGCCCAGGGGAGACCTCATCGAGCGTTATTTCAAGCGTTTCGCCATCGGGGCGGGTGATGGTCACCGGTCCGACCTCATCCTCCAATGTCTGACGGATGATACGCATGACCTGCCCGTTGGCTTCGGCCCATAAGGCTTCTTCCTCAAGCTCGGGTTCTTTCATCATCCAATGGGCCAGACGGCGCAACAGTTCCAATTGCGGCCCGCCGCCCTCAAAACCCCGGCTCCACAACCAGGCATGGTCCGACGCCAAGAGCGCCACGCGCCCTTCGCCCACGCGGTCCAGCACCAGCAGGGGCCGCTCATCCACACCGGTCATCAACAGCTCACCCGTGCGGTGGTTGACGTCGATCTGGCGCAGCCATGCGCCCCAATCCTCGGAATCCCCCAGATCTGTCGTCACTGGGTGGCGATGGCCCAGATCGGTCACCATGGGCACAAAACGTTCCTCGATCACTCGGGCAGTGGGTTGTGCCGGCAGAATCGGCGCCAAAGGTGAACGGAAGATGCTGTCGGCGCTGGCAAAATCCGGCCCCGCCGCAATCAGAACAGCGCCGCCTTCGTTGATATAATTGGTGACATTGTCCAGATAGATCGCGGGCAGGATGCCGCGCCGTTTGTAGCGATCAAAGATGATCAGGTCGAAATCGTTGATCTTTTCCAGAAACAGCTCGCGCGTTGGGAAAGCGATCAAGGACAACTCGTCCACCGGCACGCCATCCTGTTTCTCGGGCGGGCGCAAGATGGTGAAATGCACCAAATCGACCGAGCTGTCGGATTTCAGCAGATTGCGCCAGGTCCGCCCGCCCGGATGCGGCTCACCCGAAACCAGCAGCACACGCAACCGGTCACGCACCCCGTTCATCTGGATCAGCGCGGTGTTGTTGCGGTCGGTCAATTCGCCCTCGGCCTGAGGCACAGTGAACTGGATGACATTGCGCCCACCATGCGGCAGAGCGATGGGCAATTCGACATCGACGCCGATGGGAATGGTGAATTGTTCCGGCTCGGCCCCATCTACTGATATCTCCAGCGGCGCAGTGGTCGCCCCGGTAGGCGCAGCGCCGCTGTCTTCCACGCGCAAGGTCAGGGTGACAGGTTCACCGATAATGGCAAAGGCGGGGGCATTGCGGACGATCAGGCGGCGATCCCAGTCGCTTTCACGTCCGGTTTGCAGCAAGTGCATCGGCGCGGGCAGGTCGGGTGCCTGCTCGACATCATGCACCAGACCGTCTGAAACCACCAGAATACCCGCAATCCGTGCGCGCGGCTCTTCGGCCAGTGCGGCGCTCAACGCGGCCATGACCTGCGTGCCTTCGTCCCCGTCTCCGTCGGCGACCTTGATTCGGCGCAGCTCGGTATTGTCACGCGCTTCGATTTCAGCAGCCAAACCCTCGGCCGCCTGCGCGGTTTGGTCGGCGCGATCCGAAAGGGCCTGGCTGGCGCTTTCATCCTCGATCATCAGCACGATATCAGTCAGCGGCGCACGGTCTTCGACCTGATAGACCGGACCCGCCAAGGCCGCGATTACCACCAGCGCCGCCAGCCCGCGCAAGGCCCAACCAGACAGGCCGCGCCAAAGGGCCAGCAGAACCCCTGTGACCGCAATCGCGGCGACAATGGCCAGTACTGGCCACGGGATCAGCGGATCAAAGATGACTGTTCCGGTCATTGTCCCAACCTGTCCAAAAGCGCAGGCACGTGTACCTGATCCGATTTGTAATTCCCGGTCAGCACATGCATCACCAGATTGACCCCAAAGCGATTGGCCAGCTCGCGCTGACGTTCCCCGGCGTAACCACGCCCGACTGGCAATAGCGCCTGTCCGTTGCGATCGATCGCCCAAGCCCCGGCCCAGTCATTGCCGCCAATCACCACAGGGGTGACGTTGTCGTTGAGATTGCGAAATGGCATGCCCTCGATCTGTTCGGCATCCACCGGGGCGGCCTCGACCCAGATTTCTGTACCAGCGTAGCGACCCGGGAAATCCTGCAGCAGGTAAAAGGCTCGGGTCAGAACATGATCACCTGGAACAGGCTCTAACGCGGGAATATTAAGCGGGGCCGCCAGTTGTTGCAGTTTGCGCCCATTGGGGCTCGAGGCCCCAAAGCGCGCGATATCCGCATCACGTGTGTCGAACAGGATCATGCCACCCGACCGCAAATAAGCGTTCAGTTTAACATAGGCCTCAGCCGAAGGCTGCGGCTGATCCGGAGTGATCGGCCAATACAGCAGCGGGAAAAACGCCAGTTCATCGCGCTCAAGATCCACCCCAAAGGGCTCGGCAGGTTCGACCGATGTGCGATAGAACAACGTTTGCGACAAGCCACGCAGGCCAGCACCTGCCACATCGTCAACCTGCGCATTTCCGGTCAGCACATGGGCCAGCACCAGCTCATGCGTGGCATTCAGTGCGAATTCTGTATCCTCAGGCGTCTGCGCCTGCGCCTCGGGCACCAACAGCATGGCACCCAGCGCAACCGCCGCCGCTTTGGCCAGACCAAGGCGGCCAGACAAGGCCAATGAGGCGATCACATCAATCGTCAGCAATAGCAGAGCGAGGCTGAGCAGGATGCCCCCGACAGGTGTCTCAGAGTTCACCTCCTGCCCTTTGATCGGTACATCCGAAGGCCAGATTGCCGGGCTAATCACTGCCTCTTCTGTCAGAACATTCAAGGCCAGCTTCTGTTTGCCGCTTTCATAAAGGCCGGGCTGCAAATCGGGGCCGGTTGTGCCCGAGATCAGCTCGACCCCGTCCACGCCAGCCAGATTGCCCGCATCGGACAGGGCGCCAAAGCCGTCCATCACTTGCAACGGCTCCCACGTGGTGCCCTGAAGCTGCGAATCCTGCCGGGATTTCGCAGCCGAGGCCACGGCCAGACGGTCCAACATCTCAACAAACAGCCCCGAAAGCGGCAGACTGGACCATTCTGCATCCGCCGTCACATGGAACAGAACCACCTGGCCCAAACCCAGCGCCTTGCGTGTGACCAGGGGCGTGCCGTCGGACAGCGACGCAATCACCCGATCCGCCAAGTTAGGGTCTGGTTGCGCCATGACCTGTGTTGTGACCGTAACATCGCCGGGCACCTGCAAGCCGTAGAAAGGCGAGTTTTCCGGGAAGGGTGCCAGCCCCTTGGCCTCACCCCAGCTCATCGCGCCACCAACCGAGCGACCGCCGCTGCGCAGACGTACCGGCAGCAATACATCCTCGGAATCGCGGCCCAGGTCGCTGGCGGCCATGCGTGGACCGGCAAAGCGCAGCAATAATCCGCCCTGTTCGACCCATTCCACCAATGCCGTCTGCTCCCCGGGCGACAGTTTGGCCACATCGGCCAGAACGATGGCATCAGGATTGGCAGGTAAAACTTCCAGCAACCCTCCATCCACGAAGTCCGCAGTGGGGCTCAGGACCTGGGTCAGATAGTGCAGCGGTGAGAGCAGTTCCAACCCTTCACGGTTCAACGTTCCGGCGATCAGGACGACCTCACGTCGGCGAAGGCTGTCATCCGTTAGCGTTACCGCACCGGCCGAACGCTGCCCCTGAATCTCGAACCTTGTGATCCGTCCCCGCAATTCGGATGGCAGGGCAAGCTCCACCTGCGCCGTTGTTTCATTTTCTTCGAAAACGGCATCAGCGCTGTGCAGAATGCGCATGACACCCGCCGGGTCGCGGCCCTGAGCCACAAGCGTGACAGCCGTCGCCGGCCCGGGTTCAGATCGTCTTGCAGTCAGTTGAATAACCCCATCCTGATACACTGCCGGAACCATCGCCAGCACCGGGGCGGCAGATTGATACACCGTCACGTCACCGCGCGATTGCAAAGTGTCCAGAATTCGGGCGCTGTTCGGGTAAGCCAGCTTGTCGCTGAACCAGAATGTGTCAAAGTCCTCTTCGATCTGATCCAGCACGTCAATTGCCTGCGTGTTCTGGGTTTCGCTTGGTTGCCACGGCACCGGAACCATCCCCGGCAACCGCCCGCGCCAGGCCTCTGCCGCCTGAAAGACAGGAGTTTCCGGCTCTGTAAGGCGCAAAATGGATACCGGACGACCCGCGCGTCCGGCCTCAACCAACTGGGCGTCAATTTGCTCCAGCGTTGCTGGCCATCCCGTAGCCCCGGCCCAGCTTGCATCCAACACCAACAGCAACGGGCCGGACCCGGCCTGAATACGTGACGGGTTCAATACCGGTCCGGCTAATCCGATGATGATCGCGGCAACTGCCAACATCCGCAGCAAAAGCAACCACCACGGGGTACGGTCCGAAACGCTTTCCTTGTCCTTCTGTCCCAAAAGCAAAGTGACCGCGGGAAACAAGCGGCGGATCGGTGCAGGTGGAACCGCGCGCAGAATCAGCCACAGGATCGGCAGGGCCAGCAGGCTCAGCAATACCCAAGGGGATGTGAAGCTGATCACTGACAGAAATGCCGTCATCGCAAGCTCCCGTCCAAAGCGCGGTACAACCACAGCAGCGCCGCCTGTGCGCTGTCTTCGGTGTGGTGCAGGCCATATTGCCAATTTGTCGCCCGGCACAATTGCTGTAGCGCTTCCTTACGCTCCGCCAGCCGCTCAAGGTACCGGCCACGTAAAGCACCAGCTTTCAGTGTCTCGTGTTTCAGGGTTCGTCCGACACTCTCGAACACGGTGCGGCCGTGATAGGGAAAAGATTCCTCGCTCGGGTCCAGAACATGCATCAAAACGCCCCGTACACCACGGTCGGCAGCTTTGGTCAGGGCCAGCTCCACCTCGCTCATCGGGCCCAGAAAGTCCGATATGAACACGGCACGCGCGCGCGGGATCATGGCGCGATGCTCGGGCGAGGCATAATCGTCCTGCACATCGCCTGACCAGGCCTGCGCCAGTCGGATGATTTGCGCGTTTCCGCGCCGGGGCGGCAGCGTGGTGCCGGTTAGGCCCACGCGCTCTCCACCGCGTACCAGCAGGATCGAGATTGCCAAACCCAGCAAACGGGCCCTGTCACCTTTCGTGGGAAGGTTCTTGTTGGACGCAAACCGCATCGAGGCACCCTGATCCACCCACAGCATCACCGATTGCGCGATCTGCCATTCCCGTTCACGCACAAACTGCTGATCCCCGCGGGCCGAGCGCCGGTGGTCGATCATCCGGCGGCTGTCACCAATCTGCGCCGGGCGGTATTGCCAGAAATCATCGCCAAGGCCCGAGCGCCTGCGCCCGTGATCGCCCAGCAAAACGGTTCCGGCCAGATGTTCGGCGCGCGCCAACAGCGGCGGTAGCCGAGATGCCTCGGCTTCGGATCTTTCTCGAAGGGTCAGCGCGGCATTCACGCCGCGGCCTCAGTACGGATTAACCCGGCGGCCGTCGAGTCGATCAGCTCAGCCAGACTATCACCACGCGCGCGCGCCGCGAAGTTCAGCGCCATCCGGTGGCTGAGCACCGGGCGGGCCATGTCCAGGACATCTTCGGCATTTGGCGCCAACCGCCCCTGCAACATCGCGCGGGCCCGCACCGTCATCATCAGCGCCTGCGCCGCACGGGGACCTGGACCCCAGGCAACTGTTTCGGCGACGCGCTCGGACGCACCTGCCTCTTCTGGGCGGAACGCACGAACCAGATCAAGAATCAACTCCACAACCGACTCTCCCACCGGCATGCGACGCAGCAAAACCTGCGCAGCCAACAGTTCATCTTTGGTGAAAATCTGATGGGCTTCGTCTTCTTCGACCCCTGTGGTTGCAAGCAAAATGTCTCGTTCGGTCTGACGGTCAGGATATTCAACATCGACCTGAACAAGGAACCGGTCCAGCTGCGCCTCAGGCAGGGGATAGGTGCCTTCCTGTTCAATCGGGTTTTGCGTGGCGAGAACGTGAAACGGCTCGCCCAGCGGGCGATCTTCGCCCGCCACGGTTACGGTGCGTTCCTGCATTGCCTGTAGCAGAGCCGACTGAGTCCGCGGGCTGGCGCGGTTGATCTCATCCGCCATCAGCAACTGACAGAAGATCGGGCCAGAGATGAAGCGGAAGTGGCGGGTGCCGTCATCGGCGGTGTCCAGAACCTCGGACCCCAGAATATCGGCAGGCATTAGATCGGGCGTGAACTGGATACGATTGCCATGCAGGCCCATCACCGTCGACAAGGTTTCAACCAATCGCGTCTTACCTAGCCCCGGCAAGCCGATCAACAAAGCGTGACCGCCGCACAACAGTGCAGTCAGGGTCAGGTCAACGACCCGTTCCTGTCCGATAAAGCGACGGGTGATCGAGGCCTTGGCCTCTTGCAGCTTGTTTTCCAGCGCTTCGATCTCGGACACGAGGTCGGCAGGTTCGCTCATGACTTTCCCTTCCGTGGACTATTATGATTGAAGTGTATCGCGCTGAGAGGAAATGGCAAAAGCAATGAGCGGACAAAAACCTGTGACCCCTTCACCTGATGGTCTGGCTGCATCAGTCAAAGCAACCAAATCCAAGGGTTTGCCGCCTGTTCACCTGTGGAATCCTCCGTTTTCCGGCGATCTGGACATCAAGATCGCAAAAGATGGCACCTGGAGTTATTTAGGGTCGCCCATCAACCGGTTCGAGCTTGTGAAGCTTTTTTCCTCAATTCTTAAGAAAGAAGATGGGAAGTATTACCTGGTAACCCCGGTGGAAAAGGTTGGAATCACCGTCGAGGATGCGCCCTTTGTGGCCGTCGATTTCGATGTCGAGGGGGAAGGTGACGGGCAAAGCGTGACTTTTAGCACGCATGTCGGTGACCGGGCTGTGGCGGGGCCGGACCATCCCATTCGCATTGTCATCGACGAAGAAACAGAAGAGCCGTCGCCCTACGTATTGGTGCGCACAAACCTTGAGGCGCGGATTGATCGTAAAAGCTTTTACCGCCTCGTGGACCTTGCCCAGCATCAGGATGGCTGGTTCGGCGTTCGGTCGGGGGGGCGGTTTTTTCCTTTGATTCCGTCCGAGGACCTGCCGGATTAAGCCCGTCGCGGGACCCGGCGATCCTGCGCCAGAACCACAGCGACAGCGACGATGCTCGCGCCCAGCGCGCGGGTCCAATTCCACTCTTCGCCCAATACCAGCATGATCAGCATCACATAGAAGGGCGCGATGTTGATATGAAACGAGGCCAACGCCACGCCCAGCTTGCCCACCGACGCGATGAACAGCACCTGACTCAGCCCCAGCGAAACCAGCGCATAGATGACCAGCATCCCCATCTGCTGCACATCAATCGGTGCCGAGGGCAGGATATCCATGCCAGCCTGACCCGCCGCAAAGAACAGGAATGCAGCCACGATCAGCCCCCCAACCAAGGTAATCGTGCTGCGCCCGGTCTGGCTGAGTTCGGGGAAATCCCGCGCTGTCGCCATGCTGGCCCAACAAAACAGCCCGGTTGACAGGATGGCACAGCCCGCACCCAACCCCAGCTGCGCCGGAGCTACCGCACTGGTGGCAATCAGCCCGCCGACGATCGACACAACCAGACCTACCGCAAAATTCCACCGCAACCGCCGTGCGCCAGTCGCCAGTTCCAACAGCGTCGCGAACAAAGGCGCGCAAGAGGCGATGATGGCCACTGTTACCGGGTCAGTCAGTTTTTGCGCCACAATGATCAGGAACATGCCAGCGCCCAGCGTCCCGCCAACAAACAACGCATGTCCCCAACGGGCGCGCAATACGCGTGACGGACCGTCAATCAGCAACCAGACCGGAACCAGAAACGCCACCGCCAATACCAATCGTGCTGCAAACAGGGCCACCGGAGGCCAGCTTTGCAACAGCACCTCGGCGGCCGGAAATCCCGCCGCCCAAGTCAGCATGGATGCAACCGCCAGACCATTGCCAGACACCGCGGATGTCCGTCCGCCAGACACAGTAAGGGCGTTCCCGCGCACGGGGTCAGGGCTCATTGCCATCGTGTTCAAACCTTCTGTTGGCACGGCGCGCAAAAATGATTCGCCGCGTTGCCCCAAAAGTCTCTAATTTGATCCAGGCGATCTGGCCGATTTTCGACAATCTGTCGTTTTTGATCCCCTTCCCCAAAAATCGCCGTCCCGTTAAGGTCCGGCCAACAGCTGCCCGAGACCGCCCATGCCCAAATTTGCCGCCAATATCTCACTGCTCTTTGCTGAGCTTCCGTATCTGGAGCGTTTCCAGGCGGCGGCCGACGCCGGGTTCAAAGCGGTCGAAATTCTGTTTCCTTATGAACTGGCTGCAAAGGAAACGCGCCGCGCGCTGCTGGCAAATGGACTGGAACTTGTTCTGATCAACGCGCCGCCGCCCAATTACACCGGGGGTGAGCCCGGCTATGCCGCAGTTCCGGGCGGCGAGGCGCGGTTTCAATCCGATATCCGCCGTGTCTTGCGCTATGCCGAGATCCTACGACCAGGGCTGATCCACATCATGTCGGGTTATGCCACGGGTTCGGACGCGCAGGACTGTTTCGTGCGCAACCTGCAATGGGCCGCCGATTTTGCCCCGCAACAGCAGTTCACGATCGAACCGCTGAATCCGGTTTCCCAGCCCGGGTACTTTCTGAACGATTACGATCTGGCAATGCAGGTGCTGGACCATGTGAACCGCCCCAATGTCGGCCTGCAATATGACAGCTTTCATGCTCATATGATCCACGATGACGCGGAAACTGTCTGGAATAGCTTTCACCCGCGGATCGTCCACGCCCAGATCGGCGCCGCCCCCGACCGCTGTGAACCGGGGCGCGGCCCGACAGATTTCCAACGTCTGTTCGCAGCGATGGACGCAACGGGTTATTCCGGCTGGGTCAGCGCCGAATATATTGCCTCCACGTCCCGAACAACGGACAGCCTTGACTGGATGCGGGGCTAGCTCTGGCGTTTTGACGGAAAATACAGCACATCAGGGGAAACAAGACCATCAGGATGCCCGCAATGATCCCCGCCCGCTTTTCCCGCGCCTTGTTCAGCCTGATCATGTCGGGACTCATGTCCTGCCTGGTGACAGGGATCGCGACGGTAAAAGCCATCGGGTTAGGCCCCAACACCGTCAGCGATTGGATAGCGTCCTGGGCCTTTTGCTGGCCCATCGCCTTCACCGTCATCCTGCTGCTTGGCCCATCCGTGCAACGGTTGGTCAACCGCCTGGTCAGGCCACAGGACTGACCCGCTGTGAAGAGGGCCCGCCGGGACTGATGAACTGCGCCGCCCTTGTTTTTAGCAGCTAGTGCGCCTCGGCCCAGTTGGCCCCTTGCCCCGCGTCCACGCTCAGCGTTACATCCAACTTCACCGCCGGATCCGATGCACCTTCCATCACATCGCGCGCCACGTCGATCACCTGATCCACCGCGTCCTCAGCCACTTCGAACAGCAATTCGTCATGCACCTGCAACAGCATCTTTGCGGGTAACCCATTGATCGCATCCGGCATTCGAACCATCGCGCGCCGGATCACATCCGCTGCTGTGCCCTGAATTGGGGCATTGATCGCCGCCCGGCGTGAAAATCCTGCATGCGGTCCCTTGGCGTTGATTTCGGGCGTATGGATTTTGCGCCCAAACAGCGTCTGCACGTAACCATGCTCTTTGGCAAAGGCGACGGTGTCGTCCATGTAGCGGCGAATACCGGGGAACCGCTCGAAATAACGGTCGATGAAACCCTGCGCCTCGGCTCGTGGGATGCGCAGGTTGCGCGCCAGCCCAAAACCCGAGATGCCATAGATCACACCAAAGTTGATCGCCTTGGCCTGACGGCGGATATCCGGCGTCATCTCGTCCAGCGGCACATCAAACATCTCGGACGCGGTCATAGCGTGAATGTCCAAACCATCTGAAAACGCTTGTTTCAGAGCCGAAATATCGGCGATATGCGCCAGAATCCGCAATTCGATCTGGCTATAGTCGAGACTGACCAGCACATTGCCCGGCTCGGCGATGAACGCCTCGCGTATGCGCCGCCCTTCTTCCGTGCGCACCGGGATGTTTTGCAGGTTGGGATCGGTCGAGGCCAAACGCCCCGTGTTCGCCCCAGTGATCGAATAAGAAGTATGCACCCGGCCCGTATCCGGATTGATATGGGTCTGCAGCGCGTCGGTGTAGGTCGATTTCAGTTTGGACAGCTGCCGCCAATCCAACACCCGGCGCGGCAACTCATGCTCGGTTGCCAGATCTTCCAAGATATCCGCCCCGGTCGAATATTTACCGGTCTTGCCCTTTTTGCCGCCTTCCAGACCCATCTTGTCGAACAGGATCTCACCCAGCTGCGCGGGTGAGCCGACATTGAAGTTCTCTCCCGCCAGCTCATGGATTTCAGCCTCTAATCCCGCCATTTTCTGTGCAAACGCGTTCGACATGCGGCTTAGGACGTCGCGGTCGACCTTAATGCCGTGCATCTCCATCTCTGCCAAAACCGGCACCAGAGGGCGTTCGAGCGTCTCATATACTGTGGTCACCTGCACCTGATGCAGTTGCGGCTTGAACAGTTTCCACAGGCGCAGAGTGATATCCGCATCCTCGGCAGCGTAAGCTGTAGCTTCATCAATCGGAACCTTGTCGAAGGTGATCGCCGACTTGCCCGAGCCCAGCAATGGTTTGATCGGGATCGGCGTGTGGCTCAGATACCGTTCGGACAGGGTATCCATACCATGTCCGTGCTCGCCCCCATGCATCGCATAGGACATCAGCATGGTGTCATCGATCGGGGCCACGTCGACGCCATACCGTTTGAATATCTTGGCATCGTATTTCATGTTCTGGCCGATTTTCAGGATCGATGGATCCTCAAACATCGGTTTCAGCAGGGTCAGAGCCTCATCCAACGGCATTTGCCCATCGGCCAGCGCATCCGATCCGAACAGATCATCCGTTGCACTTTCGCGATGAATCAGCGGCACATAGCAAGCTTCACCCGCCTCAACACTCAGTGAGATACCAACAAGCTCAGCGATCATTTCATTCAGCCCGGTGGTTTCGGTATCGACCGCGACCCAGCCACGCTCATATGCCTGATCAATCCACTTTTGCAGCGCCCCGGCATCGCGTACGCATTCGTATTTCGACGCATCAAAGGGGACGGCCTCAGCCTCGGCCTCTTCGGCCGCAGGTGCGGGCGCATCAGCGATTACCGGGGCCTCGGCCCCCAACTTGTCGGCGATGCGCTTGGTCAGGGTGCGAAACTCCATCTCGGCCAAAAAGCCCAGCAAAGTGTCCGGTTCGGGGTCTTTCACCTCAAGATCATCAAGGGTGAAATCCAGCGGCGTCTCTTCGTCCAACTGCACCAACTTTTTCGACAGCTCGATCTGATCGCGCTTTTCGATCAGCGTCTGGCGGCGTTTGGGCTGTTTGATCTCTTCGGCGCGGTCCAACAGGGTTTCCAGATCACCATATTCATTAATCAGCAGCGCCGCCGTCTTGATCCCGATCCCAGGCGCGCCCGGCACGTTATCGACGCTGTCACCTGCCAGCGCCTGTACGTCGACCACCCGTTCCGGCCCAACACCGAACTTTTCGAACACCCCATCGCGGTCGATGCGCTTGTTCTTCATCGCGTCCAGCATTTCCACGCCGCCGCCGACCAACTGCATCAGATCCTTGTCCGAGCTAACGATTGTCACCCGTCCGCCGGCATCGCGCGCCTGCACGGCGAGGGTCGCGATGATGTCGTCGGCTTCATAGCCCTCCAACTCTTTGCAAGCGATGTTGAACGCCTGCGTCGCCTCGCGCGTCAGCGGCATCTGCGGGCGCAGATCTTCGGGCATCGCCTCGCGGTTGGCCTTGTACTGGTCATACAGGTCATTGCGGAAGGTGTGCGATCCCTTGTCGAAAATCACGGCCACATGGGTCGGCGCGTCCGGCCCGGCGTTTCCTTCGACATATTTCTGCAGCATGTTGCAGAACCCAGACACAGCGCCAATCGGCAACCCGTCGGATTTCCGCGTCAGTGGGGGCAGCGCGTGATAGGCCCGAAAAATAAAAGCCGATCCGTCGATCAGATGCAGGTGACATCCTTTTCCGAAATTGCTCATGTACGCGCTCCGTTCTGGTTGGGAACGGTTCTGCCACAGGGTTGTGCAGGTGACCAGCGCAGAAGACAAACAAACTGCGGATCCGCTTGCTTAGCCGAGGTTGAATACCCTGCGCGCCTTATCCCAGACCAGCCCTGTACGATCTGCGATTTGCTGCAACTGCTTGTTTAGGGACTGATCATTCAAACGACGGCTCAGTGACCGCAGGGGAACAAGGTTACGCTCACCATACCCATCGATCAAAAGAAACATCCGGGTCTGACCGCGTAACCCGTAGACGATGTTTTCCGCGTGGATGTCACGGCCCACAATCTGCAGTTCGAACAACTTTTCCACAAAACGGTTGAGGTCACCCAGCATCTGATCGCTCAGCCCCTGCTGTCGGCACATCGACAAAAGATGGTTCGCAAGCTGGCCATCGCTGGATTGAATCCGTTCAACCACAACCCCCGGCCCGACATCTGTCTGCACAACGCCGAACGACCGTGCCAATGGCAGCTGCGCGATTTCCTCACCGCTTTTCAGCGCGGCTTTCATCTCACATTCGATCTCTTTCAAGGCGTTGCGAAAGGCGGTGTCCGGCAAAATCCGCCGCACCAACCGTTTAGAGAACGAGCGGTTCCGGCGTGTACGGGGCCGTGTCACCTTGATCAAAAGCGCGGGCTGATCCGGGTAGGCATACACATTTCTGTGGCCGCCTTTTGCCAAAGGCTCATGATCCGATAGCCTCAAAAGCTGCACTGCATATGGCATCCGGCCTCCGTTTCGCGCGGCACCTGCCACTCTGTCAGCTTTGTGCCTGGCTGCCGGACAGCACATATTTGCAATCGCAGTACGGACACTCGACCCAACCGATATCCTCGGGGATTTGCAGCCAGACGCGCGGATGGCCCAATGCGCCTTCGCCGCCGTCACAGGCGACACGGGCGGTTTCGACGATCTTGGTTTCCGGCGCTTCGATTGTCACGGCTGGCGATCCTTCTTCGGTTGTCGGCCTCGCGGGCATGCATTAGGTGCGTTTATGAGCGATGAGCAAACCGGGGGCAAGGGTCACATGGCCGATGCGGCAATCAGGATCGAAGGGCTGCGCAAAACCTATCGTGGCGGCAAGGGCCAGCCCGAGAAGAGCGCATTGAAAGGCATCGACCTGACCGTTCCACGAGGGTCAGTCTTTGGCCTGCTGGGGCCGAACGGGGCCGGAAAATCGACCCTGATCAACATCCTGGCCGGGCTGGTGGTGAAAACCTCGGGCCATGTATCGATCTGGGGCTACGATCAGGACCAGAACCCGCGCCAGTCCCGTGCTTCTATTGGGGTGATGCCGCAGGAACTGAACCTCGACCCGTTCTTCACACCGCGCGGTGCGCTTGAGGTGCAGGCTGGCCTTTACGGCGTGCCCAAAGCACAGCGCCGCAGCGATGAGATTCTGGAGCTGGTTGGCCTCAGCGACAAGGCCGAGGCCTATGCGCGAACCCTCTCGGGCGGGATGCGGCGGCGGCTGCTGTTGGCCAAGGCGCTGGTGCATCATCCTAAGATCCTTGTGCTGGATGAACCGACGGCGGGCGTGGATATCGAACTGCGTCAGATGCTGTGGGCCAATGTGCGCAATCTGAATGAACAGGGCATGACCATCATCCTGACCACGCATTATCTGGAAGAAGCACAGGAAATGTGCGACGAGATCGCCATCATCAACCACGGCGAAATGATCGCGCAGGACAGCACCGCCAACCTGCTGGGCCGGGTGGACAGCCGCACCATGGTGATTGCTCCGGATAGCCCGGTGACCGATTTGCCGACGACCGAAGGCGTCGAAGCCGCTTTGCGAGACGATGGCACCCTGGTATTGAGCTATCGCAGCGCCCAGACCAGCGCCGAACAAGTTCTGGAATCCGTACGCTCTGCCGGCATCCGCATCCGCGATGTTCGTACCGAAGAAGCTGATCTCGAGGATGTCTTCCTCGCCCTTACCTCATCCCGCGCGAATGAGACCCCAGCAGACGATCAGGATCAGCCGCGCCGGGGCCTGCACCGGGTCAAGCTTTAGACCCGGTCGATTCGAGCCTGGTAGCAATTGTTTCGCGCGGATCGGACGTGGATATAGCTCACGTCGGGGCGGGCAAAGATATCCCTGACGGCAGTGGCAATCTGGTCTGTGGGTGTGATCGCTCCGGTGCCATAGACGATCCGGTCATCGGTTCCGTAGCCCTTGATCAGATAGTCGGGTGACGTGGTCAGAATTTCTGGCAGCCCTTTCCCCTCGTACCGCTCACACTGTGCAGCGCATAGAAATATCGGACCCGTTTCCGCGTAAGGATGTGTCTCTAGAAAAGGCCGGTGCGCCAATATCAGCATCTCTTCGCCCTCAGGAATATTCTGCAGGCAATGGCGGCATGGATTGCCTGTGCCTGTGGATGTCGCGCGCTCTGGCGTGGCGCCATAAGCATCCGGGTGACCAGCCTGAAGGGCGCGCACTTCGTCGGTTGCCAATGCGGTGATCTTGAACATTTTGCGTCTCCTTTTGCCCAATCATGCCCACCCGGAAAATCCCAATCGACCCGTTTCCTGCGCAAAGGACTCGAAAAAGAACAAAACGTGAATATAATATGGAATCGCCATGTATGCCGAACTGTCGATCACGTCGAATTTTACCTTTCTCACCGGGGCTTCACATCCCGAGGAATATATGGAGCGTGCCGTCACCCTTGGCCTACCGGCCATCGCGATTGCCGATGACAATTCGGTCGCCGGAATCGTCCGTGCCCATACCCAAGCGCGCGAAATCGCCCGCAAGGTACGTGAACGGCTGGAGTGGGAAGCGCAGAACACCTCTATCGGCCCACCTTGCCCCGATCACATCCCCAAACCGCTCTCTTACCCCATCCACGCGGTGCCGCGCCTGATCCCAGCGGCGCGGCTGATCTTTACCGACGCGCCCACCGTCACCGCCCTACCCCTGAACCGGCAGGGCTGGGCCAACCTGTGCCGTATCCTGTCCAAAGGCCGCCTGCGCGCCGAAAAGGGCGACTGCATTCTACAGCTGTCCGACCTGTTGGAATTCTCCGACGGTCTCCACCTGCTGCTCTGGCCACAGGCGACACCGTCTCCGGGCGGCGCGAACGGATGGCGGACACAGGCGCAACAGCTAACGCGCCGCTTTGCCGGGCGGATGCATCTGCTGATGCATCCCCGGTATGATGGTGCAGATACTGTCTATTTCTCTTTATTAGAGACTGAATCAAAGCAACTCGGCATTCCCACCCTAGCCAGTGGCACACCGCTGATGCATCACGGCACCCGTCGCAAGCTGGCCGATGTGGTGACCGCCATCCGCCTACGCCGCAAAGTCGATGAGCTCGGTCGCGAAGCGCTGGCCAACGGGGAACAGCGCCTGCGGTCTGAGGCCGAGATGCTGCGGATATTCAAAGGCCACGAAGGCGCGGTCACCCGCGCCCATCAACTCAGCGAACAACTAACCTTTTCTCTGGACGAGCTGCGCTATGAATATCCCAGCGAAGGTAGCGAACAGGAAACCCCGACTCAACGCCTGCACCGCCTGGCGCATGAGGGTTTAAAATGGCGCTATCCGGCGGGCGCGTCGGAAAAGGCGCAAAAGATGCTGGCGCATGAACTGACCCTGATCGGCAAGCTGAAATACGAACCCTACTTCCTGACCGTGCGCGACATCGTCCATTTCGCCCGCTCACGCGGTATCCTGTGCCAGGGGCGGGGCTCGGCGGCCAACTCGGTGGTCTGCTTCTGCCTTGGCATCACCGAAGTCAGCCCCGAGATGGGCACCATGGTCTTTGAACGCTTCGTGTCCGAGGCCCGCGATGAGCCCCCCGATATCGACGTCGATTTCGAACATGAACGGCGTGAAGAGGTGATCCAGCACATCTACGACCGCTATGGCCGCCACCGTGCGGGTCTCTGCGCCACCGTGATCCACTATCGCGGCAAACGCGCCATTCGTGAGGTCGGGCGGGCGATGGGCCTGACCGAAGACACCATTTCAGCCTTATCCTCACAACTCTGGGGCTTTTTCTCTGCCGCCGGGCTTGAGGCTGAACGCATGCGCGAAATCGGTCTCGACCCCGAGGATCGCCGCCTAAAACAGACTCTAATGCTGGTCTATGAGATCAACGGCTTTCCCCGCCACCTTTCGCAACATGTCGGCGGTTTCATCATCACCGAGGGGCGTTTGGACGAGCTGGTCCCCATCGAAAACGCCACGATGGAGGACCGCACGGTCATCTGCTGGGATAAGGACGACATCGACTCTCTGGGTATCCTCAAGGTCGATGTCCTCAGCCTCGGAATGCTCACCTGCATCCGCAAGGCGTTCGACCTGATCGGCCAACACCACCAGACCAGCTATACGCTGGCCACCCTGCCGCCCGAGGACCCAATGGTTTATGACATGCTGTGCAAGGCAGACAGTATCGGCGTGTTTCAGGTAGAATCACGTGCGCAGATGAACTTTCTGCCCCGGATGCGGCCCCGCAATTTCTATGATCTGGTGATCGAGGTCGCCATCATCCGCCCCGGCCCCATCCAAGGCGACATGGTCCACCCCTATATCCGCCGCCGCAACGGAGAAGAGGAGGTCAGCTTCCCCTCGGACGCGTTGGGCGAGGTGCTGGGGAAAACGCTGGGCGTTCCGTTGTTTCAGGAACAGGCAATGCAGATCGCCATTGTCGGTGCCGGGTTTACCCCGGAACAGGCCGACCGCCTGCGCCGGTCGCTGGCAACCTTCAAGAAACATGGCAATGTCAGCGAATTCCGCGCGCTGTTCCTGCGCGGCATGAAGCGCAATGGCTATGACGATGACTTTGCCGAGCGTTGTTTTTCGCAGATCGAAGGCTTCGGCTCTTACGGTTTTCCGGAAAGCCACGCGGCCAGCTTTGCGCTGCTGGTCTATGCCTCGGCCTGGATCAAATGCCATCACCCGGGTATCTTCGCCTGCGCGCTGCTGAACTCGCAACCGATGGGGTTCTATGCCCCCGCCCAGATCGTACGGGATGCACGCGAACATGGGGTTCAGGTGCGCCCGGTCTGCATCAATGCCAGTTTCTGGGACAATGTGATGGAACCCGACGGTCATGGCGGGCTGGCCCTGCGGCTGGGGTTTCGCCAGATCAAAGGCCTTAGCGAGGAAGACGCCAGCTGGCTGACCGCCGCGCGTGGCAACGGCTACCATCAGGTCGACGATGTTTGGCGTCGCGCGGGCCTTGGACCGTCGGTGATCGAACGACTGGCCGAAGCCGATGCCTTCGCCGCCTGCGATCTGACCCGGCGCGAGGCGCTGTGGCAAGCCAAGGCGATTGCCACCGCCAAACCTCTGCCGCTGTTCTCACAGGATCTGGAAGGCGAGGCGCTGGACGAGCCCGAAGCCTATCTGCCCCAGATGACGCTGGGCGAACAGGTGGTCGAGGATTATGTGGCCACCCGTCTCAGCCTCAAGGCGCATCCGGTGGCCCTGCTGCGGCATATTCTGACACCGGACCAGCGCGACAAAACCACCCCTGTAGCGTAACCCCTGAACCAGCTATTGACCGCGAACAGAATCGAAACCCCGAGATCACGCATGTCCAGACCAACCCTGCCCCCGCGATTCCCCGCGAAGCCCGAGCAAATCAACGCGCAGGTCAGCGCCTTCTATGCTCGCGTCCGGGAAGACAAAGTGCTGGGGCCAATCTTCAACCGACATGTCGATGACTGGCCCGCGCATGAGAAAAAAATTGCCGCCTTCTGGCGCAACGCCATCCTGTTCGAGCGTAGCTATGACGGCAATCCACAGCGGGTTCATATCGAGCGGTCAGATGTAAAACCCGAATTCTTCGCCCATTGGCTGGATCTGTTCGAAGAGGTCGCCACCCGGATGCTGCCACCGGAAACCGCCATTCCCTGGATCGCCTTGGCGCGTCGTATCGGTGTGGGGATGAAAGCGGGTGTTCAGTCTGCCCGTCAGCCTAAGGGCGCGCCGCCGATCCTGCGATAATCGGATATCATACCGGCTTTGACATGTTAGCGGTAAAATAGGGGCTATCAGACTCTGCAAAATGGGTTTATGCAGCGCGAATAGACAGCCCGAGATCACTCCGTGCCGTCCTAAACACCGCACATCACCCGAGGCCAGACTCATGAGCACTCAAAACACTACCCTCCGGGGTCTTGGCTATGCGTTTGCAGGCTTTGCAGTTTTTGCGAGTCATGACGCACTGATCAAAGTGCTGGGCGGGACCTATTCGGTGATGCAGATCATCTTTTTCGCCACGCTGTTTTCCTTCGTGCCGATGGCGGTGACAATCCTGACCGACCGGACAACCGGGAACTTCCTGCCCCATCACCCTTGGCTGGTACTGCTTCGCTCGGCCTTGATGGTTTCGTCCATGGTCTGTGCTTTCTATTCCTTTTCGGTTCTGCCACTGGCTGAGGTCTACTCGCTGCTGTTTTCCTTCCCGCTGATCGTCACCGTCCTGTCGATTCCGATATTGGGAGAGGTCGTGCGCGCCCAACGCTGGGCTGCTGTCGGCATCGGCCTGATCGGCGTGCTGATCGTCCTGCGTCCTGGCGCGACCGATATCACATTGGGCCACCTCGCCGCCCTGACGGCCGCGTTCTGCAGCGCCTTTGCATCCGTTCTGGTGCGCAAGATCGGGAATGAGGAACGCTCGGCCGTATTGATCTTATACCCGATGCTGCTGGCCATTGTGGCGATGAGCCTTGCCCAACCCGCCGTGTATCTGCCGCCCTCGCTGCTGCATCTGGCAATGATGGCGCTGGTCGGCGTGTTCTCGGTCATCGCCCAGCACCTGATCATCCTTGCCCACCGCGCCGCGCCCGCCGGTGTCATTGCGCCCAGCCAATACAGCCAGATCATCTGGGCCACGCTGTTTGGCATGATCTTCTTCGGCGAAAAACCCGACGCTTGGGTCGCCGTCGGAGCCAGCATCATCATTGCATCCGGCGTGTTTGTGGTTTGGCGTGAGAGCCGGGCAAATGCATCCGCCAACACTCCGGTTCTGCGGGTGCGATCACCGCGGTCGGATACGGGTGCGTCGCGTCCGGGTGAATGAATACGGCGCGCCAATCAGCGCGCCGCAGGCAAATTTCTCGGAGCTAGAGGCTTAGTAAACCACAACCGAGCGGATGCTTTCGCCCTTATGCATCAGGTCAAACCCGTGGTTGATGTCGTCCAGGCCCATGGTGTGGGTGATCATCGGGTCAATCTCGATCTTCCCGTCCATGTACCAATCAACGATCTTGGGTACATCGGTCCGGCCCCGCGCGCCGCCAAAGGCGGTGCCACGCCACGACCGGCCTGTGACCAGCTGGAAGGGGCGGGTCGAGATCTCGGCCCCGGCAGGTGCCACGCCGATGATGATCGATTCTCCCCAGCCCTTATGCGCCGATTCCAGCGCCGCGCGCATTACGCCGACATTGCCGGTGGCGTCAAAAGTATAGTCCGCGCCGCCCTTGGTCAGGTTGACCAGATAGGGGACCAGATCGCCCTCAACTTCGGACGGGTTGACGAAATCGGTCATGCCAAATTTCGTGGCCATTTCCACCTTAGACGGGTTCAGGTCAACGCCGACGATCTGATCCGCTCCGGCCAGGCGCAGGCCCTGGATCACGTTCAGGCCGATACCGCCCAGACCGAACACGATGGCGCGGCTGCCAATCTCGACCTTGGCGGTGTTGATCACCGCGCCAATACCGGTCGTCACGCCGCAGCCGATGTAACAGATCTTGTCGAACGGAGCGTCCTCACGCACCTTGGCCAGCGCAATCTCGGGCAGGACCGTGTGGTTAGCGAAGGTCGAGCAACCCATGTAGTGCAGGATCGGATCGCCATCCAGCGTCGAAAAGCGCGAGGTGCCATCGGGCATGAGGCCCTTACCTTGGGTTTCGCGGATCGCCTGACACAGGTTAGTCTTGGGGTGCAGACAGTATTCGCATTCGCGACATTCCGGGGTGTAGAGCGGGATCACGTGATCGCCCGGCTTCAGGCTGGTCACTCCCGGGCCGACCTCGACCACCACGCCCGCGCCTTCGTGGCCCAGAATGGCGGGGAACAGCCCTTCGGGGTCAGCACCCGACAGGGTGAATTCATCGGTGTGGCAAATGCCGGTGGCCTTGATTTCCACCAGAACCTCGCCCGCTTTGGGACCTTCGAGGTTTACCTCCATCACTTCCAAGGGTTTGCCGGCCTGAACGGCGACGGCGGCACGGGTACGCATATCGTTGTCTCCCTGTCTTCTTTGCCCCGACCCTGCGTCAATCGCAGAGGGTTTTCAACTGCGCTTTGGTGACAGATCGGCTAATGATTTGATATTGCAGAAACGACATTGCCGCAAAGAGGAACGCCAATGCGCCGATTTATTCCGATTTTGATCTTGCTGGCCGCTTGCGCCGAAACGCCACCCGCACCGGAAGACGCCCGCCTTGCACCCGAAGCCGCACCGGTCGATCTGGCCTTTTGCGAGGGTGAACCCTTTGGCGATTCCATTGGTCAGCCGGTTTCGACCATTCAGGGCCGGCTGCCTGAACGCGCGCGTGTGTTAGGGCCGGATGATTTGGCCACGCAGGATTACCGCATCGACCGGTTGAACGTGTTCGTCAATGACGCCGGGATCATTCAGCGTCTGACCTGCGGGTAGGCGTGGACTCGGGGCATGATTCTACGATAAGAACAAAATGGGAACATTTTGATGTCTGCCGATGCCCAAACGACGAATACTCTCACTCTGGTTTCCCCGTCTGGGGGCTGAACGGCTCGTCCGCGCTGCGCGGGGCCTGCAGGATGGGCCTTTGGCCGTGGTGGCCGAGCAGGCGAACATGCAGGTTGTCACCTCGCTGAATGCACAGGCTCAGGCCGCCGGGTTGCGCGTGGGTCAGCCGGTGCGCGATGCCCATGCCATGTGCGCGAATCTTGTGACGCGCCCTCGCAATACCCCCGCCGAGACCGCGTTTCTAACCGCTTTGCGCCGCTGGGCAGGCAAATTCAGCCCCTGGGTAGCCGAAGAATCACCGGACGGGCTGATTGTCGACCTGTCGGGCTGCGCCCATCTGTTCGGCGGCGAAGAGGCGTTGCTGAGCGTACTTGAGGTCGACTGCGCCGATATGGGCCTGAGCGTACAGATGGGCATCGCCGACACGCTGGGCGCGGCCTGGGCGTTGGCGCGATACGCCGGGCAAGAAGCCACGTCCGACCGCAACGGCGACGCCATCAGCCAAGAGGCCCGTGCCACCCGTGCCCGCGCCACCAAACGGCGGCACTGGACCAAAGGTGGCGCCGCGCCGCAGGTGATGGCCTTGGGTGGTGGCGCGCGGATTGCAGCGCCGGGACAATCCTATGGCGCGCTCAGCCCCCTGCCCATCGCGGCGCTGCGGTTGGAGGATCAGACCGTGGCGCAGTTGAACCGGCTGGGCCTGCGCCGGATCGGCGATCTGTTGGGCCAGCCGCGTGCCAGTTTGGCGCGACGGTTCGGGCGGGGTCTGGTGCTGCGGCTGGATCAGGCGATGGGCAGCGCGCCCGAACCGGTCTCGCCCGCCCGTCCGCCGCATCGCTTTGCGGTGCGGATGACCCTGCCCAACCCAATCGGTCTGATCGAAGACGTCATGGCCGCCATTGATCGGATACTGCCCACGCTTTGTGCAAAACTGGAGGAGAAAGGCCGCGGCGTTCGCACCCTGCGGCTTGAGGCACATCGCGCCGATCAGGCCGCTGAGATTGTCGAAGTCGGTCTCGCCCGTCCGACCTTTGACAAATATCGTATTCGCCCTTTGTTAGAGATGAAAGTCGACAAGATTGATGCGGGTTATGGCATCGACATGCTGCGGCTTGTGGCGGTCCAGACCGAGCCTATCCACGCCCGCACCATGGCGGGCCATGCCGAGGCCCGCCGCGCCGTGCGGGATCGGCTTGAGGGCAACACCGCCGTCGACGACCTGATCGGTAAGCTGGGCGCACGCGTGGGGCTGGAGGCGATCACGCGGCGGCACCCGGCGGCCTCACATATCCCCGAGAAGACGGCGCAGACGCTGGCCGCAGCCTGGTCGGAACCGGCGCATGACTGGCCTGCCCCTCCGCGTCCCCGCCCCTTGCAGATATGGCAACCCGAACCGGTGATGGCGCCGGAAACCCCGGACGTGCCCAGCGCCTTTCGCTGGCGTGGGCGCGACTGGCAACTGGCACAAGCCACGGGCCCGGAACGCATTGCGCCGGAATGGTGGCTGGACGATCCCAACTGGCGCAGCGGCGTGCGCGATTACTGGGTGGTGGTGACCGAGCAAGGGGAACGGCTATGGCTGTTTTACGGCCACGGCGGCACCATGTCGGCAGGCTGGTTTTGCCAGGGACAGTTTTGTTAGAGTCTATTTTCCACGATAAACCAGCCAATCAGGCAAATAGTCGATCAGACGCACCAGCCAGGAAAATGGTGCTGGAAAATCAGTACGGAATCGGCGACGTGACATCGCTTTGACCACCCGGTCCGCTGCATCCTCGGGCGTCATCAGCATCGGCATCTTGAAAGTGTTCTTCTCGGTCAGGCGGGTCTTGATAAAGCCCGGATTGACGATGCGCACCGTCACCCCTGTGCCCGCCAGGTCGAACCGCATGGTCTCGGCCAACGAAACAAGTGCTGCCTTGCTGGCCGCGTACCCCACCGCCGCGGGTAAACCCCGATACCCCGACAAAGACCCAATCAGCGTGATATCCCCGCGCCCCCTACGTACGAACCTGCGTACAACCTCACCCAGAACCCGCAGGGCACCCGTATAATTAACATCCGTCATCGCCAGCACGGCCTCGGAATTCCAATCGGCAGAGCGCATCGGTTCATAGGATCCGGCGTTATAGACCAACCCGTCCACCTCTCCGGCCTCGACCGCGGCACGACGTACAGCGTCCAAATCTGTCACGTCGCACGGAACAGCTTGCGCATTTGGCAGGGCAGAACAAATCTCGGTTAGACGCTCGGTATTGCGGGCAGACAGGATCAGATGTGCGCCCTGACGGCTCAGCGCCTCGGCCAAAGCCCGGCCCAGCCCTTCGCTGGCGCCAACGATCCAATAGGTTTTTCCTTCAAAGCTGCTCATGCCTTGGCCAATACAGTTGCGTCTTTGACTTTACGGCCAGAGCGACGCACTGGATCAAAACTCCAGACGTGACAACATAGTGCTTTTGCGAAAAACTTCTAATCCGATTGATCCACCCCGGCATTTCCTGCGTATCCTATTGTAAAATGTCGCACAAAGAGGATGGCATGTTCGACGAAACCCGAGGCGTACGCAAGAAAATCGCGGTAGTAGGTGCAGGTATCTCAGGTCTGTCGGCCGCTTACTATTTGTCAAAAAACAACGACGTGACCGTGTTCGAGGCCGAACCCCGGCTGGGCGGCCATGCCCGAACCGTCATGGCAGGCAAAAACGGCGACCAACCTGTCGATACCGGTTTCATCGTCTTCAATTATGCCACCTACCCCTATCTGACGCGCCTGTTCGATGAGCTGAACGTGCCCGTCATCAAATCCGAGATGAGCTTTGGTGCCACCATCGACAACGGCCGCATTGAATACGGTCTGAACAACCTGCGCACCCTGACGGCGCAGAAACGCAACCTCGCGCGGCCTGCCTATTATAAGATGATCGCGGACATCCTGCGCTTTGGCAAAGAAGCCCCCGAAGCCGCACGTGACGATGACACCACGATCGGAGAGCTGGTCGATCAACTGCGCCTAGGCCATTGGTTCCGCCACAATTACCTGATGCCGATGTGCGGCGCGATCTGGTCCACTCCGGTGGAGTTTGTGGATCAGTTCCCAGCCCGTTCGCTGGTACAATTCTTCCGCAACCATGCCCTGCTGGCCAGTGGTCGCGCCAATCAGCATCAATGGTACACTGTCAAGGGCGGCAGCATCGAATATGTCCGCCGCATCGATGCCGCGTTACGTGAGCGCGGGTGTGAAATCCGTCTGGCCTGCCCGGTTGAGCATATTCAACGCGGCGATGCCGGTGTGACTGTCCACAGCCAGGGTCAGGTTGATCTGTTCGACGAAATCATATTGGCCACCCATTCCGATCAGTCCCTTGCCATTCTGGGCGAGACCGCAACAGATGCGGAAAGAGCTGCTTTAGGCTCTATTCGTTACCAACCGAACACGGCTATCCTGCACTGTGACCCAAGCCAGATGCCGCGCCGCCGCGCGTGCTGGTCCAGCTGGACCTACCGTTCGCAAGCGGGGAATGTCGGCGTGACTTACTGGATGAACCGACTGCAGAATATTCCAGACAGCGATCCGCTGTTTGTGACGCTGAACGCATCTTCGGAAATTCCCGCGGGTAAAATCTATGACAAGGTCGAGTTTGCCCATCCGGTGTTCGACAAAGCGGCCCTGAAAGCTCAGGGGCAAATCCGCGAGATGCAGGGACAGAACCGAACCTGGTTTGCCGGGGCTTACAACCGGCATGGCTTTCACGAAGACGGGATTGCCAGCGCGATGCATTTTGTTGAGCGCCTTAACGGCACCCCGCACAAACTCGGAGCTGACAATGGCATTCCTGCACAAGACCCGGTCATCCCTGCCTCGGCTGATCTCTGATACCTGCCGCGCTGCACTGTTTTCTGTGATCGTGCTGGCCCCGGGCGGGTTGGCCGCGTCACCGATCACCCAGACGCTGACTGATGCGCAACTCAGAGGCAGCGCAACCTTCCGGTTTTTGGGCATGCCGATCTACGAAGCCAAGCTGTATACGCCGCAAGGCAGCACGCTCAATTGGACGCAGGACTTTGCATTGCAGCTGACCTATCGCAAATCCCTGAAACAGAAAGCACTGGTTGAATCGACGTTGGATGAGATGGCTCGACAAGGAAACCCTGCCCCGACGCAGGCCCAGTTACAGAAGTGTTTTCAGGCGGTTAGCAAGGGCGACAACTATATTGCAATTTCGGAAGGCCCGAACAAAGTTGGATTTTGGCGAAACGGCCAAAAGACCTGTACCCTGTCCTATCCCGGCGCCAAAAGCGCCTTTATGTCCATTTTTCTGGGCGACAACACCCGATCGGGCAGTTTCACCCGACAATTGAAGGGCGGATGATGCTGTACCCGCGTGTCAGTCTGTATGCGCTGATGCTCGCTGCGGCGGGGATACCGCTATATATCCATCTGCCGCGATTTGCTGCCGTCAATCTTGGTATCGGGTTGGGTGTGATCGGCACCGTTCTGCTGGTGATCCGGTTAATCGATCTGGTGCAGGATCCGCTGATTGGTTGGGCCATAGACCGCTGGCCAAACGCGCAACTGCTGTTTGCTGCGACCGCTGCGATTGGTTTGGCGATCGGGTTTCCAATGCTGTTTGGACTGCCGCCGGGAACAAATATTGCCTTATTAGTCTCTGTTTTAATCTTACTGTTCTCAGCCTACAGCTTGGGCACCATCCTGCTTTACGGTCGCAGCGCGACGCTTGCCATACAGCCAGAGCCGAAAGAGTTAATAAGAATGGCCGCATGGCGCGAAGGCGGGCAGTTGACAGGCGTCATCCTTGCAGCCAGCGCCCCAGCCTTGTTCGTAGGATTCGGAGCCAGCGCGCAGGGCTATCCCGCCTTTGGCCTGTTTCTGGGCCTGATCGCGATCTTCACCCTGACCCTGACGATCCCAATCTGGCGCCGACCCCCGATTACTGGCGACGGCCTGTCGTTCAATGGGCTCGCACAAGCTGGTGCGCTGCGATTGCTGCTGCTGGCGCTGGTCAACAGCCTACCAGTGGCCATCACTTCGACCCTGTTTTTGTTCTTTGTCGAAGATCGCCTGCAATTGCCGGGAAAAGCCGGACCACTGCTGATCCTGTTCTTCCTCAGCGCCGGGGCCAGCGTTCCGCTTTGGGCAAAGCTGGCTAACCGGATTGGCCCGAAACGAACACTGATCATCGCCATGCCCCTGTCGATCGCGGGGTTTATTGGCGCAGCTTTGTTGTCCGCCGGTAATCTGACCGGGTTCGCCGCAATCTGCCTGGCTTCGGGCGCGGCACTGGGGGCGGATATGGTGGTGCTGCCCGCGATGTTCTCAGTCGCGCTGACGCGGGCGGGGCTGAACGCATCCGCCGCATTTGGCATCTGGTCATTCGCTGGCAAGCTGGGCCTCGCGCTCGCTGCCTTTTTCACTCTGCCGCTGCTGGAACGCAGCGGGTTCACCCCAGGACAGGCAAACTCGGCCGAGGCGTTGCGGACGCTCACCCTCGCCTATGCCGTGCTGCCCTGCATCCTGAAACTCGGCGCGTTTGGGCTGGTCCTGACGTTGCCTTCTGAGGTCTCAGCCAAATGACTATCGTAGCTATCCTACTGCTTGCCATCCTTGTTCTAGTCGCAGCTCAGCGCCGGTTCCTAAGCTTTCGCTCGCAATCCCCTGCCGATTACAGCGGCACCGGGCCTGCCTTTAAAATGAAAGAAGTCCTGAACGGCGAAATCCTGTCCGAAGGGCTGATTTATGGCCCCAATGGGAAGATGTCGAACAGCTTTGTCGCCCGTATGGTGGGGAAATGGGATGGCAACACCGGCACGCTGACCGAGTATTTCACCTATTCCAACGGCAAGAAGATGACCCGCAAATGGCATCTGACGCTGGGCACGGGCGACACGTTTACCGCGACGGCAGAAGATATCGTCGGTGAGGGTCACGGCACAATTTCGGGATCGACCGTGAAGCTGACTTATCGGATCATCCTACCCCAAGACGCGGGCGGGCACACACTGGACGTTACCGATTGGATGTACCTGACCGAGAACGGTGTGATCATGAACCGGTCCGAGATGCGCAAATTCGGCATCAAGGTCGCTGAACTGGTCGCCACCATGCGCCCCGCGCCCGAAGCTAAAGCTGCGCATGTCAGCGGTTCAAATGGCTATGACACCGCGGTAGAAACGAGGACCTTGCAATGACGCCCCGCCGCATCCTGATCGCGGCCCTTGCCATCGCGGGGCTTGCCGCGCTGACCGCCTGTTCCGCCAAGCCGCGCCTACCTAAAAGCTTTCTGTCCGACCGGCAGTTGAACCTTGAGGAGTTCTTTGAAGGCAAAACCGTAGCCTATGGTCAGTTTCAGGATGTTCTGGGCAATGTCCCCCGCCGATTTACGGTGGATATCCAAGGCACCTGGGATGGTGAAACCCTGACCCTGATCGAGGATTTCGTCTATGACGACGGCGCCACCGAACAACGCATCTGGACCCTGATCAAAACCGGTCAGGACACCTGGACCGGAACTGCGCCTGGCGTTCTGGGCGCTGCCAGCGGGGTCGAGCGTGGTGATACCTTCAACTGGACATACAAGATCGATCTGCCGGTCAAGGACGGCACCATGCGGGTCAATTTTGACGACTGGATGTGGCTGCTAAGTGATGATCGTCTGCTGAACCGCGCCTATGTTTCGCGATATGGCGTACGGCTGGGCGAGGTCATCCTGTTCTTTGAAAAACAGTAAGCCACCCAAAAGGGCGAACCCAAAGGCCCGCCCTTGAACTTAGGTCAATCAGGTCACTTTAGAAGTTGAACCAGACACCAAAGTCGGCCTGAATCCGGCCGTCGTCGTCACCGTCTTTAACTTCGCCAACGGCACCACGCAGTGTAGCGCCCGCACCCAGATCATAGATGGCGCCCACACCGATGTTGCGCGTGTCATTATCGGCCGATCCGTCACCATAGACCAGCTGCAACGTGGTCGCTGCACCCAGGTTATAGGCGACCGAGAAACCGTAAGCAGCGCCGTTTTCATCATCATCGGCCACATCGTCGTCCGCCAGGAACAGCGTTCCGTAGAAGTCATTGAATTCGGCACCCAAAGTGAAGACGGTCAGGCTTTCCTTTTCGACACCATCACCTTCATCGGTTTCACCATAAACAAGCGAGGCGGTGATGTTGTTGAAAGTATAAGCCGCACTTACGTCCCAGCGGTCACGGTCCGTGGTTGCGCCAGTGCCATTGTTTGCAAAGATGGTGTTCTGGTCGTAGGACGCCGAAACAGCAAAATCACCAACGGTGTACTGGAAGAACACGGCATTGTCGCCCGAACCGGTCGATTCATACTCGAGGAACGAGTAGTTCACGCCCGAATACTGACCCAGAAACTCTTCCAGGCCGGGCTCGGTGCCAAAATAGTCATCCAGGTTGTCGAATGAACCGGCCACGTTGCCGGCGTCAACACGTAAGCCACCATAGATAACAGAGAACCGCGCGCCGTTCAGACCGGCGTTGTTGGCTTCACCAGTGTCGGAGTCTTCGTCGGCCTGCAGACGAACACGACCTTCAAACCGAACGCCACCGTCAGTTTCCGTGAAACCGTCAATATTCAGACGGAAACGTGAGATCAGGATGGCCTCGTCAGAATCTGCCGTGAATTGGTTTACCGTACCATTGGCTGTGGTGGTGGTCAGTGTCGTGTTCTGACGGTCCTCAAGGTAACCAATACCAAAACGGCCATAGCCGCTGAGGTTGATGCCGGATTCGGCCGCTGCGATGCCTGCGGTTGCAATTGTTGCGGTCGACGCAAAAAGAAGTTGTTTCATGATAAGTCCACGAGAGTGAGAGGAGTTTGGCTACAAAGTGTGGCTGAGCGCCTAGTCGAACAAATCGCGGGCATGCTCAACAGGGCCCGCGGACATTCGAACGTCTTGCCCTCGGCTTGCGTTGCAACTTTGCACAGGTGAAATCAGATAAACTTTTTTTATTGTTTATTTTTAGATAATTAGCATAGCTTCCAGAAGCCGTTACAAAAAGTTGATCGCAGAAAAAGGCCGCGACCTCTTTAATTTAAAGAGACTGACCCAATAGCCGTAAATGGTGTTTTCGATACTCATGCCAACGCCTTACGGCCACGCTGATCGGCAAAATCCAACGCTTTCGAATATACCTGCTCAGCCTGCCAAGCTCTTTGGCAGATCAGTTGCCGTAATAGACAAAAGACAGCGACCGGCTGACACCTCCGGGCGGTTTCGGAAAGGGTGAGGCCGCTGCCACCTGTGCCTTGGCTGCCCGTTCAAGATCCGGTGTGCCGTTGGTATCCACCACTTCGACATAATCCAGGGTTCCGTCCGGCTTGATCACGAAAAACACCCTCGCAAAGCCCCGCGCTGCTGTATAGACGATCGGCGCGCGGTTCAGGTGAACCAGAACCTCTCCGGCATAATTCGTCCGGTCAGAATTTCCGGGCCCTCGCCCGCCTGAGCGCCTGCCGCTATTGCCCGAAGTAAACCTGTCGACACCCCGGCGAGCGTATGTGGTCAGGGGGGATTCAATTTCGCGCGATGGATACCGGAGGTTGCTGAAATCCCGCACGCTACGCAACACGTCCCGCGGTTCAGACTGTGGGCGACGATCCGGCAGTTGTGGGCGGATCGAAGAGGCCACAGCCAGCTCTGATCCTTCGCTGCTTTCCTCTGCCTGCGGTGCGGATTCGGCTTGGGCTGCGGGAATATCGGGCTCGACCGCCTCGCTTTCGGTGGGGATATCCGGCGCGACTGATGGCAATACGTCTTCCGACGGGTCCGGCAGCGCGGCAAGCTGCTCGGCCTCAATCGGTTCAGGTGCCGCGGCCTCAGTAATCGGCTCGGTCACCTCGGGGTTGCTTTCTGGGGCTTCGACAACCTCGGCAGTTTCTACGTCCGGAGTTTCTTCCACCTCGTCACTGGCGCTCTGGTCGCCATTCGTGGTCTCTTGGGGTTCGGGGGCTTCCGACTCGACCGGTTCGGGGGAAACGGGCTGCAACACTTCTGAGGTGCCCGTATCGGGCGCAAAGGTTTGTTGGGGATCGTCCGAGGCCACATGCACTTCGCTGGTTGGAATCTCGGCAGTTTCGGGCGGGTCTTCGACCGGAGGTTCAGGCGTTTCCTCCGGTTCGGGCTCCACAGGTTCAGCGACGGCTTCAACCAGATCTTCGAAACTGTTGCCCAGTTCGACCCTGTCGGGTGTATCAGTGTCACCTGATTGTCCGGTCAGTCTGGGTGCGGTCAGGCTTAGCCCCGTCAGATGCAGCAGCAGCGACAGAAGCGCGGCCAGAACCGCAATGACCACCGACCCCCGGATCATTCCAGAGCCTTTTCGGTCACGACAAACACGGATACGGCGCCCAGTCGCCGCAGTTCAGCCGTCACTTCCATCAGCCGAGCGCCCGGCGCCTCGCGATCCGGGACGATACGTACCGGTCCGGGGTCGCGCCCTGTCATATAGGTTTCGGGGTCCATCGGCGCGCCGCGAAAGCTGAGCGTTCCGTCCCGGTGCAACACCAGCGCATCGGGCGGTTCGCGGCCTTCCAACTCGGACGTGTCGACCAGATTCAGATCAGGATCCAGCGGCGTGGCCACCGTTCCCGCGATCAGAAAGAAGATCAGCATCAGGAACACGACATTGATCAGCGCAATGGTCGAGTCGCGTTTGCGGCGGGGGCGGCCAGGACGGATCATTCCAGCACCAGAACGCTGAGGCCCTCGCGCCCGCGTAGCAAAACCAGCAGGTCCACCAGCCGCTGCGCCGTCGTGTCAGGGTCCAAACTGACCAGCACCTGCCCGGTCGTCACCTGTGTGGTCAGGTCCGCAAGCGTGACCGGAGTACCGTTCAGAACCAGCCTTTCTTCTCCCAGCTGCACAAAGGCGCGATCTTGAGGTGTGTCCGCGGTCGGGTTGCCCGCTGTGGCGGCGCTCAGCTCGATCTCGCCATATTTGGAAAAGGTCGAGGTCAGCATGAAAAACAGCAGCAACAGAAAGATCACGTCGATGAGCGGTGTCATCGCCAGTGGTCGCCTGACAAAGGGTGCGAGGTTACGCATGTCCGGGCGTGGACGCCATGCTCTGTGCGTCCTCGGCCAGCGGGATGGCCTGCCCCGGCACCAGTACGGTGCGCAGCGCCTTATCGGCGAACACCCGTTCCCGTGCGGTGCGGCTTTCGAACCACGACAGCACCATCGAGGTCGGCATCGCCACCGCCAGGCCCACCGCAGTGGTCACCAGCGCCACCCAGATACCACCCGCCAACAGCGACGGATCAACCGAGGACCCGGCGGTTTGCAGACTGCGGAACGCTTCGATCATGCCCAGAACCGTACCAAACAGACCCAACAGCGGCGCCAGCTGCGCCACCGTGTCCAGAAGACGGAAACCACGTTCAAGCCCGGCCAGCGCCAGCCCCGCCTCGGCATCCAACCGTTGATCCAGACCGGGTGCGTCCGGCGCATCCATCGCCACGCCGACCAGCGGCGCAAGATAGCTGTTGCTTTTGGCCAGTCGCGCGCGGGCGGCTTGCTTGTCACCGGCATCCCAAGCGTCCAGCGCCTGCGACAGCACCCGGTGCCGACCAACGCCCGACGCGGCGAATTGCCAAAGCTTGTAAAGCGTCACCGCCAGCGTCACCACCGACATGGCGATCAGGATGGCCACAACCGGCCCGCCCAGGGCCAGAATTTCGCGCAGGGCGTCAAGAATACTCATCCCAAAAGCTCCACTTCAGTACGGCTGCGCAAGGTTGGTGTCTTGTCGCAGATTTCGCTGTCAGCACCGTCGACGGTACAGCCGCTTAGCCCATTGATCAGAACCCGCCCAAGTTTTTCACAGGCGATGTCGCGTACATCAAACTGACGCACGCGGGGGCGTTCCGCTGGCAGGTCCCGAAATCCAAAAAGGGTAAAGCGTTCGAACACACCAGCGGCATCGAAAATCACCACCTGATAATTGGCAGTGTCGATCGCCGTTGCAGTTTCGTTTTCGACCAGAAAGGTCAAACGGCAGGCGCCTTCGACATCTTCAGTCGCGTTCAGCTCGACCACCAACCCCGGCGCATCCTTCGCCGTTTGGGCCTGAGCCGCAAAGGGCAGCGTGCTAACGATGGCAGCAAGGGCCAAAGGGCGAAACTTCATGAATACGCTCCCAATTGTTTCACGCAGGCAGAGGTTCTGACAGCGCTATGTCCGTCTTATCCAAGACCGCTGGGGCGCGAAAGGGTTGCGGACATCTTTGTGATAAAGTGCGATTTTCGACCCGTTCAACCCTATTGCCGGGTCAAGGGCAACAGCGTGCTGCTCTAGTTGATGTCACTGGGGCAGTTGCAGGCAGTCCTATTTGTCATCGCGCAGTCCACTCACTGGCACGAACAGACTTACATGTCGGACCTGCGCCCACTTCAGGTCTGATCGGCTTAAATTTCTTGTTCGCAAGCACACTCACACGTGAATAGCTATCGGGGAAGGGGTGCAAACAAACCTCGTGGTAACGTCAGCTTCTGCTCCACGACAAATCTTGCTTTTATTAAAAAAGTGGTGAGCCGTGCAGGATTCGAACCTGCGACCCACTGATTAAAAGTCAGTTGCTCTACCAACTGAGCTAACGGCCCACTCTTTTGTTGGATCTGTTCGATCCGTGGCGCTCTCTAAGGTATTTTCCCGACTGGGTTCAAGCCCTTATTTTGCACCTCGTTTCACCGTCACTTAACTTGTTTCCGGCGTCCCGATAGGCGGCCTAATTAGGGAGGTGACGCGGGGGGGTCAACCCCTTTTTTCAGGAATCTGCATCGCAGGGTGGATTCCTTTCAAACGCGTGGTTATATGCGCGCCATGCAACGAATGATGACCTCTGGTTTGCCCTTCATGAAGATGCACGGGCTTGGCAATGACTTTGTCATTGTAGATGCGCGCGCGCAAGGTGTTGAGATTTCGCCTGCGCTTGCTAGGGGAATCGGGCACCGACAGTTCGGCGTGGGTTTCGACCAGCTGGCCGTGATAGAAAACGGTAACGCAGATGCGCATCTGGTGTTTTATAACGCCGACGGGTCGACCTCAGCGGCATGCGGGAACGCCACGCGCTGTATCGCCCGTTTCCTGATGGAAGAAAGCGGCAAATCGGAACTGACGCTGACCACCGAACGCGGCACGCTTTTTGCCTGCGATGCCGGGGACGGCATGACCTCGGTGAACATGGGGCAACCGCAGCTGGACTGGCACGAGATTCCGCTGGCCGAAGAGGTCGATACCCTGGAGTTACCGATCGAGGGCACTCCGACCGCGACCGGCATGGGTAATCCCCATTGCACGTTCTTTGTCGAAAACGCCGAGGCGATTCCCCTAGAAGAATTTGGCGCGCGGTACGAGTATCACCCGCTGTACCCTGAGCGCACCAACGTGCAGGTGGCGCAAGTCATAGAACCGGACCACATCCGCATGCGTGTTTGGGAGCGGGGCGTGGGAATCACGTTGGCTTCTGGCTCGTCCTCCTGCGCGACGGCTGTGGCTGCTGCCCGTCTTGGCCTGACTGGTCGCAAGGTGCAGATTGATCTGGACGGTGGCACCATTTGGGTCGACTGGCGCGAAGATGGCGTCTGGATGACCGGCCCCACCTGCCATGTGCTCTCGGGCACTCTGACCCCGGAATTTCTGGAATCTCTGGAATGAGCGCTCCCAAATTCACCACGCTAGGCTGTCGCCTGAACGCCTATGAGACTGAGGCGATGAAAGAACTGTCGCAGCAAGCCGGTCTGACCGACGCGGTGGTGGTGAATACCTGCGCTGTAACTGCCGAGGCCGTGCGCAAGGCCCGGCAAGAGATTCGCAAACTGCGGCGGGAGAACCCCGACGCACGGCTGATCGTGACTGGATGTGCTGCGCAAACCGAACCCGAGACCTTTTCCCGGATGGAGGAGGTCGATGCGGTGATTGGCAACACCGAAAAGATGCAGCCCGACACCTGGAAAGGCATGGCCGCGGATTTCATCGGTGAGACTGAGGCTGTGCAGGTCGATGACATCATGTCGGTGACTGAGACGGCGGGACATCTGATTGATGGGTTCGGCACCCGCTCGCGCGCTTATGTGCAGGTCCAGAATGGCTGTGACCATCGCTGCACCTTCTGCATCATTCCTTATGGCCGCGGCAACTCGCGCAGCGTCCCTGCGGGCGTGGTGGTGGATCAGATCAAGCGGCTGGTGGACCGGGGCTATAACGAGGTTGTACTGACCGGCGTTGACCTGACCTCTTGGGGCGCTGACCTGCCCGCAGAGCCCAAGCTGGGCGATTTGGTCATGCGCATCCTGAAACTGGTGCCTGACCTGCCGCGGCTGAGGATCAGTTCCATCGACTCGATCGAAGTGGACGAGAACCTGATGCAGGCCATCGCAACCGAACCACGCCTGATGCCGCATCTGCACCTGTCGCTACAGCACGGGGATGACCTGATCCTGAAACGGATGAAGCGCCGCCATTTGCGTGACGATGCCATCCGCTTTACTGAAGAGGCCCGCAAGCTGCGGCCTGAGATGACCTTTGGTGCCGACATCATCGCTGGCTTCCCGACTGAGACCGAGGCGCATTTCGAGAATTCTCTGAAACTGGTCACTGACTGTGATCTGACTTGGCTGCACGTCTTTCCCTATTCCAAGCGCGACGGCACCCCAGCGGCTCGGATACCGCAGCAGATCAACGGCAACATCATCAAGGACCGTGCCGCCCGGCTGCGCGCGGCGGGTGAAGCACAGGTCGCAAAGCACCTGAACGAACAGATCGGCAAGACCCATCACATCCTGATGGAAAACCCGCATATGGGCCGCACCGAGCAGTTCACCGAGGTCGCGTTCAACACCCCGCATACCGAAGGACAGATCGTGACGGCCAAAGTGCTAGGGCGCTCAGACACACAGCTGACTGCCTGAGGTAAAGCTGCTTAGGTGGTGACCGCAGACACCGCTGCGGTGTCATAGAATTCCTCGTATTCACAGACCAGCCCGTCGCGAAACCGGCAAATGATCAAAATCGGCGTCTCTACCGTCTTGCCAGTGCCTTTATGCGTCCAGGCACAGGCGCCGATGCCGACAACACGGTCATCCTGTTCAATGGTGTCTTTCAGGGTCCAATGCTGCATCTCGAATGCGGCAGTCAGATCTTCCAGATATTCCTGCATCTCGGCCCGACCATCGCGCCCACAGCTAAAATCCAGCCCGTATTGGCCCCGGCCCAGCGAACGCATGCACAGATCCTCGGTCGTGTATTTTTCCCACATACCGATATCTGACGCCTTGCAATCGTTCCATTCTGCAAAGGCTTTCCGCATCTTTTCGACATTGCTCTGCGTGTCCATAATTCGTTCTCCCAAATGTAATGCGCTGAAAATGTGCTGCCCCAGAAACAACAAAGGACGAGGCGAGTATAACACCGGCAGCCTGCCGAACAAAAAAGGCCCGGTGTCGAACACCGGGCCTCGTAACATTCAGAAGCAAAATCCGATCAGACGGACTTCTTGCCTTTCACGCCTGCCCACAGGCGTTTGTTGACCAGGTACAACAGCACCGACAACAGCGACAGGAAGATCACACCGACGAAGCCGGAGTACTTACGCTCCATCATCTTCGGCTCGGCTGTCCACATCAGGAAGGCCGCGATGTCTTCGGACAAGGCTTCGACCGTGGCCGGGTGACCATCAGCGAATTCCACCTGATCTTCGGCCAGGGGCGGTGCCATCGAAATCCAGCCGCCTGGGAAAGCGGTGTTTTCGTACAGGATCGTGCCGGCCTCTTCTTTTTCATGGCCGGTATAGCCATCCAGCAGCGAGGCGATGTATTCCGCGCCACCCATGCCTTTGAAGAACTGGTTGATGCCCAGACCGTAAGGACCGTGGAAGCCCGCACGGGCCTTGGCCATCAGGCTCAGGTCCGGTGCGCCAACGCCGTCATTTGCCGGGAAGTGATCGGTCGGAATGGCCGGACGGAAATCGTCCAGCTCGGGGTCGAACACTTCGAAGTTGCCCGCCGCATAGGCGATGACTTCTTCTTCCGAATAGCCCAGCGCTTCAAGGTCGCGCAGGGGCACGTATCTCAGGCCGTGGCAAGCCGCGCAAACCTCGGTATAGACTTGAAGACCGCGCTGCAGCTGGTTCTGATCCCAGGTGCCAAACGGCCCCTCGAACGAGAAGTGGAAGTCCTCGATATGCTGTTCGCCGCCGCCTGCCGCGTAGGACGCAGCAGGAGCAAGGGCGAGAGCAAACGCGGCACCGATTGCAAGTTTCTTGAACATGTTTCCGGTCCCTCTTCTTACTCGGCCGGCGTGGCGTCGGCGTCAGCCTTGCCATAATGCGCGTTGAAGTCTTCTTCGATGGTCTCGGGCTGGGCCAGAGGTTTCTCGATCACGCCAAGGATCGGCAGGATCACGAAGAAATAGGCGAACCAGTAGGCGGACGCGATCAGCGAGAAGGTCGCATAGGGCTCTTCCGCGGGCATCGCACCCAGCCACATCAGGGCAAAGAAATCGATGATCAGCAGGTAGAACCACCATTTGAACAGCGGGCGGTATTTGCCCGAACGCACAGTCGACGTGTCCAGCCAGGGCGCCAGCGCCATGGCCAGAATCGCACCGAACATCGCGATCACACCAAAGAATTTGGCGTCAACAATGCCGCCGGTGATGAAGCTGGCGAACTGCACGACCCAGACCTCACCAGTGAAGGCACGCAGGATCGCGTAGAACGGCAGGAAGTACCATTCGGGCACGATGTGCGCAGGCGTCACCAGCGGGTTGGCTTCGATATAGTTGTCCGGGTGGCCCAGATAGTTCGGCATGAAACCGACGACCGCCCAGAACACAACCAGGATCACAGCCAGTGCGAACAGATCTTTGATCACGAAGTACGGCCAGAACGGCAGCGTGTCTTTCTCGGCTTCGGCTTTCGAACCGCGACGAACCTCAACACCTGTGGGGTTGTTGTTGCCGGTGGTGTGGAAGGCCCAGATGTGCACGATGACCAGCGCTGCAATCACGAACGGCAGCAGGTAGTGCAGCGAGAAGAAGCGGTTCAGCGTGGCATTGTCCACCGCGGGTCCGCCCAGCAGCCAGGTCTGGATCGCATCACCCACGAACGGGATCGCGCCAAACAGGCCAGTGATCACGGTCGCACCCCAGAAGGACATCTGACCCCAAGGCAGAACGTAGCCCATGAAGGCGGTGCCCATCATCATCAGGTAAATCAGCATCCCAATGATCCACGTGATCTCACGCGGGGCTTTGTACGAGCCGTAGAACAGGCCACGGAAGATGTGGATGTATACCGCAACAAAGAACAGCGATGCGCCATTCATGTGTAGGTAGCGCAGCATGTAGCCGCCATTCACATTGCGCATGATGTGTTCGATGCTGGCAAAGGCCAGATCGACATGCGGGGTGTAGTGCATCACCAGAACGATACCGGTGACAATTTGCAGCGCCAGGCAGAACGCCAGGACGATGCCCCAGATCCACCACCAGTTCAGGTTCTTGGGCGTTGGGATCATAAGGGTGTCATACAGCAGGCCGACGATCGGCAGACGGCTGTTCAGCCACTTCTCGCCATTTGTCTTCGGCTCGTAATGATCGTGGGGAATTCCGGACATCTGGGTCTCCCTTAGCCGAGCTTGATGGTTGTCGCATCCACCCATTCAACGGGCGGAACGGGCAGGTTTTCAGGCGCGGGGCCTTTGCGGATACGACCGGCAAGGTCATAGTGCGAGCCGTGGCAGGGGCAGAACCAGCCACCGAAATCACCCGCATCGCCCAGAGGGACACAGCCCAGGTGGGTGCAAACGCCCATCTGAACAATCCATGCGCCGGGCGCTTCGCCTTCGGGCGACGGCATCACGCGGTTGGCATCCGTTGCGGGCGCATCGGCGGGCAGGTTGAAGTTGCGCGCCAGCGGATCAGGCAGTGCATCTACGCCTTCGGCGTCCTGTTCCTGAGCCTCTTGGATCTCAGCACCGGTACGGTGACGGATAAATACAGGCTTGCCCAGCCATTTGACGGTCAGCTGCGTGCCCGGCTCGACACCGCTGACGTCCTGGCGAATCGAGGACAGCGCCTGAACGTCTGCCGATGGGTTCATTTGGTTGATCAGGGGCCATACGGCTGCACCCGTCGCAACGACACCTGCGCCGCCTGCGACGTAGTAGAGGAAATCTCTGCGGGTGCCTTCGTGGTCTTCTGCGTGGGACACGAGGTTTTCTCCGATTCCGGCGCCCGCGATTGCGGGCAAACATGCATCAGCACCGCATCAAAGCGGCGTCTCATCGCGGCTATCTAGCCGGGAGAAATCGGTTCGTCCAGCGGTCATAGGCGCGCAGGACGCCTCAACAGGGCATTCATGTCACAACGACGGGGTATTTTTTCAAGATGGGGACAGATTTAAGCGGGGGAACCCACCGCCTGTCCAAACCTGCTGCCCATGTGATTCGGGTGAGGCATACTGAGGGCGAAACCGGCATGCAGAACTGGGTTTTGCCCCGCAAGAAAGCGGGCATCGGGCAAGATTCAGACCAGATTCTGCCACCCTATTTTCCACTTTTCCGGAATGTGTGACCAATTAAAAACTGAGTTAAAAATGTATATTTTATAACGGGTTATAAACGCCTGAATTCGATTGCACTTTTAACGGGAATCCACGAAAGGCAAGGAAATTCCAACCTCTGCAGGACGTTTTCAATGTCAAACCCCGTGTCACAACTTTTTGCACCAACGCTGACCCTTTTTCTGGCCATCGCGTCTCAGGCCGTGGCCGTTGGCGATCCGGCAAAGGGTGAAAAACTATATAACCGCTGCTCTTCTTGCCACGCGATCATCAAAGATGGAGAAATTTTGGTCAAAGGCGGCATCACCGGGCCGAATCTGTATGGTGTGGTAGGTCGTGTTGCCGGATCTGAGACTGATTATCTTTACGGAAGCGAACGCCTGCCCATCGGAATGTTCACTGATGACATGATCCGTGCGGGCAACGAAGGGCTTGTGTGGACCGAGGAAAATATCATCGCTTACTCGCAAGACCCGATTGGGTTTATTCAGGATTACCTAAATGACGAAACCGCACGCCCGAACATGAGCGTGAAGCTGAAGAAAGGGGCCGAAGACATTGCTGCCTATCTGGCCACCTTCAGCAGTCAGTAATGCAAAAGGCTCCGCCCCATCCTCGGCGCGGGGCCTGTTTCCTAGGCTGGCGGGCGGGTGGCAACCATGCTTGGCCGTTCGCTGAAATCCGCGTACCACGCGGCCAAGGCATCATTGCCCTTACGCCAGCCACGCGCATCATGCCGCAGGTCCAGATAACCCAGTGCACAGGCCACAGCGATCTGGCCCATATCCAGTGGACCCGCCAAATGGGCCATCCACCGTTGGTTCAGCGCAGCGCAGGCGCGTTCGATCTTGCCCCATTGCGCATCCTTCCAAAGGTCCCACTGCTTATCCTCGGGGCGGAAACGTTCTTCATAGGTGACCGCCAAAGCTGAATCCATAATACCGTCTGCCAGCGCTTCCAGTGTCAGCACGTCCCAGCGCCCGGAACCCTCGGGGTACATCCCGGCCTTGGCGCGTGCATCCAGAAAGTCGCAGATCACCCGACTGTCGAACAATGTCGGGCCATCGGGCCGCTCCAACGCGGGGATTCTGGTCAACGGCACTTTGCCCAGCAGGGAATCGGACGGATCCAACGGCGTATTGGCAATGGTCATCACCTCGACATCGTCAAGTTGGTTGGTTTCATGCAGCAAAACCATAACCTTACGCACATAGGGGGACATCGGGCTGTGATAGAGTTTCATTCACATTCTCCTTGGCTTCAGAAACCCTACAGCAGCTGGTTTGAAACAAAACCCGTCAATTGCCAGCACCTTCACCCTTGCGGAACGGCGCGGGCCTTGGCAATGTCGATCCCGTTCTCAGGGCGGGGCGAAATTCCCCACCGGCGGTATGCGGGCCAAGACCCGTAAGCCCGCGAGCGGCCCCGTTGACCGGGGTGTCAGCAGATCTGGTGAGAGGCCAGAGCCGACGGTTACAGTCCGGATGAAAGAGAACGTGCAAGTAACGCCGGTGATACGGCGTGTTTGCTCGTGATCGCCTTGGGTGACGTGTCTGTTACGAAAGGAGATCATGATGACACACACCCGCTATGCTTTTATCAAAGCCAACTGGCATTCCGATATCGTTGACCGCGCGCTGGATGGGTTTCTGGACCTCATTCCCGCCGAGCAGGTCGACGTTTATGACGTCCCCGGCGCGTTCGAGATGCCGCTGCTGGCCCGCGACCTGGCCCAAACCGGGCGCTATGCCGCGGTCGCCTGCGCCGCATTCGTCGTGGATGGCGGTATATACCGGCACGATTTCGTTGCCCAAGCCGTGGTTGACGGGCTGATGCGCGCTGGGATGGACACAGGTATTCCGGTCCTATCGGTATCGCTGACCCCGCACCAGTATCAGGAAACCGACCACCACAATGCCATCTACCGCGACCACTTTGTGCAAAAGGGCCGCGAAGCGGCACAGGCGGCGCTGAAAATCACCCAGACCCGCGCCGGGTTGGCGGCAGCTGCGTGATGTGAACAAGGTTGGGGTCAAACGGCCCCAACCGCAAATCCGCTTGAGGCCGCGGGCCTTGCCCGCTAATCACGACGCGCAAAGGAGCATGCCCCATGTCGATGAACAGCTTTGGACACCTCTTCCGCGTCACCACCTGGGGCGAAAGCCACGGGCCCGCTTTGGGTGCCACCGTCGATGGCTGCCCGCCGGGCGTTGCGATTGACGAGGCGATGATTCAGCACTGGTTGGACAAGCGCAAACCGGGGCAGAACAAATTCACCACCCAGCGACGTGAGCCTGATCAGGTTAAAATCCTGTCCGGCGTGTTTGAAGGCCAGACCACCGGCACGCCCGTGCAACTGATGATCGAGAACACCGATCAACGCTCAAAAGACTACGGCGATATCATGGACAAGTTCCGGCCGGGTCACGCCGATATCACCTATTGGCAGAAATACGGTATCAGGGATTACCGCGGTGGCGGGCGCAGTTCGGCCCGGGAAACCGCATCGCGTGTGGCCGCCGGGGGGCTGGCGCGAGAAGCAATCAAACAGATCGCTCCCAATGTGCAGATCACCGGCTATATGGTGCAAATGGGGCCGCGCAAGATTGACCGCACCAATTTTGACTGGTCGCAAATAGAACAGAACCCGTTTTGGACACCTGACGCGGCAGCAGCCGAAGACTGGGCGACCTATCTGGATGACCTGCGCAAATCCGGCAATTCGGTCGGCGCAGTGGTTGAAGTGGTAGCCCGAGGCGTCCCTGCCGGCATCGGCGCCCCCGTATATGCCAAGTTAGACACTGATCTGGCCGCTGCGATGATGTCGATCAACGCTGTCAAAGGTGTTGAGATCGGTGAAGGTATGGCCGCTGCCGAACTGACCGGCGAAGCCAACGCAGACGAAATTTTCATGGGGCAGGACGGTCCGCAATACAGCTCCAACCATGCGGGCGGTATTCTGGGCGGTATCTCGACTGGGCAGGATCTTGTGGTGCGATTTGCGGTGAAGCCGACCTCGTCGATCCTGACCACCCGCAAAACCATCACTATATCCGGTGAGGAAACCGAGATCATTACAAAAGGGCGCCACGATCCTTGCGTCGGCATCCGTGCTGTGCCCGTGGGCGAGGCAATGATGGCCTGCGTGATCCTCGACCACTTGCTGCTGCACCGTGGCCAGATCGGAGAGAACCGTGGACGGATCGGCTGATCTGCGCGCGCGCCTGCGCGCCATCGTCGCGCAGTGGATGGAGACCGACCCGGCGCATGATCTGGCACATCTGGACCGGGTTTGGGTGAACGCGCAGGCCATTGCGGACGATCAGACCGACATGCCCGTGTTGCTGGCCGCCAGCTATCTGCATGATCTGGTGAACCTCTCCAAAGACGACCCGGATCGCCATCTGGCATCCCGCCGGTCCGCGCAGGAATCAGAGCCTATACTGAGCAAACTTGGCTATAGCCCAGACCAAGTTCGCGCAATTCAGCATGCGATTGAGGCACACAGCTTCTCTGCCAATATCACGCCAGTCTCACCCGAGGCCTGCATCTTACGCGATGCGGATCGGCTGGACGCGCTGGGCGCGATTGGCATTGCGCGGAACTTTTCGGTTTCAGGCGCTTTGGGACGGGCGCTGTACGATCCGGCTGATCCGTTTGCCGCAAATCGGTCCTTGGACGATCTGACCTATTCGATGGATCACTGGAAGGTAAAGCTGCTGGGCCTGCCCAGTGACATGCTGACCGAGGGCGGAAAAACCCTTGCACGACAACGCATCGAGCTGATGATCCGCTTTCTGGAGGACTTCGCGGACGAGATCCGCCAGTCTCTGCCTGCGGACTGGACGAATTCCTGATTCCACGCGTTGATCTTTGTCGAACAAAGGCGCAGGTTCGCGCCGATGGCAAAACCGTTAACATCGCATCGACCGCTGCTGGCCGTCGCTCTGAAAACGAGCGCGGTGTTTTTGTTCACCGTGATGGCCGGTCTGATCAAGTCGCAGTCTGATCACTTTCCGCCGGGAGAGATGGTGTTTTTCCGATCACTGTTCGCCATTCCAGTGATCGTCATCTGGCTGATCTCACGCGGAGAATTGGCACAAGGCTTTGTCGTGCGCAAACCCATGGGTCACTTCTGGCGCGGCGTACTGGGGACCACAGCAATGGGGCTGACCTTTACTGGCCTTGGCCTGATCCCCCTGCCCGAGGCCACGGCAATTGGTTACGCGACCCCGATTTTTACCCTGATTCTGGCCGCGATCATGTTGGGTGAGCGCATCCGCAAGATTCGGATCGCCGCCGTGGCCATTGGCCTTTTGGGTGTTCTGATCATGATCTGGCCCCGACTGGGCGGCAACAACATGGAGGCCGCCGCCACCATCGGCGCGCTGTGCATTCTAGGGGCGACCGTTGCACGCGCCTTTGTGCAGATTCACATCCGGCAGTTGGTGCAGGTCGACCACCCGGCGGCCATTGTGTTTTATTTCTCGATGACCGCGACCTTGCTGTCCGGTCTGACCGTTTTCTGGGGCTGGGTCCTGCCCATGTGGGAGCAAGCCGCCATGTTGATTCTGGCCGGGCTGATCGGCGGTGTAGCGCAGATTCTGGTGACCTCGTCCTATCGCTTTGGTCAGGCGTCGATGCTGGCGCCCTACGACTATACTTCGATGTTGTTTGCCATTGTCATCGGCTATTTCTGGTTCAGCGAACTGCCAACACTGGTGATGTTGATCGGTGCGGCGCTGGTGATCGCCGGCAATATCGTGGTGATCTGGCGCGAACATCAGCTGGGTCTGGAACGCGGACGCGCCCGAGCCGTCACAGACCCAAAAGCCTAACCTTTACCTTTGCCAAACTTCCCCTAGGGTATGGCGCGACACAAAATGAGGGTTCCCCATGAGCGACGCGCAGGATCACAAGGAAAAGATGCAAAAGGTGCAGGCCCAGCACCGCAAGAAAGTCTCAGAGGCGGTCGATCCGGGCCGCGGGCTGGTGCTAATCAATACCGGCAAGGGCAAGGGCAAATCCTCGGCCGCTTTTGGCGTGGTAATCCGCGCCTTGGGTTGGGGGCAGAAGGTCGCCGTGGTCCAGTTCATCAAGGGCAAGTGGAAAACCGGCGAGCGGCGTTTCTTCGAAGAACGTGATCTGGTCACCTGGCACACGATGGGCGAGGGCTTTACCTGGGACACCCAAGACCGCGAGCGTGACATCGCTGCCGCTAATGCCGCCTTTGACAAGGCCCGCGCGCTAATGGCCAGCGGGGATTATGATCTGGTGGTTCTGGATGAGATCAACATCGCCCTGCGCTATGAATACCTGTCGGTTGATCAGGTGATTGGCGGTCTGAACGAACGATCGGAAAAGACCAGCGTGTTCCTGACCGGGCGGGACGCTCCGCAAGCGCTGCGCGACTATGCCGATCTGGTTACCGAAATGACCGAAGAAAAGCACCCGTTCCAAGCCGGTATCAAAGCCCAGCGCGGCGTGGATTTCTGAAAACAGAGTCTAAACAGCCCCAAACCGGGGCTGTTACACCGCCCGATTTTCATTGAGAAAACGGACAGACCCGCGTTGGCTGGCGGCGCTGTCAGGTAAACGGTCGGATGAATTGGCATCTGTGGCAGGTTTTTTCTTGTCGACATAGGCGCAAAAATCGTCGTCACAACAGCAGCCGCACGCGGTTGCGGCCTCATACCGTGCCATGATTTCGTCCAGCGGATCGCCCATACCAAACTCTTTCCATGCCAGTCTGTTTCGTTTCCGAGGCGGCGGCGGGCTCTCACCAAGTCACGCGCTAAGCCCGCAAACCGTCTCGAAATTCGGTGCCGGATAGTATCATACCCAGCCTTGCTATTTATCTGATTATTTTAGTCGGGAATTGCAAGAGCAAAAGCGCCGTGTGATCAGGTGTGATGCGTTTGATGAGCGGATGAGCCGCCTGTTCTTAAAACAAGCGACTCACAGACATAAAAGTGGGCGTATTTCACACTCAGGCGGTTGCGCCCTGTTCCGACGCGCTAAGCGAGATCACAGCAACCACCGCCGCACCATTCAGCCAGTAGTAAATTGCGTCCAGCCCCGTAAAACCAAACAGGCTAGGTGCGGCCAGGAACGTGACGCCGACAAGCAAATCAACCGCCAGGTGGAATTTATAGGGCAGAACCCGCCAGACGCCGAGATGGTGGTCGGTCAGCACGGTCAGAACAAGCGCCGCGACACCGGTGACTACCGACAGCCACAACGCCATTGGGTTGGATTGCCCCAACCCTAAAACAAAAGGCAACACCATCAGCGCCAGAGCAACCGGATAATCAAGATAAGCATGCACAGTGCGGGTAACAAAACGGACAGACATTGTTTTTTCCTTTCCTAATTTGGCATGGCACCAAGTTAAGATTGGATAGTCGGACGTTTAATTCTGGATCGTTCGCGAAACATTGCAGATCGTTCGAAGATCCAGCGGATCAGTGCATGGATCGGTAAGCTGCCGGAGACAGGCCAATCTGTTTCTTGAACACGCGGGAAAAGGCCGCTTCTGACGCATAGCCAACCTCGGCCGCCGCATCCGCCACGTTCCAGCGATTCTCAGTCAGGCCGTGACAGGCGATCTGCATACGCCAATCCGTCAGATATTGCATGGGGGTCGCGTTCATCTTCTCGGCAAACAACTGCGCGAAGGCGGTACGTGACATCCCGGCCTCACGCGCCAGTGACTCGACACTCCATTCCTGTGCGGGGGCCTGATGAAAGGCGGTCAGCGCCCGCGAGATGCGCGGATCAGCGAACCCGGCCAAGGCGGTATCGCTGGGGCTTTGGTATTCCAGATGGGCGCGTATGGCTTGCGCAAATAGCACTTCGGACAGTTTCAGGGCGATCAGGTCGCCCCCGATACGGGCACCGTTGATCTCGGACCCGATCATGCGCAGGGTCGCTTCGATCCAGGCACCGGCCTCTTCGCCGTAGTTTTCGATCAGAATGTACGACGGCAAGCGGTCGATCAGCATATGACCTGCGCCCCTTCGTCCCGGCGGACCAGTGAATGAGAAATGGCCGCACACCAGCTGAGTATCGCGGCTTTTATCCTCGCCCCCGTAAATCAGGACGCCATCGCCCTGATAACCGGCCTCCTCCAGAACCTGCTCTAATGGCAACGCGTCCAGTGGCTTGATCTCATTGCACAGCAGCGCGTGCGCGGCCCCGTGCGGGATCAGGATCAAATCGCCTTGCTTGAGCCGCAGCGTTTCCCCTGTGTTAGAGACGTAAACCTTCAATTCGCCGCGCTGAACAAAGTGGAACCGGGCGACATTTTGATAGGCAGGGACCTGGATACCGTAAGGCGGCGTGAATGACGTGCGGAAATAGAATGTCCCCCGCAAGGACAGGCGGGTGAGGATATCGCTGAGCAGGTCCAACATGGGCGTAACCTATCGCTGCCTGCGCTGCCGTCCAGCCCGTTGAACGATCTGCACAAGAACTTGAACGGCGGGCAAAGAAAAACCCCCACGAAACGCGGGGGTTCCTAACTGTGCGTTTCTGGTCAGATCAGGCGCGTACCAGCGACTCATAATCTGCGGCGATCTCGCGGGTCAGATCTCCGACTTCGAAAGTGTAGTCGCCGATTTGCCCCACCGGAGTGACCTCGGCCGCTGTGCCGGTCAGCCAGCATTGCTCGAAATCAGCCATTTCTTCGGGCTTGATACGACGTTCGATCACGTTGATGCCCTTGTCTTTCAGCATCTGGATCACGGTCTGACGGGTGATGCCGTTCAGGAAGCAATCGGCCAACGGAGTATGTACCTCGCCATCCTTGACGAAAAACACGTTGGCACCGGTCGCCTCGGCCACATAGCCGTTGTAATCCATGAACAGCGCGTCCGAGCAGCCCTTGGCCTCGGCCTTGTGCTTGGAAATGGTGCAGATCATGTAGAGACCCGCCGCCTTAGCGTGAACCGGGATGGTTTCGGGGCTGGGGCGTTTCCATTCGGCGATGTCCAGCTTGGCGCCTTGCATCTTAGCGTCGCCATAATAGGCGCCCCAAGGCCAAACCGCGACGGCCATACGTACCGGGTTTCGGGCCGAGGCCACGCCCATATCTTCGCCCGAACCGCGCCAGACCAGCACCCGCACATAGGCGTCCTGCAGACCGCTGGCTTTCAGGGTTTCTTCCTTGGCGGCTTCGATCTGATCGATCGTATAAGGCATCGGCATGTCCAGCGCGTCGGCAGATGCGATCAGACGCTCGGAATGTTCGCGGCTTTTGAATATCTTGCCGTTATATGCGCGCTCACCTTCGAACACCGAGGACGCATAGTGCATCGCATGAGACAGGATGTGTACATTGGCATCGCGCCAAGGCACCAGTTCACCGTCTATCCAGATCACGCCGTCACGATCATCATACCCCGCCATGCGAAACCTCCTGAACTGGGTTGAATTTTTCGCTTGTTGCGCCATTTAAGTCCGATGCGGACATAAAGTTGCGCAGAAACTGCGGTTCGATACCTGTCCACTCTTGGAATGTCAATAACGCTGACATAAAGTCGATCCTGAGTAACGAATGAGGCAAACGATGTCGGATACGCGCCCCGCCCAAGTGTTTGGCGGTGAAAGCCTTTTGTTTTTGACCGACGAACAGTTGCGACAAGGGATCGAAGCGATGTTTTTCGCTTACCGAGGCTTTACCGCTGATCCTGATCGCATTCTGGCGCAACTCGCCTATGGTCGAGCCCATCACCGCGCCGTTCATTTCATCAACCGCGCGCCGGGCACAACCGTGAACAACTTGCTGGCAATCCTGGGCGTGACGAAACAGTCGCTGAACCGGGTGCTGCGGACCTTGATCGATGACGGGCTGGTCGAAAGCCGCGTGGGCACAGTGGACAAGCGCGAACGCCATCTGTTTCTGACCGAAAAAGGCAAGGCGCTTGAGGCCAAACTCTCTGAGGCTCAGCGGGTGCGAATGCGCGCCGCCTACAAGGATGCGGGCCCCGAGGCGGTATCAGGATTTCGTAAAGTACTTGAAGCAATGATGGATGCTGATATGCGTCATGCTTACACGAAACTGCGGGATACGACCTCATGAGCGATTTGGATGCCCATCTGCTGATCGTCGACGACGATGAGCGTATTCGTGATCTGCTCAAGAAATTCCTGATGCGCAGCGGGTTTCTGGTGACCGCCGCCCGCGATGCCGCCCATGCGCGGCGAGTACTGTCGGGGCTGGACTTCGACATGATCGTTCTGGACGTGATGATGCCGGGCGAAGACGGCGTAAGCCTGACCAGAACTCTGCGCGAAACCCATTCAACCCCGATCCTGCTGTTGACCGCGCGTGGTGAGACCGAACACCGGATCGCCGGGCTTGAGGCTGGCGCGGACGATTACCTGGCCAAGCCGTTCGAGCCAAAAGAGCTGTTGCTGCGCATCAACGCGATCCTGCGGCGGATGCCTGAAACACCAGCGCAAGATACGGCGACCAAGATTTTGACCCTCGGCCCGATCCGCTATGACGTGGAACGTGGTGAGATGTGGCAGGGCGAAGAACCGGTGCGTCTGACTGCGACGGAAAGCCAGTTGATGAAGATCTTCTCGACCCAACCCGGTGAGCCGATCAGCCGCGCTAAGCTGGTCGAGGATCTGGGCCGCGACAAGGGACAGGCGCAGGAACGCGCGGTTGATGTGCAGATCACCCGGCTGCGGCGCAAGATCGAACAAGACCCAAAGCAGCCACGTTATCTGCAGACGGTCCGGGGCGCCGGGTATATGCTGGCGCCGGATTGATCAGGCCGCTTCGCGGCGACTATTGGCCTTCGGCGAAGGTATTTTTAGCCAGATGAACAGGGGATCGATATGAATACCGCCCTTTTGACACATGCGGATTGTCTGGAGCATGTCACCCCGGATGGGCACCCTGAGCGGGTGGCCCGGCTGGAGCATATCCTGCATGCGTTGGAGTCATTGGACCTGAACCGGGTGACTGCGCCACTGGCGGCGGATGACGATCTGCTGCGCATACATCCGGAAAGCTACATCCGGGATGTGCGCAAAATGCGCCCCGCGGAGGGCTTTGCCCAGATCGACGGGGACACGTTCATGTCTCCGGGCTCGGTCGATGCGGCCTATCGCGCGGCGGGGGCTGTGGTGCGGGCGGTGGATATGGTGCTGGGCGGTGAGGCGCAAAATGCGTTTTGTGCGATCCGGCCTCCGGGGCATCACGCCGAAACCGACACCGCCATGGGGTTTTGCCTGTTCGGCAATGCCGCGCTGGCGGCGAAGCATGCGTTGGATCATCACGGGCTGAACCGCGTCGCAGTGGTTGATTTTGACGTGCATCACGGCAATGGCACACAGGATTTGCTGTGGGATGAGAAACGCTCACTTGTGATCACCAGCCAGCAGATGCCGTTGTGGCCCGGATCGGGGCGTCCGGATGAAACCGGCGCGTATGAGACCATTCTCAACATCCCCCTGTCCCCCGGTTCCGGCGGGGCCGAGATGCGTGCGGCCTATGAAACACAGGCTTTCCCGCGCCTGCGCGCCTTCAAGCCGGACCTGATCATCATCTCGGCTGGATTTGACGCGCATCAGGACGATCCATTGGCCAATCTGAACTGGTCCACAGGTGACTTTGCCTGGGTCACCGCGAAGCTTTGCAAGATTGCCGATGAGCTTTGCGGGGGCCGTATCGTCTCGACTCTGGAAGGCGGGTATGATCTGAACGCACTGGCCCAGGCCACACGCGCCCATGTGGATGAATTGATGAAGGCAGCCCGATGACCGATACCCCAGTAGACCAGATGACATTCGAACAGGCGATGAAAGAGCTTGAGGCCGTTGTTGGCCAGCTCGAGCGCGGCGATGTGGCGCTGGACCAGTCCATCGCGTTGTATGAGCGCGGCGCGGCGTTGAAAAAGCGCTGCGAGGAGGAGTTGAAGCGGGCCGAAGAAAAAGTGGCCGCTATTACTCTGGACGCCAACGGTCAGCCGACCGGGACGACGCCTGTCGAAGGTCAGTAAATGTTTCGTGAAAAACTAGCGCAGGATGCGGCGCGGATTCAGGATCAGTTCGATCTGGTTCTGGGCGGGCTGGACGATCTGAATGTGACCCGTGCGATGGCCTATGCCATCAAAGGTGGCAAACGGTTGCGTGGGTTTCTGGTGCTGGAAAGCGCGCGCCTGCACTGCGTAGATGCAATTCGCGCCGTTTTGCCCGCCACCGGGATCGAAGCACTGCACGCGTACTCACTAGTCCATGACGATCTGCCCTGTATGGATGACGACGATCTGCGCCGTGGGCGGCCCACGGTTCATGTGAAATGGGACGAAGGCACCGCCGTTCTGGCCGGGGACGCGTTGCAGACGCTGGCCTTCGAACTCTGCACCCGCCCCGAGGTCGGCACGGCCGAGGTTCGGGCAGAATTGGCTCTGACCCTTGCCAAGGCCAGCGGAGCGCAAGGTATGGTGCTGGGTCAGGCGCTGGATATCGCGGCGGAAACGGCTGCAGCACCGCTGACCCTGGACGAAATCACGCGCCTTCAAGCGGGTAAGACCGGTGCGCTTATTGAATGGTCCGCATGTGCAGGCGCACGTTTGGCGCAGGCCGACCCCGGGCCGTTGCGCCAATATGCCCGGGCACTGGGGCTTGCTTTTCAGATCGCGGACGACATTCTGGATGTCGAGGGTGATGCCGAAAAGGCTGGAAAACGCCTGCAAAAGGATGCCCAGGCCGGCAAGGCCACATTTGTTTCACTGTTGGGTCTGGAAGCAGCCAAAGCCCGTGCGGCGGAACTGGTGGATCAAGGCTGCGCCGCACTGGACGGCTATGGCGCATCGGCAGAAACCTTGAAGGACGCCGCCCGCTTCGTTATTGCCCGGGACAGCTAAGCCAGGAACGCCAAATGTCTGACCGCCCGAAAACGCCTTTGCTGGACCTTGTGAGCCGCCCTGCGGATCTCAAGCAGTTCTCGGATGCGCAACTGCATCAGGTGGCGCAGGAATTGCGAACCGAGACGATTTCGGCCGTGTCCGTCACAGGTGGGCACTTGGGCGCGGGCCTAGGTGTAGTCGAGCTGACCACCGCGTTACATTCGGTGTTCGACACGCCCCGCGACAAGATCATTTGGGATGTGGGGCATCAGTGTTATCCGCATAAGATCTTGACCGAGCGGCGCGACCGTATCCGAACCCTGCGCATGAAGGACGGGCTGAGCGGGTTCACCAAGCGTAGCGAAAGCCCGTATGATCCGTTTGGGGCAGCGCACAGTTCAACCTCGATTAGCGCTGCGCTTGGGTTTTCCGTGGCTCGCGATCTGGGAGGCGTCACGCCCGAAGGGCTCGGTGACGCAATTGCCGTGATCGGCGATGGGTCGATGTCGGCGGGTATGGCCTTTGAGGCGATGAACAACGCCGGTCATCTGGGCAAACGCCTGATCGTCATCCTTAATGACAATGAGATGAGCATCGCCCCGCCCGTCGGTGCACTGTCCAACTATCTGTCGCGAATTTACACCGAAGCCCCGTTCCACGAATTGAAAGCCGCTGCCAAGGGTGCGGTCTCGCTTCTGCCTGAACCGTTCCGAGAAGGTGCGAAACGGGCCAAGGAAATGCTGAAAGGCATGGCGGTGGGCGGCACGCTGTTCGAAGAGCTTGGCTTTTCCTATATCGGGCCACTCGACGGTCACGACATGGATCAGTTGCTGCCGGTTTTGCGCACGGTCAAAGCACGGGCAACCGGTCCGATCCTGATCCATGTGCTGACAAAAAAGGGCAAAGGCTACGCGCCCGCCGAGCAGGCCCGCGACAAAGGCCACGCCACCGCGAAATTTGACGTGGTCACGGGCGAGCAGAAAAAGGCCCCGTCCAACGCGCCGTCATATACGTCGGTCTTTGGCAAAGCGCTGGTTGATGAGGCGGGGCGCGATGACAAGATCGTTGCGGTCACGGCCGCAATGCCGGATGGCACCGGGTTGAACCTGTTTGCCGAACGCTACCCGTCGCGCTGTTTCGACGTCGCAATTGCGGAACAGCACGGCGTGACCTTCGCGGCGGCGCTGGCGGCTGGCGGTATGAAACCGTTCTGCGCGATGTATTCGACCTTTTTGCAGCGCGGCTATGATCAGGTGGTGCATGATGTGGCCATTCAGCGCCTGCCGGTGCGTTTTGCCATCGACCGTGCTGGGCTGGTGGGTGCTGATGGCGCAACCCATGCGGGATCCTTCGATATTGCCTATCTTGCCAACCTGCCCGGCATGACCGTCATGGCCGCTGCGGATGAGGCCGAACTGATGCATATGGTTGCCACGGCGGCGGCCCATGATGACGGTCCCATTGCGTTCCGCTATCCGCGCGGCGAGGGTGTGGGCGTCGACCTGCCTGAACGAGGCGAGGTGCTTGAGATCGGCAAAGGCCGCATGATCCAAAAAGGTGCGCGCGTGGCGCTTTTGTCCTTTGGCACCCGCTTGGCCGAGGTGCAGAAGGCCGCCGAGGCCCTTTCAGCCCGCGGGATCACACCCACCATCGCCGACGCCCGTTTCGCCAAACCGCTGGACCGTGATCTGATCCTTGATCTGGCCGCTAACCACGAGGCTCTGATCACCATCGAAGAAGGTGCCGTTGGCGGATTTGGCAGCCACGTGGCACAGCTATTGGCGGATGAGGGTGTGTTCGATCACGGGCTGAAATACCGCTCGATGGTGCTGCCGGATATCTTCATCGATCAGGCCAACCCAGCGGACATGTATGCCGTTGCGGGCATGAATGCCGAACAGATCGAAGCCAAGGTTCTGTCGGTTCTGGGCGTCACAACAATAGGCGAAAAACGCGCCTAAGCGGTTACCGGAACACGATTCGGGAATGCATGTGGTGCCTCAAGAGGGACTCGAACCCCCGACCTTGTCCTTACGAAGGACCTGCTCTACCAGCTGAGCTATTGAGGCAAGCGAGGGTTCGTTTAAACGGTCGGGGTGGTACGCGCAAGCCTACTTCTTTTTGGTTTCCTCGTGCTTTTTCCACGCGTTTGGGCAAGCTGCGCTGTTGGCCGCTCGACTCCAATGCGAACATTCAGTGACAACGAATGTGAATTTATTGTAACGGCGCAGGTTAGGGATTGTTGCTTGCATATTATTTCGATATTTCATGAAATATGATAAATCGAATAACAAACCAACTCGCTGTCCTTGGCCACCCGCAACGTATTTCGGTGTTTCGTATATTGATGCGACGCTTTCCTGACGCCGTTCCGGCGGGTGAATTGGCGACAGAACTGGGTATCAAACCCAGCACTCTGTCGAACTATCTGAACGCATTGCAACGATCCGGGCTGGTGACGCAGAAACGGTCGGGGACTTCCCTGCTTTATTCGGTTGAAATGAAGAACGTGCAGAACATGCTGGGCTTCCTGCTGAACGATTGCTGCCGTGGCCGCCCTGATATCTGCATGCCATCCGAGCAAGGAAACGGCGCAATATCGGGCCGCAAATTCAACGTGTTGTTTATCTGCGTAGGCAACTCGGCGCGTTCCATTTTTGCCGAGACCCTGCTGCGAGACATCGCCGGGAACCGGTTCAACGTCTACTCAGCTGGCACAAAATCGTTTTCCGAGCTGAATCCGATGGCCATGCAAGTGCTTGAGGACAAGGGTCATGACACCTCGGGTCTACGGTCCAAAAGCATATCTGAATTCTCGGGCCCCGACGCGCCCGAGTTGGATTTCGTTTTTACTGTCTGCAACAAGGCCGCAAACGAAGAATGCCCCGCCTGGGAAGGTCAGCCGATCAGCGGCCACTGGGGTATGATCGATCCGGTCCAGACCGAAGGCACGGACGCCGAAAAAAGCCTGGCCTTCCAGAACACTTATGGCGCGCTCAAGCGCCGGATCGAAGCCTTCACCTCTTTGCCGGTCGAAAGTCTTGACCGGATCGCATTGCAATCTGCTGTCGATGACATCGGCAGAACGCCTGTCGAGGAATAGTTATGACGACCTACGCACTGAACGGTTTGGGCCGGATGGGAAAGCTGGCCTTGAAACCATTGCTGGACAAAGGCGCCAAGATCGCCTGGATCAATGATGCAGTGGGCGACCCCGAAATGCACGCGCATCTGCTGGAGTTTGACACCGTGCATGGCCGCTGGGATGCCAATTTCGAGCATGACGCAGAGAGTGTCACGATCAATGGCACCCGCCTGCCTTTTATTGGCACCAAGGACCTGAATGCCCTTCCACTGGACGGTGTCGATGTGGTGATCGATTGTACAGGCGTATTCAAGACCGAGGCCAAGTTGGCCCCTTATTTCAAGGCTGGCGTCAAAAAGGTTGTCGTCTCGGCCCCGGTCAAAGATGGGCCCACCGCAAACATCGTCGTGGGCGTCAACGATGCCACCTATGACCCGAACAAGCACCTAATCATCACTGCGGCCTCATGCACCACCAACTGCCTGGCGCCGGTGGTCAAGGTGATCCATGATGACCTGGGCATTCGACACGGATCGATGACCACAATCCACGACGTGACCAATACGCAAACCATCGTGGACCGACCGGCCAAGGACCTGCGCCGCGCACGCTCGGCGTTGAATTCTCTGATCCCGACCACCACAGGATCGGCCACCGCAATCACGCTGATCTACCCCGAACTCACGGGGCGGCTGAACGGCCATGCGGTGCGTGTGCCGTTGCTGAACGCCTCGCTGACCGATTGCGTGTTCGAAGTCGAGCGGGAAACAACTGCTGAAGAGGTCAACGCCCTGTTCAAAGCCGCTGCCGAAGGGGACTTGAAAGGTATTCTGGGTTATGAAACGCGGCCTTTGGTGTCGACCGACTACACCAATGATACACGCTCTTCGATCGTGGACGCGCCTTCGACCATGGTGGTGAACGGAACGCAGGTAAAGATCTATGCCTGGTACGACAATGAAATGGGTTATGCGCACCGCCTGGTGGACGTTGCCCTGATGGTTGGGTCGGGGCTGTGACCCAACGGCCCGAGGGTCTGTCGGCCTATATCGCGGTCACAGCCGCCTATTGGGCGTTTATGCTGACCGACGGTGCGTTGCGCATGTTGGTGCTGTTGCATTTTCATTCGCTGGGCTTTTCACCGGTGCAGCTGGCCTATCTGTTTGTTTTGTATGAGGTCGCAGGGATCGTGACCAATCTGACGGCGGGCTGGATTGCGGCACGCTTCGGGTTGACCTCGACGCTTTATGCCGGTCTGGGACTTCAGGTTCTGGCCTTACTGGCGATGACGCAACTGGACCCGAATTGGACCATCGCAGCATCGGTGACCTTTGTGATGATGGTGCAAGGGGCCAGCGGCGTGGCCAAGGACCTGGCCAAGATGTCCTCGAAATCTTCTGTGAAGCTGCTGGCACCCACCGAGGGGAGCGGGCTTTTTCGTTGGGTAGCGGTGCTGACCGGATCCAAGAATGCGGTGAAAGGGCTGGGTTTTCTACTGGGTGCGGTGATGTTGGCCACCTCGGGATTCATGATGGCGATCCTGATTATGGCCGCAGTTCTGGCGCTGATATTGATTGGAGTAATACTGTTCCTGCCCGCAGGTCTGCCCATGGGCCGCAAGGGGGCAAAATTCTCCGAGGTGTTCTCGAAGTCCGCCAATGTGAACTGGCTTTCGGCGGCGCGTGTCTTTCTTTTTGGCGCCCGAGACGTGTGGTTCGTGGTCGGCATCCCGATCTATTTCTACGCCGTGCTGTCCGACGGCACCCAAGAAGGAAACCGCGCAGCCTTTTTCATGATCGGCTCTTTCATGGCGGTCTGGGTTATTCTTTACGGCGCTGTTCAAGCCAGCGCGCCCAAGATTCTGCGCGCCAGTGAACGCAGCGAAGCAGACCTGATCCGCTCCGCCCGCAGCTGGGCCGCAGCTTTGTTTTGCGTACCCGCCGCATTGACGATTGTGGTGCTGTTCTCTTCAGGCCCCGAAACATGGTTAACCGTCACGCTGGTTCTGGGCCTGCTGCTGTTCGGCGCGGTGTTCGCAGTCAACTCATCGCTGCATTCCTACTTGATTCTGGCCTTCACAAAATCGGAACGGGTGACGATGGATGTCGGATTTTACTACATGGCCAACGCGACGGGCCGCCTTGTGGGCACCGTCCTGTCCGGGCTGACCTATCAAATCGGAGGTCTTTCCCTGGTCCTGGGCACCGCAGCCGCGATGGTTGCACTGGCAGCGCTGGCATCGGGCAAGCTGACCGATCAAACCGTTGACGCCTATTCTTGAATGTTGTCGTACACTACCTGACCGCCCGGCCGCCTGTAGCCGTGTTTCAGCAAACTTGGCGACCCCGGCAGGATTCGAACCTGCAACCTGCCCCTTAGGAGGGGGCTGCTCTATCCAGTTGAGCCACGGGGCCGCGCAAGGCTCTCTGTAACCCGGTTTTTTCAGGTTGTCATGACCTTTGCACAACAGTTGTAAATCAAGTCCCGTTCACGCTACCATCGGGCAAAACAACAGTGCAGGTGCCCTCCGTGACCACAGAAACAAAACGTCCGCTTACCCTTCGTGATGTCTCGGAAGCGTCAGGAGTGTCCGAAATGACGGTCAGCCGCGTTCTGAGGAACCGGGGTGACGTGTCCGACGCCACCCGCACCCGCGTTTTGGCTGCCGCGAAAGAGTTGGGATACGTTCCTAACAAGATTGCAGGCGCGCTGGCTTCCAGCCGCGTAAATCTGGTTGCGGTGATTATCCCGTCGCTGTCCAATATGGTCTTTCCCGAGGTTCTGACCGGTATCAATCAGGTGTTGGAAGACACTGAATTGCAGCCCGTGGTCGGCGTCACCGATTACCTGCCCGAGAAAGAAGAAAAAGTCCTTTACGAGATGCTCTCGTGGCGGCCGTCGGGTGTGATCATCGCGGGACTGGAACATACCGAAGCCGCCCGCGCAATGCTGGATTCAGCCGGAATTCCAGTGGTCGAGATCATGGATACAGATGGCAAACCAGTGGACGCAATGGTCGGCATCTCGCACCGTCGTGCCGGGCGTGAAATGGCTGCTGCGATCCTGAAAGCGGGTTATCAACATATCGGTTTCATGGGCACCAAGATGCCGTTGGACCACCGCGCGCGGAAACGCTTTGAAGGTTTTACCGAAGTGCTGGGCAAGAACGGGATCGAGATCGAAGATCGTGAGTTCTATTCCGGCGGCTCGGCCCTGGCCAAGGGGCGCGAGATGACGCAGGCCATGCTGGATCGTTCGCCCGACCTGGATTTCCTGTATTATTCCAATGATATGATTGGTGCTGGTGGGTTGCTGTACCTGCTGGAACAGGGCATCGACATACCGGGACAGATCGGTCTGGCCGGGTTCAACAATGTGGAACTGCTGCAGGGGTTACCACGCAAGCTTGCCACGATGGATGCCTGCCGTCTTGAGATCGGGCGCAAGGCGGCCGAGATTATCGCCACGCAATTGGCCGATCCGAATACCGAGGTCGACACGCGTCTGACACTGACCCCCAAGATCAGCTACGGCGACACCCTGAAGCGGCGCTAAACTCATGGCGCCGCGGCGGCTGGACAACAAAACGGCCCGCGCGTTGTTTATGGATCACCATGCGCTGGCCGAACCGCCTTCGGGCGGGGCCAAAGGTGCGGATTTATTGGATTTGATCCACCGACTGGGCTTTGTTCAGCTGGACAGTATCAATACCGTGGCCCGCGCCCATGACATGATCCTGTATTCGCGCAGGCCATCCTATCGCGCCAAAAACCTCAAACAGCTTTACGAACGTGACAAGGCGCTGTTTGAACACTGGACTCATGACGCTGCTGTCATCCCGATCGAGTTTTACCCCCATTGGCATCTGCGGTTTCAACGTGATGAGGTATTGTTGAAATCCCGGTGGAAAAACTGGCGCCGGGATGGGTTTGAGCAGCAGTTTGCCTCTGTCCTGCAACATATCCGCGATCATGGCCCGGTCTCGTCCTCGGATGTGGGCAAGGACGAGAAAAAGGGCTCGGGCGGTTGGTGGGATTGGCACCCATCGAAAACGGCGCTTGAGTTCCTGTGGCGGTCGGGCGCGCTGACCGTGGTTGGCCGCAACGGATTTCAAAAGCAATACGATCTGACCGAACGGGTCATCGAGACGCATCTGTGTCCTGGCAACATGCCCTGCAACACCAAGGAAACCGTGGATTGGTTGTGCAAAGCAGCGTTGGACCGGCTGGGATTTGCAACACCCGGAGAGCTGGCGGCATTCTGGGATACGGTCAGTGTTAGCGAGGCCAAGAACTGGTGTAATAAGGGTCTAACACAGGGCATTCTGGAGGAGATTGAAGTCACCTGTGCCGATGGAAGAATCCGCAAACTGCTCGCGCGCCCGGATTTGGCCGAGAAAAACCCGCCTTCGCCGTCCAGCCGCATTCGCGTGCTTAGCCCCTTTGACCCGATGCTGCGCGACCGCAACCGCGCGGAACGTCTGTTCGGGTTCCATTATCGGATTGAGGTCTTCGTTCCCGCCGCCAAACGGACCTATGGCTATTACGTGTTTCCGCTGCTGGAAGGGGACCGATTGATTGGCCGGATTGATATGAAAGCCCAGCGCGACCGTAGCATTCTACAGATTAACGCGTTATGGCCAGAGCGATCCGTGCGCTGGTCCGACGCGCGGACACGCAGGCTGGAGGCCGAGATGGACCGCGTCCGCCGGTTTGCTGGATTGGGCGGTATTGAATTCGCAACCGATTGGCTGAAAGACCCTAAATAAGATCTATTCTGAATCCGTCAGCGTCAATTGGATCGGCTGCAACCCGTCAATCCCCCCTTCGATCACATCCCCAGCCTGCACTGGGCCAACACCGGCGGGTGTGCCCGTCAGGATCAGGTCACCCGGACGCAGATGGTAATATCCGGACAAATGGCTGATGATTTCGTCGATCTTCCAGATCAGTTCGCTCAGCGTGGCATCCTGACAAATGTCGCCGTTCACGCTTAGATGAATGCGTGTGTTGTCTTGCGGTGACCAGCCCGCAGCCGATGTCAGGGGCGCAAACACTGCCCCGGCCTCAAGGTCCTTACCCAGATCCCAGGGTCGCTGTTTGTTGCGCTCTCGGATTTGCAGATCCCTACGGGTCATGTCCAGGGCACAGCCATAGGCATAGACGGCGTCCCAGGCCTGCGCACTGGTGGCGCGGAAAACGGGCTTGCCGATGGCTACAGCCAGCTCCATCTCGTAATGAAAATTCTCGGTCCCCGGCGGGTATGGCACAGACGCACCGGTCAGAACTGCGTTTGGCGCTGATTTGGTGAAATAAAAGGGGGCTTCGCGGTCGACCTCGTGCCCCATTTCGGCGGCATGAGCGGCATAGTTACGGCCCACACAGAAAATTCGCCCCACCGGATAGGTCACATCCTGCCCCTGCATCGGAATCACAACCGGATCGGGAAGAGAAAACAAATTGTCTGGCATGGCAGCCCCCTATTCTATCAGCCAGCGCGCATCTTAATGCGGTGAACCGCGGGAACAAGTCGCCGCTTCTCGCGACATCGGCTGAATTCACTGCAATTTTACCTGCCAATCGGCAAGCCCTGGCCGACAGCTGTTCACAATCTGGTCGACGGGCTTGGAAAACGCTCAAACAGCTCTAAGTTGAAAGATGGCTGGGTGACGAGCGCTGGCAAATCGGGGTGCCGCGCGCTCTGACCGCCACTCACAGATATGGCGGGGACCCAAGCACCCGCCACGACGTCAAGACACCCCATAGTGTCCCGCATCACGCGGCATTATCGGGTGCGAATATTTCAGAGAACTATGGTCAAAGGCGTTACCCCCAATGTCTTTGGAGCAAAAAGCCGGTTACTTTTTTTGATTGGCGCGTTCTCTGAATTGCGGGCCGGACCGTCGGGAACTATCCGGTGCAACCGGCCTCGGGCCAGGCATATAATCCAGTACACGTCTGGCCGCCCCGTCAGAGATAGCACCTGTCTCTGGCGGGGTTCGTATTTGGGGTGTCACGTTTCCAGTTCGCGCAATTCGTTCAGCAGGTCCAAAAGGGCCTCATGCCGGTCGGGCCCAAGTTTGGTGCGCAAATCCTCGGCCAGATGGATGGTTATCTGAATATTGTCCTGGATAATCTGCTTTCCTTTGGCTGTGATGTCGACGATCTGGCGGCGCTTGTCACAAGGGTGCGCGCTCCGCAGGATCAGGCCTTTGACCTCAAGCTTTTGCAGAATGCGAGTGAGGCTGGGCAACAACAGGCAAGCACGGTCCGCAATATGAGTCGGCTCTTGCGGGCCTTCCTCGTTCAGGACACGCAGCACGCGCCATTGCTGTTCGGTCACACCAACATCCACCAGCATCTTGCGAATGGGTCCCATGACCCGTTCCCGCGCCCGCAGCAACGCAATGGGCAATGAACGTGACGTCAATGGTACATCATTGGTCATACGAAATTCTCGCCGAATTCCGCCGACACTGCAACGGGACAGAGGGTTTTTTCGGCTGTTCTTACCTATTTGGCCATAAATAGACTCTATGCGATGGGATATTTTCACAGAGTTGTCATTTTGTGATGAAGTGAAGGATCGAAAGATCGTTGACCTTCTGCCCGCGTTGTCCATCACTATCAGCAAGACAAAACCAGCCTGGGGGTAACCCCCACCAAACAATGCTGAGGATAGCGATGAAATGGGATGAATTCTCAGACTGGGGCAAGAAAATATCCGAATGGGCACAGGATTATCACCTGACCGTGGGGGACAAACCGGTGCGCGCCCAGACCGAGCCCGGAGAAGTATTCAACGCCCTGCCCGCCCATCCGCCGGAACAGGCGCAGGCGATCGAGGACGTTTTCCGCGATTTCGAAGATATCGTGATGCCTGGTATCACCCATTGGCAGCACCCCCGGTTCTTTGCCTATTTCAACTCGAACGCCTCGGCCCCTTCGGTTCTGGCCGAGTTTCTGGCCAGCGCAATCGCGCCACAATGCATGCTGTGGCAGACCTCGCCCGCCGCAACCGAGATGGAAACGCGGATGATGGACTGGCTGCGGCAGGCGCTGGACCTGCCCGAAGAGTTTGCTGGTGTCATCCAGGATTCTGCTTCGTCGGCAACGCTGGCCGCTGTGCTGACTATGCGGGAAAAAGTGTTGAACTGGCAGGGCAATCGTCAGGGGTTGTTCGGTCAGAAACCGCTTCGTGTCTATTGCTCGGCCGAGGTCCATACATCGGTGGACCGCGCCATCTGGGTTGCGGGAATTGGGCAGGATAATCTAGTACGTGTTCCGATCAAGGGAGATCGGCGCGGGATGGATCCTGCGGCACTGGATGGGGCAATTCAGGCCGATTTAGACTCTGGTTTTCAGCCCGCTGGTGTCATTATGTGTGTTGGTGGCACCGGAACCGGTGCCACTGATCCGATCGACGAATGCTTGAAGGTGGCGCAGAAATACGGGCTTTATACGCATGTGGATGCGGCCTGGGCCGGGTCGGCGATGATCTGTCCGGAATATCGTCATTTTTGGCCCGGCGTGGATCAGGCCGATAGCATCGTCTTCAACCCGCATAAATGGCTGGGTGTGCAATTTGATTGCTGTGCGCATTTCCTGAAAAACCCGGATGACCTGGTGCAGACGTTGGCGATTAGCCCGGAATTCCTGAAGACGCATGGTAAGGACGGGATCATCAACTACTCGGAATGGTCGGTGCCTCTGGGCCGTCGGTTCCGTGCGCTGAAACTGTGGTTCGTTATACGCGCCTATGGGCTTGAGGGGTTGCGTGAGCGGCTGCGCAATCATGTGAACTGGTCCGTCGACCTGCATGACAAGTTGGCGGCCGAGCCGGATTTCCAGATCACCACGCAACCGATGTGGTCGTTGTGGACCTTCCGCTATGCGCCTGAAGGGCACCCCGATCTGGACGCGCTGAACCTGCGGCTGGTTAATGCCATCAACGATGATGGCCGCATTTACCTGACCCAAACCTGTGTTGACGGTGATATGACGATCCGTTTTCAGGCGGGTCAGTTCGAAAGCACTGAAGATGACGTGCGAATGGCCTATGATGTCATCACCGAAATCGCACGCTCACTAACCTAAGGGTTCCACCATGTCTGCACCAAAAAATACTTTCAAACAGGCTCTGATCAACGGAGATCGCCAAATCGGTTGCTGGAGCAGTTTTGCCGAACCCATCGCAACCGAGATCATGGGCACCGCCGGATTCGACTGGCTGGTGATCGACGGTGAACATGCGCCGAATGACATCCGTTCGATACGCGATCAGCTTATGGCGCTGGCCGCCAGCCCCTCGCATCCGGTGGTACGCGTGCCCGTGGGGGAAACGGCGAAGATCAAGATGGTGCTGGACGTGGGGGCGCAGACTATTCTGGTACCGATTGTAGAAAGCGCCAAGCAAGCGCGGGAATTGGTTCGCGCCTGCCGTTATCCACCCGAAGGTGTACGCGGTGTCGGTGCAGGAGCAGCGCGCGCGACTGGCTATGGATCAGTCGCGGATTACATTCAAACGGCAGATGCGCAGATTTGCCTGCTGGTTCAGGTGGAAAACCGCGCCGGGATGGCAGCACTGGACGATATTCTGACGGTTGACGGTATTGATGGTGTGTTCATCGGCCCGGCGGACCTGTCCACCGACATGGGCTATCAAGGCAACAGCGCCGCGCCTGAGGTGCAGGCCACCATCGCCGACGCCATCACCCGTATCAAAGCAGCCGGCAAGGCACCTGGCATTCTGGGCACCAATGATGAGGCAAGCCAGGCCTATATGGACATGGGCGCGCAGTTTCTGGCTGTGGGAATTGATGTGATGCTATTGGCGCAGGCGGCGCGGGCCTTAGCGGCCAAGTGGAAAGCGAAGTGACGCCTTAGCTCTGCATCCCTGCCGCGGCCTGCGCGTAACCGCCCGACGCGCCATCAACGAAATGCACATGATCATCGCGCGTGGCCGAGGGCACGAAACAGGTCATCATCGCCTCATCCTGTGCATGTAGGCCGTAGCGTACCTTGCCCTGCCCGCGCGCTTGTTCCAGCATCACGCGGATCTGCGATAAGGTGGCCGGATCGCAATCCAGCGTCATTTTCAACCCATCATCGAATTTGCGGAAATCGGCATTGCGACTGACCATGTGTTTGTAATGCTCAGGGTCGAACTGACCCAATCGCTTACCGGTCTTGAACAGCAGCGCAATCAGCAGGTTCTGCCCCAAAAGTATGAGTTTCTGCGCAAACAGGTTGCGCCCGGCCCGTGACACACGCGCATCAAGCGCGACATCGGGGGGTGGCCAACTGATTGGTGGGCCGTTTTCTGGCACCGGGTGACCTGCGCGCTCCAACCGATCGGCCGCGGATAGGACGGATTGAGACAGATCGGCAAAATCGCTTTCGGTGGCTTTGGAAGTCGGCTGTACCACGACCGAGACGATCATTCCATGCCGTGCCCTGCTGTTGGACCAGCGACAGGACAGGCCGGTAAGGTCGGGCTGCGCGCCGGGGTCGGCGGGCGGCACTTCGAACTGGCCTTCCTTCATCTGCGCCTCAGCCCAGGCCAGCCCACCCCCCGAGAACATGGCGTAATCCACCCCGTCTGACGGCGCATAGCGTGCCACACGCAGGTCTTTGCCCGCCATGCGGATTTCGGACACAGGCACCAAGGCCCCGCGCAGAGTAATCCCAAACTCCTCGTCCGCCCAGCGCCGAAGCTGGGCCAGGACCGTTCGGCCCGTGTCAACCGCGCTGGCGGGTATGGCAAATCCGGCCCCGTCGCCACCGAAGACATAGGGAAACTCCTGCCCCTTCAACCCGTTGATCATGCCCGAGATCACAGCCGCGCCGACCATATTGACGGTTTTATAACGCCCTTTGGCAATCTCACCGGTGGAATCAACGATATCGGCCACGCCCAGCGCCCAGTCATCCGGCACAGCGGTAAACCGCGCAGGCTGAGCCAGTCGAGTAAAGTCCCGCTGCAGGGGAAGGCTGTCATAAAAGGCGGCCTGGGCGTCTTTCATCTGCACCTCGGGGTGATGGGTAATTAGTTAGATAGACCGAATGTGAACGCTGTCCGGTGAAAACAGTATAGCACACGCGCTTGTGTGACGCATCGTGACGTGCGAAGCATTTCCGCGCAGGCGGGGGTAGAAGGGACGAAAAATGAAGGCAGGTCTGGTGGTCTTGTGCCTGGGCTATGTGCTCAGCCAGTTCTTTCGCGCCTTTCTGGCGGTTCTCAGCGTTGATCTGGGCCGCGATATCGGCGCCACACCCGAGGATCTGGCCTTTGCCTCGGGTCTTTGGTTTCTGATCTTTGCCGCGATGCAATTGCCGGTAGGATGGGCGCTGGATCAAGTCGGGCCGCGCCTGACCTCGGCCGTTCTATTGCTGGTCGGCGGCGCAGGTGGCGCGGCCCTGTTTGCCGTGGCCCAAACGCCGTTTCACATCGCCATCGCCATGGGATTGATCGGGGTCGGATGCTCGCCTGTTTTGATGGCATCTTATTATATCTTCGCGCGGGAATACCCGCCCGCCCGCTTTGCGACATTGGCCGCGGTGATGTTGGGGGTTGGATCGGTCGGCAATCTGGTGGCCTCATACCCCACTGCGCTGGCGGTCGAACTGGTTGGATGGCGCGCAACGATGTGGGTGTTGGCGCTGTTTTCGGGGGCTATCGCACTGGGTATCTGGTTCACCGTGCATGACCCAAAACGGGTCGAGACCGAACACAGAGGGTCCGTGCTGGATCTGCTGAAGGAACCCGCGCTTTGGACGATCCTGCCTTTGATGCTGGTCGCCTATGCACCCTCGGGCGCCACACGAGGGTTGTGGGCCGGGCCGTACTTGAGCGATATATTCAACCTAAGCACCACTCAGATCGGGACGGCGACCCTGATCATGGGCGCGGCGATGATTGCAGGCACCTTTGCCTACGGGCCGCTTGACCGGATGCTAGGCACGCGGAAATGGGTGATTTTCGGCGGCAATGCGTTGGGCACCGTGGCGCTGGTGCTGTTGTGTCTGTGGATCGACAACGCCGTCTGGGTATCAGTGGTTCTGATGGCGGTGATTGGGTTCATGGGGGCCAGCTTTCCGGTGATCATGGCGCATGGCCGCGCTTTCGTTGCACCGCATCTGGTTGGGCGCGGCATGACCTTGCTGAACCTGTTTGGCATCGGCGGTGTGGGGCTGGCCCAATTTATCACCGGACGCATTCACGCGGCCACGGTGGACATAAGCCCGACCGCACCCTACACAGCGATATTCGGCTTTTTCGCAGTCGCGCTTGCTATCGGGTGCGTGATTTATCTATTCAGCCGCGACAGCATAGACTGATCCCGCCTCGGATCATCGGGTATGGAGAGCTCAATGCAGGATATCGAAGTTCTGGCGCCGAACCTGAAACATAGTCTTTCGGGAGTGACCACAACTGTTATCCGGCTGCTGCCCATCCAGGCAAAGATGATCAACATCCGCGCCACGGGCCCAGGGTTGCCAGATAATATTCCGCATATTCCCCTTTGGAAGACTCTGTTTTTGCCCAATCGTGCGCCCATCGTCTGGCATGCGCGTCGCAACACCGAAATGCTGATGGGGCTGTTCCTAAGGTCCGTATTCCGCCGCAACTATAAAATGCTGTTCACGTCGGCCGCACAGCGCGATCATTCGGGATTTACCAAAAAACTGATCTCGAAAATGGATGCGTTGATTGCCACCACACCACAGGCGGCCTCATTCCTGCAACACCCGTCGAAGGTGATCATGCATGGCGTTGATACGCAGATCTTCCACCCGGCCGAGGATAAGGAAGCACTGCGCGCCAAGCTGGGATTGCCCACGGGAACGTTGATCGGGTGTTTCGGGCGTATTCGACCCCAAAAAGGCGTCGATCTGTTGGTTGATGCAGCGATCAAGGTGCTGCCATCCTTTCCCGATGCCAAAATTGTCTTTACCGGCAATGCCACGAAAGAATTCGAAGCCTTCCAGCGTGAACAGGAAACCAAGCTGAAACAGGCCGGGCTGGCCGACCGTGTCCGGTTTCTGGGCGAACGCCCGTGGGAGGAGATCGTCGAAACCTATCGCGCGCTGGATTTGTTCGTCGCCCCTGCCCGCCATGAAGGGTTCGGCCTGACCCCGCTTGAAGCGATGGCATCAGGCGTTCCGGCCATTGCCTGCCATGGCGTTGGCGCCTTTAGTGCGCAGATTCAGGACGGAGTAACCGGTCGTTTAGTAGAAAAAGACAACGTTGATGCGCTGGCCGAGGTTTTGCACGACATGCTGAGCGATCCAGGCAAAATAGCCGCCGCCGGAACCGCCGCCCGCCAGCATATCGAACAGAATTTTCGAATCGAAGGCGAGGCAGAAGAGATCGTCAAGGTATACCGATCCCTGTTAGCGCAAGACTGAGGCCGGAAACGCCTCAAATCGCCGTCATCCTCGGAATAATGGCGCGATTCCTCTTTTTTCTTTGCTGCAACGCGGCTATGAACGCGCGTCCTTAACTTTGGAGACATAAAATGGGCTATCGCGTCGTAGTCGTCGGCGCCACGGGTAACGTGGGCCGCGAAATGCTGAACATCCTGGCGGAACGCCAGTTCCCTGTCGATGAACTTGCCGCCCTGGCAAGCCGTCGTTCGCTGGGAACTGAGGTGACTTTTGGCGACAAGACCCTCACGACCAAAGACCTGGACACATTCGATTTCACCGGCTGGGACATGGCACTGTTTGCCGTGGGGTCCGAGGCCACCAAGGTTTACGCCCCCAAGGCGGCCGCGGCTGGCTGCGTGGTGATCGATAACTCGTCGCTCTATCGCTATGACCCGGAGATTCCGCTGATCGTGCCGGAATGTAACCCGCAGGCGATTCACGACTATAAGAACAAGAACATCATCGCCAACCCCAACTGCTCGACGGCGCAGATGGTTGTCGCGCTGAAACCGCTGCATGATCGCGCCAAGATCAAGCGCGTTGTCGTGTCGACTTATCAGTCGGTTTCGGGTGCCGGTAAAGAAGGGATGGATGAGCTGTGGGATCAGACCAAGGCCATCTACAACCCCACCACCGAGGTTGAACCGAAGAAGTTCCAGAAACAGATCGCCTTCAACGTCATTCCTCAGATCGATGTCTTCATGGAAGACGGCTCGACCAAGGAAGAGTGGAAGATGGTTGTCGAAACCAAAAAGATCGTCGATCCGTCGATCAAGGTTACTGCTACCTGCGTTCGTGTTCCGGTGTTCGTCGGCCATTCCGAGGCGGTGAACATCGAATTCGAAGAATTCCTGGACGAAGACGAAGCCCGCGACATCCTGCGCGAGGCACCGGGCATCATGGTGATCGACAAGCGCGAACCCGGCGGCTACGTCTCGCCGATCGAATGCGCAGGCGATTTTGCCACCTTCATCAGCCGCATCCGCCAGGATTCGACGATCGAAAACGGCCTGAACCTGTGGTGCGTGTCCGACAACCTGCGCAAGGGCGCGGCGCTCAACGCTGTGCAGATTGCCGAACTGCTGGGTCGCGAAGTCCTGAAAAAGGGCTGATAAACATATCGAATGTGCCATGTTGGATGACGTGGCACATTCCACCTCTGCCTGTTGACAAAGACAGGCTGGCTTGTCACCAAAATGACGCGCTTTGACAGCGGGACATGTGACACAGCAAACCACATGCATTGCCCCGCACAAAGCGACAGAGGCAGAGCATGCGAGTTTTGACCAAGCACAGGATTGTACGAAACCTGATCATAGGCTGCGCAAGTATGCTGATGGGTCTGGTCATTATTGGCTTTACAGGCCCCGTCATTGCAGCTGGGGATTCGTTCGCCCTGCTTCGCCCGCTGGCCGGCGTTCTGCTTTTACCATGCGCCGTGATTTTGCTGTGCATGCGCGCGCGCTACGTGGCATTGAGCGCGATAGCCGTCGCTGTCCTCGCGATTGGGTCAATCGCAACCAGTTATGCCGCGCCCTCAGGTGATTGCAATGGCGCTTGCCTGACGTTGTATCAAAAGAACCTCATGAGCCAGGCCTGGCCACGCTATCCCTTGGCCGATGACATAATAGAATCCAACGCCGAGATCGTGACCTTGCAGGAAGTGTCCAGTCACAATCGCAAGTTCATGAAAAACATGTTCGAACATTACCCGGCAAAATCGATCTGTGAATTTCGCCCCGAACAAAACGTCGCCATCCTGACCACATTGCCAATTGTCGAAGGTTCCGAGTTTTGCCTGGAAGGTTATGGGCTTGTCGGGGTGCAGGTTAAAACCCCCGGCGGCGGTCTGGTTTGGGTTGTATCCGTACACCTGAACTGGCCGTTTCCTTACGGCCAATCCAAACAAAGCCAAGTGATTGCTGACCGCATTAAGGAACTCGACGGGCCGGTTCTGATTGCCGGAGATTTCAATATGGTGCCCTGGGGCCAAAGCGTTCAGCGGATCGCAGCGGCAGCAGACAATCAAAGCTTTGGAACTATCTTGAACACTCATAACCTTGGCAGCTGGCAGATACCCTTGCCAATCGACATCCTGTTGTTCCCGAAAGGAACAACGGGAACGGTTGAGCTGCGCCCCTTCATGGGCTCCGACCACCTTGGAAAGCTCGCCAGAATTCGATTTGAATAATCTGCCCGGCCGTTGCGCCGAGCTGCATAGATCAAAAACTGCGGCGCAAAACCTATCGGCTTAGGTCTGCCCTTCGACCAGCGCCTTTAGATTGCTCAGCCCCTGTTCGTAATCGCCGCCGACCCACTTATCCATCATCAAACCCATCCAGCGTGCCATCGGGTTCATCCCAAGATCGGACTCAAATCCCCAAGTTACCTGCGTCTGATCGCCTTCGGGCGCCAGCTCAAACGACGCCGATGCCGTGCCCATCGGACCAAAATCCAGCGCGGTTCTGACGGTCTGATCCGGAACACTTTCGATGATTTCCTGCGTGCCGCTGCCGACCTGTGGATGCTCGGAACTCCAGCTCAGGGTATTGCCCACCCCAGCTTCGGGTCCGCTATAGGACAGTTGCGTTTCCGGGTCCCGCGCCAGCCAGGGAGACCATTTCTCGGTCTCTTGCATGGAATTCACATAAGGATAGATGGCGCTGGCCGGGGCATCGATGGTGATGCTGCGCGACACGATCGCCTTGCCGGGCAGCAGGTATGAGACACCGATCAATAGCAAAACAAGACAGATTAGAAAAAGGAAAATACGTTTGATGACTCGCATATCGCGCCTCTGACCCAAACCTGGATCAGGCCACTATACCAAAAAAGGGCGCAGAATCAGAGACCTGATCCTCCGCCCACTATTTGCGCAACATTTCAGCGCCGCTTAGACGACGACGAATTTCTTTTCCTGCGGATCATAGCTTTGCAGCCCGCCTTCGCCGATATCGGTCCACAACCCATGCAGGCTGAGCGAACCATCCTGCACCGCAGAGGACACGAAGGGAAAGGTCATCAAATTCTCAAGCGAGGCCACAACCGCCTGCCGTTCAAACTGACGCGCCTGTTCAACGCTGTCCTCGACATCGGCGACCAAGTCGTATTTCGGTTTGAGGATATCCATCCAGCGGCCCACAAAGCTTTCTTTGGCTTCCAGTTGCGGGGCCTGCCCCTTGCACATGTCGATACAGCCCTGCACACCACCGCATTGCGAATGGCCCAGCACGATCAGATGCGCCACTTTCAGGGCGGTGACCGCATATTCAATCGCCGCACTGGTGCCGTGATGATCACCATCCGGTGCATAGGGGGGCACCAGGTTGGCAATGTTGCGGTGAATAAAGAACTCACCCTGATCGGCCCCGAAGATCGAAGTGACATGGACGCGGCTGTCACAACATGAAATCACCATCGCCCGTGGACGTTGTCCTTCAGTGGCCAGACGGCGATACCAGACTTGATTTTCAGAATATGTGGTGGCTTTCCAGCCGTGATACCGCTTGACCAAATAGTTCGGCAAAGGTTTGGCGTGATCCATTTGAAAGTCCCTGATTTGTTCGCTGGGGGCTGCTCTACCCCGAATTCGAAGAAAATTCGAGCGATTATCCCCCGCGAATGCAAGGTTTTGCAAAGGAATTCGCGGTCAAAGTCGGTCCATGCCGTGGGGGCGCAAAATATTGGGGTGAATGTGGTGGATAAGATACTCACGCTTGAACACAAGGAAACCGTTCGTCTGGATCAGGACCGGCTGAATGGATTGTACCGGCAATTGGGCGACAAGAACGCACTGGACGTATTGTGCCGCACGGTCGAGGAACTGGCCGTGCGCCTGTCGAACTGCGAACGGTTCTGGCGGCAACGCGATTGGGCCGGGTTGCGCAAATGCGCGCGGTCGCTGGTGGCGATCGCCGAACAGATTGGCATGGTCGCATTGGCCCGCGTCGCCGGAGATGTGGCGCAGTCCGTGGATGCAGTGGATGCCGTTGCCACCGGCGCCACCCTGTCGCGGCTGATCCGGGTCGGTGAAAACTCGCTGACGGTGATCTGGGATCAGCAGGACCTTTCGGTCTGACGGGGCTTGCGGACGGGCCGTGGGCGGCTAGGCTGGGCGCAAATCGAACAAGCCGAGATTTCCATGACCCTGTCCTTCGCTTCCTCTTCTGATCCATCGCTTCCGCTGCATGTCATCGCACAACCCGATCTGGAAGGTTGGCTGAGCGATCAGCCAGACCATATTGCAACCTGGGTCAGGGCCAGCGGGTTCACCGGTGCGCTGGGTCAGGCAGTGCTGATTCCCGGACCGGAAGGCAAACCCGAATTTGCGCTGGGGGGATATGGCAAAGCAACAGGCCGGGTGCGCAAGCGCTTTCCGCTGGCCGCCGTGGCCGAAACCCTGCCAGAAGGCGCCTATCACATTGCTTCTGGCGTCCCATCCGAGGTGTTAGCGACCGAATGTCTGGGCTGGTTGCTGACCGGCTATGCGTTCAACCGCTATGCCAAGCAATCTCCGGCCAACGCCCGGCTGATCGCGCCCGAGGGCGTCGACGCCACGTTGATCGAAGTTTTGGCCCAAGCCGAGGCCCTGACCCGCGATTTGGTCAACACACCCACCGCAGATATGGGTCCGGATCAATTGCAAGCTGCTGCCGAGGTGCTGGCGCAGGAATTCGAGGCGTCGTGCGACGTGATCCGCGGCGCGGCGCTGTTGGATCAGAACTTTCCGATGATCCACGCCGTTGGCCGGGCATCCGCGCAGGACCCCCGGCTGATCGAGATAAACTGGGGCAGTGTCGGCCCCAAGCTGACATTGGTCGGCAAAGGTGTGTGTTTTGATACCGGTGGGTTGAACCTGAAACCCGGCAACTCGATGGGCTTGATGAAGAAGGACATGGGCGGATCGGCCAATGTGCTGGGCCTGGCCCGGATGATCATGGCGTTGAACCTTCCGCTGCAACTGCGGGTGTTGATCCCAGCGGTTGAGAATTCGGTGGCCGGAGACGCCTTTCGCCCCGGCGATATCCTGACCTCGCGCAAGGGCCTGACGGTTGAGATCAACAATACCGACGCCGAGGGGCGGCTGGTACTGGCCGATGCGCTGACGCTGGCAGATGAGGGGGAGCCGGATCTGGTAATCTCGATGGCCACGCTGACGGGTGCCGCGCGGGTGGCCGTTGGCCCCGATCTTGCGCCGTTTTACACCGATGACGACAGTGCTGCCGATGCTTTGGCACAAGCAGGCAGGCAGGCCGCTGATCCGGTTTGGCGGATGCCGTTCCATGAACCCTATGAGGCAATGATCGAACCCGGCATCGCCGATCTGGACAATGCGCCTCCGGGTGGGTTTGCAGGCTCGATCACCGCCGCGCTGTTCCTGCGTCGGTTTGTGGGCAATAGTCGTTACATGCATTTCGACATCTACTCGTGGCAGCCCAGCAAGGTCCCGGGCCGCAGCAAAGGCGGCCTCGGTCAAGGCCCCCGCGCCATATTGACCGCCCTACCCGAGATTCTGGGCTTATGACCCAACAGCGCATCATAACACCCGTCGCTGACCTGTTGCGCCGCCCGGATGGTCCGCGGGACCGGCAGCTTTTATTCGGTGACACCGTCACCGTCCTTGAAACGCAACAGGGTTGGGGCCGGATCACCGCCGACAAGGACGGTTACCCGGGCTGGGTAAACCTGGATCATTTGGGGGTACCGGTGCCTGATACGCATTGGGTCACGGCGCCTGCGACCCACGCCTATGCGCAGCCGGATATGAAAAGCCCCGACCGGATCTCGTTGAGTTTCGGCAGCAGGGTTCAGGTTCTTTCGGAAAATGGCCGATTTCTGGAAACTGAGCTGGGATTCATCCCCGCCGTTCATGCCAAGCGCAACGCCATCCACCTGACCGATCCGGTTTCCGTGGCCGAACTGTTTCTGGGCACACCCTATCTTTGGGGCGGCAACAGCCGGTTCGGATTGGATTGCTCGGGTCTGGTGCAGGCTGGGCTATTGGCCTGCGGCACGCCTTGTCCCGGCGATAGCGGCGATCAAGAGCGTGAATTGGGCGAGGCCCTGCCCGCTGGGACGGAACCGAAACGCGGCGATCTGCTGTTTTGGAAGGGTCACGTCGCCTGGGTCTATGGCGACAACATGCTGCTGCATGCCAATGCCTATCACATGGATGTGACGTTCGAGCCGATGGATCAGGCTATCACGCGTATTCTGGAACAGGGTGATGGGCCAGTGACCGCCCACAAACGGCTCTAATCAAGGTCGACCGAGCGAATCAGCTTGCGTTCCAACACCCTTAGAACCGTGCGCAAATCCTGGCCGCGTTTCAGGATGCGGCCATCCATGCCAACCACCGAATACATCCCCTGCCTTTGCCGCAGACGTGGATGTTTCTCGACCCGGTAAATCGGATGTTCTGCCGTTCGCCGAAAGATGGAAAACACCGCCATGTCGCGCAGGTTGGAAATTCCGTAATCGCGCCATTCTCCGGCGGCGACCATCCTGCCATAGACGGATAGAATATGGGACATCTCGTGCCGGTTAAACGCGACGGGCATCTGGGCCGAGTTTGCAGAAAACCGGCTGGGAGGCTGCATGTTCATACCCCAAGCCTTGCCGGAAATTGCGTTTGAATCAAGCCCAAGCACAACAGGATGTGATTTTTTGGTTCGCCCTGTGCTAGCGCCGCCCGACCTGACGGCAGATCAGAATCACCGGCAACAGCCCAACCGCAAGGATCACCAGCGAGGGCACGGCGGCACCCTCCAACCGCTCATCCGAGGCCAGCCGATACGCCTGTACCGCCAGCGTATCAAAGTTGAAAGGCCGCATGATCAGGGTGGCGGGAAGCTCTTTCATCACGTCGACGAAGACGATCAGCAGCGCCGTCAGCAGCGAGGGTGTCAGGATCGGCAAATGCACCCGTCTCAGCGTTCCCAACGGGGTCTGGCCCAGCGACCGTGCAGCGGCGTCCATGTTGACATGCACCGTGCTTTGCCCACCCTCATAAGCGCTGAGCGCAGCGGCCAGAAAGCGCACCATATAAGCCGCGATCAGCAACCAGATTGACCCGGTAACCAGCAGTCCGGTCGAGATATCGAAAGTTTCGCGCATCCAAGCATCCAATGCGTTGTCGAAACTGGCAAATGGCACCAAAAGGCCCACCGCGATTACACCGCCCGGCACTGCATAACCCAGCCGCGCGACATAACCTGCCGTGGCTGACCCTTTGCCCGGGCGCAGCCGCTGAAAGAACCCGATGCAGATCGCCGCAAAAACGGTGACGACGGCGGCCGTACCTGCCAGCGTTAACGAGTTCTGGATAAACCCGATATAGCGCCGCGACAGCAGGTTCTGTTCCGATTCAAGCCCCATCTGCACGAGAATGAACACCGGCAGCAAAAAACCCAACAGCACCGGAATGGCACACAGCGTGAACCCCGCAACTGCAAACCAACCTTTAATCTGCTGTGCTGGCAGTGGGGCGTGGCTTTTACCTGCCTGGTAATATTTTGCCTTGCCCCGCCGAGTGCGTTCGATCACTGCCAGTAGCAATGCGAAGCCCAGCAAGCACATGGCCAGCTGCGCGGCGGCAGCGCGGTCTCCGATCGAAAACCAGCTGGTATAGATACCGGTGGCAAAGGTCTGAACGCCGAAATAAGCCACGGTGCCAAAATCGGCGATGGTCTCCATGATCGCCAGCAGGACCCCGCCGGCAATTGCCGGGCGCGCCATTGGCAAGGACACATGCCAGAACGCCAGCCAAGGGCTTTTTCCCAACGCCCGCGCGGCCAGAAAAGCGGTCGAGCTTTGCTGTAGAAAGGCGGCGCGGGCCAGCAAATAGACATAAGGATACAGAACCAGGATCAGCATCACCGCCGCACCCCCGGTCGAACGGATCTCGGGGAACCAATAATCGCGCGGGCCCCAGCCAGTCACCTCGCGCAGGGTCGTCTGAACAATGCCGGGATGATCAAGAATGAACGTATAGGCATAGGCCAGAACATAGGCCGGAAAGGCCAGTGGCAAGACCAGTGCGATCTCAAGAAAGCGAACACCGGGAAAGCGGGTCATCGTCACCAGCCAGGCCGCGCCCACACCGATGGACAAGGTGCCGATGGCGACCAGAACCACCAAAATCAACGTCGTCAGCGCATAGCCGGGCAGAACCGTATCCAGCAGGTGTGAGATCGTTTCCGTCCCACCCGTCACTGCCGCAAGCACAACCGCAATCATCGGCAGCAGACAGGCTGCTGCCACCAGATAGGCCACCACGGCCACCAACCGGGTGCCAAACACGCCCCGATTGCGCGTTCCGTGTTCTGAGTATTCGATTTCAGCCATGCTTCCGGTGTTACAGGCAAAGAGGCGCAGGTTTCGCCTTTAATCGACTAAAATGCTAAGAAACACCAGTAGGCAGAGGAACAATTCTGCGGCACAAACTGCCGCAGAACCCTTTGTTGGACTATTCGTAAACGCGCTGATCCTCGATCACCAACCCGTCCTTGGGCAGCGAACCGGGGGCCACAACCTCAATCGCGCCTTTCAGTTTCAGCACCTCAATTACGGATTTGGCATAGGTCACGTCATCGTCGCGTGGGCTTTCGATCTGAACGGTCATCGTGTCCATTTCCCCCTGTCGCGCGGCGATGACACGGGCTTTGACGATCTCTGAATGTTTGTCGACCAGCGCGGCCACCTGTTCAGGACGCACGAACATGCCTTTGATCTTGGTGGTCTGATCGGCCCGTCCCATCCAACCCTTGATACGCAAGTTGGTGCGGCCACAAGGCGATTGTCCGGGCATGATCGCGGACATATCACCGGTGGCAAACCGGATCAGCGGATAATCTGGGTTTAGCGAGGTCACCACGACCTCACCCACCTCACCCGTTGCAACCGGGGTGCCTGTGCCGGGCGTGACGATTTCGACAATCACATGCTCGTCGATGATCATTCCCTCCATCGCGTGGCTTTCATAGGCGATATTGCCCAGATCGGCGGTGGCATAACATTGCAGACAGGAAATACCCCGGTCGGCATAATCCTGACGCAGCGATGGGAACAGTGCGCCACCACCCACCACGGCAGAAGAAAAGTTCAGCTCCACGCCCATCTCATCCGCTTTGTCCAGAATGACCTTCAGGTAATCCGGAGTACCAGCATAAGACGTACACCCCACATCCCGCGCCGCAGTGACCTGCAGCTCGGTCTGGCCGGTACCGGCGGGCAGCACAGCGGCCCCAACAGCCCGCGCACCACTTTCAAAAATCATCCCAGCCGGGGTCAGGTGATAGCCAAAACAGTTATGGACGATATCACCGGGTCTTACGCCTGCCGCATGCAGGAACCGGCCCATGCGCCACCAATCGGGATCAGTGCTGCCGGGCTCATAAATCGGACCCGGGGACTGGAAAACATGGTGAAAATGCCGCGCCGGTGTGACCGTGAACCCGCCAAACGGCGGCCGCGCCGCCTGTGCCTGCGCCAGTTCAGATTTGCGCAGCACCGGCAGTTTCACCAGATCCTCGGCCGAGGCAACAGCATTGCAATCAACCCCTGCCAGATGCGCCGCAAAACCGGGCGCGGACAACGCCCGCTGAATTTGAACACGCAGCGCCTGCGCCTGATCGGCAGCGCGCTCGTCGGCTGAACGGGTCTCGAGCGCGTCGTAGTAATTCGTCATGACCAGATCCTCCATCCGCTTACAGCCACCTTTTGCGGCGGCGGTATGAGCGCACGTCACGGAAGCTTTTGCGCCCCTCGTCGGACATGCCCAGATAAAACTCTTTCACATCCGGGTTTTCGCGCAGATCGGCCGCCGGGCCGTCCATCACAACACGCCCCGATTCCAGAATGTATCCGTAATGTGCAAACCGCAGTGCCACATTGGTGTTCTGTTCGGCCAGCAGGAAGGACACGCCCTCTTTCTCGTTCAAATCCTTGACGATGCCGAAAATCTCTTCGACCAGCTGCGGCGCAAGACCCATCGATGGCTCATCCAGCAGGATCGTTTCTGGGCGCGACATCAAAGCCCGACCCATCGCCACCATCTGCTGTTCCCCGCCCGAGGTATAGCCCGCCTGCGACCGGCGCCGTTCGGCGAGACGCGGGAAATAGGAATACACAAGTTCCAGATCCTGCTGGATCGCCGCGTTGCCATCCTTGCGAGTATAGGCCCCGGTCAGCAGATTTTCCTCGACCGTCAGGTGTTCAAAGCAATGGCGGCCTTCCATCACCTGAATGACGCCCTTTTCCACCAGATCGGCCGGATCGCTTTCATGCACGCTGGTGCCGCGATAGGTGATCGTACCCTTGGTGACCTCGCCCCGTTCGGACTGCAGCAGGTTCGACACCGCCTTGAGCGTCGTAGTCTTGCCCGCCCCGTTGCCGCCCAGCAAGGCGGTGATCCCACCCTTGGGCACGGTCAGGCTGACGCCCTTCAGCACAAGAATGACGTGGTTGTAGATCACCTCGATATTGTTGACCTCCAACAGGGTTTCGGCCTGTACATCGGTGGTTTGTGCCGCATCCAGCATCGTCAACTCCCGTAGATTTCGTTGATCTTGCGCTCCAACTCAGCCGCGGCCAGCCACGGGATGGGTTGAGAGCTTGTCATGTTCTTCCCCGCCTCGAACAACGCCCCGGTAATACATTTGTCAAACAGGGGTTCGGGGTTCTTGCAATTGAGCGCGGGCAGTTCAGGCGCAACCAATGCCTTAAAGGTCCAAGAGGGGTTCTGTTTCACAACGCGAAGGGTTCGGTCGATCGACTCGCGAAATCCCTGATCGGTGACCAGTTGGAAATTCCGGCCTGCCAACGCGAGGATACCGGGTCCTGGGTCCTTTTCTGCGACAACCAGATCGCCGTTCACCAGCAAAGTTACCCGAATGTCAAATTGTTGCCCTGTGCGCTGCGTAGCTGTTTGCTGACCTTTAGCCAGGCCTTCCAGAAACACGTGCTGGCGCACACCTGCATCCGCATATAGGTCCCCATTGATCTTGCGAGGCGGGAACAGAACCGGAATGGCCGAGCTGGCCAGAACCGCCTCGGACACGCAATCCTCTTTTGTCGCGAAATCATCTGGGGTGGTGGCCAGATACTGACCGATATCCATGATGTCGAACCGCCCGGTTTTTAGATTGACCGCGCCGACCACCACGCTGTTGACCTCTTGCCCGGATTGGCCCGGGTCGGCCCGCTTGGCGATACGATCCAGCAGAGGTTCGTCAATTTCACTTTCGACCAGCCGTTTCAGCTTTTTGGTGCTGAAGACAGAACTGGCCAAAGGAATCGGCGGCACGATTTGCAGCGACAGCACATCGTTCAAATTGATCCTGGTATTGGATTTCAGGCGCGCGTCAAACGCCGCTCCCGCAAATGCCAGAGGGGTAATCAACGCCCCGGCGCTGGCCCCGGTCACGACATTGAAGTCTGGCCTGCCGTTTTCTGTCCAGCCCGTCAGAACGCCTGATGAGAAGGCACCATATTGCCCACCGGTGGTCATAGCCAGAATTTCGACGGGAATGCCCCGTCCATCGCGGTCAAGGTTTGCACGTTGCGCGGCCTGACCTTCGAACACCCGGGCAAACAGATCCGCAGTCGCATCCACATTCGGCGCTGAGCTGCGCCCGACAACGGATTTCGCCGGAACAAAATCTCGGACAAGCCCGGTGCAGGTCGGCCCGTCGATCTCGGGCGCGCTGCACGCAGCAAGCCCAAGTACCGCACTCAGCACTATCCCTGTTCTTATCCGGAGAAACTCCAGCATCACCGCGTGTCCTTGTTTGGGGGTTGGGGCGGCGGATCACCGCCACCCCTTTTTTTGTTGCGCTTTAGTTGCAGCGCCCCTCGAGGTTGTTTTCCGACGCGTAAGCTGCGGAATCCTCGTCGATAAGCGCACCGATCACGTCACCATCTGTTGGTTTGAAGTCAGAAATCAGCGACCAGGTCTTGTTCGCCGCGTCCCACTGCGTCACACCAACCAAAGCGTCGCCGCCGTGGTTTTTGCACGAGACCGAGAAGGTCGGACCAAAGTTCGGCAGGCCCAGCTCAGCCATTTTCTCTTCGGTCATTTCAAGCGCTTCCATACCGTCACGCATGTCAGCCGGAGTGATTTCGGCATTGCCCGAAAGCTCTTGTGCTTTCTTAATGGCTTCTGCAGCCAGCACCGCAGCGTAAAGGCCACGGTTATACAGTACCGTCCCAACCTGATCGCCTGCACCGGCAGCCTTGCCAGAATCGACCACATATTGCTGCAGGTCAGCAAAGACCGGGAAATCCGTGCCCACATTGTGGAAGGTCAGCGCCTTGTAGCCATTCGCGGCCTCACCCGCAGGCACAACGTCATTTTCCGAGCCGGACCACCAGATACCGATGAAATTCTCCATCGGGAAGCGGATGTTTGCGGCTTCCTGTACCGCAACCTGGTTCATGACGCCCCAGCCCCACATCAAGACATAGTCAGGACGGTCGCGGCGGATCTGCAGCCATTGCGACTTCTGCTCTTGACCGGGGTGATCAACCGGTAGGGCCGCGAGCTCAAAGCCGTGCTTCTTGGACAGTTCTTCCAGCGTGCGGATCGGCTCCTTGCCGTAGGCCGAATTATGGTAGACCAGAGCAATTTTCTTGCCGCTCAGATCGCCACCGTTTTCTTCCAACAGATAGTTGATCGCACCTGAGGCCCCGTCCCAATAGTTGGCCGGATAGTTGAACGTATGGCTAAAAACGTCGCCATTCTTAGCCGAAGTCCGGCCATATCCCATCGTGTGCAACGGGATATTGTCCGCAGTCACTTTTGGGATCAACTGATAGGTGATGCCCGTCGACAGCGGTTGATAGACCAACGCGCCTTCGCCCTTGGTCGATTCGTAGCACTCAACCCCTTTTTCGGTGTTGTAGCCAGTTTCGCATTCGACCACGCGGATCGGCACGCCGCCAATGCCGCCATCCCGTTCGTTCAACAGGGTGAAATAGTCGTTATACCCGTCCGAAAACGGGATGCCGCCAGCTGCATAAGGCCCGGTCCGGTAGCTGAGATCAGGGATTACCAAATCCGCCAGAGCCGGTCCTGCGGCCATCAGGGCGCCAAGCGCCGCGGTTGCCAGTGTCAATTTCATCGGGTGTCTCCTCCCTTGGTTGGTCCGATGTTGGGGTCGGGCTTTGCACCCGTTATCTGATTGGGCCTGCCCCTTAGTGCGGGAACGGCCAGAGTCTGAGTTTCTCTTTCGCCACGCGCCAAAGCTGCGCCAGACCGTGTGGCTCAAGGATCAGGAACATGATGATCAGCGCGCCGACAATCACCAGCTGCAGATGCGCCACAATATCGGTGGGCCAGCCCAGCCAATCGGCGCCAACGACTTTCAGCACCACGGGCAGCAACACAAGAAATGCAGCGCCCGCGAATGAGCCAAAAATAGACCCTAACCCGCCAATAATGATCATGAACAGCACCAGAAATGATTTCTGAATGCCAAAGACCTCACCCACTTCGACAGCGCCCAAATAGACGGCAAAGAACAGCGCACCGGCGATGCCCACAAAGAACGAGCTGACGGCAAAAGCGGTCAGTTTCGCCTTCAGCGGGTTCACCCCGATGATCTCGGCGGCGATATCCATGTCGCGGATCGCCATCCAGCTGCGCCCCGTGGTGCCACGCGTCAGGTTGCGCGCAATGATCGCGCTGACCGACAGGAAGATCAGGCAGAACAGATAGGTGGCCCAGGCCGGTGCATTCGGGCCGGTGATGATGATGCCGAACACGTCACGCTCGGGCGCGTTGATCTGGCCCGAAGCGGAATAGTTGTAGAACCACGGTACGCGGTTGAAAAGCCAGACCAGAAAGAACTGCGCGGCCAGTGTAGCCACCGCCAGATAGAACCCCTTGATCCGCAGGCTTGGCAGGCCGAACAGCACGCCGACAATGGCGGTGATCCCGCCCGCCAGAATGACATGTATGAACATGCTGACATCCGGGAACGCGGTCATCAGCTTGTAGCAGGCATAGGCCCCCACGGCCATGAACCCCCCGGTGCCCAAGCTGACCTGACCGCAATAGCCCACCAGAATGTTCAACCCGATCGCTGCAATCGCATAGATCAGAAACGGCAACAGCAACGCATTGGCCCAGTAATCATTGATGAGGAACGGAATGATCCCAAAGGCCACGGCGAGCACGACATAGTACCGATACCGGTCGAACTTGATCGGAAAGGTCTGGTTGTCATCGATGTAGGAGGTTTTGAAATCCCCGGCCTCACGGTAGAACATGACTTATTTCTCCCACTCTTCCTGCGCCCGGTTGCGGGCCTTGGCATCCAGTTGGTTCGATCCTTTGGCGTATCCGCTCGCCTCGGAACTGCGCACCAGTTTCATGTAGGCCAGAACGCCCGTGATCAGCCCGGCAAAGGCCAGAATCGCAGCGACCACCAACTGGCTTTCGGTCAGATCTTCCGAGGTGACGGCGATATAGCCAAAGGCCCAGAACCCGGCCCATGCGATGACGTTGATGATGGCGATCAGTTTGGTCATGCCCTACACCCTCTCGATGATTTTCTCACCGAAGAGACCTTGCGGTCGGAACACCAGGAAAATCAGCGCCAGAACATAGGCAAACCAGTTCTCGGTCGCACCGCCAACCAAGGGGCCGATGGCGAACTCGAACAGTTTCTCACCCACACCGATGATCAGCCCACCGACAATGGCGCCTGGGATCGAGGTAAACCCGCCCAGCATCAGCACCGGCAACGCCTTAAGCGCGATCAGCGACAGCGAGAACTGAACGCCCGACTTGGTGCCCCACATGATGCCCGCGACCAGCGCCACGAACCCAGCCACCGACCAGACCATGATCCAGATGAAGTTCAGCGAGATGCCAACCGACAGTGCTGCCTGATGGTCATCGGCCACAGCGCGCATGGCCCGGCCCTGTTTGGTATACTGGCTGAACGCCACCAGGGCCGCCACCAGCAGCGCCGCAATCAGGGTCGCCACGATGTCCAGATTGTCGAGGAAGAAGCCATAACCGAAGATGTTATAGGTGCTCTCATCAATCCACAGGTTGATGCCCTGCGGCAGGCCTACATCCAGCGTCTTGATCTCGGACCCCCACATCAGGTCGGCCACACCTTCAAGGAAATAGGCCAGCCCGATGGTGGCCATGAACAGGATGATCGGCTCTTGCCCTACCAGATGACGCATGACGAACCGCTGTACCGCCCAGGCCAGCAATACCATGACACCCATGGTCAAAAGGATCGCCACAAAAGCGGGCACATTCCACCCGAAAGTATGAACGTGCGTGCCAAAAGTCGCGTTGATCACATGCGCAAAGGGCACCTGCCCGTTCATGACCCCGACCAGCGTCATCGCCGCAAACAGCGCCATAACGCCTTGGGCATAATTGAAAATCCCCGAAGCTTTGTAGATCAGAACAAAGCCCAGCGCGACCAGCGCGTAGAGCACCCCGGCCATCAGACCATTGAGGATGACCTCCATCGCGAATACGAGTTGTTCAGGCATCTGCGCCTCTCCCCATGTCTGTCCGATGCTCAGTCATGACTGACCCCCAGATAGGCGTCGATGACGTCCTGATTGCTGCGCACCTCATCCGGGGTGCCGTCGCCGATCTTTTTTCCGTAATCCATCACGACCACGCGATCGCTCAGGTCCATCACCACGCCCATATCGTGTTCGATCAAGGCAATGGTGGTGCCGAACTCGTCATTCACGTCTAGGATAAAGCGGCTCATGTCCTCTTTTTCTTCGACATTCATGCCCGCCATCGGCTCATCCAGCAGAAGCAGCCTGGGTTCGGCCGCCAGCGCACGGGCCAGCTCGACCCGCTTTTTCAGCCCGTAAGGTAGGCGCGAGACCGGAGTTTTTCGGATGTGCTGGATTTCCAGAAAATCGATGATCTTCTCCACCGCCTCGCGGTTTTCCACCTCTTCCGCTTCTGCCTTGCCCTTCCACCAGGCCTGCTGAAAAATGTTGGTCTTCATAAAGTTCAGCCGTCCGGTCATAACGTTGTCCAAAACGCTCATACCTTCGAACAGAGCGATGTTCTGGAACGTCCGCGCAATGCCTTGCTGCGCGACCTCGAATGGCCGCATCGGTGGGCGCTTGGCCCCGTGAAACCAGACCTCACCCTCTTGCGGGACATAGAACCCGGAAATCACGTTCAACATCGAGGATTTACCTGCCCCGTTCGGCCCGATGATGGCGCGGATCTCACCCTCGCGAATATCAAACGAGATATCCTTGATCGCCACCACACCGCCAAACCGCAAAGTGATGTTCTTCATCTCCATCACCACACCGCCGATCTTGCGACCGTCTTCGGTGACATATCCTTCGGAACTATCCAGCATCAGTCACTCCCTGACCTACGCAAAAACGGGATGGCGGGCGGGGCGATGACCGCAGGTCGAGCGGCGCTCGGCGACCCATCATTCCGCAGCCACTTTATGTTGAGCGACCGGTACAACCGGCGCATCTACGATCTCAAGGGTGGCGCTGATTGATCCCTTGCGGCCATCCTCATAGGTTACTTCCGTTTTGGTCGAGACGGTCTCTGACCCGTCATACAGCGCCGCGATAATGTCGCTGAACTTGTCCTCGACAAACCCGCGCCGCACTTTCCGCGTGCGGGTCATCTCGCCGTCATCCGCATCCAGTTCCTTGTGTAGAACCACAAAGCGATGCACCTGACAGCCCGACAGCATCTCGTCGGCGGCAACAGATTTGTTCACCTCTTCCACATGCGCCTTGATGGTCTCTAACACCTGTGGATTCGCCGTCAGTTCTTGATAAGACCCGTAGGCCACGTTGTTACGTTCCGCCCAATTGCCCACTGCTGTCAGGTCGATATTGATAAAGGCCACGCAGCGATCCTTGCCGTTTCCGAACAAAACAACTTCAAGGATGTCAGGATAGAATTTCAGCTTGTTCTCGACGTATTTCGGCGCAAACATCGACCCGTCGGCCATCTTGCCCACATCCTTTGCGCGGTCAATTATCCGCAAATGCCCTGAGTTCTCTTCGATGAAACCGGCATCGCCAGTGGCAACCCATCCCTCGGCATCTTTGGTCGAGGCCGTGGAATCCGGGTTTTTGAAATACTCAACAAAAACACCGGGCGAGCGATAGTGAATTTCTCCCTTGTCATCGATCTTCAACTCGACATCCGGCGCTGGCACACCAACCGTATCCGCGCGTACTTCGCCGTCCGGTTGCACGGTGATGAACACGGTGGCCTCGGTCTGGCCGTAGAGCTGTTTCAGATTGATGCCAAGGGATCGGTAGAAATCGAAAATCTCGGGCCCGATGGCCTCACCCGCCGTATAGCCCACCCGGAACCGACCATAACCCAGCGTATCCTTCAGCGGGCCGTAGACCAGCAGATTGCCCAGCGCGTATTTCAACTTATCACCGAGGCCCACGGGTTTGCCATCCAGCAGCAAACCTCCGACCTTCTTGGCATGCGCCATGAAGTGATGGAACATGCGCTGCTTCAGCTTGCCCGCGTCCTCCATCCGGATCATCACGTTGGTCAGCTGTGTTTCGAACACGCGCGGCGGGGCAAAGAAATAGGTCGGTCCGATCTCGCGTAGATCGGTCATCATCGTATCGGCGCTTTCGGGGCAGTTCACGCAGAACCCGCACCAATAGGCCTGACCGATGGAAAAGATAAAATCGCCCACCCAGGCCATCGGCAGGTAGGACAGGATATCCTCGCTCTGGGTCAGATGATCGAACTCGGCTGAATTCTTGGCGCTTTCGATGACGTTGCGGTTCGACAACACCACGCCCTTGGGCTTGCCGGTAGTGCCCGAGGTATAGAGCATCACGCAGGTATCGTCATAAGTGATCGCAGCGATGCGCTTGTCCAGTTCCGCATCGAACCGGGCGTGACCGGCACGGCCTTCGGCCATGATGTCGTCCAGCGCGTTCATCTGGGAATGGTCGTATTTCCGCATCCCCCGCTTGTCGGTATAAAGGATGTGTTTGACCTGGTGCAGGTTTTCCTGAATCTCGATGACCTTATCGACCTGCTCTTGATCGCCGCAGACAACGTATTTCGCGCCGCAATGCTCCAGTACATAGGCCATCTCTTCGGCCACCGCGTCCTGATACAGCGGAACTGGCACCGCACCGACCATTTGCGCCGCGACCATCGACCAATAATGCGCCGGGCGGTTGCGACCGATCACAGCAATATGGTCGCCCTTTTCAACACCCAACTCGAGAAACCCCAACGCGATGGCACGAATTTCCTTAGTCGTCTCAGCCCAAGTCCAGCATTGCCAGATGCCGAATTCTTTCTCTCGATAGGCCGGGGCGTCCCCGAACTGTGTCGCGTTTCGGTGTAGCAGCGCAGCAAGGGAGTGCATCCCCTCGGCGCCCGACTGCGTCTGAGCCAATCTTCCTCTCCTCCACATCCGGCCTCTCCCCGGGCCGGAAAAAGCGGACCCGAGGATCAACCCCGGACGCCAACGCCCGATTAAGGGACGCTTGCACGATCAGCGTCAACTTTTTCCTGATGTTTTCTCAATTCTTACGAATTGTAACAACCAAGACGTGGTAAAACCTGACCGATCTCGGGTGTGGAAATTGCAAACCTAAACCGAACGATCAGATAATCAGCCCTGACCTACTATCAAATGCTCTGATCGTCAGGAACGATTTGCCGCCGCAGACATCGGTCTTGCGGAGGTCTTCTAATGGCTAAATATTCTGGATTACCACTTAAGACACGGCGCGTTGGGCGCTGGTAAAAAATTCAGAAAATCGCGTGTTGATGAAGGCCGACAACAACAAAGGCCGACGCCGCAATGACCAATGCAGACGCGAAATACTTGAAACTTAGCTGTTTCTTTTCAGGCTTCATCGTCCATGTCGCCCATTTGTTTTGCAATTCATTGTTGGTGGAACTTGTATCGCTTTTCATAACATCACCAATCCGATCTGCGCCATTCAATCTGCGTAGCCGCCCCTGACCTTATCATTGAGTAATTCTGCAGACAGGCACCATTAGGTGTTTTCGACTCGCCGTAAGCTAACAGAGTTTGCATCAACAATATTAAATACAGAAGCAACGCGTTGTTCACATTGCATTCACATTCTCTTGGTTGAAAACGGAACTGATTTCGTTCCGACGTCCAATCTGACGGATTTACAGCCAGTCCCGCAAAATTGGGATCAGCGGCACATCTGCTGCAGGCATCGGATAGTTTCGCAGCTCATTCGCGCGCACCCATTTCAGTGCCTGCCCTTCTTTAGACTGCGGGATCCCCTCCCACTTGCGGCAGGCAAACAAGGGCATCAACAGGTGAAAATCGTCATAGCTGTGACTGGCGAAGGTCAGCGGGGCAAGGCAGGAGGCCCAGGTGTCGATGCCCAGCTCCTCATGCAATTCGCGGATCAAGGCGGCTTCGGGCGTTTCTCCGGCTTCGATCTTGCCGCCGGGGAACTCCCACAAGCCCGCCATGGATTTGCCTTCCGGGCGCTGCGCCAGCAACACCCGGCCCTCGATGTCGATCAGGGCGACGGCAGACACTAATACGGTTTTCATGGTCGCAATCCCGGACGCAAAACCGGGCTCCACTTTTGCTGGAATTGCTCCGGTTTCACGAGCGATAATCCGCGTTGATCTCGATATACCCGTGGGTCAGATCGCAGGTCCAAACGGTGGACTTACCTTCGCCCAGCCCCAGGTCGACCGAGATCACCAGATCCTGACCTTTCATATAGGCGGCGGCGGCGTCCTCGCTGTAATCGGGGCTGACCCAGCCTTTCTCGGCCACCAGAATGTCACCGAAAGAAATGCTCAGCAGGTCCCGATCCGCCGCGGCACCCGATTTTCCGATGGCCATAACAACGCGGCCCCAGTTCGGGTCCTCGCCCGCAATTGCGGTTTTGACCAGAGGGGAATTGGCAATGGCCAACCCATGCACCTTGGCATCTGCGTCCGAGGTGGCCCCAGTCACGCGGATTTCCACGAATTTCGTCGCACCTTCTCCGTCGCGCACTACCTGCTGCGCCAAATCCAGCATCACGCCTTCCAGTGCCTCGGCAAAGGCGACATTGCCCGTCGCATCCACGCCTGACGCCCCGGTCGCGCACAGCAACAGGCTGTCCGAAGTTGAGGTATCGCTATCCACCGTGATGCAGTTGAATGTCCGGTCCGTCTGCGCGCCTAGCAGCGCCTGCAGCGCCGACTGTTCGACCTGCGCATCGGTGAAAATGTAAACCAGCATCGTCGCCATATCCGGGGCAATCATGCCTGATCCCTTTGCAATCCCCGCAATAGAGACTGTTTTTCCATCAATCTCGACCTGCGCGCAGGATCCTTTCGGGAACGTGTCTGTGGTCATGATCGCGCGCGCGGCATCCTCGACCGCGTGACGGCTGAGGCCCGCTTTCAGAGCCTCAAGCTGCGCCACGATACGCTCATGAGGCAACGGCTCACCAATTACGCCGGTGGACGAGGTAAAGACCCGTTCGACCGGAACACCGGTGGCCTTGGAAACTGCCTGTGTCACCTCGGCCACCGAGGTCTGACCATAATGACCGGTAAAGGCATTGGCATTGCCTGAATTCACCAGGATCGCAGCTGGTCCCTCGTTGGTTCCTCCGATCTTGTCCTGACAGTCTAGGACCGGGGCCGCGCGTGTGGCGGAGCGGGTGAACACCCCCGCCACCGAAGTGCCGGGATCCATCACCGCCAGCATAACATCAGTACGGCCCTGATAGCGCACACCGGCCTCGACCGTGGCGAACCGCACACCGTCAATCGCGGGCAAATCGGGAAAGGCCGCCGGGGCCAGCGGAGATACCTTGGTGATCGTGGCCACGGGGGTTACTCCTGAAGCAGTTCGATCTGACGCAGCGCCTCGGGGCCAGCACCCTCGGGGGCGGGACGATCGATGTCGGCCTCGCGAGTCAGCTCGTCGATCCGTGCCTGAATGACGCCCTGTTGCAGGGTTTGGGTCAACTCGGCGCGTACCTGTTCCAATTCAGGCGCTTCGGTTTTGCGCTTGTCGTTCAGGGTGACCAGATGCCAGCCGAACTGAGTTTTCACCGGCTCGGAAATCTGGCCTTTGTCCATCGCGATCACGGCCGCCTCAAATTCCGGGACCATCTGACCGGGTCCGAACCAGCCCAGCTCACCCCCGTTCGGGCCCGACGGGCCGGTGGAGTGTTCTTTGGCCATCTCGGCAAAATCGGCGCCGTCATCCAGCTGTGCCTTGATTTCTTTGGCTTTGTCTTCCGTTTCCACCAGAATATGGCTGGCGTTGAACTCGTCCGAACCTTCGAAATCCGCGTACTGGGCGTCATAGGCGTCTTGTATCACGTCGTCGGTCAGGTTTTCGTCGATCAACGCATCCACCGCCTGCACCGCCCGCATGGATCGCGTCTCGTTTTCCAAGGCCAGAGTGTTCAGTTTGCTCAAAGCGTCCTGCTGCTGGCTCAACAATTGTTGCTGGATTAGCTGATCCAGAATCAGATCATACAGAACATCATCTTCGATCTGCTGGTACTGCTCGGGCAGCGCGGCTGCGGTGGCGATGATGTGACCCAATGTGATTTCATCACCGTTCACACGAGCGACCACGGTGGCGGCATCAGGTTTGGTTTCGGCGGCCAATGGCAGGGCCATCACAGCAGCAAGCGCCAACGATGGCAGAAAAGTGAGGCCTTTGGGCATGGAATCATCCTATTTCTTTGCCGCGACAGGGCGCAGCGTTGACACTCTGGGACCTGCCGCTTACATCGCTTTGAAGCCTTGGACAGGGCCGCCTTTCACCCCCCGTATCTATGGGTTGCGCGCAAGGTGGGCAAGCCTGTCGCAACCACGATAAGAACAGATCCGCTGGAGTGAACATGCTGGGACTCGGAACGCTCGCCAAAAAGGTGTTCGGAACACCGAACGACCGCAAGATTAAGGCGACCCGCCCGTTGGTCGAGAAAATCAACGCGCTGGAGCCAGAGTTCGAGAAACTGTCCGATGACGGCCTGATCGAAAAAACCGCCGAGCTGCGCAAACGCGCACTGGACGGGGAAAGCCTGGATGACCTGCTGCCCGAAGCCTTTGCCAACGTCCGCGAAGGCGCCAAACGCGCGCTGGGTCTGCGCGCCTTTGACGTGCAGCTGATGGGCGGCGCGTTCCTGCATCAAGGCAACATCTCGGAAATGAAGACTGGTGAGGGCAAGACGCTGGTCGCCACCTTCCCCGCCTATCTGAATGCGCTGACCGGCAAGGGCGTTCACGTGGTCACGGTGAACGAATATCTGGCCAAGCGCGACTCGGAATGGATGGGCAAGGTGTTTGCCTCCGTGGGCATGACCACCGGCGTGATCTGGTCGGGCCAACCCGACGCCGAGAAGAAAGCGGCCTATGCCTGTGACGTGACCTATGCCACCAATAATGAGCTGGGTTTCGACTATCTGCGCGACAATATGAAGGCCGAGCTGGACCAGATTTACCAGAAATACCACAATTTCGCCATTGTGGACGAGGTCGACTCGATCCTGATCGACGAGGCGCGTACGCCGCTGATCATCTCGGGGCCGTCGCAGGACCGTTCGGATCTGTATACCGCCATTGATGGATTGATCCCCTCGTTGCAGGACGATCACTATACGCTGGACGAAAAGTCCCGCAACGTGACCTTCACCGATGAGGGCAACGAGTTTCTGGAACAGCAGCTGATTGCTGCGGGGCTGATCCCCGAAGGGCATTCGCTGTATGATCCCGAAAGCACAACCGTGGTGCACCATGTCAACCAGGGTCTGCGCGCGCACAAGCTGTTCACGCGCGACAAGGACTATATCGTCCGTGACGGCGATGTCGTGCTGATCGACGAATTCACCGGCCGGATGATGCCGGGCCGCCGCCTGTCCGAAGGTCTGCATCAGGCCATCGAAGCCAAAGAAGGTGTGCAGATTCAGCCGGAAAACGTGACGCTGGCCAGTGTGACTTTCCAAAACTATTTCCGCCTGTACGACAAGCTGGGCGGCATGACTGGCACCGCACTGACCGAGGCCGAAGAATTCGCTGAAATCTACGGTTTGGGCGTAGTCGAGGTTCCGACCAACAAACCGATTGCCCGTTTGGACGAAGACGATCAGGTCTATCGCACCGCCGGTGAGAAATACGGCGCGATGATCGAACAGACCAAAGAGGCGCAGGAAAAGGGCCAGCCGGTCCTCCTGGGCACCACGTCGATCGAGAAATCCGAACTGCTCAGCCAGTTGCTGCAAAAGGAAGGCATTGCACACAATGTTCTGAACGCCCGCCAGCACGAGCAAGAGGCGCAGATCGTCGCCGATGCCGGCCGTCTGGGTGCGGTGACTATCGCCACCAACATGGCTGGCCGCGGCACCGATATTCAGCTGGGCGGCAATGTGGAAATGAAGGTTCTGCAGGCACTGGCCGAAAACCCCGAGGCCGACCCGGCCCAGCTGCGTGCCGCTGAAGAATCCCGCCATGCCGAGGAAAAGGAAAAGGTTCTGGCAGCCGGTGGTCTTTATGTGATGGCGTCCGAGCGTCACGAAAGCCGCCGCATCGACAACCAGCTTCGTGGCCGTTCGGGCCGTCAGGGCGATCCGGGCCGCACCGTGTTTTACCTGAGCCTCGAAGACGACCTGATGCGAATCTTTGGGTCAGAACGGCTCGATAAGGTGCTGACCACCCTGGGCATGAAAGAAGGCGAAGCCATCGTCCACCCCTGGGTGAACAAGTCACTGGAGCGGGCACAGTCCAAGGTCGAAGGCCGCAACTTTGACATGCGCAAGAACGTCCTGAAATTTGACGACGTGATGAACGACCAGCGGAAGGTAGTGTTCAGCCAACGGCGTGAGATCATGTCTTCGGACGACCTGTCCGAAATCGTCTCGGATATGCGCGAACAGGTGATCGACGATCTGATCGACGAACACATGCCGCCAAAATCCTATGCCGATCAATGGGACACTGACGGTCTGCACGAGGCGGTCAAGGATAAGCTGACCATCGACGCCCCTGTACAGGACTGGGCCGCCGAAGAAGGCGTGGATGACGAGCAGGTACGCGAACGTCTGATCAACGCCGCAGACGAGATGATGGCGCAGAAAGCGGCGGCCTTTGGTCCCGAAAACATGCGCAACATCGAAAAACAGGTGCTGTTGAACACCATCGACGGTAAATGGCGCGAGCATCTGTTGACGCTGGAACATCTGCGCTCGGTCGTTGGGTTCCGCGGCTATGCCCAGCGCGATCCGCTGAACGAATACAAGAACGAAAGCTTCCAGCTGTTCGAGTCGATGCTCGATAGCCTGCGTGAGACCGTGACTCAGCAATTGTCACGCGTGCGCCCACTGTCTGAAGAAGAGCAGCGGGAAATGCTGGCGCAGATGCAAGCACAACAGGCTCAGGCGCAGCAGCAGGTCGAACAAGCGACCGAACGGGCCGAAGCGGTAGCCGAGGCCGAAGCCTCGGGCGATCCGCGTCCCGGCTTTGTCGAGGATGATCCAAGCACCTGGGGCAACCCGTCGCGCAATGACCGTTGCCCCTGTGGATCGGGCAAAAAATTCAAACACTGCCACGGGCGCCTGACCTAACGTCATCGTAATTCAGACACATTGAGTCCCCCTCACGGCCACATATTGGCCGTGATTCAGAATCAATATGCGACTCGCTCCTTCAACTGGGGAGGGTGTCTTGTTTGTAATAAAGAACTATGTGACCACCGGCGGCACAGTCGTTTGCGCGCTGGCAATTGGTTACCTGATGCAAAATGGATTTCCTGCGTGGTCTGACGACGTGCAGGGCACTGAACTTGCGGCCGCTGATCAAGGCACCGGTATTCCCGGGCTGGAGGACATCGTCTTGACCTCCTCGACCCCCGCCCAGGAAACAGACCGCGCCATCCCTTCTGCACAACGAGTTGAGACTCCCAGCCGGTCAACCCCCTCTGATCACGCTGATTGTAGCCTTAGTGCCCGCGCACGCGCCGTGCCCGGTGCTGCCGCGCGACTGATCATCAAGGCCCCCTGCTACGGCAATGAACGGATCGAGGTGCATCACAGTGGACTGACCGTAACCCAGCAGACAGACGCCAATGGCACGCTGGACCTGACCATACCGGCCTTGTCGGAATACGCGATCTTCCTGATCTCGCTTGACGATCAGAAAGGGACCGTAGCCACCACTCACGTTCCCGACATCAGCCAGTATGCCCGCGTTGTATTACAATGGCAGGGCACGACCGAGCTGCAGATCCACGCGCTGGAATTTGGGGCCAGCTATGGGGATGCAGGTCATGTTTCGGCTCAGTCTGACTCGCAAGGCGCAGGCAGTGTCGTTCAGCTAACGCAACCGACCTTCAGCGATGCGCGCAACCTCGAGATCTATTCCTTTCCCGCAGCGCAATCGGATCAATCGGGCTCGATCGAATTGACGGTCGAGGCTGAGGTGACGTCAGAAAATTGCGGCACGGACCTGCACGTCCAGTCGCTGGAGTTGCGCGAAGACCGGAAACTGCGGCCGCGCGAATTAACGCTGAACTTTCCAGACTGCTCGAAAACAGGTGAGTTTCTGGTGTTGAATAATCTGTTCCAAAACCTGACAATCGCGGCAAACTAAAACCGCAGGCAGGCTAGAACTTCCTATGACATTTCTTCGTGTGGCGGCGGTCGCACTGTTTTCGGCAACACTTTCCTCAGCCGTTCAGGCGCAGGATATCACGCTCACCTCTCATGACGGCAAGGTCGAGGTGACAGGCACCCTGCTTGGCTTTGACGGAGAGTTCTACCGCGTCGACACCCAATTTGGTGAGCTGACGGTGGATGGCTCGGGCGTGACCTGCGATGGCCCTGCCTGCCCCAATCTGACCGATTTCGTGGGCGAACTGACGTTTTCAGGCTCTTCCGTCATGGCCGAGAAGGTGTTGCCTGCCCTGTTGATGGGCTTTGCCGAACAGGAAGGGCTATCAGTCACGTCCCGCCAATCCGCTCCGGACAGTTTGATATACGAGCTTCATCAGGATGGGCGCGACGCGCCGCTGGGCCGATTCTATTTCGATATCGGCAATACCGGTCAGGGCTTTGCCGATCTGATCGCAGATCAGACCGACATTGTCATGGCTTTGCGCGAAATCCGCCCGTCAGAGCAAGAGGCTGCCGAAGCCGCTGGTTTGGGCGACTTGAACCACGCACGCCGGTCGCGGGTTATTGCGTTGGATGCGTTGGTGCCCATCGTGGCGCCGGACAATCCCGTGCCCCAAATCTCTCCCGCGGATCTCGCCTTGGTGTTTTCTGGCACGATTGACAATTGGTCCGCCTTGGGTGGACCCGACGCACCAATTGCGCTGCACCTGCCCGACGCCGGATCAGGTCTGGCACAAGGGGTCGAGGATCAACTGCTTTCACCCGCCAGTGTCGTTCTGTCTGATGCCGTTATCCGGCATGAGCGCAGCAGCGATCTGGTTCAAAAGGTCACCAAGGACCCTTTTGCCATCGGCATCGCTAGCCAGGCCGAGGCTGACGCGGCCCGCGCACTGCCCCTGACCGGTGGATGTGGTCACGTGTTGATGGCCACCCGGCAGACGATCAAGACCGAGGACTACCCGCTGACCTCACCCATGTTCCTGTACCTCCCCAAGCGCCGCCTGCCCCGTATCGCCCGGCAGTTTCTGGCTTATACCCAAGGCGACGCAGCCCAAAAGGCGATCCGCAATGCGGGTTTTGTCGATCAGGAACCCGAGATGATGCGGATCGGATTGCAGGGGGATCGTCTGGCCAATGCGGTGGCCTCGGGTGGCCCCGAGGTTGGGTTGGAGGAATTGCAGCGTATGGTCGATACCCTCAGACCCATGTCCCGGCTGTCGCTATCGGTCAGGTTCGAGGCAGGCTCGTCCCGCCCCGACGCACAATCTCGGTCGAACATCCAGCATTTGGCCCAACAGCTTGAGGCCGGGACGCTGAATGCGCGCAAGCTGGTGTTCGTTGGTTTCAGCGACGGCGACGGAGCCGCGACTGCAAATAAGCGGATCGCCTTGCTGCGCGCCAAAACCGTGCGCAATGCGGTGTTGGCGGCGGTGGAAACTGCCATTCCCGATAGTGTTGAATTGCAAGTCGATGCGTTTGGTGAGGCGATGCCGATGGCTTGCGACGACACCGAATGGGGCCGAAAGATCAACCGCCGGGTCGAGATCTGGGTTCAGTAACTCGCTACAGATATCCCTGCGACCGAAAGCTCAGCTCATTCGATTTGCCGATGATCAGATGATCATGCAGCGTCAGCCCCAAGGCCAGACATGCGTCCTGTATCCGGTTGGTCATGTCGATATCTGATTGCGACGGGGTCGGATCGCCCGAAGGGTGATTGTGTACCAGGATCAAGGCAGACGCATTCAATTCCAACGCCCGTTTCGCAACCTCGCGCGGATAGACCGGTACGTGATCGACGGTGCCCTTGGCCTGTTCCTCATCCGCGATCAACACGTTCTTGCGATCCAGATAGAACACCCGGAACTGCTCCGTTTCGCGATGGGCCATCGTGGTGTGACAATAGTCAAGCAGTGCATCCCAACCTGAAATCACGTGCCGCTGCATCACCCGCGCGCGGGCCATGCGATGGGCGCAGGCCTCAAGTATCTTCAAATCGGTGATCACCGTGTCACCAACGCCCTTGATCTGACGCAGCCGTTCCTCGGGCGCGGTCAGAACCCGGTTGAAATCCCCAAACGTGTCCATCAGCGCCCGTGCCAGCGGCTTTACATCCTGCCGCGGGATTGAACGGAACAGCACCAGTTCCAACAGTTCATAATCCGGCATCGCCGCCGATCCGCCTGACATGAACCGTTCCCGCAGGCGTTTCCGGTGGTCTTTGATATAGGACGGCAATCGCCCCGAGGGCAGGGGCGCCACCGGGGCTTCGTCACTTTCAAACAGCATCGGGGCTTCGGCAAAGGCGTCCTGAGTCATGCGCTCAGATTTGCGCAGAATCGGTTTCCGAAAGGTTAACGCGCCCAAACAACCTTAGACCCCTTTGGTCGATAGTCACCGGTTTCCACTTACCTCGTGAATCAATTCACTCATGTAGTTGAGGCTGCAACCAGGACAATTTCACCGGACCAATCCGATTGAATTTGCTCAGCCGCCCGCCATGCGCGCAATCCGCTAGAGCAACAAAGCGCAAGTCTTTTTCCTTTGTTAGGCTCTGTTTTCAAGGATTCAACAATGTCCCGACGTGCCCTGCTGTGAAGAAGTTCGGGGGCCTCGTCCCGGGTGCGCAGTTCAATGATCACATCATCTTCGGTCAATTGGCTGGCGGAAAGAAATCGAAAGTGGTGCGCCGGTTCCGGTGCGCCGTCAAATCGGAATAAGGTACTGCGCAGCGTGCGGGCGTCAAACTGTACCAACTGTCCCAAAGGCGAGGGGTCCAGGCCAAGGATCACGCCCAGCGCCATTTGCGCCTGCAAGGCACCTATCACCCCAACGACAGGGCCCAACACGCCGGCCGTTGCACAGCTCGCGCCGCTATCCGGTGCATCCGGAAACACCGCACGCAAGGACGGCGCGCCAGCACAAAACCCACCGACATAGCCGGTCAGCCCCAATACGGATGCGCTGATCAGCGGCTTGCCCTGCAACAAACAGGTATCCGACAGGATATAGCTGGCCGCATAACTGTCCGCGCAGTCCAGAACAATGTCAGAGCTGCGGACAAAATTTAACACATTCTGGTTTGTTAGAGCCTGATTCTCAGCCATTACGGTGATGTCACCATTCAGCGCCCGGCAGCGTTCTGCGGCGACTTTGGCCTTGGCGCGCCCACAGTCGGATTCAGCGAACAATGTCTGCCGATGCAGGTTCGATAGCGCGATCTGATCCCGGTCCAGGATGGTTATATGCCCAACCCCGGCCCCGGCCAACAAGGGTAGGACCGGGGAGGCTAATCCGCCTGCGCCCACCACCAGAACCCGCGCTGCTGACAGGCCGGTCTGGCCTGCCGGTCCAACCTCGGGCAGGATCATCTGGCGGGCATAGCGGCTCATCTCGTGACCTCGATCCATTCGCGAACGCGGGTTTCTGGATCGGAATTCAGCGTGATGTCCGTGACGACCGAGACGATGTCGGCCCCCGCCTGCAAGACGCCCGGCGCCCGCTCAACGCTCATGCCGCCAATCGCGACCAGAGGGATATCCCCCACCCGTGCCTTCCATTCGGTGACGCGTGGCAGGCCCTGCTGTTCCCATTTCATTTTTTTCAGGATCGTCGGATAGACCGGGCCCAAAGCCACATAATCCGGGTCCATGGTCAGGACTCGCTCTAATTCATCATCATCGTGGGTAGAGACACCCAGTTTCAGCCCCGCCTTGCGGATGGCTTTCAGATCGGCCTCGTCCAGATCCTCTTGCCCGAGATGAATCCACTCACAACCAGCGTCGATAGCCGCCTGCCAATGATCATTGACCACCAGCACGGTGCCGTGGGCACGGCATAGTTCTAACGATTGGGCGATCTGTTCCCGTATGATCACATCAAGCTGATCCTTGATCCGCAGTTGCACCAGCTTCACATCCAGGGGCAGCATCCGGCGCAACCAGTCAGAGTGGTCGAAGATCGGATAGAACCGGTCTAACATCATGATAAGAAGGCCTTTCCGATTACTGGAGTTGATGGTTCGGCCATATCGCGCGCCTCGATCGGGTCGGCTTGATGCGCCAGTTGCCCGGCCTGAATCGCCAGCATCATTGCGCGGGCCATGGCCACAGGGTTTCCGGCGCGAGCGACAGCGGTATTCAGCAGAACGGCGTCATAACCCAACTCCATCGCCTGCGCGGCGTGACTGGGCAGGCCGATCCCGGCATCCACAACCAAAGGAACATCGGGGAACTCGGCCCGCATCGCGCGCAGAGCATATTCGTTGTTCAGCCCCCGTCCCGACCCGATGGGCGCCCCCCAAGGCATCAGCACCTCACACCCGGCGGCCAGCAACCGCTCGCCCACGATCAGGTCGTCGGTGGTGTAGGGGAAAACCTGAAACCCGTCCTCGGTCAGTATGCGCGCGGCCTCGACCAGTTGAAACACATCTGGCTGCAAACTGTCAGTGTGGCCGATCAGTTCCAGCTTGATCCAATTAGTGTCAAACACCTCACGCGCCATATGGGCGGTGGTTACAGCTTCTTTGACGGTGTGGCACCCAGCGGTGTTTGGCAGGATCAGCACGCCCAGCTCGCGGATCATCTGCCAGAAGGTCTGCCCAGCCCCGGATTCACGGCGCAAGGACACTGTGGCAATACCCGCGCCGCTCTCGCGAAACGCCTGTTCCAAAATAGCGGGGCTTGGATATTGCGCCGTTCCCAACATCAGCGGATTGGGCAGCTGAGTTCCGTAGAAGGTCTTCATCCTCAGCCTCCCTGCATCGGCGCGACGACTTCAACCCGGTCGCCATCGGTCAACTTTTGAGCAATGCGCAGACCCGAGGGCACAAAGTCTTCGTTTACAGCTGTCGCCACCCTCCCCAAGAACCCGCATTCGACCAACAGGTCCGAGAGGATTTCGGCGCGCACCTCGCGCAATTCACCATTAAGCACGATCTTCATCGACCATCTCCGAATGTTTGTTGTCCAACGCCAGATCGGCCACTCCCTGCGCCAGCGCTGGGGCCAGCAGATAGCCATGGCGGTACAGTCCGTTGGCATAAATCGTATGCCCCAGCCGCCGGATGCGGGGCAGGTTGTCGGGAAAAGCCGGGCGCAGATCGACACCGATCTCAAGCACCTCGGCCTCGCCAAAGGCGGGGTTCAGCGCATAGGCGGCGCTGAGCAGTTCCAGCATGGATCGGGCCGTGATGCGGCTGCTGTCTTCGCTTTCGATCATCGTTGCGCCCAGCATGTAGACACCATCCTCACGCGGCACGATGTACAGCGGCATCCTTGGATGCAGTAGACGTACAGGTCGCGTCAGGGTCACGTCCGGGCAGCGGATCACCAACATCTCTCCCTTGACGCCGCGCAGGTCGTGCAAAACCTCACGCGCGTGCAGACCGCGGCAATCGATTGCATTCTCCAGCTGGGTCGGGGCCAGTTTCCGGTGGAAGACTACCCCTTGGTCCAGCAATTGGCGGTGCAGATCCCGCAGCGCCTGTCGTGGGTTCAGATGAGCCTCATCCGTGAAATGCAGACCGTTGGTGAAACTGGTTAAATCAGGCTCTAAACTGACAATTTCAGCCTGACTAATCTCGGTACCCCCCCCGGTCCGACGAGCGAACCGACGCAAATCCGGCAGATCACGCGGGTTGGCAACAACCAGCGTGCCACGTTGTTCCACCCGAGTACGCGTAGACCACCACTCGAACGCAGCCATGCCCAGCCGCAACACAGGTTCTTCGGCGTTTTCAAACTCGCACCACGGGGCCAGCATACCGCCAGCCCACCAAGAACACCCATGCGGGCCAGGTGGACCACTGGGATCAAAGATCTGAACCTTGGCCCCGCGCGACACTAGCTCGCTGGCTACGGCCAGCCCGGCCACACCGGCCCCTATGACCGACCAGACCGTCACGCGGGCCAGACCCGATGGAAATGATGAACCGGGCCATGCCCCTGTCCGACCATCAGACCGTCAGCTTCAGCAATAGCCCCTTGCAGATACTCATGCGCCTGCGCGACCGCATCGGTCAGGCCCAGCCCTCGCGCCAGCCCGGCTGCTATCGAAGACGACAGGGTGCAACCGGTGCCATGCGTGTTGCGCGTATTGCGCCGAGTGGCGGTGAATTCTGCCACAACTCCCGAGGGATCAATCAACACATCGTGGCAAACGTCGCCGCGCCCATGTCCGCCTTTCATCAATACCGAGCGCGCGCCCAGCCCGCACAGCGCCATCCCCTGCGCGATCATCTGATCGGGGGATTCGGCGTCCGAGGTGCCCAGCAAACAAGCGGCCTCGGGTAAGTTCGGGGTCAGCATGGTCGCTCGGGGCACAAGAACATCACGCAGGGTCTGAACGGCACCCTGTGCCACCAAGGCATCGCCAGATTTGGAGATCATCACCGGGTCCAAAACGACGGGGCCATCATACCCAGCGATGGCCCCGGCAACGGTTTGAATAATTTCAGGGGTCGCAAGCATGCCGATCTTGATCGCGCCTACATCCAGGTCGATCAGCACCGCCTCGATCTGAGCGGCCACTACGTTGAGCGGTATGCCATGCACTGCGGTCATAGCCCGCGTGTTCTGCGCCGTGACCGCCGTGATCACGCTGGCCCCATACACGCCCAACGCAGACATCGCCTTGAGATCGGCCTGAATCCCGGCCCCACCACCACTGTCCGAGCCCGCAATTGTCAGGGCAATATGCGCCATATCGTTGCTCCATCATCAGGGGGCAACGCAGCATGGAAAACGTCTGTGTGTGTAGACCGTTCCCTACGCCGGTATTGCCCGGATCAGGTTCGATGGGTTAGCGCATTCACGCCTCTCAGCCCCTTGATCAAGGCACCCCAACGGTTGACGCGACAATCTCAGGGGATGTGGCAAGATTCAAGAGCCAAATTTCGCGAAGTTCGCGGACAAACTGGACCTATAAAACGAAAAAAGCCGACCCAAGGGGATCGGCCTTTTAGCAACTTGGTGGGGTGATCTTAGCCCTTCATCCCATCCCAAAAGGATTTGACGGATGAGAAAAAGCTTTTTGATTCCGGGTGGTTATCCTCACCCAAATCGTCGAACTCTTTCAGCAGTTCTTTTTGGCGACTGGTCAGGTTGACCGGCGTTTCCACCGCCAGTTCGATGAACATGTCACCCACACCGCCGCCACGCAGGGCGGGCATGCCTTTGCCGCGCAGGCGCATCTGACGGCCCGATTGGCTGCCTGCTGGTATTTGCACGCGGCCGCGGCCACCATCGATGGTTGGCACTTCGATCGAACCGCCCAGCGCAGCCTTGGCCATGCTGACCGGGACGCGGCAATACAGGTTCACGCTGTCGCGTTCGAACAGCTTGTGATCCGAAACTTCGACAAAGATATACAGATCGCCCGGAGGGCCACCGCGCATCCCAGCTTCACCCTCACCCGCCAGGCGGATGCGGGTTCCGGTCTCGACACCGGCGGGGATGTTGACGGACAGCGCACGCTCTTTTTCCACGCGGCCTGCACCGCCACAGGCTTTACAGGGGTTCTTGATGATCTGACCCAGACCCGAACAGGTCGGGCAGGATCGTTCGACGGTAAAGAAACCCTGCTGTGCACGCACCTTGCCCATGCCCGAACAGGTTGGACAGGTGGTTGGCTCCACTCCGCCTTCTGCACCCGATCCGTCACAGGCCGAACAGGCCACGGCAGCAGGAACACTGATAGTTTTCTGCAGGCCCGCGAACGCCTCTTCCAGCGTCACGCGCAGGTTATAGCGCAGGTCCGATCCGCGCGCCGCACGGCGCCCGCCACCGGGGCCGCCACGCTGACCGCCCATGAAATCGCCGAACAGATCGTCGAACACGTCTGAGAATGCGCTGGAGAAATCACCCTGACCAAAGCCGCCGCCCGGACGACCACCACCGCCGCCCATACCGTTTTCAAAGGCGGCATGGCCGAAACGGTCATATGCGGCCTTTTTGTCGGCGTCGCGCAGAACATCATAAGCCTCGTTGGCTTCTTTGAACTGCGACTCGGCATCCGGGTTGTCTTTGTTGCGATCAGGATGCAACTCTTTGGCTTTCTTACGAAAACCCTTTTTGATTTCATCCGCTGATGCGCCCTTTGATACGCCGAGCACATCGTAGTAGTCGCGTTTTGACATCAGTATTTCCTTCAGCCTCAACGTATTTGGGCCGGCCCGGCAACCGGACCGGCCCACATTGGCCCGGTTACCCGTTAGTTACGCTTGTCGTCGTCCAGATCTTCGAACTCGGCGTCAACAATGTCGTCCTCACCCGGCGCAGCATCTGCCGCCGCAGGCTCATCCTCACCTTCTTCGGCTTGCGCCTTATAGATGGCTTCGCCCAGCTTCATGGCCGCTTCGGTGACGTTCTGGATGCCCGACTTGATCTTGTCGGCATTCTCGGTCTCCAGCTCGTCCTTCAGCGCGGCAATTGCCAGCTCGATGGCTTCGATGGTGGTCGGGTCGACTTTGTCGGCATGCTCTTCCATCGACTTTTCGGTCGAGTGGATGAGGCTTTCCGCCTGGTTCTTGGCGTCGACCAACTCGCGGCGTTCCTTGTCGGCTTCCGCGTTCTCTTCGGCGTCCTTGACCATCTTGTCGATGTCTTCATCCGACAGACCGCCCGAGGCCTGGATGGTGATCTTCTGCTCTTTGCCGGTGCCTTTGTCCTTGGCCGAAACCGAGACAATGCCGTTGGCGTCGATATCAAAAGTCACCTCGATCTGAGGCATGCCGCGCGGTGCAGGCGGGATATCTTCGAGGTTGAACTGACCCAGGATCTTGTTGTCCGCAGCCATTTCACGCTCACCCTGGAACACGCGGATGGTTACGGCGTTCTGGTTGTCTTCGGCGGTCGAGAAGACCTGAGACTTTTTGGTCGGGATCGTGGTGTTGCGATCGATCAGGCGGGTGAACACGCCACCCAGCGTTTCGATACCCAGCGACAGCGGGGTCACGTCCAGCAGAACAACGTCTTTGACGTCGCCCTGCAGAACACCGGCCTGGATGGCGGCGCCCATGGCAACCACTTCGTCCGGGTTCACACCCTTGTGCGGCTCTTTCCCGAAAAACTTGGTGACCTCTTCGATCACTTTCGGCATCCGGGTCATACCACCGACCAGAACAACTTCGTCAATGTCGCCAGCCGACAGACCAGCGTCTTTTAGAGCGGCCTGGCAGGGCTTCATCGACTTTTTGATCAGGTCCGAAACCAGCGATTCCAGCTTGGCACGGGTCAGTTTCATGACCATGTGCAGCGGCTGACCGTTCGAACCCATCGAGATGAACGGCTGGTTGATTTCGGTTTGCGAAGTCGAAGACAGCTCAATCTTGGCTTTCTCAGCAGCTTCTTTCAGACGCTGCAGCGCCATCTTGTCTTGCGACAGGTCGACACCGTGTTCCTTTTTGAACTCATCCGCCAGGTAGTTGACGATGCGCATGTCAAAGTCTTCACCTCCCAGGAAGGTGTCACCGTTGGTCGATTTGACCTCGAACAGGCCGTCGTCGATTTCCAGAATGGTCACGTCGAAAGTACCGCCACCAAGGTCATAGACCGCGATGGTTTGAGTTTCTTCTTTGTCCAGACCATAGGCCAGCGCAGCCGCTGTCGGTTCGTTGATGATCCGCAGCACTTCCAGACCGGCGATTTTACCGGCGTCTTTGGTGGCCTGACGCTGTGCGTCGTTGAAATATGCAGGAACGGTGATCACGGCTTGCGTGACTTCCTCACCCAGATAGCTCTCGGCGGTTTCCTTCATCTTGCCCAGAGTGAAGGCCGAGATCTGGCTTGGGGAGTACTTTTCACCGCGGGCTTCAACCCACGCGTCGCCATTGCCGCCATCGACGATGGCGTACGGCACCATTTTCTTGTCTTTTTCGACTTCTGCATCATCCACACGACGACCGATCAGACGCTTAACACCAAAGATCGTGTTGTCGGGGTTGGTGACCGCCTGGCGTTTTGCAGGCTGACCGACCAGTCGCTCATCTTCGGTGAAGGCGACGATCGAGGGCGTGGTCCGCGCCCCTTCGGCGTTTTCGATGACCTTCGGCTGCGAGCCGTCCATGATGGCCACGCACGAGTTGGTGGTTCCGAGGTCAATCCCGATTACTTTTCCCATATGTTCAATCCCTTTCTCTTCAAGGCGATGTCCCGAGGTCCGAACCCGTTATGGCACCCGGCCCCGATCTGATGTGCGCAACAGCCCTACACCATCGCGCGTCCCGGCGTATATAAGGGCGGGATCAGAGGCCTGCAAGCGTTGTAAAACGCAGGTTTTCGGGAATCTGTGGCCTTTTTGGCAAGGTTTTGGCAAGGATCGGGGATTCTCGGATGGCGCGGCTGCTTTTACGCGGTTTTGATATCAGGAAAGCCTGGCTGGACGGGCCCGCGCAGGAGCGGCTGATCGACAGCCTGCGGCCGATTCTGAAATCGGCCCCTTTGTTCCGGCCGGTCACGCCATCGGGTAAGGAAATGTCCGTGCGTATGACGTCGGCCGGATCACTGGGCTGGGTCACCGACAAGACGGGATACCGATATCAGGCGCAACACCCCAAAGGCGCGGTTTGGCCCGCGATCCCGGATCAGATTCTTGATATCTGGCGCGACCTTGCCAGCGCGGATCGCGATCCTGATTGCTGTTTGATCAACTACTACGGCGAAGGGGCCCGGATGGGGTTGCATCAGGACAAGGACGAGGCCGATTTTTCCTGGCCGGTCCTGTCGATCTCACTGGGGGATGATGCCCTGTTCCGCATCGGCAACCAGACACGCGGCGGCAAGACCGAATCCATCTGGCTGAATTCGGGTGATGTGGTGATCATGGGCGGGCCCGCCCGGCTGACCTATCACGGCGTCGACCGCATCCGGTTCGGATCATCAAAACTGTTGCCCAAGGGTGGTCGGATCAACCTGACGCTGCGTGTGGCACGTTAGCGGCGCGCCTCCCAGCTTTGGGACACATGCTGACGGGAAAAGAAAATTCCCAACAAGCCGATCAGCAACAAGATCAGCCCCACCCAAAGCGCGTATTCCCAGCTGGTATTGCGAGGAAAATAATTGCGGAAAAGAAAACCGCGGCACTGATCGATGACGTGAAACAGGGGGTTCCAAGTGAACATGGCCAACGTGGCACCGCCCAGCGCATTCGCCACGAACATTTTACCCGAAAAGATCATGTTCAAGCGCCGGTAGATATTGGTCAGGACTGTCACAAAAGTGGGAAACCACGGTCGCAGAGCCATGAAGACGACGCCAATCGCGCAGCCAACAAACCAGCTCAGGATCAACATGCCAAAAGCGCCGCCCGGTTCCTGAATTTCAATTGGCGCGACTGCTACACTGTAAATAAAGAGGATCACGATGATTGTCACAATCTGCGTGTAAAGCGCCCCAAAAGCGGTGGCCAACAGGACGACAACCATGTTCATCGGCGAATGCAGCATCATCGGGTTGTTGCCGGTCCCGACCCCCGCTACCGCGCTGACGGATTTGATATGGGTGATGAACAGAAACACGCCCGACAGCAGAAACAGGACAAATTCGCCGCGGATTCTTGCAATACGTGGTCCCAGGAAAGACAGGATCGTATATAACACCAAAACTAGGGCCAGAACCTGCAAGATGTTGATGATTATGGCCACGACCGCGTTGTGATGCTGGGACCGTATGCTGCGAACAACGGCGTGGAAAATCAGCTCGGCCGTTGTGAACGCGCCGCCCAGTAAGGACTGGTTTCGCTTGAAATAATACACCCGAAGCGTCTTTCCCGTTTTTTCGCCTGCAATCTGTCACGAAATTCTTGCCGTTCCGTAACCGGCACATCATAAGGCCGTCAGGCTATTCGATCAACAAATCACAGGAACGGAGCTTTTTTGTGACCTACGACGCCCTCATTCCCGTCATTCGACGGCTGGCCCTGGAAGCCGGTGACAAGATCATGGAGATCTACAATTCGGATGATTTCGACGTAAAGGTCAAATCCGATTCCAGCCCGGTGACCGAAGCAGACGAAGCTGCCGATGCCTTGATTTCGGCCGGTCTGCGCGATGCCTTCCCGGATATTCTGCTGGTGACCGAGGAACAGGCCGCCTCGCATTCAGAAAAGGGTGACAGATTCCTGATTGTTGATCCATTGGACGGCACCAAGGAATTCATCAACCGGCGCGGCGATTTCACGGTGAATATTGCGTTGGTCGAAAACGGCGTTCCAACCCGTGGCGTGGTTTATGCGCCTGCAAAGGGCCGCATGTTTTATACACAGGCCGATGGTCAATCGGTCGAAGAGACCGGCGCGTTGGACAAGACGCAGATTGGGGATGTGGCGCCAATTTCAGTGTCTAATCCAGACAATTCAGCGCTTCTAATCGTGGCGTCGAAATCGCACCGCGATCAGGCCACCGAGGATTACATCAACAAATATCAGGTGAAGGACAGCAAGAGCGCGGGCTCATCCCTGAAATTCTGTCTGGTGGCAACGGGCGAGGCAGATCTTTACCCCCGCGTTGGCCGCACGATGGAATGGGACACAGCTGCGGGCCATGCCGTGCTGGCCGGTGCGGGCGGCAACGTGGTGCGATTTGATGATCATTCACCGCTGACCTATGGCAAGGACGGCTATGCAAACCCGTTCTTTATCGCCTACGCTCCAGGTGTTGACCTGAAGGAGGCCTGATGTCCGTTCTGATCGCCATTCCCGCCCGCTATGCCTCGACCCGCTATCCGGGCAAACCGCTGGTTCCGCTGACCGGCGCCAATGGCACCGCGATGACGTTGATCGAGCGGTCCTGGCGCGCTGCCTGTTCGGTGTCGGGCGTCGACAAGGTGGTCGTTGCCACCGATGACGACCGCATCCGCGAAGTGGCCGAAGGGTTCGGGGCCGAGGTGGTGATGACCTCGGAAAGCTGCGGCAATGGCACCGAACGCTGCGCTGAGACCCATGCCAACCTTGGCGCTGGCTATGACATCGTGGTGAACCTGCAAGGCGACGCGCCGCTGACACCGCATTGGTTTGTCGAAGACCTGATCGCTGGCCTGCGCGCCGCGCCCGGGGCGGGCGTCGCCACACCCGTGCTGCGCTGCGATGGTGACGCGCTGAACAGCCTGCTGAACGACCGCAAGCACGGGCGCGTTGGCGGCACCACCGCCGTCTTCGCCGCGGATCACAGCGCCATGTATTTCTCAAAAGAAGTCGTCCCGTTCACCGCCGAGACCTACGCAGGCGAAGAAGAGACCCCGGTTTTCCACCATGTCGGCGTCTACGCCTATCGCCCCGATGCTTTGGCCGCCTATTCCACCTGGCCGGTGGGCCCGCTGGAACAGCTGGAAGGGCTTGAGCAACTGCGCTTTATGGAGAATGGCCGCAAAGTTCTGTGCGTTGAGGTTGAGGCCAAAGGCCGCCAATTCTGGGAGCTGAACAACCCGCAGGACGTTCCCAAGCTTGAGGAAATGATGGCCGCGATGGGGTTGGATTGAGCCATTTTCCCCCTGACCTGGACACACCTGTTGGCATAGCAGGCCACAAACTTCTTTGTCTGGAAGACAGATGACCAATATTCTTGTAACCGGCGGAGCTGGATATATCGGATCGCATGCCTGCAAAGCGCTGGCGCAGGCGGGCTATACACCTGTGACTTATGACAACCTGATCACCGGCTGGCAGGACGCGGTGAAATTCGGACCGTTCGAACAGGGCGATCTGCTGGATCGCGCTCGGTTGGATGAGGTCTTCGCCAAATACCAGCCCGCCGCCGTAATGCACTTCGCCGCCCTCAGTCAGGTGGGCGAGGCGATGTCCCAGCCCGGCAGATATTGGACCAACAATGTCACCGGATCACTGAACCTGATCGAGGCAGCCGTGGCAGCCGGTTGCCTGAACTTTGTGTTCTCATCGACCTGCGCCACCTATGGCGAGCATGACAATGTGGTGCTGGATGAAGACACACCGCAACTGCCGCTGAACGCTTATGGTGCCTCAAAGCGGGCCATCGAAGATATCCTGCATGATTTCGAGGCCGCATATGGCCTGAACCATGTGATCTTCCGCTATTTCAACGTGGCCGGTGCCGACCCCGAGGGTGAAGTGGGGGAATTCCACCGTCCCGAAACTCATCTGGTGCCGCTGATGCTGGACGCCATTGACGGCAAGCGCGACGGGCTGACCGTATTCGGCACCGATTACGACACGCCCGACGGTACCTGCATCCGCGACTATGTGCATGTCTGTGATCTGGTCGATGCTCATGTTTTGGGGTTGAACTGGCTGGAACAGGGCAAGGGTAGTCGGGTTTTCAACCTTGGCACCGGATCGGGCTTTTCGGTGATGGAGGTGATCGGCCATTCCAAAGCCGTCACTAACCGCGAGGTGCCCTATTCCATCGGCCCCCGCCGCGCTGGCGATTGCACCAAGCTTGTTTCAGGCTCGGTTCGCGCGGGGCAAGAGCTTGGTTGGACCCCAAAAAGATCAACGTTAGAGACGATGATCAGTGATGCCTGGCGCTGGCATCAGAACGGCAATTACGAAAAGTGAGCCATAGGTGACAGATCATGCAGCCGATAATCTTCCCCCCATTGGATGGGTGCAGAAGTACCGGTTGCGTCTGAAACGACGGCGGTTGCTTTGGCGATCCTTTCGCAGCCGCCATCAGCTAGCCAGCCTCAAGGATCAGGCCGCGCAAATCAGACCAGGCGCGGTACTGGCCTTCACCACGCTGCGCAATGAAGTCAATCGCCTTCCGTGGTTCTTCCGCCACTATCGCGGGCTCGGGGTGGATCACTTTCTGGTCGTGGATAACGGCAGCGATGACGGCTCGGTCGGATTTCTGTGCGATCAGTCCGATGTGTCGCTGTGGCAGACCTCTAACAGCTATCGCGACGCGCGATACGGTTTGGATTGGCTGACATGGCTGCAAATGCGCTATGGCCACGGACACTGGACCTTGATGGTGGACGCGGATGAGCTGCTGATCTACCCCAACCACGACAGCAAATCCTTGCATGACCTAACAGGCACCTTGGACCAACAAGGCCACATCGCCTTTGGCGCGCTGCTGCTGGATCTCTACCCCAAAGGGCCACTGGGCGCGCAGCCCTATGACCCCGAAATGGACCCGACCAAAACCCTTAGCTGGTTCGATCCCGGCCCCTACCGGGCGCAGCGCCAAAGCCCATTGGGCAACCTGTGGGTGCAGGGTGGCGCGCGAGAACGGATGTTTTTTGCCGACAGGCCGCGGCATTCGCCCACGTTGAACAAAATCCCGCTGGTGCGCTGGTCACGGCGCTATGCCTATGTGAACTCGTGCCACTCGGCCCTGCCCCGGCATCTGAACGCGGTCTATGACGGCCCCGGCGGCAAGACGCCTTCGGGCGTGTTGCTGCACACCAAATTTCTTCCCGAGGTGGTGGACAAGTCATCGACCGAAAAAACCCGACGGCAGCATTTTCATGATCCCGACCTATTTGGGTCATATTATGATGCAATTGGAAACCGCCCCGACATGTGGACGCCTCAGTCCGGGCGTCTTGAGGGCTGGGCCCAGTTACAACAATTGGGTCTGATGGGGAAAGTTTGCTGAAAAGCAGCATATGTGACTAACGGTTTTTAAATTCGTTGCCTTGAAAGATACATCAATGGCATAAAACGGCACTTGCCCGGCACCACTCTGGATCGTCCAGCCCCCGGGCATGCTCGCGTAACGAAAAAGGCAGTGCAAACGCGTGAGCCTGTTGGATTCATACCGAATGAGATTGCGGCGCAAGCGTCGTCTGGTGCGCTGCCTGCGCAAACGTCGGCAATTAAAGCCGGTTTCCGACAAGACCAACAATATCCAACGCGACGATATCTTGTTGATGAGCGTTCTGCGGAACGAGAAAATCCGCCTGCCTTACTTTCTGGAATACTACCGCAGGTTGGGCGTCGATCATTTTCTGTTTGTCGACAACGACAGCGATGATGGCTCGGGCGAATACCTGGCAAGCCAACCCGACGTTTCGGTCTGGCGGGCAAATGCCAGCTATAAACAGGCTTCGTTTGGATTGGATTGGTCAAACTACCTGTTGCGAAAATACGCGCATGGGCACTGGGTTCTGACAGTCGACCCGGATGAGTTCTTTATCTATCCGTTCTGCGACACCCGTCCGATCCGCGCCCTGACCGATTGGCTGGACGGCTGCGCGGTACGCAGTTTCGGCACCATGCTGATCGACATGTATCCGCAAGGACCAGTGGATGCTCAGCCGTATCACGAAGGGCAGGACCCGTTTGAGATCGCCCGCTGGTTTGATGCTGGCAACTATATGATCACAAAGAACCCCGAGTATAAGAATCTGTGGATTCAGGGGGGACCTCGTGCGCGCGTGTTCTTTCGCGACACCCCCTTGCAAGCGCCTGCGCTGAACAAGATCCCCTTGGTCAAATGGGACCGTCGCTATGTCTATGTCAGCTCGACCCATTCGCTGCTGCCGCGTGGCTTAAACCAGGTTTATGACGATTGGGGCGGTGAAAAGACCAGTGGCGCGTTGCTGCACGCAAAGCTGATCAGCACGCTGGGCGACAAAGCCCGCGAAGAGATGCAGCGCGGCCAGCATTACCGCCGCTCGGGCGAATATCGCGCATATGCCCAGGGGCTGGACGAGCAGCCGGTATTCTGGTGCGACCGGTCCGAGAAATACATCAATTGGCGTCAGCTTGAGATCCTTGGCCTCATGTCGAAAGGAAACTGGGCATGAGCCGTCTGGGCGTTGTTATGCTGGTTCATACAGCACTGCACCGGGCCGAGCAGGTGGCACGGCATTGGACGGCATCGGGCTGTCCGGTGGTGATCCATGTGGACCGCAAAGTGCCGGATCAAGTTTATTCCGATTTCGTTGCCGCATTCGCGGATGAAGCGTTGATTCGGTTCTCGGAACGCCATACCTGCGAATGGGGTAGTTGGGGAATTGTTGCGGCCTCACAATCCGCGTCCGAACTGATGCTTGAGGCTTTTCCGGATGTACATCACGTCTACCTATCTTCGGGGGCCTGCCTGCCCCTGCGGCCCGTGGATGAGCTGATCGACTATCTTTCTGACCGGCCTCGGGTCGATTTCATCGAAAGCGCAACGACCGCCGATGTCAGCTGGACGATCGGTGGGCTGGATCAGGAACGTTTTACACTGCGCTTTCCGTTTTCCTGGCGCCGGAACCGCAAACTGTTCGACGCTTATGTAAAACTGCAACGCGCCCTCGGGATGCGCCGCAAAATCCCCGAAGGGCTGATGCCGCATATGGGCAGCCAATGGTGGTGCCTGACCCGACAGACCCTGTCGGCCATTCTGCAGGACCCCAAGCGGCAGACCTATGACCGCTATTTCCGCCGCGTCTGGATTCCGGATGAAAGCTATTTCCAGACGCTGGCCCGACTGTATTCCACCCACATCGAAAGCCGGTCGCTGACCTTGTCGAAATTCGACTATCAGGGGCGACCACATATCTTTTATGATGATCATCTGCAGTTGCTGCGCCGCTCGGACTGTTTTGTGGCCCGAAAGATCTGGCCGCGTGCTGATCGGCTGTATCAGGCCTTTCTGACCGATCAGAGCAGCGCGATGCGACCAGCCGAACCCAACCCGGGCAAGATCGACCGGGTGTTTTCCAAAGCGGTCGAGCGTCGAACCCGTGGGCGCGACGGGCTGTACATGCAAAGCCGCTTTCCTCGCCACGGCAGTGAGAACGGCCTGACCTCATTCCCTTATTCGGTTTTTCAGGGCTTTGCCGAGCTGTTCGAGGATTTTGAACCCTGGCTGGCTGAGACCACAGGCGCACGGGTGCATGGGCACCTGTTTGGCCCCGCTCGGGCCGAGTTTGCCAACGGGGACACGATCACAAACGGTGCGCTCAGCGATTGTGCGGTTCTGCGTGACTATAACCCAACGGCCTTTATCTCGAACCTGATCTGGAACACACGGGGTGAGCGGCAGTGCTTTCAATTCGGTCCCGGGGACACGCAAAAGATCAGCTGGTTTCTGGCGCGGGATAAGAACGCGCAAATCTCGGTTATCACCGGGGCCTGGGCGATCCCATTGTTCCGGTCGAACATGAATTTCGCCGATATCCGCTGTGAAGCGGCACGCCTTCAACAGATTGAAACCAAACAGCTTGAGGTTCTGGGCTCGGTCTGGACCAAGGCGCAGGTGCGGACCTGGTCCTTGGCCGAATTTGTGGAATCTCCGATGGAGCCCATGCAGACCGTGATCGAGGAAATCGGCACCCATCGCGCGAACCATTTGACCGAGGCGCCAAAAATGGTGGATTTGACTGGCTTTGGACAATTCCTCCAGAACCTCAAAAATCAGGGAATGCATCCTTATTTGGTGGGGGATTTTCCGGCGGATGATATTTTCGGCGCGCGGGTTCGGCCATTCAAGAAACCCTATCTGGTGCAATAGTCTGTCATGACATCCAAGTTCGACTATTTCGTCATCCTCGCCGCGATGCGCACCGGGTCCAACCTGCTTGAGTTCAATCTCAACGCGCTTGAAGGCGTCACCAGCTTTGGTGAGGCATTCAACCCACATTTCATTGGTCGGCTGAAATCTGAAAGTCTGTTGGATGTAACTTTGGAAGATCGTGACGGCGATCCGATGAAACTGGTGCAGGCAATCAAAGATGCACCCGGCGAGTTAAATGGGTTCCGCTTCTTTCAGGGGCACGATAACCGCGTGTTAGAGCCTGTTTTGGCTGACCCACGCTGCGCCAAAATCATTTTGACGCGCAATCCTCTGGACAGTTACGTTTCGTTGAAAATTGCGCGGGAAACCAAGCAGTGGCAACTGAAGAACATCAAACGCCGCCGCGAAGCACAGGTAGAGTTTAATGCGGAAGAGTTTGAATCCTATCTGGATAGACAGCAGGATTTTCAGCTCTTGTTGCTCAATACCCTTCAGCGAACGGGTCAAACCGGGTTTTACATTTCCTATGACGACCTGACCAATCTGGAGGTGCTGAACGGGCTGGCCGCGTGGTTGGGTATATCGGCGCGGTCGGTTTCGATTGACGATACGATCAAGCCGCAAAACCCGGGCCCGACCCTGTCCAAAGTGACAAACCCGGAAGAGACCGAGCATGCCTTGGCTCGGATCGACAGTTTCAACCTGCATCGCACCCCGAATTTCGAGCCCCGGCGCGGATCGACCGTCGGCAATTATGTTGCCGCGCCGCATACGCCGCTGATGTTTATGCCAATACGCGGCGGGCTTGAGGCACCGGTGACCCAATGGATGGCCGATCTTGACTCGGTCAGCACCGACAAGCTGGTCACCAATCTGAACCGCAAACAGATGCGGCGATGGCTGCACGCTCATCTCGGACACCGAAAATTCACGGTGCTACAGCACCCTCTGGCACGGGCGCATTCGGCCTTTTGTTCCAACATCCTCAGCACCGGGCCCGGCGCTTACCTGAAAATCCGAAATATGCTGCGCAACCGATTCAAAATTCCGATCCCGGGTCAGCTGCGTGACGGCAATTACCCGGTTGATCAGCATTATGAGGCGTTTTCGGCTTTCCTAATCTTCCTACGCCAAAATATGTCCGGACAGACGCCCGTTCGTGTGGATGGAACGTGGTGCAGCCAGTCTCAGGTATTAGACGGAATGGCATCCTTTGCTCTGCCTGACCTCATCCTGCGCGAGGATGAGATCGCAACAACCCTGCCCGATCTAGCCAGACGGATGGGGCATCACAGCCCACCAACACCCGGGTTTTGCGCGCCGGAAATCCCGTTCACGCTGGCCGAAATTTATGACGACAGATTAGAAACGCTGGCGGCTGAGGCCTACCAGCGCGACTATGTGCAATTCGGGTTCGGGGATTGGGAACCAGTTACGGGCGCAGCGTGATCAGTGTGCCCTTGTTGACCATCGCATAGATCTCTTCGATCTCTTCATTCTTGACGGCGATACAACCGGCGGTCCAATCCGCTGTCTTCTTGGCGCGTTTCAGTTCCGACCGCTTTTTCGGCTGACCGTGAATGAAAATATCACCACCCGGATCAACACCGGCCGCCTTGGCCTGCGCGATATCATTGGAATTCGGATAGGAAATCCCCAGCGACAGGTGATAGCGACTGTTGGGGTTGCGACGGTCGATCAGATAGCTGCCTTCGGGCGTGCGGCCATCACCGCGCTTGGTCTTTGTACCATCTGGCGCAAAGCCCAGATCGACTTTGTATTCCTTGAGAATAGTTTGGTTGTGCAGAAGATACATCTTCCGCGCGCCCTTGTTGATGACCAAAGAAGTCACCTCGGGGCCATCATATGTCAGAAATCGTGGGCTAGCTGTGGCACAGGCCGAAAGGCCCAGCGTTGCCATAGCGCCCAATCCAAATGCTCGACGATCCATGTTTCACTGCCTGCTCTTTTTTTTCAGCATTATGCCAGATTTCCGAAAAACTGAAATCACTTTTTGATGTGCTGCTGTTCGGTCAGGCGGCGCTCGATGCTTTCCAGCCGTTCCAATACTTCGTCGCGATAGGCGTCAGTTCGCACCTCATCCTCGGCATGATGCGCATCCTGCATCGAGTTCACAATCAGACCGACCAGCAAGTTCACGACCGCAAAGGTGGTGACCATGATGAACGGAACAAAGAACAGCCAGGCATAGGGATAGACCTCCATCACCGGACGGACAATGCCCATGGACCAGCTTTCCAGCGTCATGATCTGGAACAGCGTATAGGCCGACAGACCTAGGTCGCCGAACCAGTCCGGGAAAGTGGCCGAGAACAGCTTGGTCGAGATCACGGCACCGATGTAGAACAGTATCGCCATCAACAGGAATACGCTGGCCATGCCCGGCAGGGCCGAAATAAAACCCTCGACCACCCGCCGCAGGCGCGGCGCGACCGAGATAACCCGCAGTACCCGCAGGATTCGCAACGCCCGCAATACCGACAGCCCCCCGGCGCTGGGAATCAGCGCGATGCCGACAACAATAAAGTCAAAGACGTTCCATCCGCTGAGAAAGAACCGTCGCCCGGTCGCCAACAGCTTCATGGCGATCTCGGCCACGAAAATGGCCAGACAGATTGTGTCCAGCGTCACGATCAGGGGTCCCGCGGCCTCCATCAGGGTTGGCGATGTCTCCATCCCCAACAACACAGCATTAAAGATGATGACTGCAGTGATGAACCGGCCAAAAGTGGGATGTTCGATGATGGTCAGCAGACGCTGATTGAAGCCCATATTGACACTCTCCTGTCTGCTCATGATGCGGGGCCCCATACAAACCGCGCGGCAAGTTCCGTGTGTGACGACCATCGAAATTGGTCCACCACCTGTACCCATTCAAGAGTGTAGCCCGCATTAACCAGCGTTTTTGCGTCCCGTGCGAAGGTCACCGGGTTGCACGAGACATATGCAATCACCGGGCGCTGCGCCTGTGCCAGTTCGGCAACTTGCGCCTCGGCACCAGCGCGGGGCGGGTCCAGCACAACAGCGTCAAAGGATTTCAGCTCATCGGGCATCAGCGGGCGGCGGAACAGGTCGCGGGACTCGGTCGTGACCCGTTTCAACCCTTGCGCGCGGCGCCAGCCCTGATCCAGCGCATCCGTCATCACGGCTTCACCTTCGACCGCGTGTACCTCGGCATTTTCGGCGAGGGGGAGTGAGAAAGTCCCACTGCCTGCAAACAGGTCGGCAATACGCTTCGCACCCTGTATTGCCTGCAAAACCGCCTGTAACAGAGCCTGTTCCCCGTCTTTTGTCGCCTGCAGGAATGCTCCGGGCGGTGGCACAACCCCAACACCCCCAAAGCGTTGCATCGGAGGTTGGCGCATTGCGATCACTTCACCATCCCAGCTAAGCCGCGCCAAGCCGTGCTTCTCGGTTGCCTGCGCCAATGCCAGTTCCAACGGCCCATCCAGCGGTTTGCCACCCTTGACGGCCACATCCAGCCCGCCTTCGGACAAGGTCAGTGTCACGGCCAGCACGCCCTTGCGACTTCCGCCCAGAATAGCCAGCGCCTCGGCCACCGGTATGGCAACAATCAGGGCCGGGTCCAGCAGATGACAATCGGGGACTTCGGTGATCGTGTCGGACGCTCGGCCATGGAATCCGGCGAGCGTGCCCTTTTTGGTTCGACGCACGGCGATCGTGGCACGGCGGCGCGACCGCTCGGGCGAAGTATGGATCGGGCGCATCTGCGCCTCTAGCCCCTGCGCCGCCAGTGCGGTGCGCACCACTTCGACCTTCCAGTTGGCCACAAAATCATCTGCGGCGTGCTGCAATTGGCATCCACCACAGGCCTTGTAGTGACGGCAAGGAGGTTTCACCCTTTGGTCCGAGGGTGTTTCAACCCGTATGTCAGTCAGCAGCTGCCCTACTAATGCACCACTTACCACCTCACCTGGCAGGGTACGCGGCGCGTAAACCGGGCCGTCAGCAATGCCGTCTCCCTGATGACCCAGGCGATTTATGGTGAAGTGTTGCGTCATAAGGGGCCTGATACCGGGGCTTTGCGTGCAACAAAACCCCCTAGCACGCTTTGTGCGTTATTCGGCGGCTTCGGCCTGAATGAACCCGCCCGATTGGCGATGCCAGAACCGCGCGTACAACCCGCCCTGCTCCAACAGCGCGTCATGGGCGCCGGATTCGACGATCTGCCCCTGATCCAGGACGATAATCCGGTTCATCTCGCTGAGCGTGGACAGGCGATGTGCAATCGCCAGGACCGTCTTGCCCTGCATCACCCGGTGCAGGGCGGTTTGAATCGACGCCTCAACTTCGGAATCCAGCGCCGAGGTCGCCTCATCCAGCACCAGAATCGGCGCATCTTTGAGGATAGCGCGCGCCAGAGCGATCCGTTGCCGCTGCCCACCGCTGAGCTTCACACCGCGTTCGCCTAGATGCGCGTCATAGCCGCTGCGGCCATGGGCATCCTGTAGGCTAAGAATAAACTCATGCGCTTCAGCCTTCTTCGCCGCTGCAATCATGTCGTCTTCTGACGCGTTTGGGCGGCCATACAGGATATTCTCACGCGCCGAGCGGTTGAACATCGCAGTTTCCTGCGTGACCATGCCGATCTGACTACGCAAACTGTCCTGCGTTACTTGGCTGACATCTTGCCCATCAATGCGAATTATGCCTTTTTCCCCGTCATAGAGCCTGAGCAACAACGAGACCAAAGTGGATTTCCCAGCACCCGAGGCCCCAACAATTCCCAGCTTTTCACCCGGATGCACGGTCATGCTCACATCGGACACACCACCCACATCGCGACCATAGGCAAAGCTGACATGGTCGAAATCTATCCGCCCCTCGGTCACTGTCAGGTCAGTGGCTTGCGCGGCGTCCTCGACCCGGTCGCGTTTGGCAAGCGTCTTCATACCGTTCTCGACCTCACCCACATTCGCGTAGAGCCCCATTAGTGTGAAACTGACCCAGCCGGTCATCTGCGCAATTCTGATCGAAACCGCGCCAGCCGCCACGATATCACCCGCCGTCGCAATCCCGTTTCTCCACAAAAGCAGCGTCGCGCCCAGCAAGAGAACCGGAAGAACCCCAGCCAGCACCATCAGGATAAATCGGAAGCTGGCCGACAATGCCCCGAAGGCCAACATCTTTTCGCGTAGATCAACCATCGAGTTTCGCGCGGCCTGATCCTCAAACGCAGAATGGGCGAACAGCTTTACGGTCTTGATATTGGTGATGGTATCAACCACTTGCCCGGACACCATGGCGCGCGCGCCAGCCCGCGCAGCAGACCGGGCGCGAATGCGTGGCAGATACCAGCGGATCAGCAGAAAATACACCACTAGCCACCCGGCGAAAGGTAACATCACCAGTGGATGAATAGACCCTAACAAGAACAAAGAACCGGCAAGTGAGGCCAAGGCAAACACAATTGCACTGATTGTCTCGGACACGACCGAGGCCAGCGCATTTGACGTCTGCATCTGTTTCTGCGCGATCCGGCCTGCAAAATCATCGTCGAAATAAGTGACCGATTGGCCAAGGGTCCAGCGGTTCAGCTTGGCCAGCACCAGCGGCGGCACATTGGGCATGACGATATAGTTGTTCGTCACCGAAGACAGCCCAAACAGCGCCGGGCGCAGCAACATGAAAAATGCCACCACGCCCAGAATCATCCACAGATTATCTGCGTTGAAAAAACCCTGAGGTCCATTTTCCGATGCAAGATCGATCACCAGACCCAACATCCAGGCCGTTCCTGCCTCCATCGCGCCAGCCATCGCCGAAAAACTGGCGGCGACAAAAATCATCGGCCACGCGCCGGACAGGCACCAACGGATGAACGCCCCCAGCGTTTGCGGCGGGGGCGTCTCAGAGTTTTTGAACGGATCTATAAGATCGGCAGCCTTCATTCCGCAGCCTCCGGGTTCAGGAAGCCCCCAGATTGCCGCGCCCAGAACTGAGCGTAAAGCCCCCCATGCGCCAACAATTCGGAATGCCCGCCCTGCTCTACAATCCGACCTCCATCCATAACCAGAATACGATCCATCTGCGCAATGGTGCTCAGCCGGTGGGCAATGGCGATCACGGTTTTACCTTGCATCATGCCGTAGAGGGTCTCCTGAATCGACGCTTCGACCTCGGAATCCAGGGCGGATGTCGCCTCGTCCAACAACAGGATCGGTGCGTCCTTTAGGATCACCCGCGCCAGCGTCACCCGCTGCCTCTGTCCACCGGACAGCTTCACGCCCCGTTCCCCCACATGCGCGTCATAGCCGGTGCGCCCTTGTGGGTCTTGTAGGTCGAGGATGAATTCATGCGCCTCGGCCTGTTTGGCGGCAGCGATCATCTGTTCCTCGGATGCCTCGGGACGACCATACAGGATATTGTCGCGCACTGACCTGTGCAGCAGCGCACTGTCCTGCTGAACCATGCCGATATGGCTGCGCAGACTGTCCTGCGTGACGCTCGCGATGTTCTGGTCGTCAATCAGGATCGCACCCTGTTCAACGTCGTAAAACCGCAAAAGCAGCTTAACTAGGGTCGATTTTCCGGCACCGGACCGCCCGATCAGACCAATCTTTTCACCCGGTTGAATGGTCAGGTTGATATGATCCAGCCCACCGGTTTTGCGGCCATAGTGATGCGACAGGTCGCGGATTTCGATCTGACCTGTGGTCAGTTGCAAAGGTTTCGCACCCCGCGCATCCAGCAGGTCGATAGGCTGGGCAATCGTCTCCATCCCTTCAGCCACTACACCAAGCTGGCGGAAGAAACTGGTCAACGCCCACATGATCCAACCGGTCATCGCATTCAGTCGCAAGGTCAGCGCGGTCGCCGCTGCCACCACACCGACCGTAGCACTGCCCTGCATCCACAAGGCAATGGCCCAACCGACAACACCAACGATCAGCAGGCCGTTCAACGTCACCAGAACCGCATCCATAATGGTGAAGATCCGCATCTCAACTTGGAAGGTGCGACGGGTTTCAGCGATGGCTTCGCGGGCATAGTCCAACTCTTGATCATCATGCGCGAACATCTTGACCGAATGGATGTTGGTGTAACTGTCCACCACCCGACCTGTCACCGCCGAGCGCGCATCCGACGCCGCCTTGGACGCCGGTCCGACCCGAGCGACCGTCCAGCGCACCAACAATGCATATAGTGCAAACCAGATCAGCAGCGGCAACAACAGGCGCGGATCGGCCGCCATCAATAGGATCGCCGCCCCGATCAGATAAGCCAGCGAGAAAGAAATCGCGTCAAAAACCTGAAACACGGCCTCACCCGCGGCGGGGGGCGTCTGCATGATCCGGTTTGCGATACGGCCCGCGAAGTCATTCTCGAACCACCCCACGGACTGACGCAGCACGTGCTTATGCGCCCGCCAACGTATGATGGTGCCAAAGTTCGGCAGGATCGTGTTGTTCAGCAGCAGGACATCGACCACATGCAGCATCGGGCGTAACAGCAGCACAAACACAGCCATCAGAATCAATTCGGTCCCGTGGGCCTGCCAGACCTCAGCCGGAGGGCCAGACAACAGGTCAACCACCCGACCCATGTAATAAATCAGCCCGACCTCGACCGCGGCGACGATGACTGAAATCAGCGCGGTCCAGAAAAACACCCGCATGAAAGGTCGGGAATAATCCAGCATAAACGGCCACAGCCGCGTGGGCGGTGTGTCGGTCTCGGTATAGTCGGCAAAAGGGTCAACAAGGTTTTCGAAATAGCGAAACATGGAGAGTGCTCCGATTGAGCAGTAAATAGGTCATGCGAAGAAAGATGGCGCCAGAACACCACCCCTACGGGTCAAAGTGTTCCGGCTTTAGCCGAACCAGATCCCGTAATACATTCGCATCCCTCCATTCATGTGACAGGCGCACGAAACCACAAAGAAGTTGATTTGTCATCCCCTTTTGAGACTTCGTGTCAGATGCTCAGCAATTCCTCGCGGGTCAGCGCAAAGCCTGATGCAATCCAGCGCGCCTCAAGCTCGGCCAGTTTTTTGCCCAGCGCGGGACCGGTGAAATCGGGAATCAGGTCGGTGGCCTTGATCGGGAAATCAGCCTCAGCCCCTTTGTGCAGATCGGTGCGCAAGGTTTCGCTCCACGGCTGTTCAAGGAATGCACAGCGCAGCAAGGTTTCGTGCAAGCCGCCCTCTTCGCCATAACGAAACCCCAGTTCGGCAACGCTGGCGGTACCGGATGCCTCATCCCGCATGCGGGTCAGACGTTGTAATTGCGCCTTGCTCAGGCGCAGGGTCTTGGCGATTTCCGGTGTTGCGATTGCGGCCAGACGCCGAATTGACTCAGGGGCGGCCCCGGCCTGTTCCTCTAAGGCTATCAACGGTGCCAACGCACGGTCCTCGGCCCCTGGCAACAGCCGGGCCAGAACTCCCGATTGACGCATCGCGGCAATCGAGGGTGCCGGATCGGGTGCGCCCATAAGTTTCAGAAGTTCAGCCCCGACCCGTTCACGAGACAGGCCCTCTAGCCCGTCCAGATTGGACGCAATCGCCGCCAGAGCGTCCGGATCAAACCCAGCCTCTGCATCGCCGTACCAGGCGTGAAACCGGAAATACCGCAGGGATCGCAGGTAATCCTCTCGAATGCGGTTCTCGGCGTTGCCGATAAAGCGCACGCGGCGGGATTGCAGGTCGGGCAGCCCGTTCAACGGGTCGAGAATACTGCCATCGGGCCGCGCATAGATCGCATTCATGGTGAAATCGCGGCGCGCGGCGTCCTCTTCCACCTTGTCGGAGAAAGCCACCACCGCCCGGCGGCCATCGGTTTCCACGTCGCGGCGAAAAGTGGTGATCTCATGCGGGGCACCGCCACTGACCACAGTGATCGTGCCGTGGTCGATTCCGGTGGGGATGGCCTTGAGGCCCGTTGCCTGCGCCAACTCCATCACCCGTTCGGGGCGCGCGTCGGTGGCGATATCGATATCCGAGACCGGCGCGCCCAGCAGCGCGTTGCGCACGCAACCCCCGACGAACAACGCCTGCGCACCAGCGCCCGTCAACGCCGCACAGACCTTTTGCGTTGCCGGATCAGTAACCCAGGCCTCAGAAATTCGCGTCATTCATTCACCCGTGCAGCCAATCCCCGCAACATTCGGGCCGTCGCGCCCCAGATGTAGTAGGGGCCGAACGGCACCGTGAAATAATACCGTTTGTGACCACGCCAGCGGCGCGATTCAACGATATAATTCGCAGGGTTGAGGACATGTGCAAGCGGAACCGAAAACACCTCGTCCACTTCGCCCGGTTCGGGGGTCAGTTGAAACCCTTCGCGCAGGATCGCGACAACCGGTGTAACGGTAAAGGACGTGACGGTTTCATGAGACGATAGGTGGCCCAGAATCTCAGGCAAGTCGGGCGGCAGACCGATCTCCTCCTGCGCCTCACGCAGGGCAGTGGCGGTGACATCTACGTCGCCTTGATCCTGCTTACCGCCGGGAAAGGCGATCTGGCCAGGGTGGTGTTTCAGAGCCGAGGATCGTTTTGTCAGAATCAGCCGCGGCGTGTCGTCAAACACCGTAATCGGAACCAGCACCCCCGCCGGGCGCAATATGCGCCCTTCAGGCAGGTTGGTTTCGGGGTTCAGGTCGAAATCGCTTGAACCATGGCCGGGGCGGCGCAGGGCCGCCCGCAGCTGGTCCGTAGGATCAGGCGTCGTCCGCATCAAAGCCGACCGAGCCCGGTTCCAGTATGTAATGTGCGCCACAGAACTGACAATCGGCGGTTACCTTGCCTTCGGGCGTGGTCATCTTTTCGATGTCCTTGGCCGAATAGATCGACAGGCTTTGCCGCACACGATCTTCCGAACAGGTGCAGCCGAATTGCACGGACTGAGCGTCATAGACCCGCGGCTGTTCCTCGTGAAACAGCCGGATCAACAGGTCGGTCGGCGCCACCGAAGGCCCGATCAATTCGAGATCCTCGACCGTATCCAACAGGATGTTAACGCGGCCCCAGTTTTCACTCTCTTCCCCGTCGACCAGATCTTCGGCGGTTAGGATCTGCCCTCCACCTTGTCCGTCCGCCACAAAGGGCGAGGCCTTGGGCATGTGCTGCAGCATCACCCCGCCCGCGCGCCAATGCTCACCGACGCCCGGCTCGGTCGATTTGCCAAAGCTGAGCGAGAACCGCGTCGGCAGCTGCTCGGATTGTGCGAAATACGCCTCGGCACAGGCAGAGATCGAGCCCCCCGCCAGCGGTGTGATCCCCTGATACGGCTGCGTGCCTTCACCCTGGTCGATCATGATGGCGAAATAACCCTCGCCCACCTGATCAAACGGCCCACCATCAGTCAGGCGGTCGCGATCATAACTGGCATAGGCGCGGATGCGGGCCGGCTCACCCTCGACCTTGGGCGCAAAGTAATCGGTCGCTATCATGCGCACCGGGCCCTTGGACTGCACCTGCAAAGACAGTTTCCAACGCAGCGAAACGGTCTGGCCGATCAACGCGGTCAGCAGGGCCATCTCGGCCACTAACGCCTCGACCTTTTCGGGATAGTCATGCTGCTTCAGGATGCCGTCCAGCACGCCATCCAGACGGGCTACACGGCCGCGCATATCCGATACATCAAGTTGAAAGGGCAGGACAGTATCGTCCCACGCGATTTTCGTTCCAAGAGACATGGGGTTTCCTTACACGCCACGGGTTGGCATACCGGCACCATATAGGTTGAACAGATTGGGTTTGAAGGGGCCATACATGATCAGACGGTTCGGTGAAACCCCGGAAAAAGGGCGTACATATACACGCAGACCGGGTGTCTATGCGTTGCTGCCGCAAGGAAAAGACCTGCTGGTCACGTGGTATGACGATGGGCTGAACCCCGAATTGCAGCTGCCGGGCGGTGGCATTGATCCGGGCGAGTCCCCGATTACCGCGCTGCATCGCGAAGTGTTCGAAGAAACCGGCTGGCTGATCGCCGCCCCGCGGCGGATCGGTGCGTTTCGCCGGTTCACCTTTATGCCTGAATATGACCTTTGGGCCGAGAAAATCTGCATGATCTACAGCGCCCGTCCGGTGCGCCGGATGGGACCGCCTCTCGAAGAGTTTCACGAGGCGCTTTGGATGGAAACTGCCGTTGCGGTGCAGATGCTTGGCAACGAGGGGGACCGTCACTTTGCCACCCGACATCTGAACAGTTTCTAAGCCCCGTTATATTCAAAGAACACGGCGGACACGTCATCATCCATGCCGCTGCCCGGTGCCATGGCCTGCGTCAGGCGCCAGAACATATCGTCCAGAAACTCGGTACCGCTGCGGTCGGGCGCACAATCGCGGGCCATCTGCTGCAGGCCTTCTTCCTCAAGCAAGCCGCCATCGGCCAGACGACACTCGGTAAAACCATCAGAATACAGCATCAGTTTATCGCCAGGTTGCAGGTAAGTTTCGATCCGCTGAAAGGACACATCGGGCAGCAAACCGATGGGAAGGCCGCCTTCGCCCAGAAATTCGGCACTGCCGTCTTGGCGTAATACAAGTGGATGCGGGTGCCCGGCCTGCACCATCTTAAGATGCCCGTTGCGCAGGTCGACAATAGCATAAACCATGGTGAAATATTCTTCGACGCCGGCATCGGCCATCAGGCGGCAATTGAGCATCTCGGCCACCTGTTCGGGTGGCAGCAGCGCATAGAATTTGTCAAAGCGCTTTTCCATCGCCACGTTCTGATCGAAATGATTGCTGGACAGATAGCCGCCCAATCGCGCCGTCATCATCGCCGAGGTGATACCGTGACCCGACACGTCAATGCTGTAAAACCCCAGCCGATTGACCCCGGGCGAGAACATCCCCACCAGATCACCGCCAATATGCCCGCAGGGTTTCAGCAGCATGCTGACCCGCGATTTCCCGAAATCCCGCGTCAGTTCGGGGACAAGGGATTCCTGAATTTTCCGGGCCTGAATCAGGTCTTTGTCGATGGCATCATGCGCCACGCGCAGGTCTTCTAACGCGGATTCGATCATCCGGTTCTTCTCGGACAGTTCGCGCTGCATATCCAGAATCCGCGCCCCGGCCGAGATCCGCGCGCGCAGCTCATCCGCCTCAAGCGGTTTGATCAGGAAATCGTCCGCACCAGCGTCCAGCCCGCGCGCCACCTCTTGCTTTTCACTTTTTGAGGTCAACAGGATGAAGTAACTGTATTGATCACTTTCCAGCGCCCGGAAGGCACGGCAGAATTCCAGCCCGCTCATCCCCGGCATCACCCAATCGCTGAGAACCAGATCCGGCGGGTCGGTGGCGCACATCTCGATCGCGGCGTCGCCGTTATCGGCCTCTAGCACCTCAAAGCCCCACTTTTTCAGCGAGGCCACCAGAATACGACGTTGCAGCCGGCTGTCATCGACGACCAGCACCTTTTGGATCGCGCCAAAATCCTGATCGGACCTGGCCTCTGCCTGACTGCCCTCTGCCACCTGAACCCTCTGCACTGTGACCTTTACGGAACGCAGCGACCCTAGCGCGGGGCGGTTTAACATCCGGTGAAGGCGTCTTTGTCTTGTTGCTTAACCCGCTCTTTACTCGCCGTGGGCTACGCAAGTCAGGTCGCGATATGTGTGGAGAGGCCGAACATGATCGACTGGTCCAGAGTCAGACAACTGCAGGATGAGGTGGGTGCCAACGAATTCGAAGAGGTGGTGCAGATCTTTCTGGACGAGGTTCAGGAAACCATCGACCGGCTGCATCAGGACACCGACCGGGCTGAGTTCGAACAGAACATGCATTTCCTCAAGGGCAGCGCGTTGAGCCTGGGGTTCGACCGGTTTTCCAAGCTGTGTCAGGACGCAGAGCGCAACGCCGCCGCTGGCAAGGCCAGTGACGTCGATCTGCCTGCCCTCCTGACCGTTTATGACAACTCCAAAACTGTGTTCTTTGCCGAGAAAGCCGCGAACCTGTCCTAGATCACGAACTGCGCCAGCGTCTCGTCTTCGGTGATGTCGGTATAGGTAAAGCCAGCCTCATCCAGATGCGCGAACAGGCGTGCGAAATTCTCGGGCTTACGGGTTTCGATGCCGATCAGGACCGAACCGAAATTGCGCGCCGACTTCTTCATGTATTCGAACCGGGCGATATCGTCTTCCGGCCCTAATATGCCCAGAAACTCTTTCAACGCGCCGGGGCGCTGCGGCAGGCGCAGGATAAAGTACTTTTTGACGCCGGAATAACGCTGCGCCCGTTCCTTGACCTCGGGCAGACGTTCGAAATCGAAATTGCCGCCCGAGGTGACGCAGACAACGGTTTTGCCGCGGATAAAGCTTTGCACATCAGTCACCGCCTCGATCGCCAGAGCGCCTGCGGGCTCAAGCACGATGCCTTCGACATTCAGCATTTCGATCATGGTGGTGCAGATACGATCCTCAGACAGGACCAACACGTCGGACAGGTGGCGATCCTTGAGCAGTTCAAACGGTTTCGCCCCGATCTTCCCGACCGCTGCCCCATCGACAAAATTGTCGATGTGATCCAACGCCACCGGATGCCCCGCTGCCATGGCCGCATGCAAACAGGCCCCGCCTTTGGGTTCGACAAACAGGCAATGAGTCCGATCCCCGAACCATGTCGCCACGCCCGAGGACATTCCACCCCCGCCCACGGGCAGGATGACATGATCGGGGATACCGCCCAATTGCGCCTCAATCTCAACCGCTAGTGAGGCCTGCCCTTCAATCACATCCTCATCGTCAAAGGGCGACAGAAAATGCCCGCCCTGCTGCGCACACCACGCTTGCGCAGCAGCCAGTGTGTCGTCGAAATAATCGCCGGTCAGATGAACCTCGATATTGTCGCCACCGAATATACGGGTCTTCTGGATTTTCTGCTGCGGCGTCGTCACCGGCATGAATATCACGCCCTTCACACCCAGATGCTTGCACATGAAGGCCACGCCCTGCGCATGATTTCCCGCGCTGGCGCAGACGAAAAGCTCTTGCCCCTGCTGCTTGCGCATGGCGTTGAACGCACCACGGATTTTATACGACCGCACCGGGCTGAGGTCTTCGCGTTTCAGCCAAATATCCGCGCCATAGCGATCCGACAAATGGGCATTCCGCTGCAGCGGCGTTGCCGGAAACACAGAGCGCATCGCCTGTTCGGCGGCACGGGCGCGGGTCATGAAATCAGTCATGACCGTTTCAGTGGCCTATCCCGACTAAAAGAGCAAGGAATACATATGTGTACGCGGGTTAGGCGAGCTCGCGTTTTTCAACGCAAATACCATAGAACGTCGTTAGGATACTCAGGCCGACCATCGCAATCATCCAGTTCACAACAGCCTGAAGAACAAAACCCAGAAACCCGGAAAAGGCACCGACAAACCCTGCGAGCAACCCCAGAACAAAGCTAAACGCGAAGAAAAATAGAAAAACCATAATTATCGCCGTCGCTACTGTTTGAGTGGCGCGCCACGATTCAGATATTGAAATCGTGTTCCCAACTGCGCTTGCCGGAAGTATCAGGCTCAAACGCTGCGCAACCCAAAAAATAAAGATGAAACCAACGGTCAAGACAGCTCCGCCGAGCAGTGAGAAAGAACCGGTTCCAATCCCTCCGACGACATAAACAACTCCGACTAAAACGAGGGCCATTCCCGCAAAGATTAATCCCAGCAGCAGCGCCCAGCCAAAATAAGCCAAAATGCGTGACCCGTTGAATTCAGGGAATACTTTGCCTGGGTATTCTGACAGCAAACAATAGCGATGCCATCCAACAGCCACCCAAAGTGCAGCAATGTAGTTCAGGATCGCGAGCAGAAAAACCCCACCGGCAACTCCCTGCTCTCCTGTTACAAATGCCGGCCCTTTTACGATGAACAAAAGCACTCCCAGCAGAGACACCGCAATTACAGGAGACGAAACGCGCAATGCTGTGCCTAAATCATTGAAAATCATTCCAAGCGCATGTTTGAAAATCTGCCAACTCAACATCCTGAAACCGCCCTCTCAACCAATCGTTGTTCTCTTTCCACCTGTATCACCTCAATTCCCACCCAGGGTCAACGCAGATAACTTGCCCCCACGTTCAAAACCCGTTAGGGGCCAAGCGTCTTACGCATAAGGGGAAGTCAGATGTCCGCGCCCAAGAAAGTTGTTCTGGCCTATTCCGGTGGCCTTGATACCTCGATCATCCTGAAATGGTTGCAGACCGAGTATGGCTGTGAGGTCGTGACCTTCACCGCCGATCTGGGTCAGGGTGAAGAGCTTGAGCCCGCCCGCCAAAAGGCCGAGTTGCTGGGGATCAAGCCCGAAAACATCTATATCGAGGACATCCGCGAAGAGTTTGTCCGCGACTTCGTCTTCCCGATGTTCCGCGCCAATGCGCAATACGAAGGCCTGTATCTGCTGGGCACCTCAATCGCGCGTCCGCTGATCTCGAAACGTCTGGTCGAGATTGCCGAGGCCACCGGTGCCGACGCCGTTGCACATGGCGCAACCGGCAAGGGCAACGATCAGGTGCGGTTTGAACTGGCGGCTTACGCGCTGAACCCGGACATCAAAGTGATTGCCCCGTGGCGTGAATGGGATCTGACCAGCCGCACCAAGCTGTTGGAATTTGCCGAAGCGAACCAAATCCCGATTGCCAAGGACAAACGCGGCGAGGCGCCGTTCTCGGTCGATGCCAACCTGCTGCACACCTCGTCCGAAGGTAAGGTTCTGGAAGATCCGGCGGATCAGGCGCCCGACTACGTCTATCAGCGTACCGTCCACCCCGAGGACGCACCGAACGAGCCCGAGTTCATTGAGATCGGCTTTGAAAAAGGCGACGCGGTCAGCATCAATGGCGAGGCGATGAGCCCCGCAACCATCCTGACCAAACTGAACGAATATGGCGGCAAGCACGGCATTGGCCGTCTGGACCTGGTCGAAGGACGCTTCGTGGGCATGAAATCGCGCGGTATTTATGAAACACCCGGCGGCACCATCCTGCTGGAAGCGCACCGTGGTATCGAATCCATCACCATGGACCGTGGCGCGATGCACCTGAAAGATCAGCTGATGCCGCAATATGCCGAGCTGATCTATAACGGCTTCTGGTACAGCCCCGAGCGGGAAATGCTGCAGGCGGCCATCGACAAATCTCAGGATCATGTCACCGGCACTGTCCGCGTGAAACTGTACAAAGGTCTGGCTTCGACCGTAGGCCGCTGGTCGGATCATTCGTTGTATTCCGAAGAGCATGTGACGTTCGAAGATGACGCCGGCGCCTATGACCAAAAAGACGCGGCCGGATTTATTCAGTTGAACGCGCTGCGCCTGAAATTGCTGGCGGCGCGGGATAAGCGCCTGTCCAAGTGATCGACGACGACGACATCAACGACGAACTCGATCTGTTCATCGAAGCGCAGGACGCGGTCTGGTCCGACGTCCTGCGCGAATTGGAACAAGGGCAGAAAACCAGCCACTGGATGTGGTTTGTATTTCCGCAATTGGCCGAACTTGGTCGGTCTCACATGGCGCAGCTGTACGGGATCGAGGATTTGGATGAGGCCACAGCCTATCTGGATCATCCAGACCTCCGCCAGCGCCTGACCAAGGTTGCTGGGTTGATGTTGCAGCACAAGGGGCGCGATGCCAGTGACATTCTAGGTGGGATTGACGCAAAGAAACTGCGATCCTCGATGACGTTGTTTGCATCCGTGCCCGGAGCTCCGTCAGAGTTCCAGACTGTTCTTGATGCCTTTTATGATGGGCAACCCTGTGAGCGGACCCGGCAAATCCTGCAAATGTCGTGACTGCAGGGTCCAGTTGGGTCACCCTTGCACAAGAACGCCCATTCTCTTTACGCATAGGCAAATTGTGAAGGGGACAAAGATGCTGCAGGACATCGCCAACGGCATTCAGCAAGGCTTGGATGGCAAAAGCTTTGAGGGCTCGCTGAAATTCGATTGTGGCGAGGATGGGGTCATCGTTCTGGCCGATAATCGGGCCAGCACACAGGATCGCGACACCGATTGCACCATCCGCATTTCGCAGGACAACCTGACCAAATTACTGACGGGCAAGCTGAACCCGATGACCGGCGTAGCATTGGGCAAGCTCAAGATTTCGGGCAATATGGGTGTGGCGATGAAGCTGGGACAGCTGCTAGGTTAAGACGATAAACTCGTCTCACCACCCCGTGACAAACCATGTCAGCGGATTGCGCCAACGCATAAGTCAGGGCAGCCTTATCCCGAAAAGGAGACCTGCCATGACCCGCATCGCCTATCTCGATTTTTTCAAACCTACGCTTCAGTTCACGCTGATCGCTCTTGTCGCCCTGCTGCGTGCCGCCCCGGCACCCGCCGCCGGGTCCGAAACCCTGACGGTTGCAGGGGGCTGTTTCTGGTGCGTCGAATCCGATTTCGAATCCGTTCCGGGCGTGACTGGCGCCGTGTCGGGTTTCACCGGTGGCAGTACCGCCAATCCAACCTATGATCAGGTCACCAAAGGCGGAACCGGCCATTACGAGGCGGTTCAGATCACCTTTGACCCGGCCCGCGTTTCCCGTGAAACCCTGCTGAGTATGTTCTTCCGTTCGGTCGACCCAACGGATGCGGGCGGTCAGTTCTGTGACCGGGGTGACAGCTACCGCACGGCCATTTTCGTCTCTAACGCTGGGGAAAAAGCCCTGGCTCAGCAAGCCAAGACAAGTGCCCAGAACGCGCTGGGGCAACAGATTGTGACGCCAATCCTGCAGCAGGGGGCATTCTACCCGGCTGAGGCCTATCACCAGGATTACTATAAGGGGAACAAGCTGGTCCTGACCCGCTTTGGCCCCAAACGCCAGCACAGCGCGTACAAAGCCTATCGCAAAGCCTGCGGCCGTGATGACCGGGTCAAGCAGCTTTGGGGCAGTGACGCACCGTTCGCGGGGTCTTAATCGAGCCGCGCTTCGCGCACCTCTTTGAGATCGGGAATAACATCAGCTGTGCCGTGCCGCGTGACCATCAAGGCCGCGGCACGGTTTGCTTGTGAAATCACCTGTGCCATTGGCATCCCGCGATCCATTCCTGCCAGAACATAGCCGGTGAAAGTATCCCCTGCGCCAGTGGTATCCACGGCCTTTACCTTGTGCGCCGGAAAATCCGTAGCGGCGCCGCGATGGTAATACCGCGCTCCTTTTGACCCCAAAGTGACGATCACATGCTCGACCTCAAGGTCGGTAACGGATTGCCCGGTTGCCTGCTGTAGTTGTTCAGCCTCGATCTCATTCAGGATCAGAAAATCCAGATACGGCAACACGGCCTGAACCGCGTCAGCCTGGAACGGTGCGGCGGCATAGCAGACAGTCAGCCCCAGATCGCGCCCCATCTTTGCGGCTTCGACCTGTAGGTTGGTTTCATTCTGCATCACCAGCACATCACCATGCAGGGCCGAGGACAGCGCTTGCCCCAACTGACCCTGAGTGATCGCGTGGTTTGAACCGGGGAACAGAATGATGTTGTTCTCACCCTGTGCGTCCACCGCAATGATGGCATGACCGGTCGGAACCTCGACTCCAGTGATATGGCGCGTGTCCACGCCATATTCGGTCATACGATCCAGCGCCCAGCGCCCATCCGGCCCCACGGCCCCGATATGCGCCACTTGCGCCCCGGCTCGAGCGGCGGCCACAGACATATTTGCCCCTTTGCCACCCAGATACCGATCCAGCCGATTGGCTGAAAGCGTCTCTCCCGGTCCGGGCAGGTGCGGCACGTCATAAATCATGTCCGCGTTGATCGAGCCGAGGTTCCAGATCGTCATGGCTTAAGCGATATCGCACGAGGCGAGGATGGCCATGTTCAGGATATCATTCGCCGTTGAGCCGGTCGAACAGATCTGAATCGGCTTGTCGACACCAGACAGGATCGGGCCAATCACCGTGGACCCGCCCATTTCCTGCATCAGCTTGGTCGAGATCGACGCCGAATGCCGAGCGGGAACGATCAGGATATTCGCCGGGCCGGTCAGGCGCTGGAACGGATAGCCTGCCTGCTGATCCTCGTTCAGGGCAACGTCCACGGTCATCTCGCCCTCGTATTCGAAATCCACTTTGCGCTTATCCAGCACGACAGGCGCGCGGTGCATCTTTTCGGCCCGTTCCGACACCGGATACCCAAAGGTCGAGAAACTGACGAAGGCCACGCGCGGCTCAAGCCCCATATGACGTGCCACTGCGGCCGAGCGTTCGGCGATATTGGCCAGGTCATTCTCATCCGGCCATTCATGCACCAGCGTATCGCCGATCAGTACGATCCGGCCTTTGTGCAACAGCGCGGTCACACCTACCGCACCATGCGCTTTGTCCGCGTCGAACACGTGATTGATCCGGTCCAGCACATGCGCCGATTTGCGCGTGGCCCCGGTTACCAGGCCATCACCATGCCCATGCGCCAGCATCAGGGATGAGAACACATGCCGGTCACGCGCCGCTAGGCGGTAAATATCCTTGCTATCAAAACCTTTGCGCTGCAGGCGCTTGTACAGGAAATCGGTATAGGTCTCGAGATGCGTGGTGTTGGCGGCATTCACCACCTCCAACTCGCGCACGGCATCGCCCAGCCCGGCCTCTTCCAGCTTTTGTTTTACGTCATCGGGGCGACCGACAACCAGGGCCTTGCCGAATCCAGACCGCTGATAGGTCACAGCAGCGCGCAGTACACGTGGATCGTCACCTTCGGCGAAGATCATGCGGCTTTGCGCTTGGCGCGCACGGGCGTTCAGACCGCGCAGGATGCTGGCGGTCGGGTCCATGCGGGATTTGAGGCTCAGCTCATAGGCGTCCATGTCGATGATCGGACGCCGCGCTGCGCCGGTATCCATGCCCGCCTTGGCCACGGCAGGTGGGATACGATGGATCAGTCGGGGATCAAACGGTGTCGGGATGATATAATCGCGACCGAAGGTCAGCGATTTGCCATAAGCCATCGCAACCTCATCCGGCACATCCTCGCGCGCCAGACGGGCCAGCGCATGGGCGCAGGCAATCTTCATCTCGTCATTGATGGCACGGGCGTGAATGTCCAGCGCACCCCGGAACAGATAGGGGAAGCCCAGCACGTTGTTGACCTGGTTCGGATAATCGCTGCGTCCGGTGGCGACGATGGCATCCACACGCACCTCATGCGCTTCTTCCGGCGTGATTTCAGGGTCGGGGTTGGCCATGGCGAAAATCACCGGGTTGTCGGCCATGCTGGCGACCATGTCCTGCGTGACCGCACCTTTGACCGACACGCCCAGGAACACATCCGCGCCGTTCATAGCGTCTTCCAGCGTGCGCAGATCAGTGGTGATGGCGTGTGCCGATTTCCACTGGTTCATCCCTTCGGTACGGCCCTGATAGATTACGCCCTTGGTGTCGCAGACGATGCAGTTTTCATGCCGCGCACCCATTGCCTTGAGCAGTTCTATACAGGCGATCCCAGCAGCACCTGCACCGTTCAGAACGATCCTCACATCCTCGATCTTTTTGCCCGAGATATGCAGCGCGTTCAGCAGACCTGCCGCGCAGATCACCGCCGTGCCGTGTTGATCATCGTGAAAGACGGGAATGTCCATCTCTTCCTTCAGGCGCTGTTCGATGATGAAACACTCGGGCGCCTTGATGTCTTCCAGATTGATGCCGCCAAAGGTCGGCCCCATCAGCTTCACTGCGCGGCAGAATTCATCTGGGTCTTCAGTGTCCAACTCGATATCGATCGAGTTCACATCGGCAAACCGTTTGAACAGGACCGACTTCCCCTCCATCACCGGTTTTGAGCCCAACGCGCCCAGATTTCCAAGACCCAGAACCGCCGTGCCGTTCGAGATTACCGCGACCAGATTGCCCTTGTTGGTATAGTCATAGGCCGTTTCGGGGTTTTCCGCGATTGCTTCACATGGAACAGCGACACCGGGACTATAGGCCAGCGACAGATCACGCTGGGTTGTCATTGGAACCGTGGCCTGCACCTCCCACTTGCCGGGAGTGGGGTCCAGGTGAAAGGCCAGGGCTTCTTCGTCGGTAATTTTCGCTTTGGGCATCTGATATGTCGTTTCTTTACATCTGTTGGGCTGTCGCCTCATAGCGCAGGAAAACGCGCGCCTCAACGAGAATGAGTTTTCGGCTTTTACAGAAGATGCGGGATTTGTAAGGTCGCGCCCGGAACACGCCAAAAGGGGTCAGCCTTGTCCACAGTCACGCCGATGATGGCGCAATATCTCGAAATCAAAGAGGCCCACGCCGATGCCCTGCTGTTCTACCGTATGGGCGATTTCTACGAGATGTTCTTCGAAGATGCCGTCAACGCAGCCGAGGCGTTGGATATCGCCCTGACCAAACGCGGCAAGCATAACGGCACCGACATCCCGATGTGCGGTGTACCTGTTCATTCCGCCGAAGGTTATTTGCTGACCCTGATCCGCAAGGGCTTTCGCGTGGCAGTCTGCGAGCAGATGGAAAGCCCGGCCGAGGCGAAGAAAAGAGGCTCTAAATCAGTAGTAAAGCGCGATGTCGTGCGTCTGGTGACACCCGGCACACTGACCGAAGATGCCCTTTTGGAAGCCCGCCGCCACAACTTTCTGGCCGCCTATGCCGAAGTGCGGGATGAGGCCGCCTTGGCCTGGGCTGATATCTCTACCGGGGCGTTTCACGTGATGCCTTTGACAACCGTGCGGCTGAGCCCCGAACTGGCACGGCTTGCCCCGTCCGAACTGATCGTTGCCGACGGATCGGAACAGGCTTTGCAGGAACCGGTCCGTGATTTGGGAATTTCGCTAACCCCCATCGGCCGCGCCAGTTTTGACAGCACGGCCGCCGAAAAACGTATTTGCGGATTGTTCCACGTGGGCGCTTTGGATGCGTTTGGAAATTTCGGTCGGGCCGAGGTTTCGGCAATGGGTGCCTTGATCGACTATCTTGAGATCACGCAAAAGGGCAAACTGCCCCTGCTGCAGACCCCCTTGAAGGAATCAGAGGATCGCGTTGTCCAGATCGACGCCGCCACACGCCGCAATCTTGAACTGACCCGTTCCTTGTCGGGTGGTCGCGCCGGATCCCTATTGTCGGTGGTCGATCGCACCGTCACTCCGGGCGGGGCAAGGTTGCTGGAACAGCGCCTGTCCAGCCCCTCGCGCAATCTGGACGTGATCCATGACCGGCTGGATGCTGTGAGTTTTGCAGCTGAGGACAGTCTGACCGCCTCAGACCTGCGCGATGCCCTGCGCAAAACCCCTGATCTGGACCGCGCCCTGTCGCGCCTGTCGCTGGAACGGGGTGGCCCTCGTGATCTGGCCGCCATCCGCAACGGAATGACGCAGGCAGCTGCTATTGCAGGTATCTGTGACACACAGAATTTGCCGGTTCTGCTGGCCACCGCAGTGCAGAACTTGATCGGGTTTGACGATCTTTTGACCTTGTTGGATGAGGCCCTTGTGGCAGAACCACCCCTGCTGGCCCGTGACGGCGGTTTCATCGCTCCGGGTTTTGACACGGAATTGGATGAGGCCCGCACCCTGCGCGACGAAGGCCGATCCGTCATTGCGGGATTTCAACAGAAATACGCAGAACACACCGGCATTGCTTCGCTGAAGATCAAGCATAACAACGTGCTGGGTTATTTCATCGAAACCACGGCCACCCATGCCGAGAAGATGCTGAACCCGCCATTTTCTGAGACCTATATCCACCGCCAGACCACTGCCAATCAGGTGCGGTTTACAACCGTCGAACTGTCCGAGATCGAAACCCGCATCCTGAACGCCGGTAATTTGGCATTGGAAATAGAAAAGAGGCTCTATCAAAGGCTTTCTGACGAGATTCTGGACCGCGCCGCGCGTCTCAACCAAGCCGCCCGGGGGCTCGCCGAGCTGGATTTGACCACCGCATTGGCCGATCTGGCGCGCGGAGAAAATTGGTGCCGTCCCCAGGTCGACACATCGCGCGCCTTCCACGTGCAGGGTGGACGTCATCCGGTTGTGGAACACGCGCTGCGCCAACAAGGCGGCGATGCCTTCATTGCCAATGATTGCGATCTCAGCGCGGATCAGGGCGCGGCGATCTGGCTGCTGACCGGTCCCAACATGGCAGGTAAATCGACCTTCCTGCGTCAGAACGCCTTGATTGCCCTGCTGGCCCAGATGGGCAGTTATGTTCCCGCTGAACAGGCGCATATTGGTGTGGTCAGCCAATTGTTCAGCCGCGTCGGCGCATCCGACGATCTGGCCCGAGGCCGTTCAACCTTTATGGTGGAAATGGTCGAGACTGCCGCCATCCTGAATCAGGCCGACGACCGCGCGCTGGTGATTCTCGATGAAATTGGCCGTGGCACGGCCACCTATGACGGCCTGTCCATCGCCTGGGCCACGCTGGAACATCTGCACGCCGCCAACCAATGCCGCGCGCTGTTCGCCACCCACTACCACGAACTCACCGCCCTGGCCGGCAAGTTGGAGGGTGTCGACAACGCCACCGTGGCAGTCAAAGAATGGGAAGGTGAGGTTATTTTCCTGCACGAAGTCCACAAGGGGGCCGCCGACCGCTCTTATGGGGTGCAAGTCGCGCAGCTTGCCGGTCTGCCCGCATCGGTGGTGGATCGAGCCCGCGTCGTACTGGACCAGTTGGAAAAAACCGAACGCGAAGGCGGCAAACAAAAGGCGCTGATCGACGACCTGCCGCTATTTTCCGCCGCTCCGCCGCCCCCGCCACCTGCACCCAAGGCATCGCCGGTCACGGATATGCTGGACGACGTGCTGCCTGATGAGCTGACCCCGCGCGAGGCACTGGACCTGATCTATAAACTGAAAGAGGCGGCCAGATCCTGACCGCCTCAAAAAATTTTGATTTTAAAGCCGCTTAGCTTGCAGGTGTCGACGACACACCCACTTGCGCCGGTCGCAGCAGACGATCATGCAGCATGAAGCCTTCGGCCGAGACCTGAATGATGTCACCGGCGCGGGTTCCAGGAACCGGCGCTTCGAACATCGCCTCATGCACGTTTGGATCAAATCGATCACCAACCTCGGGCGTGATCACTTCGATCCCGTGTTTTTGGAACACATCCTTCAGCGCCCGCATGGTCAGCTCGATCCCTTCCAGCAGACCGGCGGCCACTTCTTTTTGCTCATCGGTCGCAGCTTCGAGTGCGCGCTTCATGTTGTCGTAGACCGGCAGCATATCACGCGCCAGTTTCGAGCCACCGTATTGTTCGGCATCGCGCCGCGCTTTGTCGCCACGCTTACGGGCGTTTTCCGCGTCCGCCAGCGCACGCATGAATTTGTCCTTGTAGTCGTCGCGCTCCGCGCGCAACTCATCCAGCTCTAGCGCTTCATCGCTGAACTCAGCGATTTCTTCAGCCAGCTCTTCAGCCTCTGCCATTGCGATATTGTCCAGAAAATCTTCGTCCTTGGGCTCTGCCATCTCTTACCCTCTAGCTCCGGTCGGATATCAGCTTGCCGACCAGTTGCGCCGTATAATCCACGATCGGTACGATCCGTCCATAATTCAAACGCGTGGGCCCGATGACCCCGACCGCGCCGATTATCTTTCGATCAGCGTTCATATATGGAGACACCACCAAAGAGGAACCCGAAAGTGAGAAAAGTTTGTTCTCAGAGCCGATAAAAATGCGCACACCCTCGCCTTCTTCGGTCAATTCAAGGAATTCCGCGATGTCTCGTTTGCGTTCCAGATCATCAAACAGGGAGCGGATTCGGTCCAGCTCCTCAACTTCACCCGGTTCACCCAGCAGATTCGCCCGCCCGCGCACAATCAGACGGGCCGAGTCGCCCCCATCCCCGTCCCAAGCCGCCATGCCGCTTTCGACCATTTCCCGTGCCAGCACGTCAATCTCTTGTTTACGCGCGTCAATCTGCGCCTGCATCTGACGGCGCACTTCGCCAAGCGTGCGGCCTTCGATCAGTGCGTTTAGAAAATTCGCCGCTTCGCGCATCGAACTGGGTGTCTGCCCCGGTGGCGGTGTAAACAGGCGGTTTTCAACGTGCCCGTCAGCAAAAACCAACACCACTAATGCACGGTCATGAGCTAACGAAACAAATTCGATATGCTTGATCTCGGATTCTTGCTTGGGAGTCAAAACTAAGGAGGCACCATGTGTCACGTGTGACAAGGCCGAACCCACGCGATCCAGCATCCCGCCCACATCGCCTGCGTTAGACCCTAATGTTTCGTCCAGCTTCTGCCGATCAGCGGCGCCCAGATCGCCAACCTCAAGCAAACCATCGACAAACATACGCAAGCCTTGCTGCGTCGGAATGCGCCCCGCACTGACATGGGGGCTGTCGAGCAAGCCCAGAAACTCCAGATCCTGCATGACGTTGCGCACGGTGGCGGCGCTGACTTTTTCCGACAATGTGCGGGTCAGAGTGCGGCTGCCAACAGGCTCACCGCTGTCCAAATAGCTTTCGACGATCAGCCGGAACACCTCACGTGACCGGTCGTTCATCTCGTTCAGAATTTTGCTCGCTTCGCTCATCAGCGGTCCCCTGCTGGGCCGTCATTAAATCGCAGGCATATGAAAGGTCAATCGGGGTTGCATCGTAAGCCATGAGGGCGTTATCCCCAACCCAGCAAACAAAGGATTTTCCATGCGACCCTCAGGACGAGATTTAAGCGAAATGCGCGCCGTTTCAATCGAAACGGAGTTCACCAAACATGCCGAAGGTTCCTGCCTGATCAAAATGGGTGACACCCATGTACTGTGCACCGCCACGATCGAGGATCGCGTACCCCCCTTCATCAAAGGCTCGGGCCTGGGCTGGGTTACGGCTGAATACGGTATGCTGCCCCGCGCCACTAACACTCGGATGCGGCGCGAGGCGGCGTCGGGCAAGCAAGGTGGGCGCACCGTTGAAATCCAGCGCCTGATCGGTCGTGCCCTGCGCGCCGGTGTGGACCGGGTAGCCCTGGGCGAGCGTCAGATCACTGTGGACTGTGATGTGATCCAAGCTGATGGGGGCACTCGTTGTGCTTCGATCACTGGTGGTTGGGTTGCACTGCGGCTGGCGGTGAACAAACTGATGAAGGCCGGGGACGTAATCTCGGATCCGTTGATAGACCCTGTTGCAGCGGTTTCTTGCGGTATTTATGCCGGCCAGCCCGTACTGGATCTGGACTACCCAGAGGACAGCGAAGCAGGCGTGGATGGCAATTTCATCATGACCGGTTCGGGCAAATTGATCGAAGTGCAAATGAGCGCCGAGGGTTCCGTCTTTAGCCGCGCGCAGATGGATCAGCTGATGGATCTGGCCGAAAAAGGTGTGGCCGAGCTGGCCGCAGCCCAGAAAGCCGCAACCGCATGACCCGCAAGTTCGACAGCAACAGGCTGCTGGTGGCCACGCACAACAAGGGAAAGCTTGAGGAGATGAAACATCTCCTTGAACCCTTCGGCGTGACCGTTGTTGGCGCGGCTGAGATGGACCTGCCCGAACCGGATGAAACTGAGGACACGTTCGTCGGCAATGCCCGGATCAAGGCCCATGCTGCCGCCCAAGCCACTGGCATGCCTGCCCTGTCGGACGATTCCGGGATTACCATTGATGCGCTGGATGGCGCTCCGGGTGTTTACACCGCTGATTGGGCCGAAACCGGTGATGGTCGCGATTTCCTGATGGCCATGACCCGCGCCCACGATAAGCTAGAGGCTAAAGGCGCCGCCCATCCCCGCACGGCGCAGTTCCGATGCACTCTGGTACTGGCCTGGCCCGATGGGCATGACGAGGTATTCGAAGGCATCGCCCCTGGTCAACTGGTCTGGCCCATCCGTGGCAAGGACGGGTTCGGCTATGATCCAATGTTTGTCCCTGACGGGTACGACATTACCTTTGCCGAGATGGATCGCTGGGAAAAGAACAAGATCAGCCATCGCGGCCGCGCTGTGGAAATGTTCGTGAAGGGCTGCTTTGGCGGATGATTGGCGCAACGGGGGCTTCGGCCTGTACGTGCATTGGCCTTTTTGCGAGGCCAAGTGCCCTTATTGCGACTTCAATAGCCATGTTTCACGTAATATCGATCAAAAACAATGGCTTAATGCATATTTGGATGAGCTGCGCCGCACGGCTGCCGAAACACCAGGCCGGGTTTTAAACACGATCTTTTTCGGCGGCGGCACGCCGTCGTTAATGGACCCAGACACTGTCGCCGCTGTGATCGATCAGGCCCGGGCCCTCTGGCATCCGGCCAATGACATGGAAATCACGCTTGAGGCCAATCCGGGCTCGGTCGAGGCTGGCCGTTTTGCCGCATATCGGGACGCCGGGGTGAACCGCATCTCGATGGGGATTCAGGCGCTTAATGACGAAGATTTGCGTCGATTGGGTCGCATTCACACTGTGGCTGAGGCACGTTCTGCCTTTGATATTGCCAGAAATTGCTTTGATAGGGTCAGTTTTGACCTGATCTACGCCCGCCAACACCAAACCCCCGAAGACTGGCGAGCCGAACTGACCGAAGCCCTTTCGATGGCTGTCGACCACCTGTCGCTGTACCAACTGACCATCGAGAACGGAACCGCCTTTGGGGATCGCTATGCCGTTGGTAAACTGCGTGGCCTACCCGAAGATGACAGCGCTGCCGACATGTATTTGGAAACACAAGCCATCTGCGAGGCACATGGCCTGCTGACCTATGAGATTTCCAACCACGCACGCCCCAGCGCTGAATCACAGCACAACCTGATCTATTGGCGCTATGGCGACTATGTCGGCATCGGGCCTGGTGCCCATGGGCGCGTCACCTTGAATGGTCAAAAACTGGCTACAGAAACCTACCTGTCCCCAAACGCTTGGCTAACTGCTGTCGGAAAAGGCAACGGAGAAAAAGAACGCTCGCCCCTATCAGCGCAAGAGCAGGCCAAAGAATACCTTATGATGGGGTTAAGAGTTGTAGAGGGTCTATATATTGATAGATATAATGCCCTGGCAGATCACCCGTTGCCGCAGGACAAATTGGCCGATCTGACGGAATTTGGGATGATCAAACAGACAAATGGCCGATTGATTGCCACCAAAGATGGGCGCGCCGTTTTAAATGCGGTGATCCGGGAACTTTTGGGATAGATGATGCAATATGTTTGGGCCACCCTGGGTTTGATTTGCGTTGGCTTCGCGGTGGTCGGCATCGTTCTACCCTTATTGCCTACTGTTCCCTTTTTGCTGCTGGCCGCGTTTTTCTTTGCACGGTCGTCTTCTCGCCTGCACAACTGGTTGATTACACATCGCACTTTCGGCCCGTTGATCCTTGACTGGCAAACGTCCGGCGCTATCCGACCTGGGGCAAAAAAGGCGGCCACCATTTCGGTTGCCGCCGTGTTCGGGCTATCGGTTCTGTTGTCCCTGCCGTCTCATGTCCTGATCATTCAGGCCGTGGTTTTGGGCGCGGTGATGCTGTTTATCTGGACCCGGCCTAACGGCTAAGCTTGGCGCACAGATCGTCCAACTGATCCAGGTTTTCATAGGTCAGCACCACTTGCCCGGTTTCTGTTCCAGCCTTGTGATTGATCGCAACTTTCATCGCCAGAATTGCCGACAGGTCTTTTTCCAAGGCTCGCGTATCAGCGTCTTTACCCGCATCCAGGTTTCGGGAACGCGGGGCAGCTTTCGCCGGATCTGCCTGTTGTTTTTTCACCAGCGCTTCGGTTGCGCGAACCGAAAGCCCATCCCGTACTACGATTTTCGCCAGTTCTGATGGGTTTTCGGCCGTTATCAACGCTCGTGCGTGCCCAGCAGACAGCTTACCTTCGATGACCAGCGTCTGAACGTCCAAGGGCAACGACAGCAAGCGCAATAGGTTCGCAATATGACTGCGGCTTTTCCCCAAGGCTTCGGCCAACTTCTCTTGAGTATGCCCGAAACGGTCCATCAACTGCTTATAGCCAGCAGCTTCTTCGACCGCATTCAGGTCAGCCCGCTGTATGTTTTCGATAATGGCGACTTCCAACACCTCTGTGTCGTCAAACTCACGCACAATAACCGGAATATCATGCAACTGCGCCATCTGAGCAGCGCGCCAACGCCGTTCCCCGGCCACGATTTCATATCCGCCATTGCTGATTTCCCGCACAATCAGCGGTTGAATAATGCCCTTTTCTTTGACCGAGGCTGCCAGTTCCTCCAATTGATCCGCTGAGAATGTACGGCGCGGCTGGTTTGGGTTGGCCTGCAGCTTTTCAATCGGAACTTTCATGTCCGGACGACGCGGTTCTGTAGTCACCAGACCTTCGGCTTCCTGCGTTACATCTGCCATCAGGGCAGATAATCCCCGGCCCAAACCTCTGGGTTTTGATTTTTTGACGGCCACTGCGCCCTCCTCACTGCCGCTCAGGCAGCGGCATTTTTGTTCTTGTGAATGACTTCACGCGCCAAATGTCGATATGCCATCGCACCCAACGATCCCGAGTCATACTGCAAGACCGGCAAGGCGTATGACGGCGCCTCACTGACCCGCACATTTCTGGGTATCTTGGTTTTAAATACCATCTCACCCAGATTGTCACGTGCATCCTTTTCAACCTGGCGGGACAAGTTGTTGCGGTTGTCATACATGGTCAACACAACACCTTCGATTCTCAGGTCCGGATTCGCAGTTTGCCGGACCTCTCGGATCGTTAACATCAACTGCGAAAGCCCCTCCAGTGCAAAGAATTCACTTTGCAGGGGAACCAGAACGGAATGGGCAGCTACCATCGCATTCACAGTCAGCAAGTTCAGAGATGGTGGGCAGTCGATCAGCACAAAATCAAGCTCAAACTGGTCGATCGAGGTCTGACGCAGGGCGTCATGCAACAAATAACTGCGTTTTTCATTGGAAATCAGTTCGATATCCGCCGAGCTTAGATCAACGGTTGCCGGTATTACCAGCAACCCGCCAATTTCTGTCTCTTGTACCACAGCTTCAAGCGGTGCATCGTCCAGGATCAAATCGTATGTGGTCCAGTCCCTGTCCTCAACACCCAAACCGGTTGACGCGTTCCCCTGCGGATCCAGATCCACAACAAGAACCCTGCTTCCTGCTTCTGCCAAACCGGCCGCAAGGTTGATCGCAGTTGTTGTTTTTCCCACCCCACCCTTTTGATTGGCGACCGCAATTATCCGGGGCCCTGAGGGACGAGACAGATCAACCACGCGATACTCCTTTGATCCTTAGAATAACAGCTTGGGGCTCAGTTAAACTTGTAATCGGCTCGCAGTCGAAATTCCATTCCTTGCGCGCGTCATTCAGCTCTTTTTTCCAGCTTGCGCCTTTCGGCAACAGCGCCGTACCGGACTCTTTTAAATGCCTGTCACAAAAGGACAATAACGTGGGCAGATCCGCAAGGGCGCGGGCAGACAAAATATCGGCGTTCAACGGATCCACGGATTCTATCCTTTTTGACACAATAGAACAGTTTGCCCCGCATTCCCGTGCAACGCTACGCAGAAAGGCAGATTTACGCTGATCGCTTTCTATAAGTGTAAATCGCGCCGCTGGCGCTTCTTCTATAGCCATGATCGCGCAAACCATGCCAGGGAACCCACCGCCGCTGCCCAAGTCTACCCAATTATGGAACACATCCGAACACCGGTATACCTGCACTGAATCCAGAATATGCCGTGACCAGATGTCATTCAGGCTGTTGCGCGACACCAGATTTATCTTGGGATTCCAGCGCCGAACCAGTTCTACGTAGGTTTCAAGACGGCTAAATGTTTCACGTGAAACATCTAAACCTTTAAACACCTCATAGCTCATGCCTTTCGGACCTTTTGCTCTCGCCTCAACTTGGCCAGCAGTAAGGTCAAAGCGGCGGGCGTCACGCCCTCTACCCGCCCGGCCTGAGCAATATTAATCGGCTTTGCCTCAGACAGTTTTTGTTTCATCTCAGAGGACAGGCCTTCCAACGCCGAATAATCGAAATCGCGCGGTATTTCATAGGATTCATCGCGTTTCATGGCTTCAACGTCTTTTTTCTGGCGCGCAATATAGTTCGCATAAAGCGCATCCCGTTCGACCTGGCTTCGGATATCTTCCTCAATATCTTGCAAACCCGCCTCAAGCGGAATCAGATCATTGAACGTAACATCAGGAAAAGCCAGCAAAGCCATGCCATCTCGGCGATTTCCGTCCTGATTGACATTGATTCCAACTGCACGGACCTCCTTTGGTGTATAGGTCCGGTCTGTCAGAATTGACTTAGCAGCTGTAAGTTTCTCTATCTTTTCATGAAATCTTTCAGCCCGCGTATCACCAACACATCCAAGGTCAATTCCAAGAGGTGTTAATCGCTGATCAGCGTTATCAGCCCGAAGAGACAACCTGAACTCTGCCCGAGAGGTGAACATACGATAAGGTTCTGCAACCCCTCGCGTAGTCAAGTCATCGATCATAACGCCTATATAGCTGTCAGCACGCGTGAAATAAACGGGTTCCCGATCCAGGACAGCAAGTGCTGCATTCAGTCCAGCGACAAGCCCTTGTGCGGCTGCTTCCTCATATCCTGTGGTCCCGTTAATTTGTCCGGCAAGATATAGCCCCGGGGCATCAGGCAAGGACAAGGACGACGTCAGAACACGGGGATCGATATAGTCATATTCAATTGCATAGCCCGGTTGCAGGATTTCCGCCTTTTCCAGGCCTTTGATCGACCGCACATAGTCATGCTGGACGTCCTGCGGAAGCGAAGTTGAGATCCCGTTTGGATAGATCGTGTGATCATGGACCCCTTCGGGCTCAAGGAAAATTTGATGGGATTCTTTCTCGGCAAACCGAACAATCTTATCCTCAATCGAAGGGCAATATCTGGGCCCGACCCCATCAATATGACCGCCATACATTGCCGACCGTGACAGATTTCTTTCAATTATCTCATGTGTACGCGCATTCGTATGCGTAATTCCGCACGAGATTTGGGGTGCGACAGCTGACTCAGACAAAAACGAGAATAGCGTCGGATCTTCGTCTCCATCCTGCCGCTCTAGATCTGACCAATCAATGGTTCGACCGTCCAACCGGGGTGGTGTACCTGTTTTCAATCGCCCCATTGGAAGGTTTAAGCTGTCCAATCGCTCTGCCAGTTTGACAGAAGGTCGGTCCCCCATTCGCCCGCCGGGTCGGGAAACGTCTCCGATATGAATCACACCACGCAGAAAGGTCCCGGATGTAAGTATCACGGCCGAGGCATGAATCTCGGACCCATCTGCCAATTGTATTCCGACGATACGAGGTCCATCTGTCAGAAAATCTGTGACCTCCCCGACCACCACGGATAAATGCTCTTGCGCCTGTGTCACTTTCTGCATGGCATCACGATACAGTGCCCGGTCTGCCTGAGTCCTTGGGCCCTGCACAGCTGGGCCTTTGCGGCGATTCAGCAATCTAAATTGAATACCGGCCTGGTCCGCAACGCGGCCCATGACACCATCCATCGCGTCGATTTCGCGAACCAGGTGGCCTTTCCCCAAACCTCCAATGGCAGGATTGCAGGACATCACTCCAATATCGGACGCAGACAGCGTCACCAATGCCGTCTCAACCCCCATGCGTGCAGCGGCATGGGCGGCCTCGGTTCCGGCATGTCCGGCGCCAATCACAACAACATCGAACTTTGAATGTTTCACGTGAAACACTCCTTATTTACCCAGGCAGAAACTGGAGAATATCTCATCCAAAAGGTCTTCGACCCCTATTCTGCCGACCAATGTTTCAAGGGCGCGGATAGCCGTCCGCAACTCTTCTGCCGCGATATCATACAGGTCCGGGCCTGATTCCAGAACTGTCATCGCCGCGACCAAAGCTGCCTTGGATTCATTCAGTGCGACTCGGTGGCGTTCACGGGTTGCAATACCATGGCTTGTGGATCTCTCACCCAATACACACGATATATGGGAAATTAGCTGATCAATTCCATGACCGGTTTTCCCGGAAATCCCGCCCTTATCATCCCCGCGCAGGTCAGATTTCGGAAAAAGCTGAATGTCACCTTCGACCATGGGAACACGAAGATCTGACGGGTCTTCGGTCAGAAATACCCGCAAATCAGCCGCGTCCGCACGTTTACGGGCCAGCTTAATCCCAAGGTTTTCAACGTGATCTTCGGTTTCGCGCAACCCTGCGGTGTCCAGCAAAGTCACAGGCAAACCACCGAGATCCATGCGAACTTCAATAACGTCACGAGTTGTGCCGGCATATTCCGACGTGATCGCGGCCTCTCGACCTGCCAACGCATTCAGCAAGGTCGACTTGCCTGCATTTGGAAGGCCAACAATGGCAACTTCGAACCCGGTCCGGATACGTTCGGCAATTTTTACACCGTCCGCTTCGCGTTGCAGGTCTTGCATGACGCCGGTCACCAATGTGCAGACCTCAGGTGTCACGTCGGTTGGAACCTCTTCATCGGCGAAATCTATCACGGCTTCCAGCAGAGACGCCGCCCGGATCAGGTCACGGCGCCAGCGTTCGGCCAAGCCACCCAGCTCTCCGGCTAAGATGGTCTGGGCCTGTTTACGCTGCGCCTCGGTTTCGGCATCGATCAGATCGGCCAGACCTTCGACCTGCGTCAGGTCCATCTTGCCGTTTTCCAATGCACGGCGCGTGAATTCCCCGGGTTCCGCAAGCCGCAACCCAACCGTATCGGACAAAGTGCGCATTACCGCATTAACCGAAGCCGTGCTGCCGTGTATCTGCAACTCTGCGACGTCTTCACCGGTAAAGCTCGCCGGGGCCTGGAAGGTCAGAACTAAACCATCATCCAAGCGCGACCCATCAGCTGCACACAAAGACCGAACCCGCATACCGCGGGGCGGTAGCGGGCTGCCGGTCAGCTCGGTTGCGGCTGAATGCGCCAAAGGGCCCGAGAGGCGGATGACCGCCACCCCTGCTTTACCCTGGGCGCTGGCCAAGGCGAATATCGTATCCATTCGAAGGCCTCGCGTCGGTTAAGACCTGTATCAGGTATTCATCGAGTCGAAGAACTCACCGTTGGTCTTGGTCTGCTTCAACTTAGACAACAGGAACTCGATCGCATCAGTGGTGCCCATCGGGTTCAAGATACGGCGCAGAACAAAGGTCTTGGCCAGATCACCTTTGTCGACCAGCAGGTCCTCTTTCCGGGTGCCGGATTTGAGGATGTCGATCGCCGGGAACACGCGCTTGTCTGCGATCTTACGATCCAGAACGATTTCCGAGTTACCCGTGCCTTTGAATTCTTCAAAGATCACTTCGTCCATCCGGCTGCCGGTATCGATCAGCGCGGTGGCGATGATGGTCAGCGATCCGCCCTCTTCGATATTCCGCGCAGCACCAAAGAAGCGCTTGGGCCGTTGCAGAGCGTTTGCATCCACACCACCGGTCAGAACTTTACCGGATGAGGGGACCACAGTGTTAAACGCTCTACCAAGTCTTGTGATCGAATCGAGAAGAATAACAACATCTCGTTTATGCTCGACCAAACGTTTGGCTTTTTCGATCACCATCTCGGATACGGCGACGTGACGCGTTGCCGGCTCGTCGAAGGTCGAGGACACAACCTCACCCTTTACTGAGCGCTGCATGTCGGTCACCTCTTCGGGGCGTTCATCGATCAGCAGAACGATCAAATAGCACTCCGGGTGGTTCTGTTCGATAGAATGCGCGATGTTTTGTAAGATCACCGTCTTACCAGTCCGCGGCGGCGCCACGATCAAAGACCGCTGTCCTTTACCGATAGGTGAGACCAGATCAATCACCCGGGCCGACTTATCTTTGATGGTGGGATCTTCGATCTCCATCTTCAGACGTTCATCGGGATACAAAGGCGTCAAGTTGTCAAACAGGATCTTGTGTTTGGCTTTTTCAGGCTCTTCAAAGTTGATCTTGGTGACTTTGATCAGCGCAAAGTACCGCTCGTTCTCATCCGGTGCCTTGATATCACCTTCGACCGTATCCCCGGTGCGCAGCGAATGCTGACGGATCATATCCGGTGAAACGTAGATGTCATCTGGGCCCGGCAGATAGTTCGCTTCGGGTGAACGTAGAAAACCAAAGCCGTCCTGCAGCACTTCAAGCACGCCATCACCGCCAACGGTCCAGCCTTCATCGGCGCGTTCACGCAGAATCTGGAACATCATCTCGCCCTTACGCATGGTCGAGGCGTTTTCGATTTCCAGCTCTTCGGCCATCGCCAGAAGGTCTTTGGGGCTTTTGGCCTTAAGGTCAGCCAGATTCAGGGTGTCAGTTGTCATGATATATACCTTCGCCGCAGGCATCGCGGCACGAAGTGGAATTTCAGTACGGAAGATACGCCGCCCGGACGGGCGTGTTGATCTCTACATAAGCGCGGCTGACTGCGGAGTCAAACAGGCCCTCAGAATTTCAAAATGACCGCCAGAACGATGGCAACCATCAAAATGGTGGGAACCTCATTCATCATGCGGTACTGGCGCCCAGTGAGCGTATTTCGGCCCTCTAAGAAGTCTTTGCGCCGCGCCATCAGCCAGTGATGGAACCAGGTCATGCCGATCACGGCAGAACCTTTAACCCAGGGCCATGCAAAATCCCAACCGACAATGCCTGGTGTGAATACCATGATCAGGCCACACACCCACGCCACGATCATTGCCGGGCGCATAATCACGCGCAGCAGTTTTTCTTCCATTTCAAAGAAAATGGTTTCGGCACCATCGACGGCTTGCGCCTTTTCTACGTGATAGACGAACAGTCTGGGCAAATAGAATAAACCGGCCATCCACGAGATCACGGCCATGATATGTAAAGACTTCACCCACGGGTAAATCGTGAAAAGAAGATCGGTCATCCTGTCTCCGGGGGTTGCTCGGAACTCTCCCTAATAAAAAAATAAGAAAAGAAAAAGGAAGATGGTTTTGTAGGGCGAACAAAATTCGTGGATTACTTTTTTACACATGTGTTTTCCCCAGGTGGACATTTCTACGCGTCAAAGCGATGATTCTGTTAATAGTAAAAATAATATAATTAAATCAGTTTGTTAAGGTATGTCTGCAAAAGATGCTCAGGGGATAAGTTTCTGAGTATATGTGGAGTTCCCGCTTATCCCGTCATTCCGACTTATCCTTGTCCCGGAAGGACAGCGTTCGAGCGACTCAGGGAAGATCTGCGCGAATATCCCGGGGTTGCGTGTCAATCGGAAAACCATACAAACCATTCAAGAACGCTCAACGATTTGCACACGGGGTTGTCCACATGTCTGTCCCCATCATCCTGGCCTCAGGCTCATCCATACGTGCGCAGCTGCTGGAAAACGCAGGCGTGCCGTTTTCCGTTCAGGTCGCGCGCGTGGACGAGGATACCATGAAACGCGCGTTGCTGGCTGAAGAAGCATCCCCTCGGGAAATCGCCGATGCACTGGCTGAGATGAAGGCGCGCAAGGTCAGCGACAAAAAACCAGGTGCGATGGTTCTGGGGTGCGATCAGGTGTTGGATTTCGACGGGAAGCTGTTGTCGAAACCGGAAACGCCCCAGGAGGCGCTGGCGCAGCTCAAGGCGATGCGGGGCAAGCGGCACATGCTGTTGTCGGCGGCGGTGATCTATCAGGATGGCGAGCCGATCTGGCGCCATGTCGGGCAGGTGCGTTTGCGCATGCGGATGAGTTCGGACGCGTACCTGCGCGACTATATCGACCGCAATTGGGACAGTATCCGGCACGCGGTGGGGGCTTATAAGCTGGAAGAAGAAGGCGTGCGCCTGTTCGCCACCATTGACGGCGACTATTTTAATGTCTTGGGTATGCCCCTGTTGGAACTGCTCAATTTTCTGGCCGTCAAAGGGGTGATCGACCAATGACACATAACCGAATTCCGCTGGCCGGAGTAATCGGACACCCGATTGCGCATTCCAAGTCGCCCCAACTGCATGGCCATTGGTTAAAGAAATATGGGCTGGCCGGGCATTACATTCCCGTGGACGTGGCGCCCGAGGATCTTGAGACGGTTTTACGCACCCTGCCGAAGGCGGGGTTTGTCGGGGCGAATGTGACCGTGCCCCACAAAGAAGCGGCGTTGCGTATCGCCGATCACGTAACGGAACGCGCATCGGTCATCGGGGCGGCAAATACCTTGGTGTTTCAGGATGATGGCACAATCCACGCGGACAACACCGATGGCTATGGGTTTATGCAGAACCTGCGCAGCGGCGCGCCGGATTGGGCTCCGTCGGATGGCCCGGCGGTGGTGTTTGGTGCGGGTGGCGCAGCACGGGCGGTGTTGCAGGGTTTGTTGGACGCGGGCGTGCCCCAGATCATGCTGACCAACCGCACGCGCGCCCGGGCGGATCAGTTGAAAGATGAATTTGGCGACCGCATCACCGTTGTGGACTGGTTACAGGCCGGCAATGTCATTGAAGAAGCTGAACTGGTGGTCAACACGACCTCATTGGGCATGCAGGGACAACCGGAACTGAGGGTGCCCTTGGATGGGTTGCAAGCGGGTGCGGTTGTGACTGATTTGGTCTACGCACCTTTGCAAACGCATCTTCTGAAATCGGCTGAGGAAGCAGGCTGTACCACGGTCGATGGTCTTGGCATGTTGCTGCATCAGGCGGTGCCCGGTTTTGAACGCTGGTTCGGCACCCGCCCCGAGGTGACCGATGACCTGCGCGCGGCGGTTTTGGGATGAGTTTCGCGCTTGGTTTAACCGGTTCGATCGGGATGGGCAAAAGCACCACGGCGCAGATGTTCGTCGAAGAAGGCTGTGCGCTGTGGGATGCGGATGCAGCCGTACATAGACTCTATTCGAGGGAAGGAGCGGCCGTCGCGCCGATGCGCGCTGCTTTTCCAGATGCCATCATCGATGGGTCTGTCAGTCGTGACGCCCTGAAACAAGTCATCGCGCAGCACCCCGCCGCGCTGAAACAGATTGAGGCCATCGTACATCCGCTTGTTGCCGCAGATCGCGCTGCTTTTCGGGAATACGCGACCGCGGATATTCTGGTGTTCGACATCCCCCTGTTGTTTGAAACCGGTGGTGATGCAGCGATGGATGCGGTGGCCTGTGTCTCGATTCCGGCGGACGAACAAAAGCGTCGCGTGATGGCGCGCGGGACGATGACTGAGGCACAGTTTGAACAGATCCGCGCCAAGCAAATGCCGAATGACGAAAAATGTGCGCGGTCAGATTATGTGATCGTGACCGATACTCTGGACCACGCCCGCACGCAGGTGCAGGATGTGGTCAGGCAAATACGGGCGGGGATGGCAAATGCGTGAGATTGTACTCGATACCGAAACCACGGGGTTTGATCCCGAAAGCGGCGACCGGATTGTCGAGATCGGCGCGGTTGAGTTGTGGAATCACGTCGCCACGGGCGAGACCTATCACGTCTATATCAACCCTAAGCGCTCGATGCCCGAAGAGGCGTTTGGCGTGCATGGGATCGGCCCCGACCTGCTGGAAAACCCGCGCCCGCCGGAAAAGGGTGAGGTCACGCTGAAGGACAAGCCGGTCTTTGCCGAGGTGGGTCAGGGCTTTCTCAATTTCATCCAGGATTCGAAGCTGGTGATCCACAACGCATCCTTCGATATGAAATTCCTGAACGCAGAGCTAAAATGGATGGGATTGCCGCAAATCCCGATGGATCAGGCGCTGGATACGCTGGCGGTTGCGCGCAAACGGTTTCCGGGCTCACCTGCGTCACTGGATGCGCTGTGCCGTCGGTTCAATATCGACAACACGAACCGGGTGCTGCACGGGGCGTTGCTCGACTCGGAAATTCTGGCCGAGGTCTATCTGGAACTGATCGGGGGGCGGCAGCCGGATTTCGGCTTGTCCGCGACTGCTTCCTCGGCCGCGGGCGGTCAGGACGATTGGCGCCCGGCGGCGCGTCCGACACCATTGGCGTCAAAGATCACCGACGAAGAACGCGCGGCGCATAAAGCATTTGTAGAGAAATTGGGCGAAAACGCCTTGTGGACCCGCGCCTGAGGTGAAACCCGGCGCGGGTCAAATCGATTAGGCGTTCGCCTTCTGCGCTTCGGCTTGACGACGCAATAGTTCGTTGCGGTACAGCGCGACAAAGTCGATATTGTCCAGATTGACCGGCGGATAGCCACCGTCACGGGTGATATCGCTGACGATGCGGCGCAGGAACGGGAACAACATGCGCGGGCATTCGATCATCAGGAACGGATGCAACTGGTCCTCGGCCACGCCTTCGATGTGGAACAGGCCGCAATAGTCGATCTCGCACAGGAACAGAACGTCTTCCAGTCCTTTTGCCTTCGACTTGAGGTTCAGTTTGACTGCAACTTCATACTGATGCTCCGTCGCGCGCTTTTTTGCATCCAGATTCACCTGAACGGCAATTTCGGGCTGAACGTCACCGGACACACCTTTTTGTGCCATCACGTTTTCAAAGGACAAATCGCGGATGAATTGCCCCAGCACTCGCATTTGTACCTGGGGGGCGGCTTGGGCTGCCGTGTTTTCTGCAGCGTTTTCTTCGGCCATGGATCTACTCCAAAAATGAAATTCGACACTGCTTAGCAAGTTGGGCGCGGCACCTCAATGCAGGTCACGGTCCTTCAACCCATTTCGATGGTTTCGAAGGGTCCTGACGGGGACGAACTTCGGTGAATTCGCCTTCAATCACGTCATCTTGCTCGAATGGTGCAGGACCAGACCGGAACTGTGCCCCATTGCCCATCTGGAACTGGGTGATCGTCACCTTCGATTTCAGGTACCGGAACACGGCCACGCGAATACCCGGAACAAGCAGGGCAAAGCCGACTGCATCGGTGAAAAACCCAGGCGTCAGCAACAGAACGCCGGACAACAGGATCATCGCCCCATGTGCCAGGGGTTCTGTCGGATCGTCCAACTCGGCAAAGGATCGCTGCAGGTTTGCCAACGCCATGCGACCTTGTGTCCTGACCAACGCAGTGCCCAGAACAGCGGTAAGCACCACTATTGCAAGGGTTGGCCACAGGCCGATCAGACCACCCACCTGAATGAACAGGGCAATCTCGATGATCGGAACCAATAAAAATGCCAAGAACAGGTACATATGCGTTATCCTTTACCAGTGGTCGGGCAGTGGACTTGCCACGAACTGTCACCTACATAGTGGCATGAGGCCGCGTATACAAAGTCGCGGTCTGAAAAGAGGATGAAATGAACGAACCGATGATCCAGTTGCTGGTCCTGGCCGGAATAGCCGTTTTCCTGATCCTGCGCCTGAAAAGCGTGCTGGGTACGCGTGAAGGTTTTGAGAAACCTCCTATTCAGGAACAACCCGACGGGCACAGTGCCCGCCGCGGGTTTGAGGTGATTGAAGGTGGTCCTGATTACGACATCACAGACCATGTTGCCGAAGACAGCGAACAGGCACAAACGCTTGCTGCGATGAAGCGGATCGAGCCCAGCTTTTCCGTCACCGAATTCGTGCAGGGCGCGCGCGGTGCCTATGAGATGATCGTTATGGGTTTCGAAAAGGGTAATCTGGACGAAATCCAACCCTTCCTGTCCGAAGAGGTGTTCGATACGTTTGTGTCCGTCGTGGCCGCCCGTGAAGATCAGGGCCTGACCATCGAGGCCGAATTTATCGGCGTGCGTGAAACCACATTGGCCGACGTGAAATTCGACAAAGATACCAATCAGGCCGAGATCACCATGAAATTCGTGGGTGAGCTGACCTCGGTTGTGCGTGATCGCGGCGGCGATATCATCGAAGGTAACCCAAACACCGTCAAACGCCAAAAGGACAGCTGGACCTTTGCCCGTGTCATGGGCGCGGACGATCCGAACTGGCTGCTTGTCGCCACGGACGCATGATTGCCGCACTCCGGTCGCTTTTTCTGGTGGGTGCGATGACCACCGCTAGCGCCGCCGGAGCTGAGGCGACGCGCTCGATCCTGTCGTTTGATGACCTTGAGGGCTGGGCCGCTGACGATCACGGGGCGGCCCTTTCGGTTTTTCTGAATACGTGTGGCGATCTGAATGATCCGGATTGGCGTGCCCTATGCGCTGTGGCCCGGACCTATGAAGGGGATGCAGCGCGGGCGTTTTTCGAGCTGTTCTTCCGTCCGGTTTTGGTTGAAGACGGTAAAGATGCGCTGTTCACCGGCTATTTTGAGCCCGAACTGGATGGATCGCGCAGCCGGACCGACCGGTTCAAATACCCAATCTACAAAATGCCACCCGAAGCACGCGCCGAAGGGCCTTGGCTGAGCCGCCGGGACATCCTTACTGGGGATGCTATGACTGGCCGGGGGCTTGAGATCGCCTGGGTTGATGACCCGGTCGAGCTGTTCTTTTTGCAGATCCAGGGCTCGGGCCGTATTCGTCTGCCCGATGGTGGTGGCTTACGCGTGGGCTATGGCGGCGCGAACGGGCATCCGTATCGTTCGATCGGGGCCGAATTGATCCGCCGCGGTGCGTTAGGCGCGCATGAGGTGAGCGCGCAGATGATCCGAGCCTGGGTGCGCAAAAACCCCGAGGCCGGGTCTGAACTGTTACTTCATAACCCTTCTTACGTTTTTTTTCGTGAAGTCACCCGCGTTGCGCCCGAACTTGGCCCGCTGGGAGCGATGAACCGATCTGTCACCACCATGCGCAGCATTGCCGCGGATCCTGAATATACGCCGCTGGGGTCTCCGGTCTGGGTGGAAAAAGACGGCAAGGACCCGATGCGCCGATTGATGATCGCGCAGGATACGGGCGCGGCCATCAAGGGTGCTCAGCGAGCGGATATTTTCTTTGGCACCGGTGATGCCGCTGGGCAGGCCGCCGGGCGTCTGAAAGATCCGGGCCGCATGGTGATCCTGTTGCCAATCCAACGCGCCTATGCCCTGATCCCGGATGAGTTCTGATGACCCGGCGCAAACTGACCGAAGAAGAGATCGAGCTGTGGCGAAAGGTCACCAAACAGGCTGAACGTCTGCATCCTGAGCTGCCGCAATCGGTTCATCCCACCACCCTGCCCAAACCGAAACCAACCAAAACACCAAAGATGCGGCTGGACGGGTTCGAGATCGGTCAGACCGCGCCCGCCAAAGTGGCGCGTCATGCGTTGAAGCCCTCGGTCACTGACAGCCTGCGCGCCAGCCCGGTGCAGATGGACACCAAGGCTTTTGGACGGATGAAGCGCGGCAAGCTGAAACCCGAAGGTCGGATTGATCTGCACGGTATGCGGATCGACACGGCGCATCCGGCGCTAGTGCGGTTTGTGTTGACGGCGCAGGCACAGGGCAAGCGGCTGGTGCTGGTGATCACGGGCAAGGGTAAGGACCGTGACGAACCCGGCCCCATCCCGACCCCACGCGGCGTACTGCGTAATCAGGTGCCACACTGGCTGTCCATCCCACCGCTGGCGCAGGCTGTGTTACAGGTAACACCCGCCCATATCAGCCACGGCGGCGACGGGGCCTATTACGTGTATCTGCGCCGGGGTCGTTAAAACGCGGTTTTCGCGCGGTGAATGCCGGTCCAGACCAAACCACTGACTACAACAAAGAACACAGCGATCCACATAAATTGAGTACCAAGCGTGACGTTGTAGTCGATTAGCACCCCAGTTAGAGCTGGACCAATGGCCGAACCCAGCACCATGACCGCGGTCGCCAGTGCCTTGATCGCGCCAATATGGCGAGTGCCGTAAAACTCGGCCCAAAAGGCGCTAGGCAATGTGTTGTTCGCACCGACCGTCAGAGCCAGAAAGATCAGGCCGATCAGGGCGCCGGTTATGGTGTTGGTGACAGAGAGAATAGCAAAGCCCACACCGATCGGCAGTTGATAATACGGCATGATCCGCGCGGTGCCCCATTTATCCAGCGCCCAACCAGCGGCAAACATCGACAGGATCGAAACGCCGGTGAATACAGGGAACAGCGCCACCAGTTGAATATGCGGCCAGTCCCTGACCTGCGCCAGATGGACCTGATGAAAGAAAAACGCGGTGATGAAGGCAGATGGTGCAAGGATTGCGGGAACCATGAACCAAAACAGCGAATTGCGCAGCGCCTCGCTCCGGGTCCAGTGATGATCCTGCATGCCAGTGGCAATGTGATCCCCTGACAGGCTTTGCGGCGTGCGCTCCAGACGCAGCAGACGCATCAGAACCGGGATACCCAATACCGTCACACCTGCGGCCACCACCCACAACAATCGCCAGTCGAGAAACACCATCGCGGCGACAAAAATCACCGGCAACAGCGCCTCTCCGGCCGCGTATCCCAGCGAGGCGATCGACAGCGCCTTGCCACGTGTCGCGGTGAACCAGCGCGCCATGGCCACTTGCGCCAGATGGGTGCTCATCCCCTGCCCGAAAAGGCGCAACAGAAAGATCACGATAGGCAAAAGGAACAGTCTATTGTTCAACGCCATCGACAGCGCCGCAAGCGTCAAACCAGCCAGCACCAACGGCCCCAGAACCCGAACACGAAAGATATCGGTCAACCCGCCGGCCCAGATCATCACCACAGCCGCAACGGTGGTACCTAGGGAATAAAGCCCTCCCCAGGCCCCGTGACTCAGCCCATACGCTGCACGGATTTCACCGGCAAAGACCGAGATGAAAAAGGTCTGCCCAAAGCTGGACAAAAACGTCAGCAGAACCCCGGCGCTCAACCAAGAGGCATTATGAAAAAGAAAATGACGCAATTTAACCCGTGTCACGGGTTGGACACCTGCGCCTGTCCCGTTTCCGTCAACACGATCCCGGTCGCGCCTGTGGGGTTGCGTTCGCTGGGGGGGACCAGAATGTCGATAGCCGGACGCTCGTCAGGGCCAAATGTATTGTTGACCCGCCGGATCGAGTTGAGGATCGCCAGCAAAGCCGGAGATGTAGCAGCAACGAAATGCGAAGATTCGGCATCGCTGTTGAATGCGGTCGTGTCGATCACGTTGATAGGAAAGTCCTCAAGCGTTTTGATCGAACTGATATTGCCCAGCCGTTCGCCCTCGTCCGTGCCTCGCAGACGGGCTGAAATGTTCAGGATTTTGTCCTTTTGCGAGACCATGACAATGAACGGGTCGGGTGGATTGTCGATCCTGTCCATCTGCGAACGGAACAAATCCACGTCCAGATCAGGAGAGATCAGAACCACACCTTCGATATTTCTTTTGGCCCAACCCGGTTCCTGCAATTCGGTTTGTCGCATCATCTCCATCGTCAGGGCACTGCCCATGGAATGCGCCACAAGCAGAACCCGGTTTACGCCCATCGATTTCAATTCACGAATGGTCTGTTCCAAACCGTCGCGGGCAAAAAGCATGCTGTCCAGATCGTATGCGTACCCATATCCCGTCGCACGACTGGGCCAGGAATACACCAGGATCGATCCGGGCAGACCAATGTCATGCGACAGCTGCGCCGCGCGAAAGATGGTTTCGGTTTGGGTCGAGTTATAGCCATGCACAAAGATCGTCACTTCGTCCTGCCCACGTAGATGTTGCCGCAGTCCCTGAGGCCCGTTCAATTCGGTCACATCAGCCAGAACGAACTCTTTTTGCGGGTTGGGATTTGCATAAGAGAACTTCAGGGTTCCCGGCGTGTGTGTTGGCGGTATGGACACGGTGGTTTCCAGAAACTGCAGTTTTTCACTGCGTTTGAAACCAAATGATCCGTCTGCTTCGCGGGCCCTGGTCGTACTGGCAAATACGGTTTTCGTCGTTCCTATGGACGCAGCCGACGGCACAATTTCCGAGACCGTCCTGTCAACACAGGCGCTCAGAGACAAAGTCATAAATAGAATAATCAGGTAGCGCATCAAACAGGGTCCTAACGGCCTTTTGCGCTAAGCTATCGAATTCTTGCCCCACGTCCAGCGACATGGGGTAGGATCAGCGGCAATTTCTGGCTGAAGACGTTACAGAACGTAACGGCTCAGATCCGTCGACTTGGTCAATTCGCCCAAATTTTCGCTGACAAAATCGGCGTTGACGGTGATCTCGGACCCGGCCTTGTCAGGTGCGGTGAACGAAAGCTCCTCGAACACCCGCTCCATCACTGTGTACAGCCGCCGCGCGCCGATATTTTCGACGCTTTGGTTCACATCCGCTGCAATCTTGGCCAGGGCCGCGATGCCGTCCTCGGTAAAGCTGACAGTGACCTCTTCAGTACCCATCAATGCGGTGTATTGGCGGGTCAGGGCGTTGTCGGTCTCGGTCAGGATGCGAACGAAATCCTCTTCGGTGAGGGCGCGCAATTCTACGCGGATCGGCAGCCGGCCCTGCAATTCGGGCAGCAAGTCCGACGGCTTGGCAATGTGGAACGCACCCGAGGCGATGAACAGGATATGGTCGGTTTTCACCGCACCATGCTTGGTTGACACGGTGGTGCCCTCAATCAAAGGCAGCAGGTCGCGCTGCACCCCTTCGCGGCTGACATCGCCACCGCGGGCGTCGGACCGCGCACAGACCTTGTCGATCTCATCCAGGAACACGATGCCGTTCTGTTCCACCGATTCCAGCGCCACCCGGTTGACGGTTTCATCATCCAGCAGCTTGTCGGCCTCTTCCCCGATCAGCGCATCATAGCTTTCGGCAACGGTCAGACGTTTCTTGACGGTCCGCCCGCCAAACGCTTTGCCGAAGATATCACCCAGATTCATCATCCCCATCTGGCCGCCAGGCTGGCCGGGAATGTCAAACATCGGCATTGGGTTCGAGGTGTCGGACAGTTCCAGCTCGATCACCGTATCGTCCAGTTCGCCGGCTTTCAGTTTCTTGCGGAACATCTCGCGCGTGCCTTCGCGGGCATCGGTGCCGGCAATGGCTTCGATTACGCGGTCTTCGGCGGCCTGATGAGCCTTGGCCTTGACGTCTTCGCGCATGTATTCGCGGGTCTGGATGATGGCGGCATCCGCCAGATCGCGCACGATCTGTTCCACGTCGCGCCCGACATAGCCAACCTCGGTAAACTTGGTGGCCTCGACCTTGATAAAGGGCGCGCGGGCCAGTTTTGCCAGACGGCGGCTGATCTCGGTCTTGCCGACACCGGTGGGACCGATCATCAGGATGTTCTTGGGATAGACCTCATCCCGGATGTCATCGGTTAGTTGCTTGCGCCGCCAGCGGTTGCGCAGCGCCACGGCCACGGCGCGCTTGGCGTCTTTCTGCCCGATGATAAAGCGGTCCAGTTCCGAGACGATCTCGCGCGGGGTCAGGTCGGTCACAGGGGCAGTCCTTTCGGTCGGCATGGCTAAACTTGGGCTTAGGTAATCACCGCAATCGCGAAAACAACCAAGCCCTTTTCATTGGCAGCGTTGGTTAGCAATGGCCCATCCGGTTTGCAAACGCTTTCCATAGGTGAAACGCGCGCCCTCTGTTACAGTGATTTCAAGGTGTTGACGGTCAGGAGTGTGAAAGTGACGAAAATTGCCAAGATCACCTTGCTGTTCGTGGTGTTTGTGGACCTGATCGGGCAAGGATTGGTGTTTCCCATCATCAACTCGCTGATCATGGAGACGAAATCGGGGTTCCTGCCCGAGAGTACGCCGGATGGTCGCCGCCATCTGTATTACGGGCTGGTAATTGGTTGTTTCTTTTTGTCGTGGTTTCTGGGTGTGGTCTATGTGTCCAAGGTCTCGGATTCCATCGGGCGTAAGAATGCGCTGCTGGTCTGTCTGAGCGGGGCACTGGTAGGGTATGCGTTGACCATTGCTGCGCTGTATATGAACAGCTTGCTGTTGCTGATCATAGGCCGTTCGATCACCGGGTTCACCGCAGGGAACCAGCCCATCGCGCAGGCGGCGATGATTGACGGCAGTACCGACGCGGCGGATCGCGACCGCAACATGGGTTACATCATAACCGGCGTCAGCTTTGGCCTTGTCGGCGGCCCAATCATTGGCGCGGTTCTGTCCGATGCCAACCTGCTGGGCAGCTTTGCCACGCTGAAAACCCCGTTCTATGGCGCATTTATTCTGGTGTTGATCGCCATCTTCCTTGTGCTGACCTTTTTCAAGGACACCCGGACCGAGCGTACGGCTTTTGTGTTCCGCCCGCGGGACGTGACCGACAGCCTGATTGCTGTGCGAGAACACCCGATGGTTCTGAAAATCCTGCCAGTCTATGCGCTGTTCATGATCGCCAATGTCACCTTCTATGTCTTCGTTGATAATTTCCTGACCAGCGCCTGGGGATACGGAGTCATTGGCGGTAGCATGGCGATGGTGGTGATCGGTTTTGCGCTGGCGTTCTCAAGCACCTTCCTGGTGAAGCCTGCGCAAGAGAGGTTCAGCAAGCACCAGATCATCTACACTTCGCTGGTGGTGATGGTGATTTGCGGGTTCGGTTTTGCCTTCAGCCCCAGCGGTGCGCTGAGTTACGTGCCGGTTTTCTTCTTCTATTTCTTCTTCGGCGTCTCATACCCAACCCTGTTGGGGCTGTTTTCTTCGGCCGTTGCCGAGACCGATCAGGGTTGGGTCATGGGTGTGACCACCGCTGTCTTCTGTCTGGCGGGTGGGGTCATGTCTCTGATCGGCGGCGGATTGATGAGCTTTGATATCCGCCTGCCCTACTACATCGTCATCGCGACGGCCCTGATGGGGCTGGTCGGCATGCACCTGCGCTGGAAAGGAAAAGAAATCAAGGCGCTGTTAGCCTGAGATCGTCTCGACCGTCAGGTTACCGTTGGTATAGACGCAGATATCGGCAGCAATTGCCATTGCCTCGCGCGCCACGTCCTCGGCGGGTTTGTCGCTGTCCATCATGGCGCGGGCTGCGGCGAGGGCAAAGTTCCCACCTGAGCCGATGGCGGCCACGTTGTGTTCGGGCTCCAGCACATCCCCTGCCCCGGTGATCACCAGCAGGTCCTTGCCGTCGGTGACGATCAGCATCGCCTCAAGCTTTTGCAGATACTTGTCTGTGCGCCAATCCTTGGCCAGTTCGACCGAGGCGCGCGCCAGCTGGCCGGGCGTGGCCTCAAGCTTGGCTTCCAGACGCTCCAGCAGGGTGAAGGCATCGGCGGTTGACCCGGCGAAACCGGCGACAACTTCGAACCCGCCGGGCGACAGGCGGCGCACTTTGCGTGCTGTTCCCTTGATCACGGTTTGGCCCAGGCTGACCTGTCCGTCACCGGCAATCACCACTTGACCGCCCTTTTTGACGCCAATGATGGTTGTGCCGTGCCATCCGGGAAAATCGCTATCCGCCATAAAAGCCTCCGTTTTCAACTGCCGTCCTATATGGGCCGGACCTGTCCGCAGCGCAACAGGTCACGAACTGCCTAAAAGATATGCAGGAATCGCAATGCGGGGTTACCGGACTAGCAATTGTGAGACTCAGCCTGACGTCCTACATGAGCCTCACAACCGACAACGGGTCGGCTGTTTCACATAAAAGGACTGCGCAAATGGCAACCATCGCTAAAACCCATGCGCCGCTCGGAGCAGCTACCATTCTGCACGTAGTGGACGCGTTCTACGGAACCTATGACAAAGCAATCGCGTGGAATGAATCCCGCAAGACACGCAAAGCCCTGTCGGAGCTGAGCGACGCACAGCTAGAAGATATCGGCCTGTGCCGCGCGGACATCAGGAACGTCTGATCCGCGCCCAGTGCAAAAAGAATGCAAGCCGCTCGTCCGAGCGGCTTTTTCTTTGTCAGGACAGTTTGTATTGGCCGGACAGGTCGGGCAGGAAAGCCTCGATCGCGGCGGTTGCCACCACATGTCTCGTGCCGGCCTCAGTATCGTCGATATCCAACCCACCTTTGACAGCCCGCACCTCGGCCCGTCCGCGGGGAAGATCAGCGGCAACAAGATCGCAATCCACCCGGTCAGGGTTCTGCACACCTATGGTGACGCTCACGTGCATTTCAGTATGGTCCACACCCAGTTTCGAGAACAGCGTGATCGACGAATGATGCAGCGCATCCTGCACCGCCCGGCGTGCTGCCTTAGTGTAATCCTGCCCGTACAGATCGTTGCCGGTGCCCATTTCCAGAATGATACGTTCTTCGGTCATGTCACGGGCTCCATGTCAAAGGAAACGATGATGGCGGCATTGGCGATGACGGTCCGACCCTCGGTATGCGGCTTTTCAATATCCAGCCCACCTTGCGTGATGGTGATATTGGGTTGCCCATAGGGGAAAATGGCAGTCAGCGCGTCTCGATCCACCTTTTCAGGCTGCTGAACCCCAATTTCGGCGTCGATGATCATCGCCTCTTTTGGAAAATCGAACAGCTCGGCCATGTTGACCGAATTGTGCCACAGCGCATCTTTGATCGCCCGCAGCGCGGCCTCGGTATAATCCTCGCGGCGCAAAGACGTCCCCATGCCGAACTCCACAAGTACCCGTGTTTTTGCCATCTGATCCTCCTGGCAATAAAAAAGGCGCCCGGTTCAAGGCGCCTTTGATGACTTGCTGATCACGTTGGATCAGATGGATTCGTCGATCCAGCTTTGCAGTGCCGCCTTCGGCGCCGCGCCTGCGCGGTTCGAGACGACCTGACCGTCCTTGAAGATGAACAGGGCCGGAATACCGCGCACGCCCATGGCGGCGGCGGCGTTCGGGTTGCTGTCTACGTCAACCTTGGCGATTTTCACCTTGTCGCCGTATTCAGCGGCCAGCTCTTCCAGGGCGGGGCCGATCTGCTTACAAGGGCCACACCATTCGGCCCAGAAATCGACAACAACGGGGATGTCGGAATTCTTAACCTCGGCGTCAAAGGTATCGTCGGTCACGGCTACGGTCGACATATTCTGTCTCCTGAATGGGGTAAGCTCGGGAACAGAACGTAGGGTCGGCACCGCCCAAGGTCAAGATATCTGGGTGCGGGTCAATGCATCCGTCACAAGATCGTGTGGCAACCACATCAGATCGGTAGTGCGCGTCCACAGGATCGCCGTGCGAACTTGTCGACCCGGATAGATCTGCGCCAACGCTTGGGCATAGGCCCCCATCTGTCGCAACAGACCTTCGGGGCAGGCTGATGCGCTGTCAGGAACCGTGGTATTTGATTTGAAATCAATCACCTGAACATCCGCCTCGGCCACGATCAGACGGTCGATCACCCCATGCATGCGACGCCCGTTCAGATTGGCGGTCACTGGTACTTCGGCTAGTGTGTTTTTGGCGAACACGAATTTCAGATGGTCAGCCGCCAGAACGGCCTGCGCTTCATCTAGCAGTTCCTGCCGGTCAGGTTGTTGCATATCAGGTAGAACCCGGGCGCAAAGCTGCGGCCAATTCTCGGGCGCAACGGATGGTAAGTGTTCCAACAACAAGTGCAGGCGCGTGCCACGCAATTTGGCGGCCTCTTCATCCTGGCCGGTATCTCCGGGCAACGCTTTGGGCCCACCTAAATCAGACGGGCTGAGCGTCTCGGGCGCCTGTTCTGGCACGGACGCTGGGGAAAGGAACTGGTTGGGCAGCGGAGTCGCGGCAATCTCAGGCTCCACATGTTCGACAAGAGGTAACGCGTCCCAATCTGCATGTGACAGACGCAGGGTTTCCGAGCCAGGGACCTGTGCGGCCCCTGCCCGTGCCATCGCAGCCTCGACCATCTGGTACCAACTGGTTCCGTCTTTGCCGACATCCCCGGCGGCGCCGACGATTAGCCACTTTTCGGCCCGCGTTAGAGCCACATATAGCAGTCGAAGCCGTTCATTTTCTTCCCGCGTCCGCGCCTCGGCCCGTGCTCGGGCGATCAAGGTTGGCGAGGCATCCGCGGGTACTTTCCACAGCGGTGTGCCCTCACCCACCATGATCTCGGCATCACGCGGGGCTTGTCGCTTGCCGGTATCCGGCAGGATCACGATCGGGGCCTCAAGCCCTTTGGAGCCATGCACCGTCATCACGCGGATCATGTTGCCGACACCGCTCATCTGCCGCTTGATTTCCAGATCGTCGGTTTGCATCCAGATCAAAAACCCGGTCAGACTGGGAATATCGGTGCGCTCATAAGCCAGTGCCTGTGACAGCAGTGCGTTGATACCATCCTCGGCCTCGGCCCCCAGTCGGCCCAATAGTTTCCGCCGCCCGTCATGCCGGGTCAGAATGCGTTCGATCAGGTCATAAGGGCGCAGAAAGTCGATCTGACCGCGCAGATCGTTGAGGATGCCTAGCGTTTCGGGAAACTCCTCGGCCCGTTGTCGCAAAGCGGCCCACAGAAACTGTTCCTGCCGCCGATGCGCCAGGTCGAACAATTGTTGTTCACCCCACCCGAACAAAGGCGATTTCAACACTGTGGCCAGTGACAGGCTGTCCTCGGGCGTGGCCAGAAAGCTCAACAGCGCCGCCAGATCCTTGACCGCTAGTTCCGCGCCCACTTTCAAACGGTCGGCCCCGGCAATGGGTAGACCTTCGGCCTTGCAGGCGCGGATGATCTCGGCAAACAGGTCTGAACGGCGTTGGACGAGGATCAGAAAATCCCCCGGTTGCACCTTGCGCCGAACGAAAGTGCCGGGCCGGTCACCATCCTCGGGGATCGTCTCGCCGGTGTCGATCATGGTCTTGATCGAGCGGGCTACCTGTTCGGCCAGAATGACGGTGTGGTGCCGCGCGCCGGGTCGATCCACCGGATCGGTCCAGTCGCCATCATCATCTTCGTCGACCTTTTCAACCACCGGCCACAAATCAACGCGGCCTGGCAAATCGGCCTTAAATGCGCGGTGCAGGCTATCCTTGTGAAACCCAGCCTCGGCACGGTTTTCGAACAGGATATCGACCAGAGACAGGATCGCACTGGAGGATCGGAATGAGTATTCCAGTGTCGAATCCCACAGTTTAGAGCCTGATTGTTCCAATCGACGCCCAAATTCCTGCTGCATCCGGTCAAAGGCCTGCGGGTCAGCGCCCTGAAAGGAATAGATCGACTGTTTCTTGTCGCCGACCACGAAAATAGTCCGCTCGACCCCGGATCGCGCCCCTTCCCCGCTGGTGAATTCCTGAGCCAGCTTTTCAACAACATCCCATTGATCTGGGCTGGTATCCTGCGCCTCATCCACCAGAATGTGGTCGATGCCGCCATCCAGACGGTACAGCACCCATTCCGCCACGGCCGGATCGTTAAGCACTTGCCGTGCGCGCAGGATCAGGTCGTCGAAATCCAGCCAGCCGCGCAACAGCTTGCGGCGTTCGTATTCTGGCAAAAAGGCAGCAGCAAAACGGTGCAGAACATGTGTTTTGCGTGCCGCGACCAGAGCCAGCCGGTGTTCGCGAGCGGCCTCGATCCGAACCATGAGGGCTTCCAGCTGAGGCATATGACCAGCCAACACGCCTTCCCGCAGGGCTTTGGTGGGGAAACTGTTGATCTTGGCGGTAAAAGGCTCTTTGGCCGATTTGCCCGTCAGAAACACGCTCTCCAACAGCGGCAAGCTGCCAATGCGCGCCTCAGTGAACGCCGCCAGTTTGGCCGCAGCCTTGGCGTTATTGCCGCCACTTTCGGTCAGTGCAGGCAGGATCGCGCGGATCAGGTCGACCTCACCACCCAGAAACACGCGGACTAGCAGGGCGTTTTCGTCGAACCCGTCGGGCAGATCGAAACGTTGCAGCAGATCAGGCCACTCTATTGGCTGAGAGAAGAGGTTGCGTTTATGCGTGACGGCGGCGGTTAGATTGTCAAAGCCGGTATCTGTGACGAAACGGGCGACATCCTCAATCAGTGCGGCCTGCGGACCATCGGCAAAATCTTCGACGATCTCTTCGCGCAATAGCGCTGCGGCCCGGTCCTCCATCTCGGAAAACTGAGGACTAACCCCGGCCTCCAAAGGAAATCGCCGCAATAGCGAAGCGCAGAATGAGTGGATCGTCTGGATTTTTAGTCCACCCGGCGTTTCGATGGCGCGGGCAAACAGGGTGCGGGCCTGCGCCAGCCTGTCAGGGTCGATCACGCCCGGCACGCCTAGATCGGTCAGCTGCGCCAGCAAGCTGTCATCCTCCAGCATCGCCCATTCACCCAACCGTTTGAACAACCGGTTCTGCATCTCGCTGGCGGCGGCTTTGGTGTATGTCAGACAGAGGATATGTTGCGGCTGCACGCCACCCAGCAGCAACCGTGCCACCCGGTCGGTCAGAACCCGCGTCTTGCCCGACCCCGCATTGGCCGCCAACCAGGTCGAGGCATCTGGGCGCGCCGCCTGCACCTGCCGCTCGGTTGCATCATTGCGAGCGTTCATTTCAACACCTCGGGTGTGGTTTCGTCAGTGCGGTCCCATTCGCCGAACCGGGCGAGGTGGTCATAGTCGCCAACATCCGTGTCTTTGTGCAGCATCCGGCGCGCGGTGAAGCCTTGATCAGGCTCTAAATAGGCAGAAACCAGCTCTTTCAGCTCGGTCAGAACCTTGTCAGGCGGCTCCTTGGCCAATGGGGCCGCGACCTCTTTGTAAGTGCCGCCCATGCCGATGAATACAGCCTCGGCAACCGGTAACGGATCGATGCCTTCGATGGCGCCCTGCTCGGCCATGGCGGCCTCGATCAGCAATTGTTTGTCGAACTTGGCTTGCTGGCTTTCGGTCGGAGGCGTGCCGGTCTTGTAATCCACGATCCGCAGCGCGCCACGGCTGTTGTGATCGATTCGGTCGGCTCGTCCGGCGATGGTGAAATCCAGTGGCGATAGCACCAGCTTCATCGCGGCCTCAAACGCCACTGGCCCGCCATCGCCACGTCGGGCGGTTTCAGCAGTGAGGAAGTCATCGGCAACCCGCTCAAGCCGTGCCAGCCACAGTTTGCGGGCGGTCGGCCACGCGACATGCTGGTCCAACAGCGTCTCAGCGCGTTTCAGGAAATTCTCGCGTGTCAGCAAAGCGCTGTCCAAAACACTGTCCTTGACGAAATGTTCAAGGATTTCGTGGATGACGATCCCGCGCAGCAAAGCGTCTGGTGCCTGGACCATGGGGTCCAGTGGCCGCAAGCGCAGCACATGTTTGGCGTAGATCGCATAGGGATCGCGGATCAGGCGTTTGATTTCGGTCACGCTCAGACGGCGTGGGCGTGCGGCGACCGGCGGGCGCGGCGATGGGCGCGCGGCCGGTTCGATCTTCGGCGCGACCTCAAGCTGTTCCGACCAGCGCAGCCATTGCTGGCCACGAGCGCGCATTGAAGCCAGCGTTTCGGGACCACCCTGCCCCGGCAAGCCCTGCAACAGGTTCGTCATCCGGTTCAGCCAACGCGATGGCACGGTTTCGGCGTCATCGGATCGGGTTGCGCGGGTCAACCAGACCTCGGGCGCTCCGACGGCTTGTTGGAAATCATGCGCTGACAGGCCAATGCGGCGTTCGGGCAGCAACAGCCCCGCCTTGTCGCGCATCTGTCGGTTCAGCCAAGGGTCAGGTGCTGCGGCCTCGGGCCAGCTGCCTTCATTTAGGCCGCCCAGAATCAACAGATCAGCGCCCTGAACCCGGGCCTCAAGCGTTCCCCAGATCATGATATGCGGATGTGGCGCGTCCCGGTCGCGAACCTCTTCCCCCGCCAGCAGCGCGCCCAGCAGGTCGGCGAAATCATGGGCCGTCATCGGGCCGCCATGTTCGGCCTCGTTCTCAAGCGCGGTCAGAATCGACAACGCCTTTTGGCCCGCATTCTTGTCCCACAGCGTTCCGGCGTCGCCTTCACTGCCAGCCGATATCGCCTCGGCCAGATTGCGCAGGCGGGTCACCCATTCGGATAGAGGTAATTCACCCGTCACGTGCTGGTCGCAGAATTGCGCCACCAGCCATTGCATCCACTGCTCTGGCACCTCTTTGCGGATGGCAAAAGCGGCCAGGCTGGCGCTTTCGGGGAACGGAGGGCCGTGTCGCCGCAAATCCAGTTCCAGATCACGGGTATGCAGCAGATGCGCACCGCGATCGCCGCCATCGTGGCAAAGCGGATGTTTCAGCAGGGTCAGCAGCGCCTCGCCCTCGAGCCTCCGGGCGAACAGCCCAGCCACATGGCGCAGAAACCGGCCCGGAGGCGATAGCTGCAATGGTAGACCCGCACTGTCATCCGGCAGTATGTTCCACCGATCCAATGCGGCGCTGACCTGACGAGTCAGCATCCGATCAGGCGTGATCAACGCGGCGGTCTGGCCGGTTTCTGCCGCTTCACGCAGACGCAGGGCAATGGCCAATGCCTCGGCGCGGGGGGATTGCGCCTCAACCAGGGTGACGTCCTTGGTGGCGCCATCCAGATCGGTTAGCTGGGGACCTTCGGACATCCAGGCATCAGTGATCGGCGCTGGGCGTAACGCCAGTGAAATCAGCCGATTACGGGCAGGGGACGGGGCAGGGTTGTTCGTCCAACGTTCGATCTGCCTCGGCTTTATCTCAAGCCGGGTCATCAGTTTTCGGAACCGGTATTGCGGGTGATCTTCTGAGGCTAGCGCATCGTCCAATCCCTGCCAGACATGGTCAGGCTGATCGAAATCGTAACCAGGCAGGATCAGCGCCCCTTGCGGCAGGCGGGCGACGGCCTCCATCAGCATCAATGTGGTGCCACGCGAGCCGGTAGAGCCCGCAAGGATTACCGGATGCTGCGGAGGTGCCACCTGCCAGCGATCAATCAGATTTTCCACCACACGTCGTTGCCGCGCCTGCGCGTCCAAAGCATCAGGGCCAGAGTCAATAAAATGGTCAGCAATCCCTATAAAGGCCTGCGCACGCGCCCAGTGGCCAGACATGTCGCTGACATCCAGCTGCCGGATCGCGTCTGGCGAAACACCTTCGCCCTGCATTTCGTCAATCAGCGCCGCCAGACTGTCGGACAGATCGAACAATGAGGATCGCGCAGCGAGATCAGGCTGTTGTTCCAAGAGCTTGGCAATCAGTTGCGTCAGCTCCAACTTGCGTCGCAATGCGGGGATGGCGGGCGGGATTTGCGCCAGATCGACGCTTTCGCCCAGATCGGTCACCAGCGATAGGCGTGGCAATAGGCAGGCCGAGCCCTGATCGAACAGATCGCGTACGCGCCGGGCCATACGGCGCGTGTTGACCACCAATTGGACCCGGGCCAGCGCCTCGGGCGGTTGGTTACTGGCGCGTTGACGCAGGCCATCCACCAGAGCCTTTGGAAAATCTGCGCCCGGAGGCACGGCAAAGACGCGGGGCGCGGCGCTGGGTTCAAACATCGGCAATTAACCCCTCGGCCAGGGCAATCCCCTCGGGGCGGCCCACGTCGCACCAGCGACCGGGGTAGGTGGCCGCGAACAGACGGCCCTGTTTGTGAATCTGATCCCACAGCAAGTTCAGCGAAAATGCCTGTTCCGATATGGCTGCCAGCCCTTCGGTCTTGATGATCTGCGCCCCGCCATAGACCAATCCGGGGCCACGGGTGATCCGGCCCTCGGCATCTGCCGTGAAATCGCCCGGTCCGGCATGCCCGATGGTCTGGGCGATGGGAACACACATAAGCAGCGCATCCATTCGGTTGGGGTCCCACGCTTTGCGCAAAAGGGTCAGAGGGTTCGGCCCGGACCAGATTGCATCCGTATTCAAGGTAAATACCGGATCCAGCCCCAGTAGGGGCAGAGCAACACGCAGCCCACCGCCTGTTTCCAGAATTTCCGGCTCTTCCAAAGAGGTCAGCACACCCTTGGGGGTCAGATGCGCTGCAAGCTGGTCGGGCAAATAATGCAGGTTAGCAACCACTCGATCAGCGGGCAGATCGTCCGTCAGATCCAGCGCGTGATCGATCAGCGGGCGGCCTGCGACCTCGATCAAGGGTTTGGGCCGGTCTTTAGTCAAAGCGCCCATACGGGTGCCAAACCCGGCGGCAAACAACATCACGGCGTCGGGGTGTCGGGTCATGTCTGTCTGAGCCTGTCCAGGTTTTCCGGGGTTGGGGCGGGCAGGGCGCCGCGCAGAAGATCAGCAACAGAGACCAGCGCAGGATGGTCCAGATCGCGCATCAGATGCGCCCATGTGGCCGGGATCAGATCGATGTATTGCGGTTTTCCATAGTCCACCGCCAATCGGGCGAACACGCCCAGAATGCGCAGGTTTCGTTGCGCACCTAACACGGCGTAGGCAGTGCGAAAGTCATGATCCTTTTCGCCGGTTGCATCGATGTATCGGTTTACCATCCGCATCTCGGTCCCCGGTGCCACATCACGGCGCACATCTTGCAACATCGACACGAGGTCATAGGCCGGGTGGCCCAGCATCGCGGTCTGGAAATCCAGCAATCCCACCCGCTTGACCCCGTCACGGTCCGGCAACCAGATCATATTTTCCGCGTGATAGTCACGTTGGATCACCACTTTGCGGCCCGAGGTTTCTTGGTGCAAAATATCCGCAAAGCGGTTTTCAAACCGTATCCGAGCGTCTGCATCATGTTCCCCCAATACCGCTTGGGCGTATTTGGTGAAGGACAACGCAGCCAATTCGGTCATCATTGTCGGATCATAAGACGGCAGTGACAGGGTAGGTGCCTTGTGCAGCTCAATCAGAACGTCGGTTGCAGCCTCATACAATTCGCGCTCCATCCGAGGGTTTTGCCTCAGGACGCGGGCGAACAGCTCATCGCCAAGATCCTCCAGCAACAGAAAGCCGAATTCTGTGTCCTCGGCATAGATTTCGGGTGCGCTAAGCCCGATTTCCCGCAGATAGTTAGCCATGCGGACAAAAGCCTCAACCGGTTCGGCCTTGCCAGGAGGTGAGTCCATGAAAACCGCCGTGCGGCCAGTGTCGGGATCGGTCAAACGTTCGTACCGGCGGTTCGAGGCATCCCCGGCCAGCGGTGCGCGCGTGGCGTTGGACCATGGTGTTTGTGCAATCAGCGCCTCGGCCAGCACAGCCCGGTTCGTCATGCGGCACTCTCCAGTATTTGGGGCCATTTCGGATCGGACCACGAAAGGGTCAGATATCGCAAACCCGTCGTGTTAGGGTCTGTTTTCAAATGCAAGGTCAGGGCGGTGGCAGGGGTCAGCGGACCCAGCTTGTCCGGCCATTCAATCAGGCAAATGGCAGTTTCAAAAGCGTCGGACAGCCCCAGTTCTTCGATCTCTTCCAAGGCGCTTAGCCGGTACAGATCGCAGTGCCAGATCTCGCCAGGTAGGGTGTCATAGGCTTGTACCAGCGTGAAGGTGGGCGAAGGCACGTCCTCGGGCACAGACATCAGTGATTGGATCAGGCTGCGCGCAAAATGGGTCTTACCGCTGCCGATCTCACCCTCAAGCAACAAGATGTCGCCAGGGCGCAATTTTGCACCCAGCCGTGCGGCCAGATCGGCGGTTTCTTCGGGCGAATTCAGGGTGATCGAACGGGCGTGCAACGTCATGGCGCCACAATGACCTTACGCCCGGGCGGCTGCAACCCGGTTCAGGCGCTGATTTGACGGATCGGCAGGGTTGACGGCGCATCCTCGACCGAGAACCGCACAATCGTTGCGCCGTTCTGCATGGGACTGACCGTACAGGACAGTTGGGTGCCGTTCCGCAGCTTTAGGTCGTTGGACCATTCAGCACGGTTGTCGCGCATTTCCACGAAATCGCGAATCTCGCCGAGGATCGGTGAGGCAACGCATTGTTCCTGCCAGCCACGCGTCACATCCAGCACGGAATCCGGTTCGAACCCGGCCTCACCAGAATCCCCCCACAATTGTTGATAGGTGCGATTGGTAAATGCCAGTGTTCCGTCATCACCAAACACCGCGATGGCATCGGCCAACTTATCCAGAACCGATTGCATCAGATCCATTTCCGAGCGGAAGCGCCGGGTCAGGGTAATCTCGGCCGTGATATCTTCGAACAGAAAAGCTACGGCGCCGTCGGGATGGGGCCGCCCGCTGACCGAATATACTGACCCCGATGGCAGCGACCAGGTTTCCTGGTAATTCCCGTCCTCGGCCGCTTCGAGCAGGTCGTTCATCTGGTTGCGCCACCCGCGATAATTCTTGGGTTCCGGCATCATGTGTTGATCCCGCAGACGGTCAAAAAAGCTGGACAGACTGGGGCGGCAACTGAGGAAATCCGGGGGCAGGGTGGTCAAATCGATCAGCGCCGGGTTGAACAAGGCCAGTTGTCGGTTGCGGTCAAATATGGCCAGCCCGATAGACAATTGAGCAAAGGTTTTCGTCATTGTCTGGACGAACTTGCGCTGAGCGGTCTCTGCGGCGACGATGGCATTGATATCGACGGCATAGCACAGGTGCCCCTCGGGGTGATCCACCAGAGTGAGATCGAACCACAGCTTGTTGCCGCTGCCTTCGGACGAAATTGAGATGCGGCTTTTTGCCCCCAACCGTGCGTCTTCATCAGCGCCGGGGAACATCGGTGCGGTCAAATCAGTATCCTGACCACGGACCTTGCGCACAAGTGAGACATAGGCGGCATTGCACCAGCGCACGTTACCTTGATGATCCAGCAGCCAAACCGGATAGGGGGCCTGTTCCATCGCCAGCCGGATCGGGTCTTGGGGGTCGCGCTGCACCGGGTCGGGGCGGTCGGTACTGTCGCGCAGTTGCACCCGCACGATCCCGTCGATCCATTCACACAGGACATCGCGTTCGATGGTGCAGTCGATGGCAGGAATGACCAGGGTACCTTCGCGTCGAATACGGTCTGGTGTTTCCGGAAAGGTCGGAAAGTCCCGTTGCAGCAGGCGGCGCAGATCAGGCCAGTCGCGGACTGCCTGAAACCCTTCCAGAGAAATATCGGAATGGCTGATAAGGCGGTCCTCATCGAACAGAAACACTGCATCGAACAGCGACGCGGGTGAGGACAGACCGAAACTATCGCCCCGCTGCCGACGACGGGGCAAAAGCCATTGCACCGCCAGGCTGGCGGATACCAGGCTGATAGCGGCCAGAATGATCCAGTCGACCATGCTCTCCTCGGTACTGACATCACGAGAAGGAACTATGCCCGTTAATGGTTAACGGGGTCTTAACTCAGACCTGGATACGCTGGTTCGCACCCGACGGGACAGGCGTGTCGCCGGTTTGCGCGTCGATCAGATTTCGCGGCCAGGAAACCTGTACGATTGCGCCCCGCCGGTCTTTTTTGTCGCTCAGGTTCTGATAGGGATCTGAACCGTTGGCGAATTGAAGCTCTGCCCCGCTGCGTTCCAGCAGGGTTTTGGCAATGAACAACCCCAGCCCCATGCCTTCATACCCCGGGCGGGTCCGCTGATCGGATTCGGCTCGGCGGCGGCGCATGAAGGGATCACCGATACGGCCAATCATCTGCGAAGGGTACCCGCGCCCGTCATCCATGATGTTGATGGTGATCTGATCGGTGGTCCATTCGGCCTCGACCCAGACATTGGCGCGGGCGAAATCCACCGCATTCTGGATCAGGTTGCGCAATCCGTGAATGATCTCGGGCTTGCGCAGGATCGAGGGTTGCTGCACATCACCGTCCCCGGCAGGCCCTTCGTCAAAATGCACCGTCTTGCCGCGATGAATATGCGGTTCGGCGGCTTCATGCACCACGGTGGACAGAGGAGCCTGCCGCAGATGCAGATCATCTTTGCCGGCGCGGCCCATATCGCGCAGGATATCGCGGCAACGATTGGCCTGTTCGCGGATCAGCGCGGCGTCGTCTTTCAGGTCGGGGCGGTCATCCAGCTCTTCAATCAGCTCGGAACTGGTCAGCTTGATCGTGGCCAATGGCGTTCCCAGCTCATGCGCGGCGGCGGCGACCACACCGCCCAGATCGGTCAGCTTCTGTTCGCGCGCCAGGGCCATGTGGGTGGCTGCAAGCGCTTCGGACATGGATCGGACCTCGGAACTGACGCGGTGTGAGTAGGCGCCAATGAACACGATTGCGATCACGATCGCGGCCCAGTTTCCGAATAACAACATGTCGGGGATCAGCAAAGCCTCGCCCTGATCCGTGCGCAGCGGCAGATGAAACTCAGCCAGCAAGGATGCCACAACAATCGCAACCCCCCCCACGATTAGGGTTGAACGCGTACTCATCACGTTGGCCGAAATGGTCACCGGCCCCAGCAGCAGCAACGCAAACGGGTTGTTCAGACCACCGGTCAGATACAGCAGAATGGCTAGTTGCAGCAGATCGAACAGAACCATCAAGAAGTTCTCGAACTCGGTCAGGCGCTTGTTTTGCGGGAATAGAAGAATGGCCGTCATGTTGCCCATGACCGAAACTCCAATGGCCAGATAACACAGGGCCAGTTCCAGCTGCACGTGATAATACCGCTGCGCCACGGTTATGGCCGTGAACTGGCCAATGATGGCCACCCAGCGCAACAGGATCAGCGTGCGTAGCCGAATCCAACTGCTGCCTTCCTGACCGGTCCACGAAGTGATGTTGGAATTTGCCATCGGTCTATTATGTCCTGTTGCATCGGCTGTTCATCTTGATAGGTGTCCCGGCGAAAACGATCAACAACCCCTCTCATTTCAGGATTGATGTCATGACCCGCCTTTATGCCATCCTCGCAACCGTTGTTTTGGCCGTTGGCCTGGGCGCCATGTGGCTGCTGACGCTGGGGGGCCGGTCGGACGATCAGTTCGCGCAATGCCGTTCTGGCCAGATCGCCGGTGGCTCAGCCGCGATTGGCGGCCCGTTCGAGCTGATCAACGGCAAGGGTGAGACCGTTACCGACACAGATGTGATCACCGAGCCGACACTAGTTTATTTCGGCTATACCTTCTGCCCCGATGTCTGCCCCTTCGATATGTCGCGCAATGCCGAGGCCGTGGATATTCTGGCCGAGCGTGGCCAGTCTGTGACGCCGCTGTTCATCTCGATCGATCCGGATCGCGACACGCCCGAAGTGATGGCTGATTACGCGTTCAACCTGGGCGGCAAGACTATCGCGTTGACCGGCACGCCCGAGCAGGTCAAGGCTGCCAGCCAAACCTACAAGACCTATTACAAGGCTCATGACAAAAGCGACGAATTCTATCTGGTCGACCATTCCACCTTTACTTACCTGATGACGCCCGAGCATGGATTCCTGGAATTCTTCAACCGCGACGACACGGCGGAGCAGATGGCCGACAAGGTCGGGTGCTTCCTGGATCAGATATAGGGCGCACAGTCGATTTGACCTTTGAAATGGCGCTGCTATTACTCATGTTTAAGCCAAAGACGTAAAATTACGGAAAGAACAGAATATGGCGGACAGCTCTGACCTGGATATCGGCCCCGATAAATCCCTGCTTTTGGTGGATGATGATGAGCCGTTTCTGAGACGTCTGGCCAAAGCCATGGAGAAGCGCGGGTTCGAAGTTGAGACCGCAGGTTCCGTCGCCGCAGGCCGCGCCATTTCTACAGCCCGCCCCCCTGCATATGCCGTTGTCGACCTGCGGCTTGAGGATGGCAACGGTCTGGATGTGGTCGAAGTTTTGCGCGAAAAACGCCCCGACAGCCGGGTTGTGGTTCTGACCGGATATGGCGCGATTGCCACCGCCGTGGCCGCCGTCAAGATCGGCGCGACCGACTACCTGTCAAAACCCGCCGATGCCACCGACATCACCAATGCGCTGCTGGCCAAAGGTGACGAACTGCCGCCACCGCCGGAAAACCCCATGAGCGCGGACCGCGTGCGCTGGGAACATATTCAGCGGGTGTATGAACTGTGTGACCGCAACGTTTCCGAGACCGCCCGCCGCTTGAACATGCACCGCCGGACGCTGCAGCGGATTTTGGCGAAACGCAGTCCTCGGTAGCGCTTCACCAAGGGCCGCGCAGCATCAAAGCTATGCGGACCCAAAGATATTCCACCATTTTTTCTTTGTGGTTTTTGTGAGCTTTACGTTGCTTTCGGGATTCGGATTTTTGCTGGCGCAGGGGTCTCTCGTCCCGTCGGTATCACCAATACATAAGGCAGATCTAAAATATGAGTGAGCCCCTCGGAACATCTTCGCGCGTTCTTCTTCGCTTGGTTCCTGAGCAATTTTGTCTAAGAAATTTGAATAAGCTACAAATAAGCCGTCGATTTCTGTCCCGTACATAACGGTTCGTGCTTGTTGCGCCATTTCTGGATCGGTGTACAGGAATGCGACGTTGTACATAGCATGTGGGTTAAATTCGCCATTGGTAACTTCGTCGATAAGCTCTCGATATTTTTCATAGACTTCAAGAGGCAAGACGAAGTGTGGTTCAGTTCCTTTGGGCTGCATTTCAAAATCACTTTTAGTTGTTTTTATTCCTTCACGCGTTGACGAATAGTGCTGATTCATAGCCTGGAAAGTTGTTATTTGCGAAAGGAAGTCAACTTAAAGTTCAAAAGCTTCCAATTAGAGCTTTGACAATAAATCTTCATGCCGCGTCAAATACGCTCGCCGCACTTCAACCGGCGGGCGCAATGTGATCTCTAACCCCTCCATCACTGCCTTATCCGGCCGACCAAAGAACTTGCTGGCCTCAGCCTCGGAAAACCCCGCGATTTGGGTGGCCTCCATCCACGCGCTGATCTTATCGGCCTTTTTGATCTGCCGTTTCACCGTTTTCGGCACCGCAGCGGGCAGACCGAACCGGATGTGGATCGCCGCCGCCAGCCGATCATCCAAAGCGCCGTAATCGGGGCCGACGGCGGATTTGACCGGCGAGATCATATCTCCGATCACATATTCCGGCGCATCGTGTAACAAAGCCGCGAGGCGCCATTTCACCTGCGCTTTGGGGGCAATTCGGCCAAAAAGCTCTTCGACCAGCAGCGAATGTTCGGCCACGGAATAGGCGAAATCACCTGCAGTTTGGCCGTTCCAACGGGCCACAAAGGCCAATCCGTGGGCGATATCTTCGATTTCGATGTCCACGGGGGTCGGATCCAGCAGATCCAGCCTGCGCCCCGACAGCATTCTTTGCCATGCTCGTGCTTGTGTTGCCATTATGCCATGCCCTGTGAAGTGGCTCACGTAAGATTTGCGTTTTTGTGTTATGATGTACCTGTCGAGATCACCAGCTGCCAACTTTTTCTTGACCAGACGTGCTTTGAATTGGCGCGTGGTGATACCGACATCTGTGCTGAGGGGGGTGCATGCTCCTCCTGGTGTGCCCCTCTCGGAACGTAACTCGTATCGGAAGGAGCTACTATGTTTAAGCGACTGTTTGGAATTACCCTGGCCTTTGGAATGGCCGCCACTGCCCCCCCTGCATTTGCCCAAGGTTGTGCGCAACGCGAGCATGTGATCGCCAAGCTGCAAGACAGCTATTCAGAAGAGCTGGTCTTTGGTGGATTGCAGAAAACGCGTGGTGCGCAGGCGGTTATGGAGGTTTGGACCTCGAAGGAAACCGGAAGCTACACGGTTCTGGTGACCCAAGCGAACGGCATTAGTTGTATTGTCGCCGTTGGCACCGATTTTTTTGAAGCGATCCCGAAGATTACACTAAAGGGTGAGCCCAGCTGATTTTTGCTGCCAAATAATCTGTTTTCGGCCATCTGCGTTGCTACCTGCCCCAAGGGATGCTAGGGGGCAGCCCGGACCTGCTTACCGGAATGGAGTATATGATGGCCGGGGACTATATCGTCAAAGACATTGCGCTGGCCGGGTTTGGCCGCAAAGAGCTGGACATCGCCGAAACCGAGATGCCGGGCCTGATGGCCCTGCGCGCGGAATACGGTGACGCAAAACCCCTTAAAGGTGCGCGGATCGTCGGTTCGCTGCACATGACCATCCAGACGGCTGTTCTGATCGAAACATTGGTGGCGTTGGGCGCGGATGTGCGCTGGGCGTCGTGCAACATCTTCTCAACCCAGGATCACGCGGCGGCGGCCATTGCCGAGGCTGGTATTCCGGTCTTTGCGATCAAAGGTCAGACGCTGGAAGAGCATTGGGATTATTTGGACAAATCCTTCTTGTTCGAAGACGGCCCGAACATGATTCTGGATGATGGCGGCGACGCAACGCTGTATATCCTGCTGGGCGCACGTGCCGAAGCCGGCGAAGACATCATCCCCGTTCCGGGCTCGGAAGAGGAAGAAGTCATTAAGGCCCAGATCGCCAAGCGAATGGCGGCAAGCCCTGGCTGGTTCACCAAGATGCGTGATCAGATCCAGGGCGTGTCCGAGGAAACCACCACCGGTGTGAACCGCCTGTATCAGCTGGTGAAGGACGGCCACCTGCCGTTCCCGGCGATCAACGTGAACGACAGTGTCACCAAGTCGAAATTCGACAACAAATACGGTTGTAAGGAATCGCTGGTCGACGGCATCCGTCGTGCCACCGACACGATGATGGCCGGTAAAGTTGCTGTCGTTTGTGGTTATGGTGACGTGGGCAAAGGCTCGGCCGCGTCGCTGCGCGGTGCGGGTGCCCGTGTAAAAGTGACCGAGGTTGACCCGATCTGCGCCCTGCAGGCCGCAATGGACGGGTTCGAGGTCACCCTGCTGGAAGACGAAGTCGCCAGCGCTGATATCTTCATCACCACCACCGGCAACAAGGACGTGATCCGCATCGAGCATATGCGCGAGATGAAGGACATGGCTATCGTTGGCAACATCGGTCACTTCGACAATGAAATTCAGGTGGCCAGCCTGAAGAACCACAAATGGACCAACATCAAGGAACAGGTGGATATGATCGAGCTGCCCTCGGGCAACCGCATCATTTTGCTGTCCGAAGGTCGCCTGCTGAACCTCGGCAACGCCACCGGGCATCCTTCATTCGTAATGTCGGCGTCGTTCACCAACCAGGTTCTGGCGCAGATCGAGCTGTTCACCAAGGGTGATCAGTATGAAAACGACGTCTACATCCTGCCCAAACATCTGGATGAGAAAGTCGCCCGTCTGCATCTGGACCGTATCGGTGTGAAACTGACCAAGATGGACAACGAACAGGCGGCCTATATCGGCGTGAAACCCGAAGGCCCCTATAAGCCCGAGCATTACCGCTATTGATTTCGGAACGGGTATGACCAAACGCACAGGACGCCGCCGGATTTTGTATCTGGCGGCGTCTTTGTTTTTTACACTCGTTGCCTTGCTGATCGTCGTGGGCGGCGGCGGGTGGTGGGTGTTGTCGCATCCGCAAACTCCGGTGCCGCCACATTGGAACCCCCTGCGGGATTTGACTGTCACAGCGCCGGTCACACCGGTTACCGCGTATCAGCTGCGCCGCGCATTGGGGGATGAGGCACAGTGCCGGGCCGCCCTGTCCGCAGCCGGAGTGGTTTTTGAGCCGATGGACGAGCTGGTGGTGGATCGGAACTGTGGCATTGCCGGTCGGGTCCTTTTGTCTGGTCTGACCACCGCACGGATCGAAGCGGTCGAAACCAGCTGCACCACAACATTGCGGCTGGCCTTATGGGAACATCACGTGGTGCAGCCCGCCGCGCGCGAGGTCCTGGGCACCAACGTGCGCGCCTTACGCCACGTGGGCAGCTACAATTGCCGCCGGGTGCGCACTGCGCAGGGGCAGGACAGCGGCTGGAGCAGCCACGCCACCGCGGACGCGATTGATATAATCGGCCTGCAACTGGGGGATGGCCGATCCCTGACCCTGCTGACAGATTGGGACACGCCCGGACCCGAGGCCGCGTTTTTGCATCGGATTGGACGTGGTGCTTGTGACTGGTTCCGGGTTGTTTTGGGGCCAGATTACAATCGCTTGCACGCCGACCATTTCCACCTGCAGGGTCCGGGTTGGGGCTTTTGCCGCTAGGCCAGCCGGGCCGCTTTGCGCCCTTATCGGCATTAGGGGGAGAAATCCCTTAATTTTTTCCTTTCGGAAAAATATCTGTCGCGGCTAACCTTAATGAAGACGGTAAGGGTGCCGTTTCATTGTAACTTAGGGAGATTGGGACATGGGAAAACGCGACGAGCTGATCGCAAAATACGCAGATGATCTGAAAAACAAATGCGGAATGGACCCTGATATGGACCTGCTGACCAAGGTCACAATCGGATGTGGTCCGGCGATCTATGACGCCGACGCGTCGACCGTGGCTGCCACGCAAGAAGGTGAGATCGAGACGGTCAAGAACAACTTTCTGATCAAGAAGCTGGGCCTGTCAGACGGGCCAGAGTTGACGGGCGCAATCAACACTGCGCTTGAAACCTATGGCATGTCTGAGCGTAACAAATACCGCGCCGTTGTCTATTACATGCTGACCAAGCATTTCGGCAAAGAGTCGGTCTACGGCTGATCCCTTGATGCCCGTCAGGCCACTGGCGGGCGTTTTCAATTTTAAGCACTTGGTGTTTGTGCTGACCACCAGAACTCGACTAATATCTAAGAGAGACCAGTACGGTCAGAGCCAAAGATTTCCAGACGCGTGTGGTGAGTAGGGAGCACGCGGGGGTAGGGAAGGTTCTGCATCGTCGGAACCTTCCCGCATTTTTATTGGAACTCTTCAATAATTCGGGCAACAAACCGTTCCACTGAATCTGGCCCTCGATTTGGTTGGCGTTTTCTTCCACCCCCCTTACCGGCCAAATAAACCTCAATATGACCCGGTCGCGTTTTTGGACCGGACTTCGTAAAGTCCCGAGAGATACCGCCAAGCAAACTTGCTGTCAGTTCCGCAATTTGCGCGTCCTTGGGGTGATAGAATCGGACCTGAGTCGCCTTCACGGCATAATTTACCCGCGCCGTTGCAATCACGTCAGTCTGGTCCGAGGTCAAAACCTCAAGCACGGCGATGCTGGTTTCGTTCGACACGCCAACGGGTACAAAAAGAGATACCCCTGTTTCAGCCGGCTGGTCATGATTAGGCAGGCTGTCATGTTTTTCGGGGATCACGAGAACCGATCTCGGTGCGGTGGCTCGGGCGATCACGAGGTCAGGTACGGTTGTTAGCGGAGCCACCGGTTCGTAAGAGCCTTGTATCACTGGTGCCAATAGAGTCTCACCCCAGGCAGGCGCATAGTCCATTGGAAAATGTGAGTTGCCCCCTACTGACTCTGGCTCCGTAGTTGCAGTGGAGGTCTTGTGCGACACTTTGGCAAACCGCGAAACCGGTTTTGCGGCGTCTGATCCCAAGCTTGACAGGGTCGTATCACCGTCATTTGGATCACCCGCCGTCGGATTTACGTTTGCGTCGATTTCTGCTGTTGTATCAATAGATAAGCTGGTTTGAACCACCGCGTCGGGGTTTCGCCATCCTGCGAAAACACTTGTTGCGGCCCAATGCAGGGCAGCGCCACAGAGCATTGCACCAAAAACGATCGGATACATGCGATTGACGCGCTGTTTTCGGGGCGGTTGCATTGGGTGTTTCGACTGAGAACTTTTGAACACAACCTGCTCAAATTTGAATTCACCGGGGTCCGCGGGGCTGTCTTCCTGCGGCGTTTCAATCTCGATTTCCAGTGACGTTTCCGGGTGACCTGATTGCTGCGCATCGGCCAGCGCAGCGGCGCGCTGTTTTCGCGCAATCTCAAGGCGCGCTTCCCAGCATTTTGAACTCAGCTCAGCAGCAATGTCTTCGTTCTTCCCACCGCTGCCTTCAACGTCAGACATGGGTTCTTGCTTTCGAATTGATCAACCAAAGATCGAGCATCACCAAAAGACAGACGACCACTGAAACTGCGGCCGCCATTGCCCCCACATGGTGCAGCCCTAAAAATATACCATTTTATTGGTGGTTTGAGAAGGTTTGCACCCTTAGACGTTGATTCCGTCAATCCGGTTGGGTGGCCCCCAGCGCACAGATGGTTGCCCATTCCTCATCAGTCACAGGTTGAACGGACAGGCGCGAGTTTTTCACCAGCACCATCTCGTCCAGACGTTCATCTGCCTTGATCTGCCCCAAAGTGACAGCTGTGGTGAACGGGCGTACAGCCTTGATATCCACACATTCCCAGCGTTCATCATCTGTGGTGCTGTCGGGGTGGGCCTCGGCGCAGACCTCGACAATGCCGACAATCGCCTTGTCCTTTTGCGAGTGGTAGAAAAACCCGCGGTCACCGATTGCCATCTGACGCATGAAATTGCGCGCCTGATAATTGCGCACGCCGTCCCACTCTTCGCCCGCATCCCCTTTGGCAACCTGCTGGTCCCAGCTCCAGGTTGAGGGTTCGGATTTGAACAGCCAATATGCCATCAGCCGACGACCTTCTTCCATACGATCAGATCAACGGATTGAAACAGCCCTGCTTTGGCATAGGGATCGTTGTCTGCCCATGTTTGCGCAGCAGCCATGTCCTCGACCTCAAGAATGATCAACGAGCCGATCATCGCGTCGCCGTCCAGCAGGGGGCCTGCCTGTGCAACAACGCCAGTTTCCTCGATATAGGCCAGGTGGTTGGCGCGATTGTCCAGCCGGGTTTGCAGGGCACCGTCCTTGTCCTTGGCGATCAGGGCAATGAGCATATTATTCCTCCTTGAGGGGTCGGTTAAGCAGGGTTTGAATGGCTTGGGGCACACTATAGGTACCGTGGCTCAGGTCGGCCACCGTGGCGCTGATGGGCATGTCCAGCCCCTCAGCCGTGGCAATGTCCGCCATGGCGCGCGCGGTTGCGACGCCTTCGACCGTTGTTTGGCTGTCGAAAGGGCGATTTTGACCCAAACACAGGCCAAAACGATAATTTCGGGACAATTCGGATGAGCAGGTCAGCACCAGATCGCCCAATCCAGACAGGCCCATCAAGGTATCGGGACGCGCACCGCGCATCAAAGCGAACCGCTGCATCTCGGCAAAGCCACGGGTCATCAGGGCAGCGCGGGCACTGTCGCCCAGCCCGGCCCCAATGGCAGCGCCGCAGCCGATGGCCATGACGTTTTTCAATGCTCCACCCAGTTCCGCGCCGATCACGTCGGTGGTGCGATAAAGGCGCAGGTTCGCAGTGGTCAGATCGGTCTGCAGCGTTTCGCTCAGATCACCATCCGCGCAGGCCAGCGTCAGTGCCGTGGGCAGCCCGCGTGCGATGTCGTCGGCAAAGCTGGGCCCGGTCAGCAGGGCCCGGTGCGCATCCGGGATGGTCTGGCGGATCACCGAGATTGGACCAAGGCCCGACGACAGTTCGATCCCCTTGCAGCAGGCAACCAATGTCTTTCCGGCCAGAACCGCGGCATGTTCCGTCAGAGCCGCGCGCAGTTTCTGCATGGGAACCGCCAGCAGCAAGACATCAGAGGTCACGGCGTCCTGTATATCGGCTGTCACCAATACTTCGTCTGGCAGGGCGACGTTTGGTAGGCGCGCAGCGTTTTCGCGGCTGTCTTGCATTTGGTTGGCTTGCCCGGTGTTGCGCGACCACAGCGTCACCGATCCGTTCCCGGCCAGCGAAATCGCCAAAGCGGTGCCAAATGCCCCAGATCCAAGGACAGCGACGCTCATGCCTTGGCTCCTTTCTTGCCGCTGCCCAGCATGGCGGGACTGGTCTGATCCAACGGCCAGCGGGGCCGGGCGGTCAGGTCCAATCCATCCCGGGCACCGGTACGAAACCGCTCCATCCCTGCATAGGCAATCATGGCGGCGTTATCGGTGCATAGGTTCAGCGGCGGGGCCGTGAATCGCGCACCTTTTTCTATGCAAACAGTCTCTAATGCTGAACGAATGGCCGAATTTGCTGCTACGCCACCTGCAACCGCGATCACCGGCTCTGCAGGGTTTTCCTCCAAATACAGATCCATCGCCCGGCGCGTTTTTTCGGCCAATGTGTCGACAATGGCCTGCTGAAACCCAGCGCACAGATCTGCGCGGTCCTGTCGGGTCAACCCACCCTTTTCGGCAACGATCTGGTCTCGCATCCGCATCAGCGCGGTCTTGAGCCCCGAGAACGACAGATCACATCCTGGCCGGTCCAGCAGTGGGCGGGGAAAGCGGAACCGCTTGGGATCGCCCGACCGGGCTTCGACCTCGACCGAGGGGCCGCCGGGTTGCGGCAAGCCCAGCAGGCGGGCGGTTTTGTCGAACGCTTCGCCGGGGGCATCGTCGATGGTGCCGCCCAGACGGGTGAATTTTTCCGGTCCGTGGGCAATCAGGTACTGACAATGCCCCCCCGAGACCAACAGCATCAGATAAGGAAAAGCGATCCCATCCGTCAGACGCGGTGTCAGGGCATGCCCGGCCAGATGGTTCACCCCGACCAATGGCAGGCCAGATGCTGCACTCAGCCCCTTGGCACACATGACGCCCGACATGACGCCGCCGATCAGACCCGGCCCGGCGGTGACCGCGATGGCGTCCATATCGGCCAGGGTCAGCCCTGCGGACTGTAACGCCTGCACCACGCAGACATCCAGTTTTTCGGCATGCGCGCGGGCGGCAATTTCGGGCACTACGCCGCCAAAAGCGCTGTGCAACTCGGTCTGGCCATGCACGATAGAAGACAGAACCTCGGCCTCTGCACCAACGGTTTGGCGCACGACGGCGGCGGCCGTGTCATCACAGCTGCTTTCCAACCCGAGGATGGTAAGTGTTTGCACCATTGGCCTGATCCGTTACACCATGACTGCCAAGCGGGGTATCACCCTGCGCGGATGCAAACAATCCCAAGGCGGAAGGCGCCGACCGTTGTATTTGTTGATGACCCGCCCGCGCGCCGCCTCAGAACGGTTTGTCGCGCAGCTGCCGGCCCGCACCAGATCCCGGGTCAAGGTCATCTATTCCCCGCTACTCGAAATCAACCCCTTGCCGATCAATGTCGACACCAGTGGTGTGCGGGGACTGATTTTCACCTCGGCCAATGGGGTGAATGCTGCCGTATCCTTGGGCTTGTCTCGGAACATGCCCGCCTTTTGCGTCGGCCCTGCCACCACCAGCACGGCCCAAAGTGCTGGTTGGAACGCGCAGATGGTTGGCGCAGCGGCCGAAGAACTGGTGGCCTATCTGCTGAAACATCGGCCCGACAGCCCGCTTTTGCATTTGCGTGGAGAACACAGCCGGGGCAATGTCGCCACCCGCCTGACCGAGTCGGGACTGACCGTGCGCGAACAGGCCGTCTATCAGCAGCGCCTGTTACCGCTGACACCCGAGGCCGCAGCCGCCACCGATGGCAAAGAGCCGGTCATCGCACCGTTATTTTCGCCCCGGACGGCGCGACAATTTGCCGATATCTGGGCTGGTTCAGCGCCCCTGTGGCTGGCCGCAATCAGCGAAGCGACTGCGGAACCCCTTTATTTTTTGGACTATGCGCATCTAAGGGTCGCCAAAGCGCCAACCCCCAAGAAAATGCGGAAAGCGGTTAAAAAACTTGTGAAACATGCGATGCGGGTTGAGGGTAGCGATACCACCGATTAACTTAGAGTGGCCTGTTATTCATATGATTTTGGATTCGATAAGGGGAATGTTGCGGTGGCTCGTAAGAAGAAAACCGATCAAAAGCCAGTGGAAGACCCCAAGTCGGACAAAGCGGTCGAATCCACAATTGCTGAGGAACAAGCTACTGTTGACGCGGCCGAGCCGGTAGAAGAGGGCTTTTCCGAAGCCGAAGCCGAAGCCGAAGCCGAAGCCGAAGCCGAAGCCGAAGCCGAAGCCGAAGCCGAAGCCGAAGCCGAAGCCGAAGCCGAAGCCGAAGCCGAAGCCGAAATGGCCGTGGAACCGACCCACGCTGAGCCTGCGGCGCACAAAGAAGAAAAGCGAGGCGGCTTTGTCCCGGCCCTGATCGGTGGTGCAATCGCCGCGGCGATTGGCTTTGCCGCTGGCAGCGCGGGCATGTTTAATTCGGGCCAGTCTGACGCGCTGACAGCTCTTGAATCGAAGTTGAGCGACCAGGCCAGCCAGATTGAAGCGCTGACGAAATCCCTATCCGAATCCCAGTCCGGCAGTTCGGACGTAGACAGCAAGATCGCGGCCCTGACTGATCAGGTCACGCCGCTCAGTTCGGATCTGGCGGCGTTGAAAACCAGCCTGGATGGGCTGGCTGGCAAGGTTGACCCCTTGGCCAGCCGTCTGAACGATCTGGAAAGCGGCGCCCTGACGCAAGGCGCCTCGCCCGAGGTCTCGGCCGCCTTTGAGGCCGAACTGCAGAAACTGCAGGACTCGTTGACCGCGCAGCGGGCTGAGGTCGAGAAAATGGTCTCGGATGCACAAGCGCTTGAGGCGCAGGCCGCGGTCAAGGCACAGGCCGCGACCAATGCCGCGGTTCTGTCTCAGGTGCATGGGCAGTTGGAGGCGGGCCAGCCTTATAACGACCTGGTAGACCAATTGACGGCAGGTGGCGTGAACGTGCCAGAGGCCCTGGCAACACCGTCCACGGAAGGCGTTGCAACTCTTGCCGCCTTGCGCGAGTCCTTTGTGCCCGCAGCCCGTACTGCGCTGGCCGATGCACGTGATGCCGACAAGACAACCGGGCTGGTCGCCTTTCTGCAACGGCAGACCGGCGCGCGATCAGTGACGCCGCAAGAGGGTGACGGCCCGGACGCGGTCCTGTCACGGGCACAGGCAGCCCTGTCCGAAGGGGATATCGCCACCGCGCTGAGCGAGCTTAAATCTCTGCCCGACACGGCACAGGCCGCATTGGCCGATTGGGAACAGGCGGCCCAGACACGTGTGGCTGCCGTGGACGCCGCAAATGCGCTGCAATCCAGCGTAAACTCGAACTGAAGGACCTGCCATGCTGTGGTCATTGTTAAAGATCCTTGTTTTTGTAGCGATTATCGGCCTGCTGGCCATGGGCGCCATGTTCCTGATGGAAACCAGTGGTGGCGTGCAAATCACCGTTGCGGGCACCGAATTTACATTGGGGCCATTGCAATCGGTGATCGCGCTGGGCGTGCTTGTGGTGGCCATCTGGGTGATCTTCAAGCTGTTGACCCTGCTGATCGCGACACTGCATTTCCTCAATGGCGACGAAACTGCCCTGTCGCGCTATTTCGACCGCAGCCGCGAAAAGCGCGGTTATCAGGCGCTGGCGGATGGGTTGATGGCGTTGGCCTCGGGTGAGGGGCGCGTGGCGATGAACAAGGCCGCCAAGGCCGAGAAACTGCTGAACAAGCCGGAACTGACCAATCTACTGGTGGCACAGGCTGCCGAGATGAATGGCGATACGAAAAAGGCGTCAGAGACCTACAAGAAACTAGTCACCAATAACGCCACCCGCTTTGTCGGTGTGCGCGGCATCATGAAGCAGAAACTGGCCGAGGGTGATGATGACACAGCCCGAAAGCTTGCTGAAAAGGCGTTGGCGATCAAACCGCGCCATGCCGAGACGCAAGACATTCTGTTGGGTCTGCAGACCAAATCGCAGGACTGGGCTGGTGCGCGATCAACTCTGACGGCCAAGTTGAAGGCGGGCCAACTACCGCGCGACGTGTTCAAGCGCCGTGACGCGGTTCTGGCCCTGTCCGAAGCCAAGGACATTCTGGATGATAGCGCCACGGTCGAACAACAGGAACACGCGATCGAGGCCAACCGCCTGTCGCCTGATCTGGTGCCTGCCGCCGCGATGGCCGCGCGTGCCTATATTGAAAAAGGCAAGCCGCGTGCTGCGACCAAGATCCTGAAAAAGGCTTGGGAGGTGCAGCCGCATCCTGATCTGGCCCATGCTTTTGCCGAGATTGCACCGGATGAAACCCCTGCGGCGCGGATTACCCGCTTTGTCGCCCTGACCCGTATCCACCCCGAGGATCTGGAGACCCGCCTGATCCTGGCTGAGTTGAACATCGTCGCCGAGGACTTCCCTGAAGCCCGCCGCGCGCTGGGCGATGTGGTGGAAAAACAGGCCGATGCGCGGGCCTATACCCTGATGGCCGCGATAGAACGCGGCGAAGGGTCCTCGGACGCTGTTGTACAAGGCTGGCTGGCCAAGGCGCTGAACGCGCCGCGCGGTCCGCAATGGGTTTGCGACAACTGCCACGACATTCAGCCCGAATGGGCCCCTGTCTGTCAGAACTGCGGCAGCTTTGACACGCTCAGCTGGCAAACCCCGCAAACGCCCGAGATCGCAACTGCGACCGGCGTTCACATGCTGCCGCTGATCGTCGGCGCGCTTGAAGACAAGCAGGAACCCGAACCCGAGCCGGAACCCGAAGTCGAAGAGGTCGAGGAAACGGCCGAACCCGAGGTCATCGAGATGGAGGCCGAACCTGTCCGCCCTGACGTTGAACCGGTGCGGCCCGATGTCGAACCCGTGGTGGAAAAACAGGCCTGACGCCTTAACGCGCAGTTTCTACGTTGAATGCGTCGTTCCAGAGTTTAAACAGCTCGGCCCGACGGTTCTGATCGCGCGCCACCAGCAGCGCTGGGGACAGGGCGATAAATCGGCGGGCGCTAGGGTTCAGGCCAGTCTCAGCCGCGTCCATCGGGGCGACAAGGCCCGAGGCCGCCAGCAGGGTTTGTGCCTCAGGCGACAGCAGGAAATCCAGAAACCCGGTGGCGGCATCCTTGTTTTCCGCCTGTGCCGGGATCATGAAAGCGCGCGATAGGACTAGCGTGTAATCCTCGGGCAGGATCACCCCCACACCGGGGGCATCGGCATTGGCTACGTAAGAGCCCAGAACGTTATAGGCGATCAAGAACCGCCCCTCGGCCACATCGCGGATGATTTCGGCGGAACAACAGGTGGCCACGGCGTCGATGCGGGCAAACCCTTCGATCAGGGACCCGAATGTCGTGGCCTCAAGACTGTCGCCATAAGCAAACAGGTACCCCAGCCCGGATGCGGCGATATCATAGGTGGCCACCCGCCCGCGTAACAGGTCGGGCTGGGTGCGCATGGCGTCCAACAGGGCAAACCGGTTGCGCGGAACATCCTGATCTGACAGCAGAGATTTGTTATAAGCAATAACCGCGGGTTCCGTGGTGATCCCCCACAGCTCATCCCGCCAACGCCGGGCCGCGGGCAGGGCTTCGGTTCGGGGTGATCTGTAACGATGCCCGCAGGCGGCGTTAACCAGCCAGACCATTTGCTGAATGGCCGAGGAAAAGACCACATCAGCCGGATTCTCACCATTCTTGCAAACCGTCCGGCTGTGCTGGAACAGCGCGTTTGACCCCCATTGCTCATACGTGATCCGCAGGTCGGGGTTCTGGTCGGCAAACCGCTCAAGAACCGGGGCGATGATGGCGATATCAGTGGTCGAACGGATCAGCATCGGGTCGGCTCCGTCACCGAAGCTGGCCGTGGCCTCCTGCGCGCATGCAAGGCCGGGCAGGGCAAACAGAAGGCAGGTCATCAAAGCGCGGATCATTCCACCCCCCTTGAGGTCGTGGCAGGAAAGCTGAGTGCGGCGCGAAAGCCAATGTTGTCGCGGGTCATTTCAACCTTGCCGTCAAACGCCTCGGCTGTCGATTTCACGATGGACAGTCCCAGCCCGCTGCTGTCCTCGCCCGAGCCGGTGGTGCGATTGAACCGATCACCGATTTGTTCGGCGACAGGGGTGGCCGGGCCAGGCCCATGATCGCGCACCCACAATACGGCACGGCCACTTTCTTGCGCAGCCCCGATGCTGACCGGAGGTTGCCCGTGCCGCAGCGCGTTGCCCAACAGGTTTTTGGCAGCTTCGGCCAGAGAAAAGGCATCGGCATTTACCGGAACGGGATTTTCTCCGATCTCCAGCCGCACTTCGACCCCTGGGGCGACAAGCTCATGATCGCTTTGTTCCAGCACGTCCAATGCCACCTCGCGCAGATCAACGGGAAGGCGCGGGGCACTGTCGATGCGGTGGATCACCATGGCACGGGACAGCAGTTGGTCCAGCAAAGTACCCAGCGATCGCGTGCGGCCCAGTAGCCGGTCTAATGCCCGTTTGCGGGCGGGGGGGTCGGGATCATCCTGCGCAATTTCCGCCTGAACCCGGATCGCCGCCACCGGCGTGCGTAGCTGATGCGCCGTGTCGGCAATCAGGTTGCGCATGGTGTCCACCTGACGGTCCAGCCGTCCCATAAAGCGGTTCATCGCGTTCAGCATCACCTGCAGTTCGCGCGGCAGGCCGTCGCTGGCCATAGGGGTCAGATCGTGAGGATCGCGACGGGTCAGATCCTCGGACAGGGCCTCAAGCGGGCGCAGGGCGGATCGGGTGACAATCCATGACATCGCCAGCAACAGAACGCCTGCCACCGCCATCGGCAGCAAGGCGTCGCGCATCAGGCCAACGGTCATCATCTGACGCGCGCGCAAGGTCTGCCCGACCAGTATTTCCACCTCGCCCGAAAACTCGCGTTCGGCAAACAGGCGGGCCAGGCGGACAAAGCGCGCAGGTTCTCCGTTCAGATCAGCGGCGAAATAGATCGGAGCAGCACCAGGCTGTTGCGGTATGTCGATCACCGTGTCGCGATCCAACCCGGTGATAAAAGGGCCATCTGGTACTTGAACCGCATAGAAAATCCGATCTTCAGGGGCCTGCGCCAGCAGTTGAAAGGCGGAAACCGGCAGGTCTACGACGGGTATGCCGTCCTGAATCCGAACGGATTCGGCGATGTCGCTGGCGGCGCCAAGCAAAAGCCGGTCATAAGCCTGCCGCGCCGCCAATCTGCCATTGGCCCAGATCGACAAAGCGACAAGGCAGCCGCCTAGTATCAAAATCAGCATCACCGCGCTGAGAACACGGGCAGTCAGGCTGTGGGGCAGGTGCAGCTTAGCCATCCAGACCGATCCGGTATCCGACACCACGCCGGGTGGTGATGCTGACCGTACTGCCGGTGAACTTTTTGCGCAGGCGGGCGATATACAGCTCAATCGCGTTTTCGCCGACATCGGCATCCTCGAACCCGTAAAGCGAATCGTACAGCCGGGTTTTCGACAGGAATTGCCCCTCATGCCGGATCAGTGCGTCCAGCACAGCGGCCTCGCGCGCGGTCAGGTTCAGGCGTTTGCCCTCCAGCGCGGCGCTGCGGTCCTTGGGGGCATAGATCAGCGGGCCCAGCGTGATCTGCTCGGATTTTCGGTCGGCGTCGCGACGAACCAGGGCGCGCAACCGGGCCTCTAGCTCACGCTGGTCGAAGGGCTTGCCCAGATAGTCGTCGGCCCCCTTGTCCAGCGCGGCGATCCGATCTTCGACCGAGGTCAGCGCGGTCAGCATCAGCACAGGGATACGGTCACCTGCCGCGCGGATCTTGCTTAGGAAATTCAACCCGGACCCATCGGGCAGGTTGATATCCAGCAACATGGCGTCATAGGTTTGGACTGCACGAAAATCACCGGCGGCTTCGACGGTTGTGGCCAGATCACATACGACACCGGACCGGGCGAGATGGGCCATGACACCTTCGGCCAGATCTTCGGCATCTTCGATCATCAATACGCGCATGACCCCTCCCCAAGGCGAACGCCTGAACCCTGACAGGTTCGTGACAGCATTATTCGGTAAACAGATTCAACCTGCAAGAACGGGCCTTGTGTCCTGCGGGGATCGGTTTCGGCTGCACGCGCAGTCCAAAAAGACCAAAGGAGGAGACACGAATGAAACTGTTTGGAACCAGTGGCGCGATTGCGGCTGCTGTCTTTGCCCTGTCCGGCGTTGCGGCCAGCGCGCAGGAATGTATCGCCCCGGCCAACCCCGGTGGCGGATGGGACTTCACCTGTCGACAGGTGGGTAAATCGCTGCAGGATCTGGGCCTGATCGACCAGACCATGCAAGTGGTGAACCTTGCCGGTGGCGGCGGCGGCGTTGCTTTTGCCGAGGTGGTGAACAAGCGCGGCGAGGATAATGAGCTGATCGTGGCGGCCAGTGCGGCCACTGCCACCCGTCTGGCGCAGGGGGCTTACCCCGGCAATACCATGGATCAGGTGCGGTGGCTGGCGGCCATCGGCGCGGATTACGGCGTGATTGCCGTTGCGGCAGATAGCCCGGTCAACACGCTGCCTGAATTGCTGGACCAGATCAAAGCCGACCCAACCGCCGTGTCGGTTGCGGGTGGCTCGGCCGTGGGTGGTTGGGATCACCTGAAGGTTCTGATCGCAGCCAATGCATATGGCATCGACGATGTGCGCTCGGTCAAATACATCGCCTTTGACGGCGGTGGCGAGGCCGTGACCCAGCTGCTGGCCGGGTCGGTTCAGGCCTTTACCGGCGATATCTCCGAGGCCAAGGGTTTCGTAGACTCGGGCGACATCAAGGTGATCGCGGTGCTGGCACCCGAACGTCTGCCCGGCGAATTCGCCGATTTCCCGACCGCCAAGGAACAGGGCATTGACGCGATCGGCGCCAACTGGCGTGGCTTCTATGCTCCGGGTGGCATGACCGATGACGCCTATGGAGACTGGGTCGGCAAGATCGGTGATCTCTACGCTTCGGATGAATGGAAAGAGGTGATGGCCGCCAACGGTCTGGCACCGCTGGACCTGCAAGGCGCAGATTTCCAGAACTTCGTGGCTGAATCCGTGGGTCAGATCCAGACCATCTCGAAAGAGATCGGGATTATCAAATAACACCACTCACTGTGATCCGGGCACCTGGCTGTGCCCGGATCCAATCATTTACCCGAACTATAGGAGACACCGATGAGTGACCGTATCTTCGGGGTCGTCGGACTGCTACTTGCCATCGGATTTGCCTTTTCCGCACTGGCGATCGAGGAAAGCTTTCTGTCTGACGCCGTCGGGCCCAAGGCCTTCCCGCTGATCATTGCTTCCATTCTGGGCCTGTCGAGCATCGTCATCGCCCTGCGCCCTGATACCGAACCCGAATGGCCCGCGCTGGGCCGTCTGGTTGAGATCGGCGCTGCCGTGGTAATGATGATCCTTTACGCCGAATTGCTGCCCGTTGTGGGATTTGTCATCGCCACCGCCTTTGCCGCCGCCTATCTGGCCTGGCGTCTGGGGTCCGGGCCGCTGGAAAGCGTGTTGGTTGGCGTCGGCACATCCATAGGTATCTACGTTATTTTCCATCTGGTTCTGGGCCTGTCACTGGCCCGCGGCCCGCTGGGCTTCTGAGGAGAGGGGCATGGAAACATTAGCATCCCTTGGGGACGGTTTCGCCATCGCGCTGACATGGCAGAACCTGATGCTGGCCCTGCTGGGCTGTTTTCTGGGTACAATCATGGGTGCGTTGCCCGGTCTGGGCCCGTCCAATGGTGTGGCCATTCTGATCCCGCTGGCGTTCACGCTAGGTCTGGGGGCGACACCCTCGCTGATCCTGCTGACCAGCGTCTATTACGGTGCAATGTATGGGGGACGGATTTCATCCATTCTTTTGAATATCCCCGGGGATGAGCCCGCGATGATGACCTGTCTGGACGGGCATCCGATGGCCAAAAAAGGGTTCGCAGGTGAGGCACTGTCGCTGTCCGGCATCGCGTCGTTTGTTGGGGCGTTTCTGGCCACTTGGGGCCTGATCTTTCTGGCACCGCAGCTGGTGAAGATCGCGCTGTTGTTTGGACCGGCGGAATATTTCGCCCTGTTCGCGCTGGCCTTTATGACGTTGGGCGGCGTGTCGTCGACCAATCAGGCGAAATCGGCATTTGCCGCCGCATTGGGACTTGGGCTGGCAACGATCGGGGTGGATACCCAAACCGGAGTGCCCCGGTTCACCTTTGGCGAGGTGCATCTGTATGACGGGTTGGATTTCCTAGTCGCCATTGTCGGCTTGTTCGCCTTGTCCGAAGTGTTCATCTTTCTTGAACACCGCCACGGCGGATCGGATGCCGAAGGGCGCAAGCTGAATATCGGCCGGCTTTACCCGCCGATGTCGATGGTCAGGAAATGCACACCGACCATGCTGCGCACCTCTTTCCTGGGCTTTATAGCCGGGGTTTTACCGGGTGCAGGCGCTTCGTTGGGCTCGTTCATTTCCTATTCGATGGAAAAGCGGCTGGTCGACAAGGAAAACACCTTTGGCACCGGTGATCCGCGCGGTGTGGCGGCGCCCGAGGCCGGGAACAACGCCGCTGCCGGGGGTGCTCTGGTACCAATGCTGGCGCTGGGCGTACCGGGTTCGGGAACCACGGCCGTGCTGTTGGCGGTCCTGCTGGCGCTGAACATCACGCCGGGGCCGCTGCTGTTCACGCAGAACCCGGATGTGGTCTGGGGTTTGATCGCGGCGCTGTTCATCGCGAACTTTATGCTGCTGGCGATGAATATCCCGATGGTGGGCCTGTTCACGCGGGTTCTGATGGTGCCGTCGCGCATCCTGATGCCCGTCGTGGCGATGGTCAGTTTTGTGGGTATCTATGGCATTTCGGGCTCCAGCTTTGATCTGCTGGTGATGATCGGGTTTGGTGTCATGGGGTGGGTTCTGCGCAAGCTGGACGTACCGCTGGTACCGGTTATCTTGGGTACGCTTTTGGGCAACTCGATGGAAAACAACCTGCGCCGTGCGGTTACCATCGACAACGGCAACTGGTGGACCCTGATCGACAGCCCGCTGTCCATCGCGCTGTGGACCATTGCCATCATCGGCTTTGTTCTGCCCCTGATTGTGGGCGCACGGGTCAAAGCCAAGATGCACCAGCGCCGCGATGAGGAAGGCGCGATCAGCGATTGATGAATCAGGCTTCGCCGATCACGTATTGGCGGCGCCGTCCCAGGGTCTTTCGGTTTGGTAATTCGCCTGAATTGTCGTTTCGGATGCCGAGCTGAGGCGTCGTTGGAACACATATGCAGTCGGTTTTCTGACCCTGATTGCTTAGATGCGATAGAACTGGCGCGCTGTGCCTCCGAAGACAAGATCGTGGTCTTGTTCGGGAACCAGCGCGCCGTACCTTTCAACCAAAACCGCATAGGTGGAAGACAGGCTGTCGACCGGGAAATTCGACCCGAACATGCACCGATGGGGCCCGAATTGGGTCAGGCATGTGTCCACGATGGGCCGCACGCGGTCGGCGCTCCAGTTGTGATCGAACATGCCAAGACCGGACAGTTTGCATGTCACCTGCGGCTGCGCCGAGAGGTGATGCAGCGCTTGCGCCCACCGTTGCAACCCTTGTTCCGACCGGTCATGGGGTGACCCTGCATGGCACAGCGCCACCCGCGTCGCAGGGGCCCGCGCCAGAACGGCGGCGGTCTGCTCCATCAATTCAGGAAGCAACTGCAGATCAAATGACAGTCCGCGGTCGCCCAGTTGTTTCAACCCGTCCAGAAACCTTGGATTGTCCAGCAGGTCGTTTGTGCCCGACAGTTGATCCTCGCCCGGTGCGCGGCCGATGATCTGACGCACCCCACGCACAGAGGGCAGGGTTTGCAAACGGTCCAGTTGCGCGGTCACGTCCTGTGCGGTCAGATCACAAAAGGCAACCTGGACCAGTGGCCAATCGGGATTTTGATCTGCAACAGACTGGACCCAATGCGCCTCGGCCCAGGGATCAGCTGCGCCCACCTGAATATGGACCGAAGCGGAAAACTCTATAGCATCAGCACGGAACTCGGGCAGAAGATAGTTCCGCTGAATGGGGCTGGGGTCACCGAAGAATCGCACCGCACCTTTTTCCATCAACCACGGATAATGCACCGCGGTCAGGTCCCACAGATGGTGATGCGCATCAATTCTCATGGTGTTTCAATCCCGGTTGTGCGGGCTAGAATATCGACGCCCTGTTGTTTCCAGAAATGCAAAAGATCGATGAAGATCCAGTTTTCGGCCAGCTTGTCACCCGCGCGGCGGTAGATGTCGATCACCCGAAACTCCGCCGCCTTTCCGGTGGCGGGCATCCCCATGAAACCGCCCGTGGGCACTGCGGTGAAATTGGGCCAGCCGAAAAAGCCGCCATAGTGCCCCTCGGCCATGCGGCAGATGTGTTGGGTCTTTGAGCGTTCGGTGAAGGCCGCGCGAAACGGGCCGGAATGCTGCTGCGCGTAACGCGCGATTGTGTAGGTGGCACCGATCCCTTCGGGCCCCCACCAGATCATGTTCTCGTGCCAAGTTTGCGCCAGCTCATCCGTTAGGGACAAACCGCTGTCCCACTGCCCAAGGTCCGAGATCATGGCGTTGATGACCTCCAGCGTCTTGTGACTTTCGTCGGCGGGCTGATCTTCGGTCAGAATGCCGTCATGTGTCATTGGTCCGGGCTGCACCAGATGCGCTGCGGTCTGTGGCGGAAAGGGGTTCTGACCGGCCTGAACCATCAGGTGCGGAATGTCGAAATACATTGCCGTCTCGGAAATCTTGCCATCCACAACATTGTGAAATTCGCAATACCGCAGAAGGGCCATCTTGCCAGTGGGGCGGATGCCCAGCCATGGCGCGTCGAACAGACCCATGAGGTGCCCCATCGACACCACCCAGACGCCTCCTTCGGTCAAAGAATTTCGGCCCGCGAAAAAGATATCCTGTCGGCGTTGTAGGTGGGTCAGACTGTGTTTCAGCGGCTGCCAGAACCTGCGCGCCACCGCGTCAGGGCCTGCGATTTCGTCGAACGGGTGAAATCCGCGCCACACCAGATTCGGTGCGCAATATTGCTTTGTGACGGTGGCCAACTCATCCCCATTAGCGCGGCTAAGCGCGTCATGGAAGGACAGGATCAGCTTTTTTTCAGTTTGAAAACCCACGGTGCTTTCCGTTCTTTATCAGTGTTTTGCGGGGTCTATTCCGCGAATTCGACTCGGTGGTTTAGTGTATTTTTGCATACGTATGCAAAAAAGTCTTGCCTGATTTGATATATGCGAATTACTGTTTTGCAAACGTATGCAAACGAATCCTTTCAGGGGGCACCATGGCGGAAATTCAATTGCGCAACGTCGGCAAGCGCTGGGGGTCATTCATTGGGGTCCACAATTTCGACCTGACCATCGCGGATCGCGAATTTCTGGTTCTGCTGGGCCCCTCGGGCTGTGGCAAGACCACCACGATGCGCATGATCGCCGGTCTTGAGGACGTCACCGAGGGCGAAATTCTGGTCGATGGCAAGGTGGTCAACGATCTGGAGCCCAAGGACCGCGATGTGGCGATGGTGTTCCAGAGTTACGCGCTCTATCCCAACATGAACGTCTACGAAAACATCCGCTTTCCTTTGAAAGTGCGCGGCATCGACCCGTCGACCCATGACGACAAGGTGCGCCGCGCCAGTGCAATGGTGGAACTGGACGATTTCTTGCACCGCAAACCCGCCGAATTGTCAGGCGGTCAGCGGCAACGTGTGGCGCTGGCCCGCGCCATCGTACGGGAACCGAACGTGTTCCTGATGGACGAGCCGTTGTCGAACCTGGATGCCAAGCTGCGTGTTTCGACCCGAGCTCAGATTAAGAACCTCAGCCACGAGCTGGCGGTGACAACCATCTACGTGACCCACGACCAGATCGAGGCGATGACGTTGGCCGACCGAGTTGTTGTGATGAAACAAGGCGTGGTGCAGCAGGTCGGCAGCCCGACCGATATTTACGACCGGCCCGCCAATACTTTTGTGGCCAGCTTTATCGGCTCACCGGCGATGAACCTGATGGATGGCGAGGTTTCGGGCGGTGTGTTCCGCGCCGAACATGTAGCCATTCCGGTCGACGCACCGGACGGTCCGATGACATTGGGCTTCCGCGCTGAAGATGCTGGCCTTGCCGAAGGGCAGGGCGAAATCACCGCACCGATCTACACGCTGGAACTGCTGGGCGATGCGACCATGATCTCGGTCCGGGTCGGCGGTGCGCTGGTATCGGTCAAAGCCGACAAAGCCTTCCGCGCCGAGATTGGAGATCCCGTCTCGTTCTCGGTGCCCAAAGAAATCTGTCACCTCTTCGAAGCTGGAAGCGGTGCGCGGATCGGGGAACAACCCCACGAACAGCCCATACGGGCTTAACACCGGTCCGGACGTCGACGACGGACCGATCCTGACAGGGAGAAACGCATGAAACTCAAGACGATCCTCATGGCAGGTGCCATGTCCATCGCGGCAAGTGGCACATGGGCTGCCTGTTCGTTTGAAAATGACGTACCGCTCAAATCGCTCTCGGCCGGTTTCGAGGCCTGGAAGGCCGTCACCGATGCGATGGCCGAATGCGGCAATTTCAATGCCTCGCTGGACCAGGAATTCCGCGAGAAACAGCCTGAGGCTTTTGCCGCCAGCCCGTCGCTCTATCAGATCGGTGGGGTGTCGAACACGACTCTGATCCCGTTGCTGAATGCAGGTACGATCCGGCCGCTGGATGATCTGGTCGAGAAATACGGACAGAACCTGCTGCCAAACCAGCTGATCAAGGTGGATGGCAAGACCATGGCAATTGCCATGATGGTGAACGCACAGCACATGATGTACCGCAACGACGTTCTGGCCGACCTGGGTATTGCCGAGCCCGCAACCTATGATGACGTTCTGGCCGCTGCCGCCAAGATCAAAGATGCGGGTGTTATGGAATACCCGATCGGCGGCACCTTCAAGACCGGTTGGAACCTCGGCCAGGAATTCATCAACATGTATATGGGTGAAGGCGGCTCTTTCTTTGGCGACGGCAACATGCCTGCGATCAATAACGAGCAGGGCGTTAAGGCGTTGGAAACCCTGAAGGCCATGACCGATTACATGGATCCGGAATATCTGGTCTCGGATTCAACTTACGTTCAGCAGCAGTTCCAGCAGGGCAAGATTGCCATGGCAAACCTGTGGGCCAGCCGCGCCGCTGCAATGAATGACGAAGCCGAAAGCCAGGTGGTGGGCAAGGTTACCATGTCGGCGGCTCCGATGGGCTCGGCTGCACCGGCCACTACGATCTGGTGGGACGGTTTCGTTCTGGCCTCGAACATGAGCGATGAAGAGGCTGACGCCGCCTTCCGCGTCATGCTTGAAGGCATGGATGAGGAAATGGTCAGTGCCAACAATGACGCTGCCGTCTGGCTGAACCCGGCCTACAAGGCAGGTGAACTGGCCGCCGGTGCGGCTGCATCCGCCCAAGCCGGGGCCAAGGCATACCCGGCTTCGGGCCCGATGGGCATCATGCACACCGCCTTGGGCAACGGTCTGGCTGATTTCATGACCGGCGCCAAGGACGCGCAAACCACACTGGCCGATATCGAGGCGGATTACATCACCGCCGCCAAAGAAGCCGGTTTGATCAACAACTGATCCTCCCGCGGGAGGGCCTCGGCCCTCCTGCACTCTTCCCTTTGAGAACCATGAGAAAGGCAGAGCCATGAATTTCCGGACATTTGCCGCCTTTGTTGGCCCCTCTGTCTTTATGATGCTTCTCTTTATCGCGTTCCCGCTGATCAGCGTGTTCAAGCAGAGTTTCTATGTCACCCAACCGATCTATGAGACGGTTGAAGTTGAAACCTGCACCCCCGGCTTTCTGACCCAGACCTGTGTGACCGAGACGGTTTCGCAACCCCAACTCGACGAAGAGGGCAAAGTCATCATGCAGACCCAGTATGTCGGGCTGGAAAGCTATCGCAACGTGCTGGAGCCTGAACGTGCATGGCGCGCGATCAGCGAGGGCAGCTGGAATGTGTTGTCCACCATCAACTTCTGGAAAGCGCTGCGGTTCACGCTGACGTTCACGCTGATCACCCTGCCGCTGGTCATCGTCTGCGGGCTGGGGATCGCCGTTTTGATCAACAATGCCGCGCAGGCGATAAAAGGGCCGGTTATCTTTATTTCGCTGTTGCCCTTTATCATTACCCCGGTGATCGGGGTGCTGTCGGTCAACTGGCTGTTTCGCGGCGACGGTATCCTGACGGCGCTGCTGGAGTGGTGGTTGAACCGCGATATCGCCCTGTTTGCGCAGGCCTGGACAATTGAGGTGCTGATGATGCTGTACCGCGTCTGGCACGTCGCCCCCTTTGCCGCCATCGTGTTTTATGCCGGTTTGCAAACGGTCAATCAGGACAGTCTGGAAAGTGCTGTGATTGACGGCGCAACCCGGTGGCAGCGGATGAAATACATCGTCATCCCGCATCTGATGCCGCTGATCATCTTTGTGTCGATGATCCACCTGATGGACAGCTATCGGGTGTTCGAAGAGATCGTCGGTTTCGCAAGTCAGGGCTATGTCATCTCGTTGCAGTGGTTGACCTATGACTTCCTGGTGCCTGATCAGGCGGGCAACCGTTCGATCAGCCGGGCCTCGGCCAGCGCCATGCTCACCATGATCGGTATTGCCATCCTGCTTATCTTCCCGCTGCGCCGGACATGGCGCGATCACAAAGGAGGTCACTGACATGTCCTCGCGCGCGCTTCGCCAACCGCTCAGCCTGCGGCTGACTTCAAACATCTTCCTGGCCTTCTGGTGCATCGTCGCCATCTTCCCGATCTTCTGGATCACGGTGATGAGCTTCAAGTCCCCAGTCGACGCCTTTGACGGTAATGCCCTGAACGTGATCTTCGGGCCGGCGACGCTGGCCAATGGCAAGGGGATTTCGCTGCTGGATATCCTTCTGGGGATCGGGGTGATCTGGGGCACGATTGCTCTGGTGACCAAAAAGATGCCTGGGATGATCAAAGCCTATTCCAAAGAAGGTCAGGAGTGGTTTGGCTGGGTGATTGGCATTCTGGCCACCGTGGTGGCCTTTCTGATCGTATTCTTCGTGATCCTGCCTGCCATTCTGAGCATACTGAACCCGCTCTTTGGCCCTCTGGGGCGGGACATATTGGGGCTGACGACCGAACACTATAAAACCGTTTGGATCGACCGAGGGTTTTCGAACAACTTCAAGAACTCGCTAATCGTAACCACGGGGGTTGTTGTTCTGTCGCTGTCGGTCGGGACACTGGCGGGTTACGGGCTGGCACGGTCGGGTTCGACTCTGGCGTTCTGGCTGCTGATCGTCGCGCTGATCTTCCGCGCGCTGCCGCCCTCGGCGCTGGTGGCCAGCTATCTGCCGGTCTTCATCAGCTCATCCGAATGGCTGGCGCCGATCCTGGGGGAAAACGCACCGACCCTTTACGGCAAGCCTTTCGCGGTGATTGCGGTGCTGGTGGCGATCAACCAGCCTTTCACGATCTGGATGCTGCGGTCATTCTTCCAGAATATCCCAGCCGAACTGGATGAGGCCGCGCGCGTTGATGGCTGCAATCACTTCCAGGCGTTCCGCCGCGTGATCATGCCGGTGATGTGGCCGGGGGTGATCACCACCGGTCTGTTCAGCTTTCTGCTGGCGTATAACGACATCCTCGTCACGTCGCTGCTGCTGGATGCGCAGAACCAGACCATGGTTCCCGCCATTGTCGGCATGTTCAACCGCGAGACCACGACTACCGATCAGGTGGTCGCTGTGGCAGCCGCCGTATCGATCACCGCGCCGCTGATCTTTCTTGTTCTGATCTTCCAGCGCCAGATCGTCAGCGGTCTGACCGCTGGAGCGGTGAAAGGGTAATGAGCAAGAACGCACGCCATAACGCCCTGTCGCGCCACCCGGCGCTGAACAGGATGCCCAGGGATTTTCTAAGCATTGGGGTTTCTTGACCCAATCCCTCCCTCGGCAACCTGAAAGGATAGAAAGATGAAAGGTTCCCGCCCCGAACAAGCGGTTCTAACCCGCGACACGGACCTGGACAAAACCGAAGACACGCGCCGCGTGATCGAAACCATGGTCGATGGCCTGAATGACCACCGCATTGATGACATTGGCGAGTTCTTTGCTCAGGGCTTTCGCTGGATGGGCAATCAGGGCTGTGGCACCAAGACCGGCCTGCAAGAGTTTCAGGACAACTGGCAGCGCCCGTTTCAGGCCGCGTTCTCGGACAAGACCTGCATTGATGAGGCCCGCCTGTATATGGGCGAATGGGCCGCAGCGTTCGGCCGCCAAGAGGCGACCCATTCCGGTGAGTTTCTGGGCATCGCCCCCACCGGCAAACGGGTCGAGATCCGGTACATGGATTTCTGGAAAGTGGTCGATGGAAAGATCGTCGACAACTGGGTGAACGTCGATTTCGCACATGTCGCGGCGCAGCTGGGTGTCGATCTGTTCAACGGGGAAGGCTGGGAAGCTTTTGACCGGGGTGAAAAAGTAGCGCCCCGGCCGAAAAACTGAGGATTGGAAACATGACAATCGAGTATCTCAAACGCGGTAAATCTGATGCTGACCGGGCCGAAGATGACGCCAAAACCCGCGCTGTGGTCGAAGCGACCCTGAAAGACATCGAAACCCGTGGCGATGTGGCCGTGCGCGAGCTGAGCGAAAAGTTCGACAATTATTCGCCCCCGTCGTTCCGCCTGTCTCAGCAGGACATTGACGACCTCATCGGGCAACTGACCGACCGTGAACTGGCCGATATCAAATTCGCGCAGGAACAGGTGCGCAACTTTGCGCAAGCGCAGCGCGATTCCATGGTGGATATCGAGGTCGAAACCCTGCCCGGCGTCATTCTGGGCCACAAGAACATCCCCGTGCAGTCGGTGGGATGCTATGTGCCCGGTGGAAAATTCCCGATGGTCGCTTCGGCGCATATGTCGGTGGCGACGGCTTCGGTGGCGGGCGTGCCGCGCATCATCGCCTGTACACCTCCGTTCAATGGCAAGCCGAACGCAGCGGTGATTGCCGCGATGCATCTCGGCGGCGCCCATGAGATCTATGTCATGGGCGGCATTCAGGCCATCGGCGCGATGGCGCTGGGCACCGAAACGATTGACCCCGTGCATATGCTGGTCGGCCCGGGCAACGCCTTTGTAGCCGAAGCCAAGCGGCAACTGTTCGGCCGTGTCGGCATTGACCTGTTCGCTGGCCCGACCGAGACCATGGTCATCGCCGACGAGACTGCCGCCGATGCGGAACTCTGCGCGACCGACCTGCTGGGTCAGGCGGAACACGGCTATAACAGTCCTTGCGTGCTGCTGACCAACTCGCGCAAACTGGCCGAGGATACGATGGCCGAGGTCGACCGTCTGCTGGGAATCCTACCCACGGCAGGCACCGCGAAAGTATCGTGGGACGAATATGGCGAAGTGATCGTTTGCGACACATATGATGAGATGCTGCAGGTCGCCGATGATATCGCATCCGAGCATGTGCAGGTGATGACAGATAGGGATGATTGGTTCCTTGAGAACATGACCTGCTATGGCGCGCTGTTCCTTGGTCCGCGCACCAATGTCTCGAACGGGGATAAGGTGATCGGGACAAACCACACCCTGCCAACGAAGAAAGCCGGGCGCTATACTGGCGGTCTTTGGGTGGGTAAGTATCTGAAAACGCATAGCTATCAAAAGGTTCTGACCGACGAGGCGGCGACGTTGATTGGCGAATATGGGTCGCGCCTGTGCATGCTTGAAGGTTTTGTGGGCCATGCTGAACAGTGCAACGTGCGGGTGCGCCGCTATGGCGGTATCAACGTGCCTTACGGCAAGCCTGCACCGTATCGGGATGCCGCTGAATGAGCGACAAGCACACACAGCATAAGGCCCTGATCGCTTTGCTCAGGGCCGCGATGTATGACTTTTCCGAAGCCGGCGTCCGCAAGGCGCTGGCTGAGGTCACGACATCGGATGCAGTGTTCCACCTATGCCATCCCTTTGGTGACAGTATCGGCAGCGATGCATATTACGACTGCGCCTATAAGGACCTGCTGGACGCATGGCCCGATCTGGAGCGTCGCGACTATATCGTTATGGCCGGGCCGGACGAAAACGGCGCGGACTGGGTCGGGTGCGGGGGGTATTACACCGGTACCTTCACCGGGCCTTGGCTGGATATCCCACCGACGGGCCATCAGGTCACCATGCGGTTCCACGAATTCTATCGTTTCGTGGACGGACAGGTCGTCGAGGTTCAGGCGCTCTGGGACATCCCTGAGGTGATGATGCAGGCCAACGCCTGGCCGATGGCCCCCAGCCTTGGCCGTGAATGGCATGTGCCCGGACCAGCCACTCAGGACGGGTTCGTGCCCGGACCTTACGATGCGGCCAAGGGCAAGGCGACGTGCCAACACATTATCGACATGCTGGAACACTTGAAAAAACACCCGTCACAAGGTGGCCCCGAAGTGATGGAGATGGAGCGGTTCTGGCATCCACGCATGAACTGGTACGGGCCTTCGGGCATCGGCACCGGGCGCGGTTACGCAGGGTTTCGCAACTGGCATCAGATTCCGTTCCTGAACGGCATGCCGGATCGCGGGCAGTATGTGGACGACATCACCTATCATTTCTTTGGTGATGGCGAGTATGCGGCTGTGACCGGCTGGCCGAACATGATCCAGACGGTTACCCATGACGGATGGATGGGGATTGCGCCTTCGGGCAAGAAAATCGCCATGTGCAGTCTGGATTTCTGGCGATTGGAAAACGGGCGCATACGCGAAAACTGGGTGCTGGTCGATCTTCTGGATGCCTACCGCCAGCTTGGCGTTGACGTTTTCGCCCGTCTGCGTGAATTCAACAAGGCCCGGAATCTGGGCCGCATTGAAACGCCTGATGGAATGAGCTGATGACTGACCTGCCCCGCACCCCTTCGTTTTCGCTGAACGGCAAAACCGCCCTTGTGACCGGCGCGTCCTCGGGGATTGGACAGGGCTGTGCGGTGGCCTTGGCCGAGGCCGGGGCGCATGTGGTCTGCGCCGCGCGTGGGGCAGACCGGCTGGCTGAAACCGTCGCGGCGTTGCAGGCGCAGGGCTGGTCGGCCGAAGCTGCGGTTGTGGATCAGGGCGATTTGAATGCCCTGCAGCAGGTGTTTGATGGGCGCGTCTTTGACGTCGTGGTGAATTCCGCCGGAACCGCGCGCCACAGCGCGGCGATCGACACCACGCCCGAGGATTTCGATGCGGTCACAGATGTAAATCTGCGGTCGGCTTATTTCCTGTCGGCCTATGCGGCCAAGGCATTGATAGCGACGGGCAGGCCGGGATCGATCATCCATATCTCAAGCCAGATGGGCCATGTCGGCGGGGTCGATCGGGCGCTGTATTGTGCCACCAAGCACGGGCTTGAGGGTATGGTCAAAGCCATGGCAATCGAATGGGGAAAGCAGCGCATCCGCATCAACACGGTCTGCCCGACCTTCATTCGCACACCCTTGACGCAAGCCACCTTCGATGACCCCGAGCGCGCCGCCTGGATCATGGAGAAGATCAAGCTGGACCGTGTCGGTGAGGTCGAAGACATCATGGGCGCGGTGACCTATCTGGCCTCGGACGCCTCGGCTTTGGTGACCGGAACTTCGATGTTGATTGACGGGGGGTGGACAGCGGATTGATGGCAGAAAAAGTCACATCCCTTCAGGTTGCGCAACTGGCAGGCGTCAGTCAGTCGGCGGTTAGCCGGGTGTTCACGCCGGGTGCCTCGGTCAGCAAAAAGACTGAAGAAAAGGTGCGCAAGGCGGCGGCAGAGTTGGGGTATCGCCCCAATGTTCTGGCCCGGGCGATGGTATCCGGCAAAAGCCGTATCATCGGTTTGGTGGTCGCCTATCTGGACAACTACTTCTATCCCGAAGCGCTTGAGAAACTGTCCAACGCCCTGCAAGAACAGGGGTATCACGTGCTGATCTTCATGGCTTCGCGCACGGCGGGTAACATTGATGACGTGATGGAGGAAATCCTCGACTATCAGGTGGATGGCGTTGTTTTGGCCTCGGTTGCGATGTCGTCAGATATTGCAACGCGCTGTCAGCAGGCGGGTGTACCCGTGGTGCTGTTCAACCGAAGTCAGGACCTGGACGGGATCACGTCGGTCACGTCGGACAATTATGCCGGTGGCCGCAAGGTGGCCGAGTTCCTGGTTGCCGCTGGCCACAGTCGCATTGCTTACATCGCGGGTTGGCAGGGTGCCTCGACCCAGCGTGACCGCGAGGCCGGGTTCCGGGCGGCATTGGCTGAGGCCGGTGAGACCGTGTTTGCCCATGGTGTGGGTGAGTTTCACACGGAAAATGCCCGAACGGCTGCACGTCGCATGTTTGATGTTGCACCGGATGACAGGCCGGATGCCGTGTTCGTGGCAAATGACCATATGGCGCTGGCCGTCATGGATGTCATCCGCTTTGAGCTTGGCCTGCGTGTGCCCGAAGATGTCTCGGTGATCGGATACGATGATGTCCCGCAGGCGGGGTGGCTTGCCTATAACCTCACGACGATCCGACAGCGGGCCAATCTGATGGTTTCTGAAACCGTAGACGCGCTTTTGGATCATATCGAAAACCCGGCAGCTGCCGCGGCGCGCAAGGTGGCCATAGACGGGCCGCTGATTGTACGTACCTCGGCCCGGTTGCCAAAAGGGTGGACCCCACAAAGGACAGACATATGAAAGGCTTCGATCCGAAGTTTCGGGATTTTCCCGACTATATTATCGGTATCACCAAGGAAATTTGGGAAGACCGGGGCATCGCCACGCTGCATGACTATTACAGCAAGGATATCGTCGTGCGCTCGCCTGGATCTGTGGTTCTGGGCAATCAGAACGTCATCGGCGCCACCATGGCAACACTGGCTGAGTTTCCGGATCGGCAGCTGTTGGGCGAGGATGTGATCTGGTCCGGCACGCCGGAAGAGGGGATGTTAAGCTCGCACCGGATTATCTCGACCGCGACGCATCTGGCCGAAGGGGTGTATGGCAAGCCGACTGGCACAAAGCTGCGCTATCGGATTCTGGCCGACTGTCACGCCAAAGATAATCAGATCGACGATGAATGGTTGATCCGCGATCAGGGTGCCATCATCCGGCAGATGGGCTGGGACCCCAAGGAATACGCTGCCGACCTGATCGCGCGTGAGGGTGGGACAGAGAACTGCGTCAAACCGTTGACGCCGGAAACCGACCAGCCCGGCCCTTATAAAGGTAGTGGCAATGACAACGAATGGGGTCAGCGCTATGCCTATATTCTGACCAAGATCATGAATGCCGATATGGGCGTGATCGAGGCCGAGTATGACCGCGCCGTGCAATCAGAATATGTCGGCGGTGTCACTGGCCATGGTTGGGATGCGGTGGATCGGTTCTGGATGGGTCTGCGGGCCAGCTTCCCCAATGCGGAATTCAAGGTTGAACACCAGATTGGTCGCGATGATCCGAACATGCCGCCCCGTGCTGCCGTGCGCTGGAGCCTGTGGGGTAAACATGATGGCTGGGGTGCATTTGGCGCCCCAACCGGCGCGCAGGTCTATGTTCTGGGCATCAGCCATGCTGAGTTTGGTGCGCTGATCGGCGGTCAGCCACAGCTGCGGCGCGAGTACACGCTGTTCGACGAAACTTCGGTCTGGAAACAGATCCTGCTGCAGGGTGGAGAGGGTTAGGTGACCGCGATGGTCTCATCCCTGAACGCCAGCCAGACTGCACGGCGCTATCATACCCATCGTGCGTCGCTGCGTGCACGGCGTCTGAACAATCGGCCTCCGGGGGGGGGGGAATTGATCCCATCTTTCCCCCAAATCCAAGGAGACACCGTCATGAGTACCATTCAACAACGCATCGTCCGTTATGGCGAGCTGCAACCCTGTAAAACCGCCTTTATCGACGCTCACACTCCGGGCAGCGATCAGAAAGAGAACTTTACCATCATCGGTGGCGGCGTGTCGGAATCGCCCGATCAGCACGTCCACATCACCGACAAGATCGGCTTTAACATCGGCGCGGCGGGTCAGCCGCCGAAATGCCGAAACTCGCTGCACAGCCACACCACGGCCGAGGTGTTCTTTGTCGCGAAAGGCCGCTGGCGGTTCTTCTGGGGACGCTATGGTACAGCCGGAGAATTCATTGCCGAAGAGGGGGATATCTTTAACATCCCCACAGGTATCTTCCGCGGGTTCGAGAATGTCGGTCAGGACTACGGCATGATCATGTCGATCCTCGGTGGCGATGATGCCGGTGGCGGTGTCACATGGGCCCCGCAGGTGATCGAGGACGCACAGGCGCATGGTCTGATGTTGGGCGACAACGGTGTGCTTTATGACAGCAAAAAGGGTCAGGAACTGCCCCACAATGTCCGGCCGATGCCCTTGTTGAACGAAGCAGAGTTGCAAGCCTATCCCGAGGTGCCGGTCGACGCGGTGATCGGCAAATACGTCGCCCGCTATTGGGACCTGATGGCGCTGGGCGCTGAAAAACCTGCGCTGGTGATTGGTGAGACCGGTCTTATCAAGGACAAGCCGGGGTTCGAGGTTGATTTCCTGACTCGTGGTTCGGCTGTGAATGATCCGGTCAAAGCTGAAAAGCCGGTGGTTCTGATGCCGGCCAGCGGCCATTGGCGTATCACCGTAGACGGATATGAGGTCACATTGTCAAACGGCGATACCGCGCTGGTGATGCCTGGTGAGGCTTACACCGTCGCGCCGTCCATGACCGGGCAGGCAGGCCTGTACCGCATCACGGCGACCGATGACCCCGCCGGAGCCACATGGGTCGGATGACCGTCGATCCGAACGATACCCACGCCGTTTATGAACGGCAGGCCAAAGCCTATGACGAGCAACGCTCGCGGGCTTTGTTCGAAGCGCGCTGGCTGGCGCGCTTCACCGCCAGCCTGAAGCCCGGCGATCACGTCCTTGATTTGGGCTGCGGCACTGGTGAGCCCATTGCCCGATGGTTCAAGGCTGAAGGGTTCACCGTCACAGGTGTCGATTTTTCCGAGGCCATGCTTGAGATCGCCCATAGCCGTTGGCCTGATGGAGACTGGCGGCAGGCCGACATGCGTAATTTCGAACTGGACCAGAGCTTTGATGGTATTGTCGCCTGGAACAGCTTTTTCCATCTGACCGCGGACGAGCAGAAAGACTGCATCGCCCGGATGGCCCGCCATCTGCGCAAGGGCGGAATGTTGATGCTGACCGTTGGCCCCAGCGCAGGCGAGGAACAGGGAACTGTTGGCGGGGAACCCGTGTATCACGCCTCGCTCTCACCCGCCGGTTACGCCACCTGCCTTGAAGAAAACGGGATGATCATGACCGGATTTCTAGCCAAGGATCCGGAGACCCAAAGCCACACAGTACTGATGGCACGCAAGAATTAACGGAGGTTTCATGACCGTAAAGACAACACATGTCGGATCCTTGCCACGAACTCAGGATGTGGTGGATTTCATTTTTGCGCGCGAGCGGGAGGAACCCTTTGACCCCGCTGCCTTTGACGCCTGCATGACCAAGGCCGTGTCCGAGACCGTGCGCAGACAGGTCGAAGCCGGTGTGCAGATCGTCAGTGACGGCGAAACCTCGAAGATCTCTTATGCCACCTATGTCAAAGACCGTTACACCGGGTTTTCGGGCGATAGCCCGCGCAATGCGCCCGCCGATCTGAAGATGTTCCCCGGTTTTCTGCAACGGCTGGCTGATGATGGCGGTACGCCCCAATACGCGCGGCCTCAATGTACCGGCGAGGTGCGGTCGAAAGGGCAGGGTGAGCTTGAGAAGGACATCGCCAACCTCAAGGCTGCGATGGCGCAGCACGAGGCCGAGCGGGGCTTTATGAATGCCGCCTCGCCAGGGGTCATCTCGCTGTTTCTGCAGAACGATTTCTACCCCACGCGTGAGGCTTATCTGGCCGCGCTGGCCGATGCGATGAAGGAGGAATACGAAACCATCGTGGCCGCCGGGTTGGATTTGCAGCTGGATTGCCCTGATCTGGCCCTGTCGCGGCACATGCTGTTCACCGACCTGACCGATGAAGAGTTCGTCAAGATCGCCGACATGCATGTCGAGGCCCTGAACCACGCGCTGCAGAATGTTCCGCAGGACCGGGTGCGGGTGCATATCTGCTGGGGCAATTACGAAGGGCCACATTGTTGTGACATCGCCATGGATAAGGTGTTCAGCACTCTGATGGCGACCAAATCCCGCTACGTGCTGTTTGAAACCTCGAACCCGCGCCACGCCCATGAATGGACCGTGTTCCGCGACCGTAATTCCGAGATTCCAGACGACAAGGTTCTGGTTCCCGGTGTGGTCGACACCACCACCAATTTCGTCGAACACCCCGAACTGGTGGCGCAGCGGATCACGCGGTTTACCAATATCGTCGGTGCCGATCGGGTGATCGCAGGCAGCGATTGTGGGTTTGGCACCTTTGCAGGCTTTGGCGCGGTGGATCCCGATATTGCCTATGCCAAGCTGACGGCATTGTCCGAGGGTGCAAAACTGGCCTCGGCATGACACCGCTGGTTCTTTTGCCCGGTATGATGTGTGATGCTCGGTTGTTCCAGCCGCAGATCGCTGCGTTGTCCGGGTCACGGCCGCTGATGACCTTCCCGCTGGTGACGCAGGACAGTGTTCAGGAGATGGCAGCCGAAATCTTGTCAAACGCACCGTCGGTCTTTGCGCTGGCCGGCCTGTCGATGGGCGGCATCGTTGCGATGGAGGTGGTGCGGGAAGCCCCGGATCGCGTTGAACGGTTGGCGTTGATGGACACCAATCCGTTGGCCGAAAAGCCCGATGTCAAAGCCCGGCGTGGGCCGCAGATGAAGGCCGTTCAGGAAGGTCAGTTGCGGCAGGTGATGCGCGACGAGATGAAGCCCAATTACTTGGCCGACGGTCCGCATCAGGGGGCCATTCTGGACCTATGCATGGCGATGGCCGTTGATCTGGGTCCGGACGTATTCCTTCGCCAATCCCGCGCTTTGATGGATCGCCCGGACCAGACCGAAACACTGGCCGTCTACACGGGTCCCTCACTGGTGATGTGTGGGCGCGAGGATGGCCTGTGCCCGGTCGAGCGACACCAGTTGATGCACGACCTTCTGCCCAACAGCACGTTACAAATCATCGAAGAAGCCGGGCACCTGCCCACTCTGGAACAACCCAATGACACAACAGCGGCCCTGATCCGCTGGCTGGAGGCCCCATGACACCTTCCCTTCTGACCCTGTTGCGCAAGGTTGACACCCCCACCGTCTGCAACGCCATCGAGGTGGCGCAGGGCAAGCGCGGATTTGACGGCTTCTCGCGCGGCACCATGCTGTGTTCGGCCCCGTCGGAACCTGCGATCGTGGGCTACGCCCGTACGGCAAAGATCGCCGCTGTGCAGCCTCCGTCCGAGGCGCCCGAGGTCATCAGGGAACGCCGGATGGACTATTACAAATACATGGCCGAAGGTCCCGCACCCTCGGTTGCGGTGATCGAGGATGTCGATTTCCCCAACTGTATCGGTGCCTATTGGGGTGAGATCAACACCACCGTACACAAGGGGTTCGGCATGTCCGGCGCGCTGACGAACGGCGTTATGCGCGACCTTGGCGATCTGCCACAGGGGTTCCCGGTGGTTGCCGGATCGGTCGGGCCCAGCCACGGTTTCGTCCACGTGCGCGCGGTCGATACGCCGGTCTCGATCTTTGGTCTTTCGGTCAATCCCGGTGATCTGATCCATGCCGATCAGCACGGAGCGCTGGTGATACCAGAAGATGTTGTTGACCAACTAAAGGGCGCAATCCAGAAATTGCTGTCCACCGAGCGCATCGTCCTCGACGCTGCCACACAGCCGGGGTTTGATTTCAATGCGTTTCATTCCGCTTGGGAAAAGTTCGAAAAATCCCGGGTCTGACAGGGTAAGACTGACCGGTTCAAACGGACGGGTCTGAACCATCCGGGTTAGTATGCCATTACCGGCGTCGCGATGGCAGGTCCGCCTGCTTTTCTTCCAGAACGGTTCGAAAAAGTACCTTGAGTTCAGATTTCTTCACCAGGGGCAGCGTACGCCGATAATCCGAAGACAGGTCATCTTCTGAAACGTCCATCCGGTGCGCTTTCATTAACTTGAAGCGACTGAGAAACGAAATTTTCTTCATTGTTGCGGTCCTTCAAATTCAAAGCGTAAAAATTTGCCGCTGCGGACCCGACCCGAACCCTATGGTCGAGAGCTCGAGGATCATTAATCCGTGAGTGATGATCCGCAGCGACAGGGCGCATTTAGGCAGGTCGTTTGCCACCGTAAGGGGGAAGAATCCGGGTTTTTGCGTCATTTATTAACCGACCAGTCAAAAAATGATTGGAAAGCTTACCTTTACGTAAAGATGCTCACTCACCCGGCCAGTTTTCGTGACGTAGCGTCACGAAAGATGCGGGTCTCGCTAAGGCCTGAACGGGACCATTTAGCCAGTCTGTCTCCGCAGGAATCTGGCAAAGCAAAGCCCTAAGGGAGAGACGTCCAATAGATAGAAATTGGGGGAATACGTCACCCGAACACGTATTTGATACGATCAGAGACAAGCCAAAAATCTGTCGGGGATTTGGTGCCCAGGAGAGGACTCGAACCTCCACGTCCATACGGACACTAGCACCTGAAGCTAGCGCGTCTACCAATTCCGCCACCTGGGCAGGTGTCGTGGAGCGGCGTTTAAGCCTACTGACGGGGGGCGTCAACCAGATTCGGGAAGATTTTTTCAAGTTTTTTGACCCACCTCCGAAACGCTTGGGAAATTGTCGGGGTTTTCGCGGACGCGCGGCGTTATTGCGCCTTGTTTGCCGGTGCTTTGGGCGGTAGATCGGATCAAGACCAATCAGCAGGAGCCCTCGCATGTCCAAACTGGTCACGATTTATGGCGGATCGGGATTTGTCGGTCGGTATATCGCCCGGCGTATGGCAAATGAAGGATGGCGTGTGCGGGTCGCAGTGCGGCGCCCGAACGAGGCGATGTTCGTCAAACCTTATGGCGTGGTTGGTCAGGTTGAACCCATTTTGTGCAACATCCGCGATGATGCGTCGGTTGCTGCCGTGATGCATGGGGCCGATGCGGTGGTGAACTGCGTGGGTGTGCTGAACGAGCTGGGTAAGAACGAATTTGACGCGGTACAGGCCGAAGGGGCTGAGCGGATCGCGCGTATCGCTGCCGAACAGGGTGTTGCTCGGATGGTGCATATCTCGGCCATCGGCGCGGACGCCACGTCCAAAAGCGAGTATTCCCGCACCAAAGCACAGGGCGAGGCCGGTGTGCTGGCGCATATGCCGAACGCGGTGATCCTACGCCCGTCGGTTATTTTCGGAACCGAGGACCAGTTCTTTAACCGCTTTGCCGGGATGACCCGGATGGGGCCGTTCCTGCCCTTGGTCGGCGCAGAGACCAAGTTCCAGCCGGTCTATGTGGATGACGTCGCCAAGGCCGCCGTGCAGGGCGTTCTGGGGCAGGCCGAGGGTGGCACTTATGAGCTGGGCGGCCCAGAGGTAAAATCCTTCCGTGCGCTGATGCAGCAGATGCTGGGGGTGATTCATCGCCGCCGGGTGATTGTTGGTGTGCCGTTCTGGGCCGCCCGGATCATGGCGGGTGTGCTGGATATAGCCAAGTTTGTCAGTTTTCAGCTGTTTCCCAACCACATTCTGACGCGCGATCAGCTGACGAATCTGCGCCGGGACAATGTGGTGTCGGGCGATGCCAAAGGCTTTGGCGACTTGGAGATCGAACCGGCTACTTTGGAATCCATCTTGCCGGACTACCTGTGGAAGTTCCGTCCCTCGGGCCAGTATGATGAGATCCAGAAATCGGCAGACAACCTGCGTACCTGATCAGCTATAGGCAATCACCAGCAGGATTGCCCCAAGAATCACGCGATATATTACATAAGGCGTAAAGCTGACGCTGCGCAGCAGACGCATCATCAGGGACAGCGCCAATAAGGCCGAGATAAAGGCAAAAAAAGCGGCTATGGCACCGTCCTTAGCCAGTTGGGCATCCGCCTCGCGGATCACCTGTGTCGACAGTAATACGCCCGAGGCCAGAATCGTCGGGATCGACATCAGCATCGCGATCCGCGCGCCGTCTTCGCGGCTATACCCTAGGTGCCGCGCGCCGGTGATGGTGATGCCTGACCGCGAGGTGCCGGGGATCAACGCAAGAACCTGCCACAATCCCATGATGACCGCATCGCGCGGCCCCCAATCGTTGGTTTTCTTGGTTTGGGGCCCCTTTTGGTCCATCCAATACAGCAACAATCCGAAACCCAGCATGGTCCAGCCAATCACCGCCATCGAGCGGAGGGACTGGCTGAGCCCGGTTGTGAACAAAATGGCACCGACAATGACCGTGGGAATCGTTGCGATGATCAGGCTCATCGCCAGCCGTGCTTGCGGGGTGTCGATCTGCCCGGTCAGGGCGCGTGGCAGGCCGGCAGCGGCCTGTTTCACATCGGACCAGAAATACAGGATAACCGCGCCCAACGTGCCGACATGCACGGCGACGTCGATGGCCAGCCCCTGATCTTCCATACCGGTCAAGCTGGGCAGCAGGATCAGGTGACCCGAGGAAGAGATCGGCAAGAACTCAGTTATCCCCTGAATAATCGCCGCGAGAATCAACTGAAATAGACTCATTTAACCTGCCGTGCTGCCGCCGCGTATTGTTAGGGGAAATGGGTATAAGTGCGGTGCCGAAAAGGAAAGCACGTAAAAAGGTCCGAAGCGGAACTAAAAATGATGACATTTTCCAATTACTTTTCCTGACGCCGTGTATTTTTTCAATTTAGGTCAGCACAATTGACTTTTAATCCGGTAAGGTATCTCTTAAACAGGCGCGACCAAGCCAATTCATGGAGTCTGACCCGTGGCCAAGCAACCGATGCTGAAATTTGTGCAGATCGACCGCGTCATGCCTGAAAAGCGTGCCGCCAATGACCGCAAAGAAGACTTTGACGAAATCTATGCTGAATACGCCGCAGCTAAGGCGGAAGAACAGGCTAGTCGCTGCAGCCAATGCGGAGTGCCGTATTGCCAGTCGCATTGCCCGCTGCACAACAACATCCCCGATTGGCTGCGCCTGACCGCCACGGGCCGTCTGGAGGAGGCGTATCAGACGAGCCAGGCCACCAATACCTTCCCGGAAATCTGCGGCCGCATTTGCCCTCAGGATCGTCTTTGTGAAGGTAATTGTGTGATCGAACAATCAGGCCACGGCACGGTTACCATCGGCACGATTGAAAAGTACATCACGGACACCGCCTGGGACAAAGGCTGGGTGACCCCCGTGGCACCTGGTGCCGAGCGCAGCGAAAGCGTCGGTATCATAGGCGGCGGACCCGGTGGATTGGCGGCTGCGGACATGCTGCGCCGGGCTGGCATTCAGGTCACTGTGTATGATCGTCACGACCGTGCCGGTGGCCTGTTGATGTACGGTATTCCAGGCTTCAAGCTGGAAAAGGACATTGTTCAGCGTCGCAACGAATTGCTGGCTGAAGGCGGGGTCAAGTTCGAGCTGAACTGCGACGTGGACGCCGCCAAATTCGACGACATTCGCGCCAAGCATGATGCTGTGATCATCGCAACCGGGGTCTATAAATCCCGTGATCTGTCCATGCCAGGCAGTGGCCTGAATGGTATCGAAATTGCCATTGATTTCCTGACCGCTTCGAACCGCAAAAGCTTTGGTGACGCGGTCGAGGATTTCGACAATGGCCGACTGAATGCCAACGGTAAAAAAGTTGTTGTGATTGGTGGCGGCGATACCGCGATGGACTGCGTACGCACCTCGGTCCGTCAAGGGGCGACCTCGGTCAAATGCCTGTACCGCCGTGACCGGGCAAACATGCCGGGATCGCAGCGTGAAACGCAGAATGCCGAGGAAGAAGGCGTGATCTTTGAATGGCTGAGCGCTCCCAAAGGGTTCACCGGCGATGACAAGGTTTCTGGCGTGATGGTGCAAAAGATGCGTCTGGGTCAGCCAGATGCCACTGGTCGCCAAGCCCCCGAGGTCATCGAAGGCGCGGACTACGTCGAAGAGGCCGATCTGGTCATCAAGGCGCTGGGCTTTGAGCCCGAAGACCTGCCTACGCTGTTTGGTCAGCCCGACCTGCCCGTAACCCGTTGGGGCACCGTTAAGGCCGCGTTCCAAACCGGCGAAACCGAGATGGACGGTGTCTATGCCATTGGTGACATCGTGCGTGGCGCCTCGCTGGTGGTCTGGGCGATCCGTGACGGCCGCGACTGTGCCGATGCGATCATCGACAGGTTTAACAGCAAGGCTGCCGTCGCAGCCGAGTAACACCCAGCCCAGCGACAGGAGGGTCAGGAATGCCTGAACTGCAAGGCCAATGCATGTGCGGTGCGGTCACCGTCACCGCCACCCCAGCGAAGGATGCGCTGGGTGCCTGTCATTGCGACCAGTGCCGCCGCTGGACCAGTTCAATGCTGGTGAGTTTTCAAGCCGAAGAGGGGTATGCCGCGCTGGGACCGGTCAAGACCTTTACCTCGTCCGACTGGGCCGAGCGCGCCTTTTGCGCCGAATGCGGCTCGGCCCTGTGGTACCGGGTCACCGCGCCCGGTGACATGCACGGACACACAGAAATGGCAGCGGGCCTGTTCGAAGATACTGGCCACGGACTGCAACTGGAACTTTTTATCGACAAAAAACCCAAAGGATATGCGTTCGCAGGTGAGCGCAAGCAAATGACCAAAGCCGAGGTCGAGGCGATGTTTGCCCCCTCGGAAGAAGGAGACAGCCAATGACCAAATATGATGCCGATTGGGTACGGGCCGAAGAAGCCAAACGTGAATGGATGGCAAAAAACGGTCTCTATTCCGAGGAAGAAGAGCATTCTTCCTGTGGCGTGGGTCTTGTTGTATCCGTTGACGGCAAAGCATCACGCAAGGTTGTCGACGCCGGTATTGATGCGCTGAAAGCGATCTGGCACCGCGGCGCCGTGGATGCTGATGGCAAGACCGGCGATGGTGCGGGCATCCACGTGCAGATCCCGGTTCGTTTTTTCTATGACCAGATCCGCCGCACAGGTCATGAGCCCAATCTGGACCAGTTGATCGCTGTCGGTCAGGTGTTTCTGCCTCGTACCGATTTCGGCGCGCAGGAACAGTGCCGGACCATCGTAGAAACCGAAGTTCTGCGCATGGGCTATTACATCTACGGCTGGCGGCACGTGCCGGTCGATGTGACCTGCTTGGGTGAAAAGGCCAACGCGACCCGACCCGAAATCGAACAGATCCTGATCTCGAACTCGAAAGGTGTAGATGAAGAGACGTTCGAGCGTGAGCTGTACGTCATCCGCCGCCGTATTGAAAAAGCTGCCGCCGCGTCCGGGATTTCGGACCTGTATCTGGCGTCGCTGAGCTGCCGCTCGATCATCTATAAAGGCATGATGCTGGCTGAGCAGGTCGCGGTTTTCTACCCCGACCTGATGGATGAGCGGTTCGAATCCGCCTTTGCGATCTATCACCAGCGCTATTCGACCAACACCTTCCCGCAATGGTGGTTGGCGCAACCGTTCCGGATGCTGGCTCATAATGGTGAAATCAACACCCTGAAGGGCAACGTCAACTGGATGAAAAGTCATGAGATCCGCATGGCCAGTGGCACCTTTGGCGACTATGCCGAAGACATCAAGCCGATCATCGCGGGTGGATCGTCAGATTCGGCCGCATTAGACTCGGTTTTCGAGGTTCTGGTGCGCGCGGGCCGCTCGGCCCCGATGGCGAAAACCATGCTGGTGCCGGAAAGTTGGTCCAAGCAGGCGGTGGAACTGCCGCAGGCCTGGCGTGACATGTATTCCTACTGCAACTCGGTGATGGAGCCGTGGGACGGTCCCGCCGCGCTGGCGATGACCGATGGCCGCTGGGTCTGTGCCGGTCTGGACCGGAACGGGTTGCGCCCGATGCGCTATGTGGTGACGGGCGATGGTCTGGTGATTGCGGGCTCTGAGGCTGGTATGGTGCCCATTGATGAGGCCACTGTGACCGAAAAAGGCGCGCTGGGTCCGGGGCAGATGCTGGCCGTGGATATGAAGAAGGGCAAGCTGTTCCGTGACAAGCAAATCAAGGACAAGCTGGCGCGCGCCCTGCCGTTCGGCGACTGGGTCGGCAAAATCAACGATCTGGACACTACGCTGGGCAGTGTAACAGAACAGCCCTTGTTTAGGGGTGAGGAACTGCGCAAGCGTCAGATCGCGGCTGGATATTCGGTCGAAGAACTTGAGCAGATCCTTGCACCCATGGCCGAGGACGGCAAAGAGGCTTTGGCCTCGATGGGGGATGACACGCCTTCGGCTGTGCTGTCAAAGCAGTACCGTCCGCTGAGCCATTTCTTCCGGCAGAATTTCAGCCAGGTGACCAACCCGCCCATCGACAGCTTGCGCGAATACCGCGTGATGTCGTTGAAGACGCGGTTCGGGAACCTCAAGAACGTGCTGGACGAGGACAGTAGCCAGACCGAGATCATCGTTCTGGAAAGCCCTTTTGTCGGCAACGCTCAGTGGGAAATTCTGGCCGAAAACTTCAACGCGCCGCTGGCTGAGATCGATTGCAGCTTTGAACCCGGTGAGGGCGCGCTGGACCGCGCTTTGATCCGTATCAGAGCCGAAGCGGAAGAGGCCGTGCGTTCTGGTGCAGGGCATCTGGTGCTGACCGATCAGTATTCCGGGCCGGACAAAGTGGCGATGCCGATGATCCTGGCCACAAGCGCGGTACACAGCCATCTGACACGTCAGGGTCTGCGGACCTTCAGCTCGCTCAACGTGCGGTCGGCGGAATGTATCGACCCGCACTATTTTGCCGTGTTGATTGGTTGTGGCGCGACAGTTGTGAACGCCTACCTGGCCGAGGATTCGCTGGCCGACCGCATTGAACGTGGCCTGTTGGATGGCACGCTGACCGAAAATGTGGCCCGCTATCGCGAGGCAATTGATCAGGGTCTTCTCAAGATCATGGCCAAGATGGGTATCTCGGTTGTCTCCTCTTACCGAGGCGGTCTGAACTTTGAGGCCGTTGGTCTGAGCCGTGCCATGGTGGCCGAGTATTTCCCAGGCATGATCAGCCGTATCTCGGGCATCGGGATTCACGGCATCCGCGTCAAAGCCGAAGAAATTCACGCCAAGGGTTGGGACAGCGGTCTGGATGTGCTGCCCATCGGCGGTTTCTACAAAGCACGCAAGTCGGGTGAGACTCACGCGTGGGAAGCAACCTCGATGCATATGATGCAGATGGCCTGTAATAGGGCCTCATATGAATTGTGGAAGCAATATTCGACCAAGATGCAGTCGAACCCGCCGATCCATCTGCGCGACCTGATGGATTTCAAACCCATGGGCAAACCGGTGCCGATCGAAGAGGTGGAATCGATCACCTCGATTCGCAAACGCTTTGTCACGCCGGGCATGTCGCTGGGTGCACTCAGCCCCGAGGCGCACAAGACGCTAAACGTGGCGATGAACCGGATCGGTGCGAAATCCGACTCGGGCGAGGGTGGTGAAGATCCGGCCCATTTCGTACCGGAACCCAATGGCGACAATCCGTCAGCCAAGATCAAACAGGTGGCGTCGGGCCGGTTCGGTGTGACTGCGGAATACCTGAATCAATGTGAAGAGCTGGAGATCAAGGTCGCCCAAGGCGCGAAACCGGGTGAGGGTGGTCAGTTGCCGGGCATGAAGGTCACCGACCTGATCGCGCGTTTACGCCATTCGACCAAGGGCGTGACGCTGATCTCGCCGCCGCCGCACCACGATATCTACTCGATCGAGGATCTGGCGCAGCTGATCTATGATCTGAAACAGATCAACCCGCGCTGCAAGGTGACGGTGAAACTGGTGGCGTCTTCGGGCGTTGGCACGATTGCCGCCGGTGTGGCCAAGGCCAAGGCGGATGTGATCCTGATCTCGGGCCACAACGGTGGTACAGGTGCGTCGCCCGCGACGTCGATCAAATATGCCGGTTTGCCGTGGGAGATGGGCCTGACCGAGGCGCATCAAGTTCTGGCAATGAATAACCTGCGTGATCGCGTCACCCTGCGGACCGATGGTGGTCTGCGGACCGGTCGCGATATCGTCATGGCTGCGATGATGGGGGCCGAGGAATACGGCATCGGCACTGCCGCCCTGATCGCGATGGGCTGTATCATGGTGCGTCAGTGCCAGTCGAACACCTGCCCCGTCGGTGTCTGTACGCAGGACGAGGACCTGCGCGCCAAATTTACCGGCAACGCAGACAAGGTGGTGAACCTGATCACCTTCTATGCGCAGGAAGTACGCGAGCTTTTGGCCAGCCTCGGCGCGCGTTCGATTGATGAAATCATCGGCCGGGCCGACCTGTTGGCGCAGGTCAGCCGTGGATCGGCGCATCTGGACGATCTGGACCTCAACCCGCTGCTGATCACCGTCGATGGTGCGCATGATATCGTCTACAATCGCGACAAGGACCGTAACGCGGTGCCGGATACGCTGGACGCTGAAATCGTGCGGGATGCGGCGCGGTTCCTGAAAGACGGTGAGAAAATGCAGCTGTCCTATGCGGTGCAGAACACGCACCGGACTGTGGGCACCCGCGTCTCGAGCCATATCGTGCAGAACTTTGGCATGCGGAACACGTTCCAGTCCGATCACCTGCACGTCAAACTGCAGGGCTCGGCCGGTCAGTCGCTGGGGGCGTTTGCAGCACCCGGTCTGAAGCTGGAAGTGTCGGGTGACGCCAATGACTATGTCGGCAAGGGTTTGTCGGGCGGCACCATCGTCGTGCGCCCACCACAGGTCAGCCCGCTGAAGGCGGATGACAACACCATCATCGGCAACACCGTCCTGTACGGCGCCACCGATGGCCACCTGTTTGCCGCAGGTCGCGCGGGCGAGCGGTTCGCGGTTCGCAACTCGGGCGCGAAGGTTGTGATCGAGGGCTGCGGTTCGAACGGGTGTGAATACATGACCGGCGGAGTCGCGGTGATCCTGGGTGATATTGGTGCCAACTTTGGCGCGGGCATGACCGGCGGTATGGCCTATCTGTACGACCCGGAAGGCAAGGCGCAGGCGCTGATGAACATGGAAACGCTGGTGACCTGCCCGGTGACCGTCGACCATTGGGAAGATCAGCTGAAATCGCTGATCGAAACCCATCAGGCCGAAACCTTCAGCCGTAAGGCCGCCGACATCCTGCAGCATTGGGATGTTGAAAAGGCCAACTTCTTGCAGGTTTGCCCGAAAGAGATGCTGAACAAGCTCAGCCACCCTCTGACCAACGAAGCAACGGCTGTTCCGGCTGAATAACCGGTTACAACAGACGAGACCCAAACCCGCGCACCAATTGGCTGCGCGGGATTTCTTAAATCCTTATACCGACAACACCCGTTTCAAACGCGCGCCCAACGTCGTATAGCTGTGACATGGCAAAAGCAGCAGTCCGCAAAAAAAGCGGTAAGAAAAAAAAGGCATCCAAAGCCAAAACCCCACTGATGCAACGGCTTCGCCGATGGGTCAGTCGTGGCTTGTTGGCGGCCGTTGTGTTCGTCGTTGCATTGGTCGCTTTGTATTCGGTGGTGAACCCGCCCGTGACCCACACGATCTGGTCGGAATGGCGTAGGCTGGGCAAGGTCGAGCGTGATTGGGTCCCGATCGAGGAAATCTCACCCGTCATGGCGCGTGCAGTTGTTGCGGCTGAGGACGCGAATTTCTGTCAGCATTGGGGCTTTGACGTCGAGGCCATTCGCGATGCGCTTGAAGATGGCGGATCACGTGGGGCGTCGACAATTACCCAGCAGGTGGTGAAGAACGTGTTCTTGTGGCAGGGCCGCAGCTGGGTACGCAAAGCGCTGGAAACTTCGATCACGCCGGTTGTCGAGATCTTCTGGAGCAAACAGCGTATTCTCGAGGTCTATCTGAACGTCGCTGAAACCGGACAGGGCGTATTTGGGGTCGAAGCGGCGGCCCAAAGCAATTTCAACGTATCCGCTGCCCGGCTGAGTCCGGTTCAGGCGGCCCGGATCGCGGCGATTTTGCCCTCACCCCGCAATCGCTCAGTCACTGATCCGTCAGTGCGGACGCGCAGACGGGCCGCGTCGATCCTGGATGGAGCGGCCACCATCCGCGCAGATGGTCGCGCGGATTGTTTCGAGGATTGAAACTCAACACCCCTCAAGGCTAAAGCTGGGGGGTATACACTGGTTCGATTGGAAGCTCATGGCGCGTTTGTTTCACGTTCCCCTGTCCCCTTATTGCCGCAAGGTTCGTCTGTCTTTGGCGGAAAAGAAGATCGAGGTTGAGCTGGTCGAAGAGAAATACTGGGAGAAAGACCCGGATTTCCTGCGTCGCAACCCTGCCGGAAAGGTGCCGGTGTTGCGGCTGGACGGGCAGGTGATGGCGGAAAGCGCGGCGATTTGTGAATATATCGAGGAAACGCGTCCGGAGCCTGCGTTGATGCCGAAAACGCCCGAAGGCCGGTACGAAGTGCGGCGTTTGGTGGGGTGGTTCGATGATAAGTTCCATCACGAGGTGACCTCGAAACTGTTGTATGAACGTGTGAACAAGAAAGTCACCGGTGAGGGCTATCCGGACAGCAAGAACGTCAAGGAAGGCGCGCGGGCAATCAAATATCATCTGGACTACATGGCCTGGCTTTTGGATCACCGCCGTTGGCTTGCGGGGGATCAGATGACATTGGCCGATTTTGCGGCTGCAGCACATTTGTCAGCGCTGGATTATATCTCGGACGTGGACTGGAATAGATCGCAAGCGGTGAAAGACTGGTATGCCAAGATCAAGTCACGCCCCGCGTTTCGGTCGATTCTTGCGGATCAGGTGCCTGGATTCCGACCCCCTGCGCATTACGCCGATCTGGATTTCTGATAGGGTGGAACAAGGGCTGTCTGCCCCTTTTTGGCCCTATAGGCCAATTCACCCCCGAGGATATTTTTAGCCAGATGAAGAGCGGATCGGATCTAAAGGAAAAGTTGGTGGCGCAGGCACTGAGCGAGGGCTTTGTGTCTTGCCGGATCTGTCGACCCTGGGATGTACCGCAGGTGCCGTCACGGCTGGAGGCATTTCTTCAGGCTGAATATCATGGGCAAATGGGATGGATGGCTGAGCGTACCCATTGGCGGGGTGATCCGGCGGCCCTGTGGCCCGAGGCGCGGTCGGTGATCATGCTGGCCGAAAGCTATGCGCCCGAGCATGATCCGACTGATATACTGGATCATCCAGACAGGGCAGCGATCTCTGTCTATGCGCAGAACAAGGATTATCATGATCTGGTCAAGAAACGGCTGAAGCGGCTGGCGCGCTGGCTGATTGCCGAATGCGGCGGAGAAGTTAAGGTTTTTGTTGATACCGCGCCTGTTCCAGAGAAGGCGTTAGGCCATGCCGCAGGGCTGGGTTGGCAGGGGAAACATACTAACCTAGTCAGCCGAGATTGGGGAAATTGGGCCTTTATAGGCTCTGTTTTCACGACATTGGACTTGCCGGTTGACGTGGCCGAATCCGATCATTGTGGAAAATGCCGGGCTTGTTTGGATTCATGTCCAACGGATGCGTTTCCGGCCCCGTATCAGTTGGATGCGCGGCGCTGCATTTCGTATCTGACAATCGAACATAAAGGTCCGATTGAGGAAGACCTGCGCGGCAAGCTGGGCAATCGGATTTACGGTTGCGACGATTGTCTGGCAGCCTGTCCGTGGAACAAATTCGCCGTTGCGGCCAGCGATGTCCGGTACGCCGCACGGGACGATCTGAAAGCGCCACCCCTGGCGGAGCTAGCGGTATTGGACGATGCCGCGTTTCGGGCGAAGTTTTCCGGTTCGCCCATCAAACGGATCGGGCGCGATCGGTTCGTGCGTAATGTTCTGTATGCTATCGGCAATTCGGGAATGGCTTCGTTGCGACCGGTGGCGCAAGGATTGGTGGAAGATCCAGACCCAACGGTGGCGGATGCCGCGCGCTGGGCGGTCGAACAACTGGCGTAAGTGCCGCAAACAGGCTGGACGTGTCGGTCCAAACCGCTACACCCATCAGCAGCGAACAGGAAGGAGAACCCGATGGCGCTGGCTTTGGGGGTGGATACGGGTGGAACTTACACCGACGCGGTGCTGATCCGGGATGAGCGAGAGGTGATCGCCTCGGCCAAGTCCTTGACCACGCGAGCTGATCTGGCGATCGGTGTGGGTAAGGCTATTCAGGCGGTTTTGGCTGCGGCGCAGGTGGCGCCGGGGCAGATTTCCATGGCGTCCTTGTCGACCACACTGGCCACGAATGCGCTGGTTGAAGGGCAGGGTGGACGGGTTGCGTTAATCTATATCGGGTTCAAGGATGGCGATCTGGATAAGCACGGATTGCGGGATGCGCTGAAGGGCGATCCGGCGCTGGTAATTTCCGGGGGTCACACCCATGCCGGGGGAGAGACCACGCCGTTGGATGTGACCGCGTTGGAAGCTTTTTTAGACTCTCATAAAGGCATATCTGGCTTTGCGGTGGCCTCGCAATTCGCCACCCGCAACCCCGCACATGAGCTGGAGGCCGCACGGATCATCACCGACAGGACCGGCGCACCGGTGACATGCTCACATCATCTGTCAGCCAAATTGAACGGCCCGAAACGGGCGGTGACGGCGGTATTGAACGCCCGTTTGATCGGGATGATCGACCGGTTGATCGGGCGCGCACAAGATCGGTTGCTGGAATTGGGCATCACCGCGCCGATGATGGTTGTGCGTGGAGATGGTGCGTTGATGAGTGCCGAACAGGCAAGGGAACGCCCGATTGAGACCATCCTCAGCGGACCTGCTGCGTCTATCGTCGGAGCCAGTTGGCTGACCGGGGCAGAGAATGCGCTGGTGTCGGATATCGGTGGAACGACCACGGATGTGGCCCTGATCCGCGATGGCAAACCTGCAATTGATCCAGCGGGCGCGCAGGTCGGCGGTTTCCGCACCATGGTTGAAGCCGTGGCGATGCGTACCCATGGTCTGGGTGGTGACAGTCAGATGCATGTGGTGACCGAAGGTTTGAGTGGCGGTGTGTTTTTGGGGCCGCGACGGGTTTTGCCGGTTTCCCTGATTGCATCTGAGGCACCAGATGTTGTCCACGCGGTTTTGGATATGCAATTGCGGTCCACAACGGTGGGCGAACATGATACCCGGTTTGCCCGCCAGGTCCCAGGCATCCACGCCGAAGGCCTGGGCGCGCGGGAAGAGGCGTTGATGGAGCGGTTGGGCAATAATGTCATGCCGCTCAGCGATCTATTGCGCACCCGGATGGAAAACGGTGCCCTGACGCGCCTGGTGGATCGCGGGATCGTTCAGGTCTCTGGCGTGACGCCTTCGGATGCCAGCCATATGTTGGGCCGGCTGGATGCGTGGGATGCGGATGCGGCGCGTAAAGCGTTGGAGATTGTCGCGCGCAAGCGTGTAGGATCCGGCGACATGTTGGCCGCATCACCGGAAAAGCTGGCGCAGATGATCGTGGACCAGTTGACCGAACAGACCGCGTTGACCTTGTTAGAGAGTGCTTTTGCTGAAGAGGCCGATGACTTTGGCGTGCCCTCTGCCGATCTTGCCCGTCACGTTCTGACGCAAAAAGGGCTGGCGCGCCATCGTGGACTTTTGGCGCTGGATACAGCGTTGAATGTGGATGTGGTGGGTCTTGGGGCCTCGGCCCCCAGCTATTACCCAGCGGTTGGGGAACGACTGCACGCCCGCATGATCCTGCCTGAACACGCGGGCGTGGCCAACGCCATCGGTGCTGTGGTCGGACGGCTGACCCTGCGCCGGTCCGGCACGGTGACATCCCCGTCCGAGGGGCGGTTCAGGGTACATCTTGAGGACGGTCCACAGGATTTCACCGAGTCCGACAAGGCGCTGGACATGCTTGAATCGGTGCTGCGGGACGAGGCAGAGGGCGCTGTGCGTCAGGCCGGGGCTGCGGATATACGGGTCGTGGTTGACCGGGACATCCGCACTGCCCGTATCGAAGCGCAGGAGGTATTCGTCGAGGCTATGGTCACCGTTGAGGCCAGTGGCAGGCCCCGCGTTGCGTCGGAATAGCCCCGCAGGGGGCTACCCGTATTATTCAGCCGCGTCGCGTTTGGGCAGAACCCACCCCGCGCGCGGGAAGTGGCAAGTGTAACCGTTTGGGATACGTTCCAGGTAATCCTGATGTTCGGGCTCGGCGTCCCAGAAATCACTGACGGGCTCGACCTCGGTCACCACTTTGCCGGGCCACAGACCGCTGGCATTCACATCGGCGATCGTATCCAGCGCCACTTGTTTTTGCTCGTCATCGACAAAATAGATGGCCGAGCGATAGCTCATCCCGCGATCATTGCCCTGACGGTTCGGCGTGGTCGGGTCGTGGATCTGAAAGAAAAACTCCAGCAATTCGCGATAGGTTATCTTGGCTGGATCGAAAAAGATCTCAATCCCTTCGGCATGGGTGCCGTGATTGCGATAGGTGGCATTGGGCACGTCACCGCCAGTATAGCCAACGCGCGTGCGCGACACGCCCGGCAATTTGCGGATCAGGTCTTGCATGCCCCAGAAACAGCCCCCGGCAAGAACGGCGCGTTGTTCGGTCATTTGATGTCCTCCACATGGATCAGGTACTCGCCATAACCTTCGGCCTCCATCTCATCGCGATGAATGAATCTCAAGGCGGCAGAGTTGATGCAGTAGCGCAACCCGCCATGTTCACGCGGGCCGTCCGGGAACACATGCCCCAGATGGCTGTCGCCATGTTTCGAGCGGACTTCGGTGCGGATCATGCCATGGGTGGCGTCGTGAAACTCCTCCACATGCTCATGGATGATGGGCTTTGTGAAACTGGGCCAGCCGCAACCGGATTCGTATTTGTGGGTCGAGGCGAACAACGGCTCACCCGAGACGATGTCCACGTAAATACCCGGTTCCTTGTTGCTCAGGTATTTGCCGGTTCCCGGGCGCTCAGTTCCGCTGCGCTGCGTGACGTGGAACTCTTCGGGCGACAATGCCGCGATGGCTTCGGGGGATTTAGTGAATTGGGTCATGGGTCCTCCGGTCATTAAACTTGTGGCATAATCTGGGGGCAGGGGTGCAGAATTCAAAGCCCTATTTCAGTGTTCTCGCGCAGTCGTGCAGGTGATCTGCAATCGGTTTCCATACGTAATGAGAGCAAAGGGAGGGTATGTAATGATCAGAATGCTTCTACTAACGGCTTTGATAATGCTTGGTCGCGCCGTTCAGGCCGCGCCGTTGGGCGGAGAATTCGCGTCAATCGATGGTGGCACCATTTCGATCGCAGATTGGAGGGGACAACCGATTCTTGTCGTTAACACTGCGTCACACTGCGGATTTACCGGCCAATATGAAGCTCTGCAAAAGGTGCATGAGGTTTATTCTAACCGCGGACTTGTGGTTTTGGCCGTGCCGTCAGACTCGTTCAATCAGGAGTTAGGGTCTGCTGAAGAAGTCCGGCAGTTCTGCGAGTTGAATTATGGACTAACATTGCCAATGACGGATATTACGCCGGTCAGGGGTGCCGATGCCCATCCATTTTACAAGGAGGTAAAGGCGCAAACCGGGTTTGAGCCTGGTTGGAATTTTAACAAAATATTGCTCGATCCCAAAGGGGAAGTCGTCGTTACATATGGTGCAAATGTGAAACCGGACTCACCAAAGCTGCTGCGTCAGGTCGAGGCTTTATTGCCCTGAGCAGGTTGGCGGGAAAGCTGCACTGCTAAAATGCCCAGTGTCGTGATCCCAACCCCGACAGCATCCAGCGGGCCTAGCTTTTCACCCAATAGAATAGCGGCGATGGTAACGCCGAAGACCGGGTTGAGGAAATGGAAGGTCGCCGCGCGGGTGGCTCCGATCCGGTCCAGCAGCAGAACCCAGATTAGCGTGGCCAACAGGCCCGGGAACAAAGTGGTATAGGTGAAGGCCATCGCCAGGGGCACGGTTGGGTGGATAAAGATCGTCTCGAATATGGGGGCGGCAACAAACAGAACGGCTGAGCCCACAAGCATCTGCAATCCGACTACCATCATGAAATTGCCGCCCGATGTGGCGCCGCGAATGGTCAGTGTGGCAAAAGTCAGCGCCAGCGCCCCGATACAACACAAAGCCACACCAAACAGGTCGAGGCCACCGCCGATACGGGTGCTCATGATCAGGGCGACGCCAGCAAATCCGGCGATCAGACCCAGCACCGCAACCGGGCGCAGCTTTTCACCCAAAAACAACCATCCGACCAAAGCGACCAGTAACGGCATGGTGGACGCGATTATAGCCGCCACCGAGGCTTCGACTGTTTGCATCGCATGGAAATTCAGACCCAAATAAAGGGCATTCTGGCAAATTCCGAACAGAATTGTAGCGCGCCACTGGGATCGGGTCAGGTGCCAGCTTTGCCCCATGGCCCGTGCGATAGCCACGCCTATCAATCCCGATATCAAGAACCGCAGTGCCAGCGAGAACAGAGGCGACGCATCGGCAACGATGATCCGGGCTGAGGTGAAAGCCGAGGACCAGATAAAAGCAAAAACCAGCCCCATGGCGATGGCGCGCAGATCCATTGAGCATCCCCCAGTCAGAACGCGGCGACTGTTTCCGAATTTCTATCAGGCCGCAAGCGCCCCTTGCCAAAAAACCACACGTTTGGGGCAAGCGTGAAAACTGCGACGTTTTTATTGATTGACTGGCCAATTAAAGATAAATGCAAAAAATCTGGCTGATTATGGGAGGTTTGTCAGTGCTTCTGGAATACATTCTGTCTTTTGGCGTCCTATTGGCTTTGGGCCTGGTCGCTTTCTTCGTAGTGAAATGGTGGAATCTGCGCTGCGTCGGCGTGACGCCTGTCCATCTGTTCACCTTCATCGCGATCCTGTTCACATCCGGTCTGGATGTCGGCCTGATCATGTTCCCGCTGACCGAGTTCGGCGGTTATGCCGAAGATCCAGCCTATGCCTTTGCCAATCCGCTGGCGATCGAGTTCGGGTTCTGGGGCTTTCTGATCTGGGCCTTCTATTTCCTGACCGCTTTCTACTTCTGCGTGATCGAACCGCGGGTCAAGTTCTTTGAGATCCCGCTGGTCAAGCTGATCAACAACGTGGTCATCATCGGCACCTGCGCCTTTACCGCCAGCCTGTTCCTGATCTACCTGCCCGGCTACCTGCCCGAGGTCGGAGACGGCGAATCCGTGGTCACCACCTTCTATGTTATCGTATTTGTGGTCATTCTGGCGGCGGCCTATTCGTCGACCGACCTGAAATACGTGCGTATCCTTTCGGTGGGCTCGACCTTTCTGTTTCTGGCGCTGATCCTCGGCATGTGGGTTGCAGCTGGCATGGGCTTTACCGGTTTTGCGGAAACCAGCAGCAATATCGGGGCCTATTTCGCCAACCTGCACAAATTCGTCCTGCCGCTGACCGACTATCACGCCTTCTACCTGTTCTGGTGGTTTGCGTGGTCGATCATGATTGGCCAGTTCACCTCGCGCTTTGTGGGTGGGTTGAAGACCTGGCAATTGCTGGCGGCGCTGCTGATCTTCCCGTCGATCCCGTTGGCGATCTGGTTCACCGTTCTCTACTACTACCACCTGAACGGCATCAGCACCGCAGGCATCACCAACATCGCGATGGTGATTGTGGGCGTGACCTTCGTGATCAACTCGCTGGACTCGCTGATTAGGCTCTACACTGACAACCTGAACATGACGGTCGAGCGGTTCGGCAAGGCGATTTATGTCGCAGGCAATGTCGTGCTGCTGTTCGTGCTGACCCTGTTGTTCCAGAGCCAGTGGTTGCAGATCCAATGGATCGGAGCGGTCGTCGTCGGCCTGTACCTGGCCTGCGTGGTCTATATCCTGATCGCCAAGCGCAAAGAGGTACTGAGCATCGATTCGATGCCCGAAGACCGCGATCTGGATTTCCACAAGGTTGAGACGGTTCACTGATCAACTTTGGCGATTAACCAAACAACGGGCGCCAAGGCGCCCGTTGTTTCCATCGGAAAAGCAGGCAGTTTTCGCAGCTCTGCAGAGTAAGATTATGGCTTTGCGTCGGCTTGCGAAATCAATTGTGTATCCGTAGCTTAAGATTATGAAAAGAATAATTCTTTTACTGCTATTCTCATTGCTTGCCTTTGCTTTTGCTTATCAGTCCTATCGATTGGCGGCTATTGAGAGCCTGAGCGGTCGACAAACTTCCTACATTCGTTTGATTGATGAAACCGCGAAAGTTGGCTGTTTGAAAAAGCACGCTTTCGTCGAGGTTTTAACATCAAAAAACTTGCACCACTGGGTTATTGACGCCGAAAGTTCTTTAGTAAGTAGTGAAAAGCTTCCAGATGAAACAGCTTTGATAGAAGTCTTATTGAGGCCAAATCCCTTCCTTGCGCCTCCAGTTTTCACGAGGTTTTATTTTGACGAGGCGGATTGCTGGTTGCCAATTTAAGTTTTTAACAGGGTTTTGATCTTTGGGCCGAAAGAACTCATCGCAATCGAAATTGCTTCTAGTCGCTAGGTGCAAAAAAAGCGCCCAAAATATCGGAAAGAAACAACGCATAAGAGTTGTTGAAGAGCTATGAAGCCCTACCTCTTCTGTAAGGGTGATAGGAAACTTCATGCTGGAAGAAAAACGCAAAGATCTGGACTCGGAAAAACAGAAGAAACTGCTGTTTAGGCTTGTGGATGAACTCAGCCGGTCTTCGCCGGATTTGTACTATCGCTCGACCAGTGAAATTGCCGCGTATCTCGAGGCATACATTCGCAAAGGGGCAAAACTGTCTGCTGATGACAGGGCTTTGATGACCCGCCTCAACCGCCGCGATTTGGAAGTGCTGCTAAGCTTGCACTGAGACAAAGAAAAAGGGCCCCCAAACGGCGGCCCTCAATCGCTTGTCCGTATAGGCTGGGATCAGCCGTTCACGCTGTCTTTCAGAGCCTTCGCGATGGTCATCTTGACCACCTTGTCGGCCTCTTTCTTGAACTGCTCGCCGGTGGCGGGGTTGCGCACCATGCGTTCGGGGCGCTCGCGGCAGTAGATTTTGCCAACACCGGGCAGGGTTACCGCACCACCAGCCGACACTTCGCGGGTGATCAGGCCGGTCACGGCCTCAAGCGCAGCGTTTGCAGCTTTCTTGTCGGTTCCCATTTCCTCAGCGAGAGCAGCAACCAGCTGAGTCTTTGTCATAGGCTTTGCCATTTCTTGGTCTCCTTAACGTGCCCGATAAATAGGGCCTCACCGCGTAACTGTAACGGGATATTGTGGGCGAACACAACGAATAGTAGCGTCGAAAACCCTAAAAATAGGGGGATTTCGTTGCTTTTTTGCTTCAGAGAAAGGCCGTTTCGTCAAATGAACGCAATTTCCGGCTGTGCAGACGCTCTAACGGCATGCCGCGCAGGTGTTCCATCGCACGGATTCCAATCGCCAGATGGCGGCTGACCTGAGTGGTATAGAACGCCGACGCCATGCCGGGAAGCTTTAATTCACCATGCAGCGGTTTGTCGGACACACACAGCAATGTGCCGTATGGAACCCGGAACCGATAGCCATTGGCGGCGATGGTGGCGCTTTCCATATCCAGCGCAATCGCGCGGGATTGGCTGAGGCGTTGGACTGGGCCGGACTGGTCGCGCAGTTCCCAGTTGCGGTTGTCGACCGAGGCGACGGTACCTGTCCGCATAATCCGCTTGAGTTCATAGCCTTCCAGTTCGGTGACTTCGGCCACGGCGCGTTCCAACGCGACCTGAACCTCGGCCAGGGGCGGGATCGGCACCCAGACGGGCAGGTCGTCGTCCAGTACCTTGTCTTCGCGTAGATAGGCATGGGCCAGCACGAAATCCCCCAATGCCTGGGTGTTCCGTAACCCGGCGCAATGGCCCACCATCAGCCAGGCATGCGGGCGCAGGACGGCAATATGGTCGGTGGCTGTTTTGGCGTTCGACGGCCCCACCCCGATATTGACCAGAGTAATCCCGGACCCATCCTCGCGTTTGAGGTGATAGGTCGGCATTTGCGGCAGTTTCAGGGGTTGGTCCAATGTGCCATCTGGCGAGGTGATCTCGACATTTCCGGTTGAAACAAAGCTTGTATAGCCGCTTTCCGGATCGGCCAGCTGTGATCGGGCATAGTTTTCGAATTCGGACACATAGAACTGGTAGTTGGTGAACAACACGTGGTTCTGGAAATGGCTGGGATCGGTCGCCGTATAATGCGCCAGCCGTGCCAGCGAATAATCCACCCGTTGCGCGGTGAACAAGGCCAGCGGGCCGTGATCCCCTTCGTGATCATGAACCCCGTTAACGATGTCATCATTGGTTGTTGTCAGATCCGGCACGTCGAACACATCGCGCAGCGTAAACCCGGCTGCTCCCTGATGCGGAACCACCAGGTCGGGATTGTTAGCGACGGCAAAATGCACCGGGATCGGCGTGTCCGACGCGCCGATGGACACAGGTTGGCCGTGGTTGCGGATCAAAAGGGCGATCTGCTGCGTCAGGTAGGACCGGAACAAATCGGGCCGTGTCACCGTGGTGGCATGGGTGCCGGGTTCAGAGACGTGACCAAAGCTAAGCCGGCTGTCGACCTGAGCATAGGTCGCCGTTTTGATGCGAATTTCCGGGTAATAGGCTCTGAATCGTTCGGGCGGTGCCTCCCCTTCTATTGCCTTTGCAAAGCTGTCGCAGAGGAACTGGGTCGCCTGATCGTAAATCTCTTCCAGACGAGCCACCGCCGCCGCGGGGTCGGTGAACTTCTCGGGTGTAGGAACGTCGGGTGTTCTGATTATTGTCATGCAAGGGGTTCCAAAAGGTCGATCTTTTCAAAGGTCCGCACATCCACCAGCCCAAGGTCTGAAATCCTCAATTCGGGAATCACGACTAAGGCCAGCAGCGAGTGCTGCATATACGCGTTGTTCAACTGGCAGCCGCAGGCCTGCATCGCCGCGACCATCTGTTCTGCTTTCGCCGCCACTTCAGTCGCTGGGCTATCCGACATCAGGCCTGCAATGGGCAGTTCCACCAGTGCCAGTTCCGCGCCATCGCGGAATATAGTGATGCCGCCCCCCACCTCGGCCAAACGGTTTGCTGCCAGTGCCATCTGGTCACGGTCGGTGCCGACAACGATCATGTGGTGACTGTCATGCGCCACAGTCGAAGCCATCGCCATTTTGCCTTGATATCCAAAGCCCGAGACAAAGGCGTTTGTCACCCCCCCGGTGGCGCGGTGGCGCTCGACCAGCGCGATCTGGCAGACCTCGCCTTCGCCTTCGACCAACCCGCCGATGATTGGCAGCTCGCATTTCAGCGCCTTTGTGGGGGCCTGATTTTCCACAACGCCAATCACATTGGCCTGCACACGATTGGCACCTGCGGGGGCATTGATTTCGAAATCCGCACCGGTCAGTGCGTGCCCCAAATGTACGGTGTCGCGCGCAGTACCCGGCCAGTTCAGATGCGGGCAATCTACTGAAATTGCGCCCTTTTCGGCGGCAATCTGACCGCGGGCAATGACCATCTCGATGGGCAGCTCGGTCAGGTCCGAGCTGAGAATAATATCCGCTCGCCGTCCCGGAGTGATCGAACCGATCTCACGCTCCAACCCGAAATGGGTGGCCGTGTTGATCGTTGCCATCTGCAAGGCCACCAGCGGATCGCAACCACAAGCAATTGCATGGCGCACAACCCGATTCATGTGTCCGTCATTGACCAGGGTGCCGGAATGACAATCATCGGTACACAGGATGAAATTGCGCGGGTCCAATCCTTTATTGGTGACCGCTGTGATCTGGCTTTCCACATCAAACCAAGCCGAGCCCAGCCGCATCATCGACCGCATGCCCTGCCGCACGCGGGCAATGGCATCGGCCTCGCAAGTGCCTTCGTGATCATCCGCTGGTCCGCCGGCCACATATGCTGCAAAATCAGGCCCTAAATCAGGCGAAGCGTAATGCCCACCGACTGTTTTCCCGGCTCGCTGAGTCGCCGCGATTTCAGCCAGCATCTTCGGATCGCCGTGAATAACGCCGGGGAAATTCATCATCTCGCCCAGCCCGATGATGCCCGGCCAGTTCATGGCCTCTGCCACATCCTCAGCAGTAATTTCATAACCTGTGGTCTCAAGCCCCGGTGCCGACGGCGCACATGACGGCATCTGCGTGAAGATGTTCACCGGCTGCATCAGCGCCTCATCATGCATCATGCGCACGCCGTCTAGCCCCAGCACATTCGCAATCTCATGCGGGTCGGTGAACATCGAGGTGGTGCCATGCGGAATCACCGCACGGGCAAACTCAGCCGGGGTCAACATCCCCGATTCGATATGCATATGGGCGTCGCACAGTCCCGGCAGCATATAGCGACCATGTGCTTCGATGATCTGCGTGTCGGGGCCAATGCAATGGGACGCGTCGGACCCAACATACGCGATGCGCCCGGCGGCAATGGCAATGTCGTGATCGGGTAGGGTTTCGCGGCTATGTACATTCACCCAAGTGCCGCCGCGAATGACCAAATTCGCGGCCTCCCGTCCCGCGGCAACGGCAATCAATTTAGGGGCGACATCGGGCCAGCTTGGGAAAGGTGTGTATTCCATGGCTCAACTTTCCTGAATGCAGAGAAAGGTTCAACCCCCACCGTACAGCTGTCATGAAACCGTCACGCAGCGCGTCAGCGCTGCCGGACCCAACAAGAGGAAGTGCCGCACAGCGGCAGTGACGATGGGCGGGAGTACCCCTTATCAAGGCTGCGCGTCTGCCTCCATCTCGCGGCGCAACCAATCTGCAAAGGCCAGCGCCCCCGGGGTTTCTTCGGCTTGGGGTGACAATAACAGGTAATAGGCTTCGGGCATTGGAGCGCGATGGGCAAAGGGGGCCACAAGCCGCCCCTGTTCGATCAAGCCGCGTGCAATAGTGTCGTGGGTCAGGCATAGCCCCCCGCCTGCCATCGCGACGGACAGGCTGACCAAATAGGTTGTCGAGTAAGTGATGGGCGGATTTCCCCAAATTAGAGCCTGTTCTTCGGCCCAATTTGCCCAGTTTGACAGCAGATTCGAACAATCGAACAACGGCTGTAGTTGCAGCGTGTCCAGCGTCACTTCATAGCCCGGCGCACAGACTGGGTAATAATGATCGGTCCGCAGCAATTCCGTTCGCACCGTATCGGATGGGCGCAGAGAAAATCGGATTTCCACGGCGGCCCCTTCGGCCATCTCCTGCGGCTCCCATAATTCGGTAAAAATGTTCAGTTGGACTTCTGGGTGTGCCTCGCGGAATTGCGGCAGGCGCGGGGCCAGCCAATTGACGGCAAATGTGATGTTGCTTTGCACCTGAACGGCGTTTTGCTGCGCGCCTGTGACGGCGTGCGTGCCGCGGACCAGCGTTCGAAACGCCTCACGCACCACCGGCAGATAGGTGATGCCGGCCTCGGTCAGTTCCAGCGCGCGCGGGCGGCGCAGGAACAGGGGCTGGCCCAGATATCCCTCCAACGATTTGATCTGCTGGCTGACCGCGCTTTGGGTCATGTTCAGGTCGCGGGCAGCGCCGGTGAAGGACAAGTGGCGCGCAGCGGCTTCAAACGTGCGTAACCACCCCAGCGGAGGAAGCTGTTTCTGCATTCGCATAATCCTGCCATTAGCTCAACTTATGAATTAGGACTGTTTTTTTCGTTGGTCAATTTTTTAAAGCGCAGGCAGGCTTTTCCGCAGCCCCAACCACCCTATCGGAGCCCGCAATGACTGTCACAAACCTGCGCCCCAATATCGACCACTGGGAGGACCGCGTAGATCTTGCCGCCACCTTTCGTTGGACAGAACGTCTGAACATGCATGAAGGCGTCGCCAATCATTTCAGTCTGGCAGTGAATGAAGATGGCAGGCAGTTTCTGATGAATGCCAATCAGATGCATTTTGCCCGTATCAAGGCCTCGAATCTGTTGCTGCTGGATGCCAATGACCCGGACGTCATGTCCCAGCCCGGTGCGCCTGACCCAACCGCGTGGGGATTGCATGGGTCGATCCACCGCCACTGCCCGCATGCGCGCTGTGTGATGCATGTGCATTCGATCTTTGCCACCGTTCTGGCCTCGCTGGCCGACAGTCGCCTGCCGCCGATCGATCAGAATACGGCCACCTTCTACAATCGCTATGTGGTGGATAACGAATTTGGTGGTCTGGCCTTTGAAAGTGAAGGTGAGCGCTGCGCGTCAATGCTGTCGGATCCGCAGAAGAAGGTCATGATCATGGGCAACCATGGCGTGTTGGTGATCGGAAGTGATCCCGCGGATGCGTTCAACCGGTTGTACTATTTCGAACGCGCGGCCGAAACGTATATCCGTGCGCTGCAAACCGGCCAGCCGTTGCGCGTGTTGTCGGATGAGATTGCCGAAAAGACGGCACAGGAACTGGACGAGTATCCCGACCAGGCCGATGCGCATCTGCGTGAAATCAAGGCTCTGCTGGATGCCGATGGCTCAGACTACGCCTCATAAAGGGTAATGCTATGACTGATTCCACTCAGGACCCCGAAGCCGCCCGCTGGAATTACCACCCCGAGGGGCCAGTGGGATTGAACCCGTTGTTCAACTGGCCCCCGCGCCCCGCTGCCGTGCTGAAATGGTACAGCGGTGCCTGGTTGCAGATCACGTCGCTGACGCTGTGCTTGGTGCTGGCGGTGACAGCCTATGCGCTCTTTTTCCCAGGGTTAGAGACGATGAAGAGCTTCGCACCCGGCTGGATGTTCCGCATTTGGCTGCTGAACATGGTGCCTCAGATTCTAATTGCGGGTGGTCTGCACTGGTGGCTGTACATGCGCAAAGGGCAGGGCATGTACAAGAAGTTTGATCGCCGCGACCTGACCCGCAGCAACGGCACGTTCACCTTTCGCAACCAGGTTTGGGACAATATCTGGTGGACGCTGGGCAGCGCGATGACAGTCGCGACAGTGTATCAGTGGATCATCTACTGGGCGATGGCGAACGGCTATGTGCCGACCGTAACTTGGGCCAGCGCGCCGGTCTGGTGCGTGGTTTGGCTGGCATTCATCCCGATGTGGTCGGGATTGCATTTTTACTGGGTGCATCGGCTGGAACATCACCCCAAGCTGTATAAACACGTGCATGCCGTGCATCACCGCAACGTAAATACGGGGCCGTGGTCAGGCATTTCAAACCATTGGTTCGAAAACATCCTGTACTTCACCACCTACTTCATCCACTTGATCGTGCCCTCGCATCCGCTGCACCTGCTGTTCCATGCCTATTTCCAACAGGTCAGCCCGGTCCTGTCGCATTCCGGATTTGAAAAGCTGCGTGCCCGGGAAACCGATGCCGCCCGCGCAGGGGACTTCTTCCACCAGCTGCATCATCGGTATTTCGAGTGCAACTACGGCACCTCTGAGATTCCGTTCGACAAGTGGTTTGGCACCTATCACGACGGGTCGGCCGAGGCGACGACGCGGACGCGCGCTTTCAAAAAGCAGATGTATACCTGAAAGGTCAGCTCCGCTCGAACAAGGCGATCAGTGCGGTGTCATCTTTGTTGGGGCCTGCGGCGAGGTCCCCATAGATTCGCACCTCAGGCAGGGTCAGGTTTCGAATCTGGCCCTGCGCCATTTTATGCAAGGTTTCGGCAAAGCCCATTTTCTCATAGTGTTTTGCGTTGATCGACAGGGCGAACTGAGCGCCTGGGCGGGCGATGCGCAGCAGGGCGGGCAGGGCCTCGGGGCCAAGATGGCCATGGGTGAAAGTGCCCGAGGATACGATACCCGCATAGCTGTCGCGCGGGACCGGGATACCCTGGTTCAGGTCTGCCTCAATCGCATCGCGGTAGATATCCTTGCGCATGGCCTGATCCAGCATCTCGGCGCTGATATCCGTGGCGTCAATTGGCCCGACGCCCAGACCGGCCAGAACCGCACCGCACAATCCTGTGCCGGCACCCACATCCAGAACCGGGCCTTGCCCACCCGCGCTCACAAAGGCACGGGCCGTGTGGATGTGCAGTTGATAGTCTTCCAGCGCGGCAAAGGAATCGTCATAGTCCCCGGCCCACTCGGCATAGAGCCGTTTGTGTTCTTCCGGTGAGTCCAGGGCATAGGCAGCGTGCAGATTGGGCGTTTTGTCACTCATACCCAAAAGAAAGGCGCATTGAGGGATTCGAATCAAGTATTCCGGCGCAATTGCTTGCATCCGCCGGGATTGCGGATCATCTAAGGCGCCATGACAGGAACTCTTTTTTCGTTCGGCCACGGATATTCGGCGCAAGCCTTGTCCCTGCTACTGAATCCACAAGGCTGGCGCATCTGCGGCACCACACGCGACCCGGCCCAATCCCCCGCTATTCGCGCATCCGGAGCAGACCCGCTGGTCTGGCCAGGGCAGGTGCCGAATCTGGACGTGGTGACGCATTTGCTGATTTCGACGGCGCCGAAAGCGGACGGAGACCCGGTGCTGGCTGCCCTGCAAGATGAGATTTCTGCGCGGGCTGCGCAGTTTGAATGGGTGGGATACCTGTCGACGACCGCAGTCTATGGCGATCATCAAGGCGCATGGGTGGATGAAACTACCCCGCCTGCGCCCACGGCTGAGCGTGGCAGATGGCGGGTGAAGGCCGAACAGCAGTGGATGAGCATCCCTGATCTGCCCACACATATTTTCCGGCTGGCGGGCATCTATGGTCCCGGTCGCGGTCCGTTTTCCAAGCTCAAGCGGGCGGGGATGCGGCGTATTATCAAGCCCGGTCAGGTGTTTTCGCGCATTCACGTCGCGGATATCGCACAGGTTCTGGCCGCCTCGATGGCCGCGCCCAACCCTGGTGCCATATATAACGTCTGCGATGATGAACCGGTGCCACCGCAGGACGTGATCGCCTATGCCGCTGAGCTGCAGGGCCTGCCCTTACCGCCAGAGGTGCCGTTCGACGAGGCTGATCTGACCCCCATGGCCCGCAGTTTCTATAACGAGAATAAGCGGGTCAGGAATGACCGGATCAAGGACGAACTGGGTGTACGACTGCTTTATCCTGATTACCGCACGGGACTTGAGGCCCTGATGAAAGACGCCTGACGCTCAGCAATCGGCCTTGATCAGATCGGCGGCCTTTTCGGCAATCATGATGGTGGGCGCATTGGTGTTCCCGGACACCAGTGTCGGCATAACCGAGGCGTCGATCACGCGCAGCGCATCGATACCACGTACGCGCAATTCCAAGTCGACCACGGCCATGTCATCCAAACCCATTTTGCAGGTCCCGACCGGGTGATAGATCGTGTCAGCGCGATCGCGGATGTGGTTTTCCCAATCGGCATCGGTTTGCGCGGTTTCGGTTCCGAACATTTCCTTGTGCCGATACTTCTCCAGCGCCGGGGCCTGAATGATGTCACGCGTCATCCGCGCGCCCTTGATCAGCGTTTCCAGATCACGGTCGTCAGACAGGAACGCTGGATCAATGGCAGGGGCGGCGAATGGGTCGGCGCTGTGCAGCCCCACCGTGCCCCGGCTTTCGGGACGCAATTTGCAGACGTGACAAGTAAAGCCGTGACCGTAATGCAGTTTGCGGGCGTGATCGTCGACCAAGGCAATGGTGAAATGCAGTTGAATATCAGGCCGATCCAGATCAGGCGATGTTTTCAGAAAAGCCGCCCCTTCGGCAAACGGCGTGGCCGCCATTGAAACGCCGGTCTTGCGCCAACGCAGCAGGTGCCGCAGCAGGTTCACCGATGCGGTCGCCCCGATCCCGAAATTGTCAGTGTCTTTTGTTTTGTAGGACAGAATGAAATCTAGGTGATCCTGCAGGTTCTGGCCAACGCCGGGCAGGTTATGGCGCACCGTGATGCCGTGTCGGGCAAGGTCCGCGCCATCCCCAATTCCTGAAAGTTGCAGCAATTGCGGAGATTTGAGCGCACCGGCACAAATCAGCACTTCTCGTCTGGCCGTAACCGCGATGTCGGACCCTTTGCCATTTTTCTTGTAGATCACGCCGCTCGCGCGCTTGCCGTCGAATGTCAGCTCTTTTGCCACTGCATGAGTGATGACTTTAAGGTTCGGGCGGTCTATCACCGGAAAGACATAGGCCGCAGCTGCTGAACAACGCTCTCCATTTCGGGCCGGATCGTGAAATTGGGTCACTTGGTACAGGCCGACCCCCTCATTGTCGCCACGGTTAAAGTCATGCGTGCGGCGGTGCTGCAATTGTTCGGCTGCGCGGATGAAATCATGAGTGATCGGGCGCGGCTCTTTTTGGTGTGAAACCTGAACCGGACCGCTGTCACCATGCAGATCATCGGCTCCGTCCTCATTATTCTCGGATCGTTTGAAATAGGGTAGCACGCTCTCCCAATCCCAGCCGGTGCAGCCCAGATCGGACCAGCCGTCATAGTCCTGACGCTGCCCCCGTATGTAAAGCATCGCATTGATGGCACTGGACCCACCCAGTGCCTTGCCGCGCGGCTGATACCCCCGGCGTCCGTTCAGGCCCGGCTGCGGCACGGTCTCGAACGCCCAGTTGTTGATCTTTGGCCGCCCGGGCAGGGCAGCGACCACGGCCGAGGGCATACGGACCAGAATACTGTCGCCACGACCGCCGGCCTCAAGCAGGCAAACGCGGGTGTTTGGGTCGGCGCTGAGGCGATTGGCCAGTACCGATCCCGCGGACCCGCCGCCAACGATGACGTAGTCGAATTCCATCTTGACTCCCTCAGTGCCGGATCGGGCATGGCTATGCCTGTAACCTTCCGTGGGTCTGACTGTGGCGCAGCGGTCGAAAAAAACAATTGGCGCTATTGGGATGTGACCCAAGGTTATTTTGTGGTGCTGCCGGTGAACGGGTCGTAACGCAGTGGACTATGAAAATATCATAATCATTTCCTATCACATTCATCATTAAACAAAACTTTTATGCATGATTTTGATTTGCTACTTCTGGTGGTGACAAGACCAAAGAGTCGCCGATCCCCCCGAGCGAAAAACGCGTGCCCCTGGGCGCGCGTTAAGGGCGGGTAAAGGTGTTATCTGCATGGGTTCTTGATCGACCAAGTTTGAACCGTGCGAACCTGCCGGAAATTAGCCAGGAATGGAGATCGATATGGATGGAAGTGATAACCCCAAAACGGGCGGATGCCCGGTGATGCATGGCGCCGGAACCCGGTCAAACCGGGATTGGTGGCCCAACCAACTGAACCTGTCGATCCTACACCAGCATGCGCCCGCGTCGAACCCGCTTGGGGGCGACTATAATTACGCGGAAGAGTTCAAGAAGCTGGACATGAAGGCGCTGAAGGAAGACCTGTACGCGCTGATGACGGATTCTCAGGATTGGTGGCCGGCGGATTACGGTCATTACGGTGGGCTGTTCATCCGGATGGCTTGGCACAGCGCCGGAACGTACCGGACCGCAGATGGCCGTGGTGGCGCGTCGACCGGCAACCAACGCTTTGCGCCGCTGAACAGCTGGCCGGACAACGGCAACCTGGACAAGGCGCGCCGTCTACTGTGGCCAATCAAACAGAAATACGGCAATCAGATTTCCTGGGCAGATCTGATTATTTTGGCCGGTAACTGCGCCATCGAATCGATGGGTGGCAAGACCTTTGGCTTTGCCGGTGGCCGCGAAGACATCTGGGCACCCGAAGAAGACATCTATTGGGGTACGGAAACGGAATGGCTCGCTCCGACAGACAATCCTCACAGCCGCTATTCAGGCGAGCGTGATCTGGAAAACCCGCTGGCCGCCGTGCAGATGGGCCTGATCTATGTGAACCCCGAGGGCCCCGACGGGCAGCCTGATGCGTTGGCCTCTGGTCGTGACATCCGCGACACGTTTGGTCGGATGGCAATGAATGACGAAGAGACAGTCGCATTGGTCGCGGGTGGTCACACCTTTGGCAAGGCACACGGCGCAGGTGATCCCGATCTGGTTGGTCCGGAACCCGAGGCTGCGCCGATCGAGGAAATGGGCCTTGGCTGGATAAACAAGTTCGGTTCGGGCAAGGGTGACGACACCACCACCAGCGGGATCGAAGGGGCGTGGACCGCGAACCCGATCCAATGGGACAATGGCTATTTCGACCTGCTGTTCGGCTATGACTGGAACCTGACCAAAAGCCCCTCGGGCGCCTGGATCTGGGAACCGGTCGGCGTGAAAGAAGAAGATATGGCCCCTGCGGCGCATGATCCGTCGAAAAAGGTCAAGACAATGATGACAACGGCGGACATGGCGATGCGCATGGACCCGATCTATGGCCCGATCTCAAAGCGGTTCCACGAGAACCCGGAAGAGTTCGCGGACGCCTTTGCCCGTGCCTGGTTCAAGCTGACCCACCGCGATATGGGCCCGCGCTCGAACTATATCGGTGATGAGGCCCCGACCGAAGAGTTGCTGTGGCAGGACAATGTACCGGCCGTGGATCACGACCTGATCGACGACACGGATGCGGCTGACCTGAAGAGCAAGATTCTGGCAGCCGGCCTGTCGGTCTCTGAACTGGTGTCGACCGCCTGGGCTTCGGCCTCGACATTCCGCGGGTCGGACAAGCGCGGCGGAGCCAATGGCGCCCGCATCCGTCTTGCGCCGCAGAAAGACTGGGACGTGAACGAACCGATGAAGCTGTCCAAAGCGCTGGATGCGTTGGAAGGCGTTCAGAAAGCGTTTAACGATGCGCAGTCGGGCAACAAACGGGTCTCTTTGGCCGATGTGATCGTTCTGGGCGGTGCAGCCGGTATTGAACAGGCCGCCAAAGCGGCGGGTCATGAGGTTCAGGTACCGTTCGCCCCGGGCCGCACAGATGCGACGCAGGATCAGACGGATGTCGAGTCGTTCTCGGTGATGGAGCCAATTGCAGACGGCTTCCGGAACTACCAAAAGTCCGACTACAGCGTATCGCCCGAAGAGCTGTTGATCGACCGGGCGCAGCTACTGGCTCTGTCAGCCCCGGAAATGACGGCGCTGGTTGGCGGGCTTCGGGTAATGGGCGCAACGTTCGGCGACACAACACATGGTGTGTTCACTGACAACGTCGGCACGCTCAGCACCGATTTCTTTACCAACCTGCTGGACATGGGTACCGAGTGGAAGCCTGCGGGCAACGGCGTCTATGAAGGCCGCGACCGCGCCAGCGGGGCGGTCAAGTGGACCGGCACGCGTATTGATCTGGTCTTTGGGTCGAACTCGCAACTGCGGGCGCTGGCCGAGATCTACGGTCAGGCTGATGCCGGGGGCAAATTCGTCTGCGACTTTGTTTCGGCCTGGAACAAGGTGATGAACGCGGATCGCTTCGATCTGTCGTAAACACGCGACTAACGTAATGATTGCGCCGTCCGAAGAGACTCGGGCGGCGTTTTCTTTGGCCCAGCCCCGGGCGCATACCAAGCATTGGGTACGATTCCGCCCATAGACCAACCCTTCCCCCAATTTCAGTAGCCTGCAAGCGGGTTTTTCCACGAATTGTTAAGGTAACTTATTGATTTCATTAAGATGGGTAAGTTTCTGCGGGGAAAAGCGAAGTTTTTTCAAAATGGGGGTTGCAGGTCCCAGACCTAATCCGTAAATACCCCTTCACCGGCGCTGCTGAGGCGGTGTTGGGACGCTGGAGACGGCGGAGACGCTCAGGAGAGACTGGGGGCATCTTGAGGGATTTGTTAGGCGGGCGCGCT